>NZ_SSXC01000104.1 GCF_021699055.1 Blastococcus sp. MG754426 | reverse complement strand
GACGAGGACTGGCCGCACCCGGCGCAGCCGGCCGCCGTCCGGGCCGCGGCCACCCGGGTCGAGCAGCCGCGCCCGCCGGCGTCGCCGCCCCGAGCCGCCGCCGAGTCCTCGCCCGCCCCGCGCGGGGGCGAGCCGACGCCCGTGGTGTCGGCCAACCCCGAGGAGCCGGCCGGCGAGGGGGAGCTGACCACGACCGACGTCCGCCGGGTGTGGCCCGAGCTGCTCGCCATCGTCAAGAAGCACAAGCGCACCACCGAGGCGCTGCTGAACAGCTTCCAGGTGCACCAGCTGGCCAACGGCGTGCTCGTCCTGTCGACCTCCTCGCCCGCGCTGGCCCGCCGGATGAACGACGACCTCAACCGGGAGATCGTCCGGCAGGCGCTCAACGAGCTGCTCGGGGTGCGCTGGCGCATCGACGCCGTCGTCGACGGCGCCGGGCCGGCTGCCGCCGGTGCCCGCGCGGTCGCGCCCGAGGCGGCTCGGGAGGCGGCGCGCGCCGCCGAGGCCGCCGAGGCACGCGAGCTCATGGCCGAGCGCGCCGCGGAGGGGACCGACGGGGGAGGCGCCGAGCCCGGACCGGTCGTCGACCAGGAGCAGGCGGCCCTGCAGCTGCTGCGTGCCCAGCTCGGCGCCCGGCCGCTCGACGGCTGACGGGGCCGCTCGCAGGGACGCGCCGCGCCCCCGGGGCAGCGGTGCGACGCGCAGGACGCGGCGGCGCGCCCTCACCTGTCGCACCCGCGGCCTACTCTCGTGGCATGTTCCCCGGAGGCCAGCAGCCCGACCTGTCGCAGCTGATGAAGCAGGCGCAGCAGATGCAGCAGCAGCTCGCCGCCGCCCAGCAGGAGCTGGCGGCCACGGAGGTCACCGGCACCGCCGGTGGCGGGCTGGTCTCGGCGACGATGACCGGTGACGGCGACCTCACCGCGCTCACCATCGCACCGGCCGCCGTCGACCCGGACGACCTGGAGACCCTGCAGGACCTCGTCGTCGCCGCCGTCCGGGACGCCAAGCGCGCGGCGGACGAGCTGACCGCCAGCCGGATGGGGCCGCTCGCCGGCGGCCTCGGCGGCGGCGGCCTGGGGCTGCCGGGCCTCTGATCGGGCGCGCCCGCCCGATCCACTTCGCAACCCGAGGAGCACCGTGTACGAGGGTGCCGTCCAGGACCTGATCGACGAGCTCGGTCGCCTGCCCGGCGTGGGGCCCAAGAGCGCCCAGCGCATCGCCTTCCACCTGCTGTCGGCCGAGTCGGCCGACGTCGGCCGGCTGGTGGCCGCCCTGACGCGGGTGCAGGAGTCGGTCCGGTTCTGCGTGACCTGCTACAACGTCGCCGAGGCCGAGCAGTGCCGCATCTGCCGCGACCCGCGCCGCACCGAGGACGTGCTGTGCGTCGTCGAGGAGCCCAAGGACGTCGTCGCCATCGAGCGCACCCGCGAGTTCCGCGGCCGCTACCACGTGCTCGGCGGGGCGATCAGCCCGATCGACGGCGTGGGCCCGGACGACCTCCGGGTCAAGGAGCTCATGAGCCGCCTGATGGACGGCACCGTCAAGGAGCTGATCATCGCCACCGACCCCAACCTGGAGGGCGAGGCGACGGCGGCCTACCTGGCGCGGCTGGTCGGCCCGATGGGGCTGGCCGTGTCGCGGCTGGCCAGCGGCCTGCCGGTGGGCGGTGACCTCGAGTACGCCGACGAGGTCACCCTCGGGCGGGCGTTCGAGGGTCGCCGCCGCATCGACGCCTGAAGAAACCCCGCTGCCCTCCACCCTGCAGCTGGGCCGTTCCAGCAGCTCGCGTAGGTCACGGCTTGGTGTCGATGGACGACCGGCACTGCCCGGGGGCGACGGCCGCCGCCTAGGGTTCCCAGGCGTTCCGCGGACCCTCTAGCGTCCGCGGGCCCCACGTCCGGAACTCGTCCGGCCCGCCGTGGCCGAGGAGGCAGGTCTTCCGCGATGACACGTCGTCGTACCACTCGAGCGCTCGCCGCGTCCGCGGCCGCGCTCACCGCAGTCACCCTCTCGGCCTGCGCTTCGAGCGACCGGGACACCGAGGAGGGCGGCGGCGGGGAGACCGCCGCCTCCGGCGGCACGCTCGTCTTCGGCGCCGCCGGCGACCCCGCCATGTTCGACCCGGCCTTCGCCAGCGACGGCGAGACGTTCCGGATCGCCCGCCAGATCCACGAGGGCCTGCTCACCAACGAGCCCGGCACGACCGAGCTGGTCCCGGCGCTGGCCGAGGACTGGGAGGTCAGCGAGGACGGGCTGGAGTACACGTTCAACCTGCGCGAGGGCGTGCAGTTCCACGACGGCACGGACTTCAACGCCGAGGCGGTCTGCTTCAACTTCGACCGCTGGCACAACTTCACCGGCCTGGCCCAGAGCCCGAGCGCCACGTACTACTACCAGGCCGTGTTCGGCGGCTTCGCCGACAGCGACAACCCCGGCATCTACGAGGGCTGCGAGGCCGTCGACGAGAACACCGCGGTGATCACCTTCAACCAGGTGACCAGCAAGATCCCCGCCGCGCTGTCGCTGCCGGCGTTCTCCATCCAGAGCCCCACGGCCCTGCAGGAGTACGACGCGGACAACCTGTCCGGCTCCGAGGACGCGATCAGCTACACCGAGTACGCCCTCGAGCACCCGACCGGCACCGGTCCCTTCCGCTTCGACAGCTGGGACCGGGGCAACGGCGAGGTCACCATCGTCCGCAACGAGGACTACTGGGGCGAGCCGGCGCTGCTCGACAGGATCATCTTCCGCACCATCCCCGAGGGGAACACCCGCCGGCAGGAGCTGCAGGCGGGCACCATCGACGGGTACGACTTCGTCTCGCCCGCCGACTACCAGACCCTCGAGAGCGAGGGCTTCCAGGTCCTCGTCCGCGACCCGTTCAACATCCTCTACCTGGGCTTCAACGGCGGGAACGTGCCCGGCACGAGCGCCAACCCGGCGCTGCAGGACGAGCGGGTGCGCCAGGCGATCGCGCACGCGATCGACCGCGAGACCATCGTGAACTCGCTGCTCCCCGAGGGCTCCGAGGTGGCGACGAACTTCATGCCGCCGTCGGTCGACGGCTGGGCCGAGGACGTGCCGACCTACGAGTACGACCCGGAGCGGGCCCGCCAGCTGCTCGAGGAGGCCGGCGCCGCCGGCACCACGCTGCGGTTCTACTACCCGACCGACGTCAGCCGGCCCTACCTGCCGGACCCGGCCGCGATGTTCCAGGTGATCGCCGAGGACCTGCAGGAGGTGGGCCTGACCATCGAGCCGGTCGCCCTGCAGTGGAACCCGGACTACCTCCAGGCGGTGCAGGCCGGCCAGGCCGACATCCACCTGCTCGGCTGGACCGGTGACTACAACGACGCCTACAACTTCATCGGCACCTTCTTCGCCGAGGACCAGAACAACCAGGCGTCCGCGGAGTTCGGCGCGTTCAGCGCCCCGGAGATCTTCGCCGCGCTGGCCGAGGCCGACGCCGAGCCCGACCCGGCCAACCGGACCGAGCTCTACCAGGAGGCGAACCGCCTGATCAAGGAGTACCTCCCGGCCGTGCCGATCTCGCACTCGCCGCCGGCGCTCGTGGTGGCGGAGAACGTCCAGGGCCTCGAGCCCAGCCCGCTGACCGCGGAGGACTTCTCGACGGTCTCGCTGCAGGACTGAGCAGGGATCTCCCCGGCCGCGCCGGTGGTGGCAGCGACGCCACCGCCGGCGCGGCCGACCGTCCGGTGTAGGACAGCGGTGTCCGGAAAGGCTGGTCCGAGCGCGTGCTCCGCTTCATCGTCCGGCGGCTCCTCCAGCTGATCCCGATCCTGCTGGGGCTGTCCGTCCTCCTCTTCGCCTGGCTGCGCGCGCTGCCCGGAGGGCCGGCGCAGGCGGCCCTCGGTGAGCGCGCCACCCCCGAGGCGATCGCCCAGTACAACGAGCTCTTCGGCCTGGACGAGCCGCTCTACGTCCAGTACTTCCGCTTCCTGGGGCGGGCCGTCCAGCTCGACTTCGGCAACTCCACGCAGTACGGCCGGCCGGTCACCGACGTCTTCCTCGAGCGGTTCCCCGGCACCATCGAGCTGACCGTCCTGGCGATGGTCTTCGCCATCGGCGTCGGCATCCCGCTGGGCTACCTCGCCGCCCGCCGGCACGGCAGCTTCCTCGACTCGGCGTCCGTGATCGGCTCGCTCATCGGCGTCGCGATCCCCGTGTTCTTCCTGGCCTACCTGCTCCGGCTGCTGTTCGCCGTCGAGCTCGGCTGGCTGCCGGGGTCCGGTCGCCAGGACGTGCGCATCGACGCCACCCGCGTCACGAACTTCTACGTGCTGGACGGCCTGCTGACCCGCGAGTGGGACGCCGCCTGGGACGCCCTGACGCACCTGGTGCTCCCGGCGATCGCACTGGGCACGATCCCCCTGGCGATCATCGTCCGGATCACCCGGGCCTCGGTCCTGGACGTGGTGAACGAGGACTACGTGCGGACGGCGAACGCCAAGGGCCTGGCGATGGCGACGGTGCGCCGCCGCCACATCGTCCGCAACGCGCTGCTGCCCGTCTCGACGACGATCGGCCTGCAGACCGGGCTGCTGCTGTCCGGGGCGGTGCTGACCGAGACCGTGTTCGCGTTCGGCGGGGTCGGCTCGACGCTGTACGACGCGATCAGGCTCCGGGACTTCGCCGTGCTGCAGGGCTTTATCCTCATGCTCGCCGTCGTCTACGTGCTGGTGAACCTGCTGGTCGACATCTCCTACGGCCTGCTCGACCCGAGGGTGAGGGTCCGATGACCGCTCTCGGGGACTACAAGCGCGAGCGCATCGACGCGCTCGCGGCGCGGGCCGGGCAGCTGCCCGAGGGTGAGGCCGGGCTCTCGCTCACCCGCAGTGCGTTCCGCCGGCTGCGGCGGGACCCGGTGGCCATCACCGGCGCGGTCATCGTGCTCGTCTTCCTCGTCGTGGCCGCGTTCGCGCCGCTGCTGGCGCCGAAGGACCCGGTCACCCAGTACCTGCTGTCGGAGATCCGGCCCGGCACCATCCCGGGGCCCCAGGAGGGCTTCCCCCTCGGGGTGGACAACCTCGGCCGCGACCTGCTCTCCCGGTTGATCTACGGCTCGCGGCAGTCGCTGCTCATCGGTGTGGTGTCCACCGTGCTCGGCCTGGTGGTCGGGATGGCCCTGGGGGTGCTGGCCGGCGCGTTCGGCGGCTGGGTGGACACCGCGGTCATGCGGTTCGTCGACATCCTCCTGTCCATCCCCGGCCTGCTCATGGCGATCACCATCTCGGTGCTGCTCGGGCAGAACCAGTACGCGCTGATGATCGCCATCGCCGTCGTCCAGGTGCCGATCTTCGCCCGGTTGCTGCGCGGCTCCATGCTGGCCCAGCGCGGCAGCGACTACGCCGTCGCGGCGCGGGCGCTGGGCGTGAAGAAGGGCCGCATCGTGTTCGGGCACGTGCTGCCGAACTCGCTGTCGCCGGTCATCGTCCAGGCGACGCTGTCCCTGGCGACGGCGATCATCGAGGCCGCCGCGCTCTCCTACCTCGGCCTGGGCGACCCGGACATCGCCCGTCCCGAGTGGGGGGCGATGCTGGCCAACGCCCAGGACTTCCTGTCCATCCGACCGGCGCTGGCGGTCTGGCCGGCGCTGTGCATCATCGTCGTCGCGCTCGGCTTCACGCTGCTCGGTGAGCGCCTGCGCGAGGCCCTCGACCCGAAGTTCCGGAGGTGAGCCCCGTGCAGGCACCGGTGCTCGAGGTGGAGGACCTCGCCGTCCGGTTCACCCGCCGCGGGGAGCAGCCGACCCGCGCGGTCGACGGCGTCAGCTTCTCGGTGGCGCCCGGCGAGACGATCGGGCTGGTGGGGGAGTCCGGCTGCGGCAAGTCGGTCACCTCGCTGGCGATCATGGGTCTGCTGCCGCGGCGCGGCGTCGAGGTGACCGGCTCGGTCCGCTTCGACGGCAACGACCTCGTCGACGCCCCCGACCACGTGCTGCGCGGGCTGCGCGGTGCCGACATGGGCATGGTCTTCCAGGACCCGCTCTCCTCGCTCAACCCCACCGTGCCGATCGGCACCCAGGTCACCGAGGTGCTGCTGGAGCACCGTGAGATGTCCAAGGCCGAGGCGCGGGACGAGGCCACCCGGCTGCTCGACCGGGTCGGCATCCCCGACCCGGGGCGTCGGCTCAAGGAGTACCCGCACCAGCTCTCCGGCGGCATGCGGCAGCGGGCGCTGATCGCGATGGCGCTGGCCTGCGCGCCGCGGCTGCTCATCGCCGACGAGCCGACGACGGCGCTCGACGTCACCATCCAGGCGCAGATCCTGGAGCTGCTGCGCGAGCTCGTCGTCGACTCGGGGACGGCGCTGGTGATGATCACCCACGACCTCGGCGTGGTCGCCGGGCTGTGCGACCGGGTGCACGTCATGTACGCCGGCAAGATCATCGAGACGGCGGACCGGCACGACCTGTTCACCCGGCCCCGCCAGCCCTACACCGGCGGGCTGCTCGCCTCGGTGCCGCGGCTGGACTCCACCCGCGGCGCCCCCCTCACGCCCATCCGCGGCTCGGCCCGCGACGCCATCCCGTGGTCGGAGGGGTGCGCCTTCGCCCCGCGCTGCGACAACGCCCAGGACGACTGCCTGACCGAGGTGTCGGGCAGCACCGTGCCCCTGGTCCCGGACGGCCCCGGCCGGGAGCTGCGCTGCCGCCACCCGCTCGAGCACCCGTCCGCGCCGTCGGGCGCCACCGCCTCCGGAGCCGCCCGATGACCGCCGTCCCGACCGCCGGCCAGGACGACCTGCTGCGGGTGGAGGACCTGAAGGTCCACTTCCCGATCAGGAAGGGCGTCTTCTTCGACCGCACGGTGGGGCACGTGAAGGCCGTGGACGGCGTCTCGCTCACCGTGCCGCGCGGCGCCACGTACGGGCTGGTCGGGGAGTCCGGCTGCGGCAAGTCGACGCTGGGCCGCGCCATCCTCCGGCTCGAGGAGCCCACCTCCGGGCGGGTGCTCTTCGACGGCACCGACGTCGCCGCGCTCAAGGGCGAGCCGCTCCGGCAGATGCGCCAGCGGATGCAGATGGTCTTCCAGGACCCGCTGGGCAGCCTCGACCCGCGGCAGAACGTGGAGTCGCTGCTCTCCGAGCCGCTGCACGCCCACGGTCTCGGCGGGGGCAAGGCCGGGATCGCGGAGAAGATCCGCGGCCTGCTCGACGCCGTCGGCCTGCCCTCGGCCGCGCTGCGCCGCTACCCGCACGAGTTCTCCGGCGGCCAGCGGCAGCGCATCGGCATCGCCCGCGCCGTCGCGCTGGAGCCCGACCTGCTCATCGCCGACGAGCCGGTGTCGGCGCTGGACGTGTCGGTGCAGGCGCAGGTGATCAACCTGCTCGAGGAGCTCCAGGAGCGGCTGGGCCTGACCTACCTGGTCATCGCGCACGACCTCGCCGTCGTCCGGCACATCAGCGACGTCGTCGGCGTCATGTACCTCGGCTCGCTGGTGGAGCAGGCGCCCGCCGACGACCTCTACGAGCAGCCGCTGCACCCCTACACGCGGGCGCTGATGAGCGCCGTCCCGGTGCCGGACCCGGAGGTGGAGGAGCAGCGCGAGCGGATCCTGCTGGCCGGTGACCTGCCCTCGCCGGCGGACCCGCCGAGCGGCTGCCGGTTCCACACCCGCTGCCCGTGGCGGCAGGAGACGCGCTGCGACGACGAGGTGCCGGTGCTGCGGGAGCTCGGCCCGGGCCGGCTGGTCAGCTGCCACTGGGCCGAGGAGATCCGCGACGGCGTCCTCCACCCGCGCTCCCCCGAAGAGGTGCTGCACGCCGGGATCGCCGTGCAGCCGGGCGCGGGCGGGCGGGCCCGGGACGACGACCCGACCCCCTTCCTCGGCCGGGAGACTCCGTTGCCGCGGGCGGAGCAGGGCTGACCGCAGCACCCACCCCTATGCCTCCGTCTCCCGGTCGGTGACGACCACGTCGTCGCCGCGGCGCACCGCCCGGCCCACCCGCAGCCGCGCGATGCTCCCCACCAGCCGGACCAGGCCGCTGTAGCCCGGCGCCGGACCGTGGTAGCCCAGGAAGCCCCGCGGCCCGTCGAGCATCTCGCCGGTGCGCACGTCGTAGCGGCTCTGGTGCCACGGGCAGACCAGGCAGCCGTCGGCGTCGACGCTGCCCTCGGCGAGGTCGGCCAGCTGGTGGCGGCAGCGGCGGGAGACGGCGAAGTACTGGTCGTCCCCGCGGTTGCCCACGGCCCAGCCGCCGACGCGGCGGACCCTCCGCGGCGGCAGGTCGGCGGCGGGGATCGAGTCGGGGTCGGGCACGCGGTTCTCCTCGCAGGCGGCGGGTCGGCGGGGGCGCCGTACCCACCGCGCCCGGGCCGGACCCCTCCGGCGTCGGTAGGGTCCTCCCGACCGACGTCGCCGCTCCTGGAGGTTCCCGTGCGCCGGCTGCTCGTGGTGCTGGGGGTCCTCGCCGTCCTCGTGCTCGGCGGCTCCCCGGCGTGGGCGGTGCCCCCCTTCCGGCTGACCGACCAGGTGACCGACCAGGTCGGCGCGCTCGACGGCGGCACCGAGGAGGTCAGGGGCGTCGTCGAGGAGCTGCGCGCGGACACCGGCACCGACCTGTACGTCGTCTTCGTCTCCTCCTTCGACGGCGCCGACCAGGGGGAGTGGGCCCAGGCCACGGCGGAGCTGAGCCAGATCGGCGAGCGGGATGCCCTGCTCGCCGTCGCCGTCGACGACCAGCGGTACGGCACGGTGCGCCCGGCCGACTTCCCGGTCACCGGCGCGGAGTTCGACGAGCTGACCGACGAGCGGGTCGCCCCGGAGCTCGCCGAGGGGGACTGGGCCGGCGGCGTGGCCGCCTTCGCCGCCCTGCTGCGCGACGGCGGGACGGCGGCGGAGCAGCCGGCGGAGGCCGCGGACGGGGGCTCCGGCGGGTCGGGCGTGCTGCTGGTGCTCGGCGGGATCGCCGTGGTGGGGGGCGGCGCCTACCTGCTCAGCCGGTCGCGTCGCGCCCGCGGCGGGCCCGCGCTCCCGGCCGGCCGGCGGGCCGAGCCCGATCCGCACGAGGGCGTGCCCACCGACGAGCTGCAGGGCCGGGCCAGCGAGGCGCTGCTGACGCTGGACGAGGCGGTCAAGACCTCGCAGCTGGACCTCGACTTCGCCCGCTCGCAGTACGGCGAGGAGGCGGTCGCCGGCTTCGGCGCCGCGCTGGGGCAGTCGAAGGCCGACCTGGGCCGCGCGTTCGCGGTGCGCCAGGAGCTCGATGACGACTCGGGTGGGCGGGGGACCGGCAGAGACGAGCCGACGACGCGGCGCATGCTCGCCCAGATCCTGGCGCTGACCGGCGAGGCCGGCGCGCGCCTGGACGAGCTGAGCGCGGCGTTCCAGCAGCTGCGCGACCTGGAGCGGACCGCCCCCGAGGTGCTCGCCGGGCTGGAGCCGCGCATCGCCGCGCTGCGGGCGCGGCTCCCCGAGGAGGAGCGGCGGCTGGCGGGGGTCCGGCAGCGGTACGCGGGCTCGGCGGTGGCCGCCGTCGCCGACAACGTCCAGGAGGCCGCGGCCCGGCTCGACGCCGCCGACGACGAGGTGCGCGAGGCCCGCGAGGCGCTCGCCGCCGGGCGCAGCGGGCAGGCGGTGGGGGACATCCGGGCCGCCGAGGACGCGGTCGCGCAGAGCGGCACGCTGCTGGACGCCGTCGGGCGCCTCGCCGCCGACCTCGACGCGGCCGCCGACCGGGTGACCGCCGTCCGGGCGGAGACGGAGAAGGACCTCGCCGAGGCCCGGGCGCTGGTGGCCGGGGGCGACCGCAGCGGCCTGCCGCCGCAGATCGCCCGCGCCGAGACGGCGCTGGCGGCGGCCGACGCCGCCCTGCGCCCGGCCGGCGGCGGTCCCGGCGACCCGCTCGCCGCGCTGCGGCAGCTGGAGGACGCCGACGCCGCCCTGGAGGAGGCGCTGGCGACCGCGCGCGACGCCCAGACCCAGG
This sequence comes from Blastococcus sp. MG754426, assembly GCF_021699055.1. Classification (GTDB taxonomy): domain Bacteria; phylum Actinomycetota; class Actinomycetes; order Mycobacteriales; family Geodermatophilaceae; genus Blastococcus. Next base: position 426 of record NZ_SSXC01000104.1, on the reverse strand, counting down.
CGCGCCGGGCCGCGGCCGCGCTGGACCAGGCGCTGCTCACGGCCCGCTCGGCGGTGGGTGCGGCGGCCGACTTCATCGACACCCGGCGCGGGGCGGTGGGCCCGGAGGCGCGCACCCGGTTGGCCGAGGCGCAGCGGCACCTGGACGCCGCCGTCGGGCTGGGGCGCACCGACCCGGTGGCCGCCCTCCGCGAGGCGCACCAGGCCGGGCTGCTCGCCCAGCACGCCCTGGACCTGGCGCAGGACGACGTCGACCGGTGGCGGTCCGGGTACGGGCCCGGCGGTTTCGGAGGCTACGGCGGGGGCTACCGCCGCGGCGGCGTCGACCTGGGCAGCCTCGTGCTCGGCGGGATCCTGCTGGGCGGCGGCCGCGGGACGGGCGGTTTCGGCGGCGGGTTCGGCGGGGGCTTCGGCGGTCGTGCCGGGG
>NZ_SSXC01000103.1 GCF_021699055.1 Blastococcus sp. MG754426 | reverse complement strand
CGACGAGGACACCACCGCCTACGACGGCGGCCACATCGAGGGCGCCGTCAAGCTGGACTGGAAGAAGGACCTGCAGGACCCGCTGCGCCGCGACTACCTGGACAGGAGCGCCTTCGAGGAGCTGCTGTCCAGCCGGGGCATCGCCAACGACGACACCGTCGTCCTGTACGGCGGCAACAACAACTGGTTCGCGGCCTACGCCTACTGGTACTTCAAGATCTACGGCCACTCCGACGTCAAGCTGATGGACGGCGGCCGCAAGAAGTGGGAGCTGGACGGCCGCCCGCTGTCCAAGGACGCTCCTCAGCGCCCGGCCACCCAGTACAAGGCGTCCGAGCCGGACCTGTCGATCCGCGCGTTCCGCGACGAGGTCGTGGCCTCCATCGGCTCGAAGAACATCGTCGACGTGCGCTCGCCCGACGAGTTCTCCGGCAAGATCCTCGCGCCCGCCCACCTGCCCCAGGAGCAGTCGCAGCGGGCCGGTCACGTGCCCACCGCGATCAACATCCCGTGGAGCAAGGCGGCCAACGAGGACGGCACCTTCAAGTCCGACGAGGAGCTGGCCAAGCTCTACGCCGAGCAGGGCTACGACGAGAGCAAGCCGACCATCGCCTACTGCCGGATCGGCGAGCGCTCGAGCCACACCTGGTTCGTGCTGCGCGAGCTGCTCGGCAAGCAGGACGTCAAGAACTACGACGGCAGCTGGGTCGAGTACGGCTCGCTCGTCGGCGTCCCGATCGAGAAGTGAGCTGACATGTGCGGAGCGCCGAAGCAGGGTGGTGTCCTCGACGGCATCGACCTGAGCACCCAGACGGTCATCCAGGGCTCGGTGTGGCACGACGGTGCGCCGGTGGCCGGGGCCTACGTCCGGCTGCTGGACTCGACCGACGAGTTCACCGCCGAGGTGGTGACCAGCCCCGAGGGCGAGTTCCGGTTCTTCGCTGCGCCCGGGCCGTGGAAGCTGCGCGCCCTGGCCGCGGTCGGCAAGGGTGAGCGCACGCTCGACGCCGAGGTCGGCCTGAACGAGACCACGGTCGTCGTCGCGTAAGGACCCCGTTCCCGCACCGCTCGCGAGCTCGCGGCGAGCCTCCGAACGGGGCCGAGGGCTCACCGCAGGCGGCCCGCCTCCCCCGGGAGGCGGGCCGTCGTCGTCTCAGTCCACCCCGGGCGGCAGGCGGTTCGGGCCGGCCTCGGGGGGCCGGGGGCGGTCCTCGGGGAAGGCGCGCACGGCCACGATGGCGACGTCGTCGGCGCCGGGCTCGGGCACCAGCCGGGCCAGCACGGTGTCCAGCAGCTCCTCCAGCGGCGTGCTGCCGAGGTCGCGCAGGGCCGCGTGGAGCCGCTCGATGCCCTCGTCGAGGTCTGCGTCGCGCCGCTCGACCAGCCCGTCGGTGACCAGCAGCAGGGTGTGCCCGTCGGGCAGGTCGACGGACTGGTCGCTGCGGGGGGCATCCGGGTCGATGCCGAGCATGAGCTCCGGCGTGCTGGTGAGCATCGTGACCGAGCCGTCCGGGGCCAGCAGCACCGGCGGCAGGTGCCCGGCGTTGCTCCAGCGCAGCAGCCGGCGCCCGGCCACCGGCACGTCCGGGTGCCGCTCGATGCGCGCGAGGACTGCCGTCGCCAGGGTGGATACGGCCAGCCCGCGCGCGGCGTGCTCCACCCGGGTGAGGGTCGCCGCCGGGCCGTCGTCCTGCGCGTAGGCCAGCGCCCGCAGCAGGCCGCGGAGCTGCCCCATCGCCGCAGCCGCGCTGCTGTCGTGGCCGACGACGTCGCCGATCACGAGCATCGTGGCGCCGTCCGGCTGGAGGAAGGCGTCGTACCAGTCCCCGCCGACCTGCGCCTCGTGCGCCGCGGGGCTGTAGCGCACGGCGATCTGCAGGTGGTCGGGCTCCGGTGGCGGGGTGAGCAGCGACTGCTGCAGCCGGTCGGACAGGGCGCGGTCCGCGGCGGCCCGGGCGGCCAGCGCCTCGAGCTCCGCGGCCTGCCGCTGCGCCGCCAGCCGCTCGGTGAGGTCGCGGAAGGAGACCACCACGCCGGTGAGCTCGCCGTCCTCCACGGTGGGGACGACGACCATCTCCACCGGGACGGGGCTGCCGTCCTTGCGCCAGAGGGTCTCGTGCTCGGCGACGACGGTGCGGCCCGTCCGCAGCGCCTGCCAGACCGGGCACTCCTCGCGGGGGTACTCCGAGCCGTCCGGGCGCCGGCCGTGGACCAGCGCGTGCTGGTCCTGACCGAGCTGCTCGCCCGGGTGGTACCCCGTGAGCCGGGCCGCGGCGGGGTTGAGGAACTCCACCCGGCCCTCGGTGTCGAGGCCGTAGATGCCGTCCGCGACGTTGGCCAGCACGCGTTCGGTGATGGCCAGGGCGCGGGTCAGCTTGGCCTCGGTCTCGCGCAGCACCTCGAGGTCTCGGGCGCGCGCGGTGGCCACCTGGCGCAGCGTGGTGGCCTCGGCGCCCGCGGCCCGGGCCTCCGCGGTGAGCCGCTCGGCGTGCATTCGGTCGGTGATGTCCATGCCGGTCACCAGCAGGAACTGCTGCAGGTCGCCGTCGCGGACGAGCTGCATCGTGAGGTCGGCGGTGCGCCGCCGTCCATCGGCGAGGAAGAAGCTGGTCACCGCGCGGACCGGCGCGCCCCCGGCCGCGACCTCCAGGCACCACCCGCGCACCGTCGCGCCGACGTCCGGGTCGCCGGCCCACCAGCCGGCCTCCCAGAAGGGGCGGCCCAGCTGCTCCCGGCGGTCGAAGCCGCGACCTTCCACGGCCAGGCGGTTGGCGGTGAGCAGCGTCCCGTCGATGTCGCAGATGGCGGCGAACATGAACGTGGACTCGTGGAGGACGGCGTACCACGACGGCGTGCCCGGGAGCACCTCGATCCCCGGGGTCGGCGCGATGCCGCGGCCGGCCTCGGCCATCTCGATGACTGCTCCTCCCGCTCCACCCCGTCCTCCGGGGTGTGTCCAGCCTGCCGTACGACCCCCGCCGGCACCAGCGACGCGGTCTGTCGGGTCCGCCTCACTCCCGGTGCGCGCAGCGGGGCGCCCGCCCCGGCGGGGAGCCGGGGCGGGCGCCGCGGGTGGTGCGGTCGGCTCAGCCGCAGAGCCCCTCGGGGAGGGAGGTCAGGCACTGGTTGCGGTCGAAGTCGACGTCGCCGGTCTCGTCCCAGACGAGGTCGGCGGGCTGGTTGCCCTTGGCCTTGTTCCGCTCGACCTCACCGCGGGGTTCGAAGATGGGCACCTGCTCCTCCTCGGGCGGCGCGGGGAAGCTCGACTGCACGACGATCCCGCCTTCGACGACGCTCACCGCCTCCGAGTTGTTGTCCAGCACTGCATTGTCGCGCACGTGGAAGTCCTGCGCGCCGAGCAGGACGATGCCGACCCCGCTGATCGGCAGGTCGTCGGCGCAGACCTTGTTGTTCTCGGCGACCTTGTTGTCCCGCAGCTTCCAGTCCGTGACGGGGCCGGGGGCTCCAGCGAGCAGCAGCATGCCCAGGCAGTTGCCGACGGCGACGTTCCCGCGAGCCTCCCCGACGCTGGCGTTCCGGAAGAAGTAGCCCATCATGTTGCCCGCCGAGTGGTTGCCGCGGACGTCGGCGTCGGCCTTCTCGCTGTCGCCGATGTAGAAGCCGGCCTCGGCGTTCCCGGTGGCCTTGTTGCCGTGGAAGGTCGTCCCCTCGGTGACGAAGCTGGCTGCGCCGTACCCGCCGTTGTCGGTGAACCGGCTGTCGCTCACCCTGAGCTTCTTCGTCGCGAGCGCCACGAGGCCGTCCCCGGTCGCGCCGGTGACGGTGATGCCGCGGACGCTGACGTCCTTCACCCGGTGGACGGCGTTGAACTCGTCGTCGACCTCGCCGAGGACGCAGATGCCGGACACGCGGTCGGCGGGGCCCTCCAGGGTGTCGCACGCGGTCGGCTCCGCGCCGGTGGGTGCGATGACCACGCGGTGGCCGAGCAGGGTGATGCCGTCCTTCTGGATGGTCACCGACTCGTGGTAGGTGCCGGGTGGGATGCGGATCGTGTCGCCCGGCTTCGCGGCGTCCACCGCGGCCTGGATGCTGAAGCCGTGGTTCGGGTCCGGCTTCTTGCCGGTGTCCGCGGTGGCCGGTCCGGCCACCGCGAGGGTGGCGAGGGTGGCGGCGGACGCCACCGCCAGGAGACGTGCTCTGCGCAGGTGCATGGGTGCTCCCTGGATGCGGGACGCCGGCCCCCCGGTTGGCGGACGTCGGTGTCCGCCGCCGCGTCGCCCCTGAGGGGGGCAGCCTGCCCACGGCCCTGTGTGGAACGGAATCCCCCGATACCGGGGGTTGCGCCGGTCGCTCCCGGTCAGAGCCCCAGGCCGGCGGCGAGTTCGCCCATGGCGCGGTCGAACCAGCGGTCGGTGTCCAGCACCGATCCGACGAGGTGGCCGAAGAGCTCGAAGCTGATGGTGCCGAACACCGCGCTCCAGGCCAGCAGCGCGCGCACCCGCACCGCCTCGTCGAGGGCCGGGTGCTCGCCGCCCAGGATCGCGACGGCGTCGTCGCTGATCAGCGCGGGGTCGCGCTCGCCGGCCGCCTCCGGGAGGTCGCCCGAGCGGGCGGCGTCCCCCAGGATGCGCCCGAGGACGAGGCCGACGCGGGCAGCGGGCGGCACCGTCTCGGCGGGCGCCCGGTAGCCCGGTACGGGGGAGCCGTACAGCAGCGCGTACTCGTGCGGGTGCTCCCGCGCCCAGCCGCGCACCGCCCGGCACACGGCCAGCCAGCGCTGCCGCGGCGGTCCGCCGGGCGGATCGGCCGCCTCCGCGGCAGCCCCCAGGTCGTCGTAGGCGTCGATGATGAGCCGGGTCAGCAGGTCGTCGCGGCTGGGGACGTAGCGGTAGACGGCCGAGGAGGCCATGCCCAGCTCGCGCGCGACGGCCCGCAGCGACAGACCGGCCGCCCCGACCTCGGCGAGCTGGCGGCGGGCGGCGTCGGCGATCTCCGCGGTGATCTCGGCGCGGACGCGCTCGCGTGCGTTGGGCATCCGCCCACGGTGCCGGGCGAGAGCGGTGCGCGCAAGAGTGAGCACCGCTCTTGACAGGTGACCCGGGCCGGCGAGAGCATCGGTCCAGGACAAGAGCACCGCTCTTGTCGAGACGCCCTGGAGCACCTCATGGCACTGCACGTCATCGTCGGCAAGGGCCCGGTGGGCCTCACCACCGCCCGGGAACTGCGCGACCGCGGGCACGAGGTCCGCGTGCTCTCCCGGTCCGGCGCGGTCCCCGCGGACGGCATCGAGCACCGGCAGGTGGACGCCGCCGACGCCGCCGCCCTCACCCGCGCCGCGCGCGGGGCCGCCGCCCTCTACAACGCCGTCAACCCGGCGTACCACCGCTGGGCCACCGACTGGCCGCCGGTCGCCGACGCGCTGCTGGCAGCCGCCGAGCGCGCCGGCGCAGTCCTGGTCACCATGTCCAACCTCTACGCCTACGGCCGCCCGGACGGCCCGATGAGCCCGCGGTCGCCGCTCGCGGCCACCGACACCAAGGGCGTCGTCCGCGCCCGGATGTGGCAGCAGGCGCTGGCCGCCCACGAGGCCGGGCGGGTGCGCGTGACCGAGGCCCGCGCCGCGGACTTCGTCGGCCCGCAGGTGCCACCGGCGCAGTCCCACCTGGGGCGTCAGCTCCCCGCGCTCCGGCGCGGCCGCACCGCCTGGGTGGTCGGCGACCCGGACGCACCCCGCAGCTGGGCCTACCTCCCCGACGTGGCGACGACGCTCGCCACCCTGGGCACCGACGAGCGCGCGCTCGGCCGGGCGTGGCACGTGCCCAGCGATGCCCCGCGGTCCCAGCGCGCCGCCCTCGCCGACCTCGCGGCGGCCATGCGCGCCCCGGCGCCCACCGTGCGCGGCATCCCCTGGGCGGTGCTGCGGGCGGCGGGCCCGGTGTCCCCGCTGATGCGCGAGGTGCTCGCCGTCCGGCACCAGTTCGACCAGGAGTACGTCGTCGACGCCGCGGGGACGACGGCGACCTTCGGGATCGCCGCGACCCCGTGGGCCGAGGTGGTCGCCGCGACCGCCGGCCGCGCACCGGCGGCCGCCTGAGGCCGGGCCGCGGCGCCGTCACTACGGTGGTCGCCATGGTCTCTGCCTGGCTTCTGGTCACCCTGACGGCGTCGTGCGCCGTGGCGCTGGGCTACGGCGCCGTCCGGCTCTCCCGCGGCCCGAAGGCGGGCCGGCGGTGAGCGCGCCGACCGAGCTGCCGGTGCCCGACACCGCCGACGTCCGCAGCGGCCCGGAGGTCTCCCCGGAGCTCCTCTCCGTGCTGCCGCTGCTGGGCGAGTGGCACGGCGAGGGGCAGGCGGCGGGCGCGGGCGGCGACCACCGGTTCGGCCAGTGGGTCCGCTTCGCCCACGACGGCCGCGGCTTCCTGGCCTACGAGTCGCGCACCTGGCGGCTCACCGACGACGGGGCGATCGTGGGTCCCGACGTCCGCGAGTCCGGCTTCTGGCGGCCGCGCGGCGAGGACGACGTCGAGCTGCTCGTCGCCAGCCCGGACGGGCTCGTCGAGATCTACGTCGGCACCGCGCGCACCACCACCAGCTGGGAGCTCACCAGCGACGTGCTCGCCCGCACGCCGGACGCCCCCGACGTCACCCGCTCGGTGCGGCTCTACGGCATCGTCGAGGGCGCGCTGATGTACGCGATCGACCGCGCGGTGGGGGAGCGGCCGCCCCGCCCGGTGATGTCGGCGCGGCTGGAGCGCCTCCGGTGACCGCGCCCACCACCCCGCGGCAGGTGGCCGACCGCTACGTCGACGCCGTCTGCGACCTCGACCCGATCGTCGCGACCTCCCTCGGGGTCCGCCCGGGCGACGACCGGCTCCCCGACGTGAGCCCGGCCGGGCTCGAGGCCGAGGCCGACCTGGCCCGTGCCACCCTGGCCGAGCTGGACCGGCTGCAGGCGGCCGCCCCCGGGCTGGACGACGACCCGGTCGAGCGCCGCTGCGCCCGCCTGCTGCGCGAACGGCTGGGCGCGGAGCTCGCCGTCCACGAGGCGGGCGAGGGGTTCCGGTCGCTCAACAACCTGTTCAGCCCGCTGCACGCGGTCCGCCAGGTCTTCATGCTCATGCCGGCGGCGACGGAGGAGGACTGGTCGGTCATCGCGCGCCGGCTCTCCCGCGTGCCGGAGGCGTACCGCGGCTACCGGGAGACCCTCGCCGAGGGGGCGCGCCGCGGCCTGCTCGTGGCACCGCGGCAGGTGCGCACCGTCCTCGCCCAGCTCGACGAGTGGACCAGCGGGCCGTTCTTCGCCTCGTTCGTCGCCACCGGGCCCGAGGCGCTGCGGAGCGAGCTCGCCGCGGCCGCCCGGGCCGCCGACGAGGCGGTCGCCGAGGTGCGCGGGTTCCTGCGGGACGAGTACGCCCCGCGCACCGAGGGGACGCCGGACGCCGTCGGGCGCGACCGCTACGCCGTCGCCGCCCGCCGCTGGACCGGCTCGGACCTCGGCGCCGGCCGGGGGCTCGAGGAGGCCTACGCCTGGGGCTGGGCCGAGCACCGGCGGATCCTCGCCGAGCAGCGCGTCGAGGCCGAGCGGGTGCACCCCGGTGCGACACCGCTGGAGGCGATGCGCCGGCTCTCCCTCGAAGGGCCTGCGGTCGAGGGCGTGGAGGCGATCCGCCACCGGCTGCAGCAGATGATGGACGACGCGATCGCAGCGCTGGACGGCACGCACTTCGACCTCGCCGCCCCGGTCAAGCGGGTGGAGGCGATGATCGCCCCGCCCGGGAGCGCGGCCGCGCCGTACTACACGCGGCCGTCGCACGACTTCTCCCGGCCCGGCCGCACCTGGCTGCCCACGCTCGGGCGCACCCGCTTCCCGCTGTGGGACCTGGTGTCGATCTGGTACCACGAGGGCGTCCCGGGCCACCACCTGCAGCTGGCGCAGTGGGTGCACGTGGCCGGGCAGCTCTCGACCTACCAGACGTCGCTGGGCTCGGTGGGGGCGAACGTGGAGGGCTGGGCCCTCTACGCCGAGCGGCTCATGGACGAGCTCGGCTACTTCGCCGACCCGGGGGAGCGGCTGGGCTTCCTGGACGCCCAGCAGCTGCGCTCGGTGCGCGTGGTGATCGACATCGGCATGCACCTGGGGCTCCCCGTGCCCGAGGACGCCGAGGGCGCGCTGGCCGCGCACCGCGGCCGGCCGTGGACGCCCGAGCTGGCGCGGGTCTTCCTGGGGGAGCACTCCGGTGCCGACGTCGCCTTCCTCGACAGCGAGCTGGTGCGCTACCTGGGGCTGCCGGGGCAGGCGATCAGCTACAAGCTGGGCGAGCGGGCCTGGCGGGACGGGCGGGCCGCCGCCCGGCGGGCCCGCGGTGCGGGGTTCGACCTCAAGGCGTGGCACATGGCCGCGCTGTCGCAGGGCTCGCTCGGGCTGGACGACCTCGCCGGGGAACTGGCGCTGCTCTAGTAGCGGTCAGCCGCGCGCCGGCACGGTGTTGACCGGGTCGTCGGCCTGGCCCACCCGGTCCTCCGCGGAGCTGGGGAGGGCCTCCAGCCCGGGCGTGGCCAGCAGGTCGGCGACGCAGGCGGCGCTGCCCCCGACGTAGGTGCTCATCAGGTCGATGTCGGTGGCCACGACCCACGAGCGGTCGGTGGGCCACCACAGGTTGGCGCTCTGCTCGGACGGCTCGGGCGCCAGGTTGCGCACCGCGTCGGTGACGGCTCCCCGCACCAGCACGGCGTCCCGCCCGCGGGGCAGGGGCAGGGTGGGCACCCCGTGCAGTGCGGCGGCGTCGGAGCCCGGGCCCGCCCACCGGCCCAGCAGGCAGTCGCCGGGGGTGCCCGTGTGGCGGGCCAGCACGGCCGCCAGGCGCGCGGCGACGGTGGTGGGCAGGTGCCCCTCCGCGGGGGCGCCGTCCCAGTCGGGCGGCTGGCTGTCCTCGGCCACGTACTCCCAGCCGCCCGTCACCGCCGGCCACTGCGCCAGCGGGTGGGCCACGGTGCCGTTGACCGCGGCGACGGCGGCCCAGGGGACCTCCACGTCGTCGTCGCCCGCGTAGCGGTAGGCGGGGTGCAGCACGCGGGCGTAGGCCGGGAAGAGCGGCGGCACCAGCGCGGCGACGGTGCCCCAGCGGGCCCGGGCGACGGCCGCGGCGATCCAGGCGCCGACGGAGACGTCGGCCTCGACGGGAAGACCGCCGAGCTGCACGCGCGCCTCCTGGGAACGGACAACCCCCGGGCTGCTCCGCGGCGCTCCGCTGGGGAGCAGCACGCGGGCCGACTGGACAAATGTCGGCGGCCCGGGGGTCGGGTGACTGTCCGGTTCTCGCTCGCCGCCGTGCGACGGACGGGCGATCATGCCGTCGTTCGGATCGTCCTCCGAACGGGCGGCCCATCTGGACGGCGGCTAGCGGACAGCCACCTCACGAGTCCTGTAGCTCAGCAAAGTTACGGACCACCTCCCTTCTCGTGTGCCACGACGGTACGGCCGCGCGCGCGGGAGCGCCAACGGTTTCCGTCCGCTCTCGGCGAACGCCCTGCTGGCCGCCCGGCTCCCGGCGTGTCCGCCCCGGACGGGCTGCTCAGGAGCGGTCGCCGGGGCCCAGGGTGCGGCCCGGCGGCCGGGCACCGGACCAGTCGGGGTCGTGCTCGGCGCGGTCGTCGACGGTCTCGTACCCGGGCCGAGGGCCGTCGTGCTCCCCGAGGTCCTCGGCGGCGTCCGTGGCGGTGCGCCCGGGCGGGGGCGCGCCCTCCCAGTCCGGCTCGTGCTCGGCCTCGTCGTCCACCGTCTCGTAGCCCGGGCGCGCGGCCTCCTCCCCGAGCTCCTCGGTGGCGGCGGAGGCGCCGGGGCCGGGCGGCGGCGTGGTGACCCGGCCGGCGCCATGCCCGGGCCGGTCGTCGACGGGGTCCCAGGCGTCGGGGATGCCGTCGTGGTCGATGTCGCTGATCTCCTGCAGGTACATCGCCCGGTAGCGGCGGTTGCGCAGCCGGAGGATCACCGCGGCGGACAGGGCCGCCAGCAGGGTGCCGAAGAGGATGCCGACCTTGGCGTGGTCGTAGCTCTCGCTCTCCGCGCCGTAGGCGAGCTCGGTGATCAGCAGCGAGACGGTGAACCCCATGCCGCCGAGCAGGGCCAGCCCCACCACGTCCGGCCAGCCGAGGTTCTCGTCCAGCTGCGCCCGGGTGAAGCGGGCGACCAGCCAGGTGGCGCCGGTGATGCCGATCGCCTTGCCGGCGACCAGCCCGACCATGATGCCGACCGCGATGCTGTCCCCGAGCGACTCGCCCAGGCCGGAGAGCCCGCCGATGGCGACGCCGGCGGAGAAGAAGGCGAAGACGGGGACGGCGACGCCCGCAGACAGCGGCCGGATGCGGTGCTCGAAGTGCTCGGCCATGCCCGGCCCGGCGTCCGGCCCGCCGGCGGCGTCGCTGCGGATCACCGGGACGGTGAAGGCCAGCAGGACGCCCGCGACGGTCGCGTGCACGCCCGACTCGTGGACCAGCACCCAGGTGACGGCGGCGAGCGGCAGCAGCAGCCACCACGAGCGGATCCGCTTCTGCACCAGGAAGCCGAAGAGCGCCAGCGGGATCAGCGAGAGCAGCAGCGGCGTGACCGCCAGCGAGGCGGTGTAGAAGATCGCGATGATCGTGATGGCCAGCAGGTCGTCGACGACGGCGAGGGTCAGCAGGAAGGTGCGCAGCGCGCTGGGCAGGTGGGTGCTGATGACCGCGAGGACGGCGAGCGCGAAGGCGATGTCGGTGGCCGACGGGATGGCCCAGCCCTGCAGCGCCCCCTCGCGCGCGTTGAGGTTGAACACCACGAAGAACAGCGCCGGGACGACCATGCCGCCGACGGCGGCGGCGATCGGCAGCGCCGCACGGCGGGGCTCGCGGAGGTCGCCCGCGACGAACTCCCGCTTGAGCTCCAGCCCGGCGACGAAGAAGAAGATGGCCAGCAGCCCGTCGGCGGCCCACGTGCCGAGGGAGAGGTCCAGGTGCAGCGACGCCGGGCCCACCGTCGTGTCGCGCAGCGCCTCGTAGCTCTCCGCCCAGGGCGAGTTGGCCCACACCAGGGCGATCGCCGCACCGATCAGCAGCAGGGCACCGCCGACGGTCTCCTTGCGGAGCACCGAGGCGATGCGCTGCGCCTCGGTCCAGGATCCCCGTCCGAAGAGGCGGGAGGGGGTGGACGTCGTCACGGGGCGGCTCCGGGGAAC
>NZ_SSXC01000102.1 GCF_021699055.1 Blastococcus sp. MG754426 | reverse complement strand
CAAAGGCACGAGGCCAGTCAGAGCAAGGGTCACGCCCGCTGCCGCCAGCAGTCAGCCCATCACCGACGAACCGACCCGGCCAGCCTCACAGTCAGCGCAGCGCGGCCGCGATGCTGCCCCGCACCGGCAGGTCGGCCAGGAGCAGCATCTGCGCCAGGTGGTAGGCGTCGGGCTGCCCGCTCCACGTGCCCTCCGCCACCTCCCCCGAGGGCGACAGCTCGTGGTGCCAGCTGCCCGTGACGGGATCGACGAAGCGCTCCTCGCCGTGCGCCCGCCAGCGGTCGGCCAGCTGCCGGTACCGCGGCTCCCCGGTGACCCGGGCCAGCACGGCGGCGGCCGCGACCGCCTCGCAGAGCACCCAGTGCATGCGGGCGCCCACGACCGGCCGGTCGTCCCAGCCGAGGGTGTACGGGAAGCCGTCAGCCCCGTCGGCGGCCCAGCCGCGGGTCGCCGCCGCCTCGAACAGCGCGACGGCGTCCTCGAGCAGCCAGGTCGGCGGGTCGGGCAGGGCCGCCCGGAGGTGCAGCGCGAGCCGGGCCCACTCGAACTGGTGCCCCACCGTCACGCCGTAGGGCTGGAAGGGGTCGGCCGGGCGGTCGCGGTTGTGGTCGGGCAGCGGCTCCCAGGCGGCGGTGAAGTGCTCGGGCAGCCGCCACTCCCGCGCGCGGGCGAAGCCGTGCACGACCCGCTCGGTGCTGCGCAGCGCCTGACCGCGCAGCCGCTCGGCCAGCGCCGCGTCGTCCACCGCATCGGCGGCGGCGAGCACCGCCTCGACGCCGTGCATGTTGGCGTTGGCGCCCCGGTAGGCCGAGAGCGTCGTCCAGCCGGCGTCCCACTCGTCCACGGCCAGCCCGGCACCGGCGTCCCAGAACCGCTCCTGCCAGACGCCGACGGCCTCGTCGAGCAGTGCCCGGCCGCCGTCGACACCGGCGGTGGCGGCCGTGGCACCGGCCAGGACGACGAACGCGTGCACGTAGGCCGCCTTCGTCCCGTCGTCGCCGGCCGCGCGCCAGCCGCCGTACCGGGCGTCGTGCAGCGGCCCGCCGCGCAGCGCGGCCACGCCGTGGCCGGCCAGGTCGCCCGCGCCGGGCCGGCCCAGCAGGGCGGCCAGCCCGAACACGTGGGTCATCCGGGCGACGATCCACGTCTCCTGCGGCCGGGGCAGCACCCTCCCGTCCGAGCCGAGGTAACCGAACCCGTCGGGCACCCGGGAGCGCGCCGCGAACTCCAGCAGCCGGTCGAGGTCGGTCATGCGGTGTGCTCGCCGGCGATGCCCAGCGCGAGCCGGACGGTGGCCACCATGATCACCACGAGCCCGGCCAGGTGCACCAGCCCCGCGCCGATGTTCGGGCTGCCGGGAGCGATCAGGTCGAGGACCACCAGGGCCAGGAGGACGACGAGGACCAGCCCGCCCACCCGCCGCGGGCCGTCCCCCGGGGAGCTCAGGAGCAGCACCGCGGCGGCGAGGGCGAGGGCGTACCCCGCGAACTGGACGAACGCCGGCGCCAGGCCCTGCTCCGACGCCGGCCGGCTCCCGCTCACCACGATGGCCACCCCGCTGCAGAGCGCGAAGAGCAGCAGCAGGACGAGAGCCGTCCGACGTCGGTCCACGAGCGCACCCTCCCGCGAGCGACGGTCAGAACGCCAGCGCCGTCCCCGGATCGTGCAGCAACGCCCCGACGTCGGCCAGGAACCGCGAGCCGAGCTCGCCGTCGATGATCCGGTGGTCGAAGGAGAGCGCCAGCTGGGTCACCTGCCGCGGGCGGACCTTGCCCTTGTGCACCCAGGGCATCTCCCGCACGGCGCCGAAGGCCAGGATCGCCGACTCCCCGGGGTTGAGGATCGGCGTGCCGGTGTCGACCCCGAACACGCCCACGTTGGTGATCGTCAGCGTGCCGCCGGTCATGTCCTCCGGCGCGGTGCGGCCGGCGCGGGCCGTCTCGGTCAGCTCGGCGAGGGCGCCCGCCAGCTCGGCCAGGGAGAGCCGGCCGGCGTCCTTGACGTTGGGCACGATCAGCCCGCGCGGCGTGGCGGCCGCGATGCCCAGGTTCACCTGCCCGTGGACGACGATCTCCTGCGCCGCCTCGTCCCAGGAGCTGTTGACCAGCGGATGCCGCCGGGCGGCCAGCAGCACCGCCCGGGCGACGAACAGCAGCGGGCTGACCTTCACCCCGGCGAGCTCCGGCCGGGCGGCCAGCCGGCTGCGCAGCTTCATCGTGCGGGTGACGTCGACGGTGAGGAACTCGGTGACGTGCGGCGCGGTGAAGGCGCTGGCCACCATGGCGGCGGCGGTGGCCTTGCGGACGCCCTTGACCGGGATGCGCTGCTCCCCGGCGGTGGCCACCGCGGGGGGCGGGGCGGCGGCGCCGTCCGCGCGGGCGGCGACGGCGGCGTCGACGTCGGCGCGGGTGATCACTCCTCCGTCGCCGCTGCCGTGCACGGTGGTGAGGTCGACGCCGAGGTCCTTGGCGTACTTGCGCACCGGCGGCTTGGCCAGCGGGCGGGGGCCGCGCCGGCCGGGGGCGGAGCCGCGTGACGGGGCGGCGTCCTCCCGGCGGGCGGCGGCCTCGGCCTGGCGGCCGACCTCCAGCCCGCCGTGGCGGACGGGCTTGGTGCGCATGTCCGGGGCGGTCGCCAGCAGCGGCGGGCCGTCGTCGGAGGGCAGCGGCGGCCGGTCGGTGCCGCCGGAGCCGTAGTCGGCACCGGGCAGGGCGGTCGCGCGGGCTGCGGCCGCCGCACCCGAGCGGCGCGGCCGACGGCGGGCCTCGGTGGTGCGGGGCCCGTAGCCGACCAGGACGGCGGTGCGGCCCCCCGGGGCGGCCCCGCCGATCAGCCCCGCGGCCGGCTCCGGGCTCCCGGCGGCCTGCTCACCGGAGGACTCCGCCGCCGGGGCCCCACCACCCACGTCGATGGTGATGATCGGCGCGCCGACGTCGACCATCGTGCCCGCCTCGTGGAGCAGCTCGACGACGGTGCCGGCCCACGGCGAGGGCAGCTCGACGGCGGCCTTGGCCGTCTCCACCTCGCACAGCGGCTGGTTGACCGCCACCGTGTCGCCGACGGCCACCATCCACTGGAGGATCTCGCCCTCGGTGAGCCCCTCACCGACGTCGGGGAGCTTGAACTGTCGCTGGGTCACGGCTCAGAACTCCATCGCGCGGTCGACGGCGTCCAGCACCCGGTCGAGGTCGGGGAGGTACTCCTCCTCGAGCTTCGACGGCGGGTAGGGGGTGTCGAACCCCCCGACCCGCAGGACCGGCGCCTCCAGGGAGTGGAAGCAGGTCTCGGTCACCCGGGCGGCGATCTCCGCGCCGAGCCCGAGGGTCACCGGCGCCTCGTGGACGACGACGCAGCGGCCCGTGCGGCGCACCGACTCGAACACCGGCTCCAGGTCCAGCGGCGAGACGGTGCGCAGGTCGACGACCTCCAGCGAGCGCCCCTCTTCGGCGACCGCCTCGGCGGCCTGCAGCGCCGTCTTCACCATGGGGCCGTAGGCGAGCACCGTGACGTCGTCGCCACCGCGGACGACGCGCGAGGCGAACAGCGGGTCGGGCGTCGCGCCGGTGTCGACCTCGGCCTTCTCCCAGTACCGCCGCTTGGGCTCGAGGAAGACGATCGGGTCGGGGTGGGCGATCGCCTGCTGGATGCCCCAGTAGGCGTCGACCGGGTTGCTGACGGCGACCACCTTGAGCCCGGCGGTGTGCGCGAAGTACGCCTCGGGGCTCTCGCTGTGGTGCTCGACCGCGCCGATGCCGCCGCCGAAGGGGATGCGGATGACGATCGGCATCGGCAACCGGCCCTGGGAGCGGGCGTGCATCTTCGCGACCTGGGTGACGATCTGGTTGTAGGCGGGGAAGACGAAGCCGTCGAACTGGATCTCGCAGACGGGCCGGTAGCCGCGCATCGCCAGCCCCACGGCGGTGCCCAGGATGCCGGCCTCGGCCAGGGGCGTGTCGACGACGCGCGCCTCCCCGAAGTCCTTCTGCAGGCCGTCGGTGATGCGGAAGACGCCGCCGAGCTTGCCGATGTCCTCCCCCATCAGCACGACCTTGGCGTCGTCCTCCATCGCCTTGCGCAGGCCCAGGTTCAGGGCCTTGCCGATGGTCAGGGTCTCGGTGCTCACTCGCCGGCCTCCTCGAAGCTCGCGCGGTAGGCGACGAACTCGTCGCGCTGGGCGGCCAGCCACGGGGTCTGCTCCGCGTACACGGTGTCGAACATGGCGGCCGGGTCCGGGTCGGGCATCTCGACGGTGCCGCTGCGGATCCGCTCGGCGAGCTCGTCGGCCTCGCGCTCGACCGAGTCGAAGAACGCGCTGTCCGCCTTCTCCTGGCGGGAGAGGTACGCCTTGAGCCGGGCGATCGGGTCGCGCAGCTTCCACTCCTCGAGCTCGCTGGCCAACCGGTAGCGGGTGGGGTCGTCGGAGGTGGTGTGCGCGCCCATGCGGTAGGTGAACGCCTCGATGAACGTCGGCCCCTGGCCCTCGCGGGCGGCCTGCAGCGCCTGCCGGGTGACGGCCAGGACGGCCAGGACGTCGTTGCCGTCGACCCGCACGCCCGGGAAGCCGAAACCCGCGGCACGCTGGTACAGCGGGACGCGCGACTGCCGCTCCAGCGGCACGCTGATCGCGTACTGGTTGTTCTGGCAGAAGAAGACGACGGGGGCCGAGAAGCTGGCCGCCCAGATCATCGCCTCGTTCACCTCCCCCTGGCTGGTCGCGCCGTCGCCGAGGAACGCCAGCGTGGCGGTCTCGGCACCGTCGCGCTGCAGGCCCATGGCGTAGCCGGTGGCGTGCAGGCACTGCGCGCCGATGACCACGGTGTAGAGGTTGAAGCCCGTGGCCACCGGGTCCCAGCCGCCGTTGTCCACGCCGCGGAACAGGCTGATCACGTGCAGCGGGTCGACCCCGCGGGTCCAGGCGACGCCGTGCTCGCGGTAGGTGGGGAAGGCCATGTCGGAGGGGGCCATCGCGCGGCCGGCGCCGATCTGCGCCGCCTCCTGGCCCAGCAGCGAGGCCCAGATGCCGAGCTCGCCCTGCCGCTGCAGGGCGGTCGCCTCGACGTCCCACCGGCGGACCAGCACCAGGTCGCGGTAGAGGTCGCGCAGCTCCTCGTCGGAGATCTCCAGCGCGTAGTCGGGGTGCTCGACCCGCTCGCCCTCGGGCGTGAGCAGCTGCACCAGCTGCGACCGCTGCGGCAGGTGGGGGGCGGCGGCCCCCGGGACGGGGTCGACCATCTCCGTGGTCTCGGGCAACGCTGTCACCGGTCGCGCTCCTCGCCGTCGGCCACCGCCGCCGGGGTCACCGGCGGCGCGGTGGTGCTGGACGTTCCGGACCACCGGGTGTGGCGGCCCTCACACATCCTGGCACGGTCGCCCCGCCGCTGGCCAGCCCTCGGGCGCTTCGATCTGCGCAGGACGAGGTGGGGTGATTGCGCAGAAAGGTCCCCGCAGGCCGCTCGGAGCTGCCAGACTGCACAGCGTGCCGGAGATCGACGCCACGGACGCTCGGCTGCTGCTGGCCCTCACCGAGGACCCTCGGGCCAGCGTGATGGCGCTGTCCCAGCGGCTCGGGCTCGCCCGCAACACCGTCCAGACCCGGTTGGCCCGGCTGGAGAGCAACGGCGTCCTCGGCCCGCTCGACCAGCGGGTCCGCCCCGAGGCGCTGGGGTACCGGCTGACCGCTTACATGTCGGTGCAGGTGGCGCAGCGCGGGCTGGCCGAGGTCAGCGACGCCCTGGCCGGGCTCCCCGAGGTGCTCGAGGTGACCGGGCTGTCGGGGGCCACCGACCTGCTCGTCCACGTGGCGGCCACCGACGCCGACCACCTGTGGCGCACCACCGAGGCGGTGCTGGCCATCCCCGGTGTCCAGCGCGTGGACACCGCCCTGGCGATGCGCCGGTTCGTCGAGCGGCGCGTGGGCCCGCTGCTGCACCGCGCCGCCGGGAGCTCCTAGCGGGGTCTGCGGATCCGGACCGGCCCCCGGGGGCTGCGCGCGTCCACCACGGCGCCGTCCTGCGTGACCTCGACTGCGCCGGCGTCGGCCAGCCGGCCCGCTGCGCTGCGCGCCTCCGGCACGAGGTCCCGCCAGCGTGCGGGGTCGACGGCGCGAGCAGCCTCCGACGGGCAGATGGACGCCTCCGGGCGGCGGCGCGCGAGGAGCTCCCCGATGGCGCGCTCCAGCCGCGCGGCGACGTCGCCCACCCGCCCAGCGTGGGTGTCCCGTCCCCCGACCGCCAGCCGGGTGGCGGTGTGCCGCGCCGGCGCCCGGGTACGGGACGGCCCATGGCGAAGCGCACCCCGCTGGGGCGGACGGGCAAGGGCAGGCGCGGCATCAGCACGCTGGGCTGGGCGCTCCGGGGGGCGGCCGCGGGAGCCGCCGGCACCACCGCGCTCAACGCCGTCACCTACCTGGACATGGTGGCGCGCGGCCGGGGCAGCAGCTCCACCCCCGAGCAGACCGTCGAGAAGCTGGCCGCGGCGGCGCACGTGCCCATCCCCGGCGACGAGCAGACCCGGCAGAACCGGGTGCAGGGGCTCGGGCCGATGACGGGGCTGGTGGCCGGCGTCGGGGTCGGCGTGGTCGGCGGGCTGGCCCGGGCCTCGGGGCTGCTCTCCACCAAGCCCGTGGGCACGGTGCTGACCGGCCTGGGCGCGATGCTGGCGGCCAACGGCCCGATGGCCGTCCTCGGCGTCACCGACCCGCGCACGTGGTCGGCGACCGACTGGCTGAGCGACCTGGTGCCACACCTGGCCTACGGGCTGGTCGTCAAGAGCACGATCGACGCCTTCGACCGCCCCTGACACGGCCCGGCGACGATCAGGTCCGCGGGTCCCCTGATCGTGGCCCCGGCGGACGGGTCAGCGCCAGCCGCGCTCGTCCACGCCGCCGGGCACCGGGGCGGCCGGGTCGTAGGGCGTGCGGGTGAAGACGAAGGTGCCGAGGTCCAGGTGGTCGTCCGCGATGCGCAGCGCCTCCCCCGCGAAGTAGCCGTCCAGCCCCCGCCAGGCACCGTCGTCCGCCCGGGCGAAGCGGCTGGCCCGCCCCGGGCGCCCCGGCAGCGGCCCCAGGTGCAGCAGCCCGCCGCTGACCGAGCGCAGCACGTACGGCGCGGGCCCCCAGAACCAGACGCCGAGGCTCTCCAGGGGCAACGGCGAGGGCGCGGGCACCCACGCCTCGACGACCCGCGGCTCGGCGACCCGCAGGTCGGCCAGCAGCCCGAACACCAGCGGGTCCAGCCCGCTGGTGGTGTTGGCCAGCGACACCGCGCCCGCCTGCTCCTCGCGGTCGACGAACACGCCGGCGAGGAAGCCGGGCATCGAGCCGCCGTGCCCGACCAGCGTCCGCCCGTCCACCCGCAGCACCTGGAGACCCAGCCCGTAGGCCGACCAGCCCGGCGCCGACGAGTCCACGCCGGCCGGCACCGTCATCTCCTCCAGCGTCGCGGGGTCCAGCACGTCGGCGGTGTCCCCGAGCAGGAAGGCGGCGAACCGGCCGAGGTCGGCCAGCGACGCCCACAGCTGCCCCGCGGCGGCCATCACGCCGGCGTGGTGCTCGGGCTCGGGCAGCACGACGTCGGCCCACGGGTGCACCGCGTAGCCCTCGGCGGCCGGCGCCACCGGGCGCGGCGTGGTGCGGGCCATGCCGAGCGGCGCCAGCACCTCGGCGGTGACGACGTCGTCCCAGGACCGGCCGCGCAGCCGGGCCACGAGCTCACCGAGGAGGCCGAAGCCGAGGTTGGAGTAGTGGAACCGCCGGGCAGCACCGAGGACGACGTCGGTCTCGCCCAGGCCCAGCTCGTCCAGTGAACCGCCCGGGGTGCGCTCCCACCATCCGCCGGGGCTCTCCGCGGAGGCACCGGCGAGGTGGGAGAGCAGCTGCCCGACGGTGCGGTCGCCGAGCGGGGTGCCGGGCAGGTGGCGCTCCAGCGGGTCGTCGAGCCGCAGCAGCCCTTCGTCGCGCAGCCGCAGGACGACGACCGCCGTCACCGTCTTGCTGATCGACCCGAGCCGGTACTGGACGTCGGTGTGCCGCCCGGGCACCTCGCCGCGGCCGGCCGACCACACCAGCCCGCCGTCCCGGACGACGCCGGCGACCAGCCCGGGCGCCCGCCCGTCGCGCTGCACCCGCGCCGTGCGGGCCAGCAGGAGGCGAGCGGTGGAGGGCAGCACGGGCTCGGGCATGACGGCGACCGTAGCGACCGCCCCGCCCGGCGGATCAGGCGGTCAGCGCCTCGCGCGCGGGCAGCGCACCGGTGCGGGTGGCCCACCGCTCGAACCAGACGGTGGCCAGCGGCGGCACCGAGGCGGCCAGTGCGAGCAGCGTCGTGGACAGCGACCAGCGCAGCACCCGGGCGGCGACGAGGGCCACCACGACGTAGACGACGAAGACGCCGCCGTGGATGGGCCCGAACACCTGGACGCCGACCTCGGAGGTCTGCAGCACCCACTTCACGAACATCCCGGCCAGCAGGCCGACCCAGGTGATCGCCTCGGCGATGGCGACGAGGCGGAAGGCGGTGGTGACGGTGCGCGGGTTCAACGGGCGTCCTCGGTTCCGGGGGCGGGGTCCGCGCGGTCAACGACCGGGCCGGCGGCGGCGTCCCCGCCCGGGGTGTGATGTTCGCGGCAGCGGGGAGGGTGGCAGGGTCGGCCCGTGCGCGGACTGGCCCGGCGGGAGTTCTGCCTGGTGCTGCTGCGCCGGATGGCCGACATCCGGCCCGACCTGACGGCGGAGGCGCTGCCGAGGCTCGGTGCCACCCGCGGCGAGGCGCACGCCGCGCACACCCGCTGGCAAGCTCTCCAGCACTCGCGGCGGGCCCCGCGCGGGCTGGCCCTGCGCACCGCGGTGCTCGGCCCTCCGGAGGAGCTGGAGGACCGGCGCGTCGGCGACCTGGACCTCCAGGTGCGGCGCTGGCCGCTGCCGCTGTGGCCGCACCAGTGGTGGGAGGTCGTCAGCGGGCCCGGCGGCGCGGTGCTGCACGAGCACCTCGCCCGGGCGCCGGGCTCACCGGTGCCGGCGGCCGGCCCGGACCGGCTGCTGGTGTGGGAGCACGTGCTCGACGACGTCGCCGGGCTCCCCGGCGGGCGCGGCGTCGCGACCGGCGTGCCCACCCGCTCGGAGGTCCACCTCCCCGGCGGGGTGCGGGCGGTGTTCGTCTGGGGGCTGCTCCAGCAGGTCAGCGGGCCGGGCTCGGGCTAGGGGTCAGCCCGCGACGCGCCGTGCCCCGGCGTACCCGCCCATCGAGTCGATGCTGGCGACCTTGACGACGTCGCCCGACGTCGGCGCGTGCACCATCTGGCCGTTGCCGATGTAGATGCCCACGTGGCTGATCGGGCTGTAGAAGAACACCAGGTCGCCAGGGCGCAGCTCGGCGCGGGAGACCGCCCGGCCGACGCCCGCCTGGTTGCGGCTCGCCCGGGGCAGGGAGATCCCCGCCGCGCGGTAGGCGTAGGAGGTCAGCCCGGAGCAGTCGAAGGCGCTGGGCCCCGTGGCCGCCCACACGTAGGGCTTGCCCCGCTGCGCCATGGCGGCGTCCACGGCCTTCTGCGCCGCCGCGCTGTCGGCAACCACCGGGGCGGCGGGCGCCGGCGCCTCGCGCTCGTCACGGCTGGCGCGCTGCGGCTCGCCCCCGCGCTCCTCGGCGTGGTGGGCCTCGGCCACGGCCTGGCGCTCGGCGGTGCTCAGCCGGTCGAACTGGGCGCGGAACTCGTCGACCTGCTCCTGCAGCTCGGCCTGCTGCACGGCGATGGAGTCGTAGGTGGCCCGCGCCTGCGCGGCGGCCTCCTGCGCCGTCGCCTGGGCCTGGGCGGCGGCCACGCCGGCCTCGGCGGCCTGCGCCAGCACCACGCCCTGGTGCCCGGAGATGGTCTCCAGAATGCTCACGCGGCTGACGAACTCGTCGGCCGACTCGCTGGTGAGCAGGGCCTGGAAGGAGCCCAGGCCCTCGCCGGTCCAGGCGCTGCGCGCGATGCCGCGCACCTGCTCCTGGGCGCGGGCGAGGTCGGCGGTGGCCTGCTGCAGCTGCGCGGCGGCGGCCTCGGCGGCGGCCTGCTGGGCGGTCAGCGTGTCGCGCGCCTCGTTGAACTGCTCGGTGACGACCTCGAGCTGGTGGCCGCGCTCGGCGAGCAGCCGGGCCGCCTCGCCGGACGTGCCGGGCGAGCCGGGGTTCGCGGAGGCGGGGACCGTGGCGAGCAGGATGCCGACGGCGCCGGCCAGGGACAGCCCCACCCGGCCGGCGGTGCGGCGGCGGGCGGGGGTGCGCAGGGGGGTCGCCATGGTGCGGCGGCTCTCCGATCTCGTCCACGGCCGCCTCCCGGGCCCGGCCGGCCTCTGCGCGCGCACCGGGACGGAGGGGTCCGTCCCATCACGGTGCCGCAGCGGTCCCGGTCCGGCACCGCACCTGCGCGGGTGCCCGGCTCGCTCGACGGCGTCCGGCGGAGGTCACTCGGCAGTGACGGAAAGCCCCGACGGACGTACTCACCGTAGGGGCCGTGACCCGGTCGTGACAATGCTCGGAACAACATTCGTGTAGTTCTCCCTGCGCGCTGAGTCACAGCCGCCCCAGCCACCCGGGATCTCCCGCCAGCCCCAGCCGGTGGGCGCCGGGCCGTACCGGTTTCGGCCCGGCCGCACCGGACCACTACCGGAGGATGGACCGCCGTGAGCCCCTCCCGTGACCGGCCGCCCGTGAGCCGGTGGCCGCGGGGCGTTGCGGTGCTGCGCGGCCTGCCCGCGGGGGTACGGGCCCGGCTGCGGGGCCGCGACCTCATGCTGATCGCCGCCGGGCTCACCTTCTACGCGGGCATCGCCGTCGTCCCGCTGCTCGTGCTGTCGTTCGGGATCACCGCCTGGATCACCTCCTCCCAGCGGGTGCGCGAGCTCGGCGAGCGGGTCGGTGACCTGCTGCCCGGTGAACTGGGCGCGCCGGCCGCGCTCGACCGGCTGGTCGAGGCCGGGGCCGGCCTGGACCCGCTGGGGGCGCTGCTGGCCCTGCTGCCGATGTCCCTCTACGGCGAGGGGCTCCGGCGCGCCCTGCTGCGGTTCTCCGAGCGACGGCACGAGGGCCACACCGCCTGGCGCGGCCGGCTCGCGGCGCTGCCCCTGCTGCTGCTCGCCCCGGTGCTGCTCTACCCGCTGCTGCTCGCCGCGGCGCAGATGGCCGACCTGGCCGACCGCGGCGGCGCCCTCGCCACGACCGGCCAGGTGGCCCTCGGCTACTACGCGGTGCTGGCGGCGCTGACGCTGCCGCTGGCCTGGGGGTTCCGCGTCGTCGGCGGGGGCCGCGTGCGGTGGCGCTCGCTGCTGGTCGGGGCCCTGTTCACCGCCGCCTGCCTGTCGGGCTTCCTCCAGGGCTTCGTGCTGTTCCTGGCGCTGCCGCTGGACCTCGGCGCACCGTTCGGCGACCTGGACGTCGTGGGCGGCGTCGTCGCGCTCGCCCTGTGGCTCTTCCTGCTCCACCTGGTCGTGCTGCTCGGCTGGCTCACCACCCAGACGCTGGACGAGCTCGCCGGCGACCGGTCAGCGCCGCGGCGGCGGGTAGGGGAACCGGTCGAGCCGGGCACCGGCCACCTGCTGGCCATGAGCGTCAACCGCATCTTCGGCCACGACGAGGGCGACCGCCGGCAGGAGTCGGTCAACCTCAACG
>NZ_SSXC01000101.1 GCF_021699055.1 Blastococcus sp. MG754426 | reverse complement strand
CATCGCCACCCGCTACGACAGGCTCGCCACCGTCTACCGAGGAGCCGTCGTCCTCCGGGCCATCACCATGTGGCTAACGACTTAGGAGACGCGCCCTAGCGGTCGCCAATCCGTCTTTCACCTGTACATCAACGCCTGACTCAACGCCTTTGAATGGGCTTTGCCCGAGTCAGCCGGGTCCGCCCTGGCCACCCGCTACGCGGAAGAGCCGCCTAGTTCGGGCCCTGTCTTCGCTGCGGCCATCCGGGCTGCGCGCGATCGGCAGGGCCTTAGTTGAGGAGGTGGAAGGCGACTGCTCGCAGCGCCTGACGGGACTCCGCCTCGCGGCAGGTGGCGTGCAGACGGGAGACGGTTGCTGCAAGGTCGGCGATGTTGGCCGGATGCCACTCCGTAATCGTTAACGCTCCCTTGAACAAGGCGCTGATCGGTCGGGCACTGCGGTCCAGAACGATCCAGGCCGCCTGTGTGGGGTCATCGAGGACGATGTCAGGTGTGTTGTCGACCCAGGTGCGCGTCAGGCGGTAGGAGTCGATCTGGGCGACGGCTGGAGTGACTAGGCCGGTCTTGTCAGGCGTGGTGTGCCAGCTGCACCCGCAGGTGGGTGACCAGGGATGCGCTGCTGCGGTGCGAGGCTTGAGCTGTCGCCGTAAGTGCTTCAGGGGGTCCTTGGCAAAGGGTTGTGCAGCGTTGAAGGTACTCCACGCCGTGGCCGCGGCGTGTGCGTTGAGCTTGGCCTCGATCACGGCAACCACTCGGTTGCTGGCTTCGCTCACGAGGGTGAGATCGGGGCAGTTCTGACCGGACCCGTGGAGGTAGAACCAGAGGTCTTGGTCAGCTGGCGAGCGGGTGTGACCACTGCCGGCAAGGAGAGTGTCAGCGATCGCGGTCATGACTGTGCGTTGTTCTTTGGACTTGGACAGGGCTGCCAGATTGCTGAGCGCTTCGACGAAGCCCGCTTCACCTCGGCTTAGGCAACTGTTGGGCAGGTCGAGCACTCGTTGCGCCGTCAGGACGGCCGCCGAGGTCGGGGTGGACACGGCTACTTTGTCGACGCAACACCTGGGTCGGCGTAGACCTTGGCGTTTGTCTGTCACCCGCAGCGGTGAGAGGCGGCCCAGGGTTGGCCTCCCCGGGTTGGCGCACGCCGGAGACCGAGCGTGGCTTCGGTGTCCGTTGTCTCGTGCGCTGCCCCGGTTGCGTTTCGGTGGGGAGTCTGAATGTCTGGTCAGCTGAACGGCCATGGCGGTGGTGACGAGTTCACGATCATGCGCCGATCCGACGATCCGCTGCCCGTGGTGGCGCCGACGGGATTGGCCGTCGCACGTGATCTGCTGGGTGACCTTTTGGCGGGTCTTGACGACCCGCATGCGTTCCTTCCGCTGGAGCGTCACGTCGGACGGTGCCGGGTCTGCGGCGACACACGGGAACTCACCTTCGAGCACGTGCCACCGGCTTCAGCCGGAAACACTCGCCGTGCTCGCGGGACGTCATCCTGGACGGCCGCGACCTCACCTGACCCGCTGGCCTTTCCCAGCAGTGGCTGGGTCTCCTCGCAGCGTGGTGTCGGCGGGTATGTCTTCTGCGGACCGTGCAATCACACGCTGGGTCGACGTGTCGTACCTGCCTACGGGGAGCTGGCTCGAACAGTCACCGATGCACTCGCCGGCCAAGCGCAACAGGTTGGGCATCTACCCGGCACCATAGATCTGCAACTGGGCGGCTGGCCGTTAGGGGCTGTCGCGCGCGCCGGGTTGGCCGCGGTCATGGCCGTCGGCGTGCACGACCGGCTACTGCGTCGCCATCCCGAGCTATCCGACCTGCTGCTCGGTCATCTTGGGCGGCTGCCGAGGGGTCTTCGACTAGGACTGACCGTGGTCGTGGGAGGACGAGCGCGGATGAGCGCTCCGGTGTGCTCCGCCAGTCCGGCTGGTTGCACTGTCTTCGCCGAGGCGGCGCTGCAGCCGTTCGCCTGGACGCTGTCCTTCGAGGTGCCACCACTGAGGCCACTGTCACGCAGTGCCGACGTCTCCCACTGGCTACAACACGACTGTGACGCCGTGGTGGCCGAGGAGTCACTCGCTGCACCGGTCGGCTTTCTCGACTCACCCCTGCCCGGGGACTTCCGGCCCGCCAGCGACATCAAAGCCGACATGCCTCCCGCTGGTGCGGCAATCTGAGGCGCCAACGCCGGGCGACGGGCACCGACGTCCCGCGGATGCCCGGGAGCCAGGCCACCGCACCGCGACCCGCGGCTGCGGGCTCGCCTACCGGCGTCGCCGCGCTCGCCGTCTGCTCTTCTTCGGCTTACTGCCGCCGAGCCATCCCCAGGCGAAGAACATGAAACAGGCGAAAACGAGAACCTGGATGAAACAGTCGGGATGGGTGATGAAGAAGGCGACCACGCCTAGGAGCACGGCGCCGGGAACGCTCTGTCGGATGCGGCGCGGTGTCCACCACAGGGGCGTACCCTGCGCTGCGGTCGCACCGGACGGAGTCCTCGCGAGAAGTGGGAGCCCGTGCGGCACTGCGCAGAGATTGTGCGCGTACGCGTTGGCGGGCATGTACGACCCGCTAAGCTCATAGGTGAACAGCGCGACCCGAGTCTGCTCGGCGTACTCGATCGCGTTGGACGAGTAACCCTTTCATGAAAAGAACAGACGGTGCTAGTCGGGGTGGCCATGTACCGCACCCACGAAGCTCTGTACCTCTGGGCGTCCAACTTGCTTCGCCGCCATCTTTACCTGCGCCACGGCCCCCGCCGACATGACGTCAATACCGGCGTCTCCGCTGGCGGGAGTCTCCTGCGCGTCATAGAAGCCGAGGGCCCTCATCCAGCGGGCGGCATAGACCTCGGCATCCACCGCCCTCTTGATGACTTCGGTCACGAGCCACAGCCTCGGACGCGTATCGCCGCGGGCTGCGACAACACGCGGACGTCGCCTGCAAGGTGAGACGGAAGAGAGACACGAGGTGCGTTTGGCTCGTATTTCCTTTGCTTTGCCGCACGCTGGCTGGGTGTCGGGTGGTCAGCCTCTTCCGCTGGGGTGCCGCGTCTCCGCCGCCGCTTGCGATCGACCGGCCTCGTCGCGCAGGTAAGCAGCGAGGCGGGCGGCCATCGCTCGACGTCGACGTGCCCTCCGCAGGAGCGCTTCGGCCTGCGGGCCATCGGTCGCGCCGGCTCGTGCTTCCAGCACCGCCGCCGTTTCCTCGTGCAGCAGCTTCTGCTCATGCAGCGACGCCAGCGCAGGATTGTCGAGGATCGGGTGGTGTCGCAACGGCGAAGGCAACCCAGCAGTCACAAGCGGATCGTGGCGTGACCCGTTCACGCTCGCCACTCGTCGTCCAACGGTCCATCTGATAGCCCGTTGGAGAACAAGGTGGCGGCTGTTACGCCTCGCCACCTTGTGCTGATCACTAGGCCGATTGCGCTGAAGGCAGCGCCTCCTCTACTCGGCGCCGAGCTCACAGCCGCTTTGGTCGCCCCGTGGCGGCAGTGAGAGGCTGCAGGCATGGACGCGCTCTCTGTTGCCAGGAAGTTGTGCGGCCCGCCTGTGAGCGCTGACGCAGCAACTGCCCGGCTCCCTCGCGCATCGGGGCTTTACGCCTGGTGGTCAACCCCTGGAGTACTGCCGGAAGTAGCTGGGCCCTCGCACCCCAACGACCGAGGGCTGCAACTTCTGTACATCGGTCTTGCGAGCAATCTCTGGAAGAGGGTCGCGCGTAATCACTTTCGAGGGCCGACCGGTTCGTCCACCCTGCGCCGGGCATTGGTCGCGCTGCTGATGCCGTCCGAGGGCTACACCACCCGATGGACCACAGATCGCGTCGTGCCGATCGACGCCGACGAGGAGCGCCTCTCGGGATGGATGCGCGAACACCTACGGGTGACGTGGGTGGAGCACCCCGACCCCAAGGACGTCGAAGCTGCAGTCATCAACGACCTGGGGCCGCCACTCAACCAGGACCACAACAAGGCACACCCGCTGTACGCGACGATCGCTGCCGCGCGTGCCACCTACCGGGCCTCGGCCGGACCGCGACCGCACCATGGCCGGTCACCACAGCCGTAACCGAGATTGCAGCAGGCTCACGCTCACTTGACGCGTGTGCTGGCTATGGACAGCTGGCGCGAGCGGCCTTGTTGCACCCGTCCGTCAGGCGCAATGGTGACGCTGCCGGGGGCACGATCGGGGTTGCATCTAGGCGCTGGCCGCTGGGCTTTTGCCGGCGCCGGATCGGTCGGCCGCGGTCACGACCGTCAGGATGAACGACCGGCTACTTCGTCATCAGCTGCCCGACCTGGTGCTCGATCGCCTCGGGCGTTGTTCCGTGGTCTTCGGCCTGGCGTTGACCGCACTAAGGAGACGACGATCGCGCTAAGTGCTCCAGTCTGCTCGGTCACCTCGGCTCGTTGCACCGTCTTCGCCCAGGCGGCGCTGCAGCCTCTCGCCTCCACGCGCTGCGTCGAGGTGCCACCACGGTGGACCGCCACGCCCGGAAGACGCGGAACATTGCCATCTCACCCGAAACCGAGGATGGTCTTCCACAGGTCGTCACGTCCAAGCCGAAAGGCGCGGGGACTAGATCCCCTGGTTGAGCATCCAGCTATTGGGGTCGCCCAATCACGCGCGGGTGTCGAGTCCTCGTCGGGCCTCACCGTGGACTGATTACGGGGCTCGTCAAAAGCCCAAGGGATACCACCGTGGAACACGTGGCGTTAGTCGAGCGTCAAGCCCTGACCTGGTACGTACACATTCCAGAACTACAGCTGAGCACTCCAGTGAAAGAGCCGAATGCCGCCCACGACGCCGCAGCGCGCCTGCTTGCTGATGCAGCTGGCGTAGCCATCGGCGAGGTGCAGGTGGACGCTCGTCTCATCCGATCGGGCGACGTGCTGGTCTCCACCGTGTCATCGCCGGTGAGGGCCCGACATTTCGACGGGGTATGGCATCACGGCCAACGAAGGGGTTGGGTGCGGCAGGCCGACAAGTCATGGCGAGCGTTGATTTGCTACGTCGTCGATGGCATCCAGTGGGAGCGGACGATGGCTGTGAGGCAGTTTCAACCGCTCAGCAAGGTCGAGAAGATTCCCGGCGGGGACTTGCTCCCACGGCTGCAAACGGTGCGCCCAGGGACTGAACGGGCTGCCTAGGGCGCAGGCTACCTGTTCCGGGGCGGCCAGGGGTCGCCAGCAACCGGGGGCGCAGGCCGGGCTGAGCAGGCCATGGTGGATGCCGCCTCGGGCTCCTAGCCGGCCCTTGCGGCCGCTGGGCATGAACCCATGCGACACAGTGTCCACCGACTCAGCGGGCGTTTGGTCGATCAACCCGTGGGGCGACGCTCGTGACCAGCGAGCTGGAACTGCATCTGATGTTCGCGGTCTTCACTGCTACTTGGGGTAGTCGCGGCCGTGGTTGAGTTGACGGCTTACCCGAGGCCGTCGACGTACGCGCTGAATGGAGCGGCGTCGGAGCGTTCTGACGCTCAGGTTGGCTGGAAAGCCGGACATCGACGTGGCGGGATGGTCCGCTGACCGTCGTTCGGGGAGACGAGCACCCCTGCAAGGCGGCGAGGCGCAGCCGAAGTGGTCGCCGCTTCGACAGGCACTTGATGTCCGAAATCGGCTGCTCTTCGGTTCCTGCGGTTGGGACGGGCGCTCACTTCTTCGGCAGTCGTCTCAGCCGACGCAACTCGCGGACCAGATCGCCGTCGACCCTCGTGTCGAGCACCTCATCGGCCCACTCGGTGCGGACGCCGACGTCGGTGCCGTTGATCAGGTCGCGGTCTTCTGGGTGGTGCAAGATCCACCGCTCCGCCTGTGTCGCGACGAGGGCGTTTACCAGCTGGGGACCTATCGGGTCTTGGTCATAAGACGCGGTGGTGACGGAGGAGGGGTGGCTTATTTCCAGTAGGTGCCGCCGTCCTAGCGGAAGCCACACGACCGGCGCGGTCAGCACGGTCACGGGCTCCTCGTCGGGGTGCCAGGGCACGACTGGCTCATCGCTGCTCAGCAGCGCCGGCTCGGCGAACTCGGCAATACGCCACAGGCCTGTCCACAGCCGTGGAGCAACGTCGATCAGCGCGAAGCGGAGGGCCTGCTGGATCGCGAAGGTCGTGTCGGGCAGGAGGCGAGGACCGTCCGGTCCCAGGATTCGGTCAAGGAATGCCTGGATGTCGGAGCGTCCGTGGGGCAGGCCCTGCTCGGTCAGCCAGTGCCTGACGTGGTCGACAGTTACGGTCTCCCGGAGGTGCTGCCGGGCTGCCCATGTGGCGGTCTGGCTCAAGTCTTCGCGGAAGCGTCGTCCCCGAGCGGCTTGTAATGCCACGAAGTGCACCAGGTCGTACCGCTGTTCAAGGGTCTCTGGAGGCTGTCCGGACTGCAGGATCTGCGCGATGACTGCGGCCGCCCGCCCCTCGAACACGCTGAGCAGACCTTCGACGTGTCCTGGGTCGAGCATCGAAGGATCGTCGACCTCATCGGCTCGCAGACCCGGTCGCCAGGCATAGAAGCCGACTTCGTTGCACGCGTTGTTGACGCTGCTGGGGATCGACCGGCTCAGGTCATTCCGGTCCACCAGTCGCAGCAGCCCACGCTCGTCGGCGAAGTTCCGCAGATACATCTGTGGAACGAGGTGGTGACGCGGCACATCCCCACGGTAGGAGGCCACCGGCCGCGTGCCTGGTCCGTCGGCTCCTTGGCTCGTGCTCACGTGTCTCGGTGCGGGAGCCGAGACGCCGGTGCTGCCAAGGTCAAGGCCGGTCGGCGTTCGCTTCGGTGAGGAGGCGCAGGACCGTTTGATGGGCGCTGGTCGTGTCGAGTGATTGGGCGGCGTAGTCCTCGTCGAGGAGGGCGTCATCGAGCCACATGTCGTACTTGTTTGCCTGTTTGCCGTGGACCGAGGCCGCCAGTGCACGCGGATCTTCCGGCCCTGTGGAGGCGAGCGAAGCGAGCACCGTGATCACCTGGGTGGGGTCGTCTCGCTCGCAGGTGATGGTCAGTCCGTCGTTGGTCGCCTCGACACCGTGATGGCGAAGCAGGACGGTGAGGGTGTTGGCCGTTCGTGTGCCGACCCAGGGAACGAGGATCGTGGCTGATCCGCGGGGCAGCAGACTCCTGTGGGCGAGCTCGTGCCGGTGAAAAGTGTCGCGGGCTTCGACAAGGAACTGGCGGGCGGTAGCGTTGAGGAAGGCGGGTACGCGGTCGTTGGCCAGCAGGTCCCGCATGTGGGCACGGATGCGGTCGTGCACTGCGGCGCCGTCACCGGCGAAGGTGGGTGGCCGCCCGCCTGCTGCCCGGGTCAGGTCGATGGTGCGTTGACGATCATTGATGCCAGTGACTCGCCACCGGCGGCCGCCGAAGATCAGACCGAGACCGATGTAGAGCGGGAAGTCGATGGGCAAGACCCCGAGCTGTCGGCCGCCGTGGAGGAGCCGGTATTCCTCCGGGCTGGTGAAGGCGGCGTAGAAGCTGTAGTGGTTGACCGTCCGCTCCCCCACTTCGGCGAGCAGCAGCGTCCCGTCGCGGCTCTGGTCGATGACCTCTCTATCAGCGAGGGACCGCAGGAGTGCCTTGAACCGGAACGGGGTGGTCGCCGAGAACGGGCCGTCGGCATCACACAGCGCCCGGTAGGCATCCTGCGGTGTGACGCCGCCGTGTTGGGCGATCAGGCTGAGCAGCTGTTGGACGAGGGTGGAGGTGTGCAGGACCGCCGCATCGGGTGGTTCACACCAGCCGTCGAGTAGGAGCTCGATCGTCGCGATCGTCTGCGCTAGCGATCCGCGGAGCTGGTCGGCGAGTGGTGTGCGGGGATCGATCTCCGGTTCGGTGATGTAGGTCCGCAGTATCGCCGGTTCACCGCGGCGCCCGGAGCGGCCGAGTCGTTGGCGCAGCCCGGCGACGCTTGGTGGCGGGCCGACCTGGGCGATTGAGGCGACGCTGCCGATGTCGATGCCCATCTCCAGTGTGGTGGTGGCCACGGCGGTGACTGGGCGAGCGGGGTCTTTGAGTGCCGCTTCGACGTCCTCGCGGAGTTCTTTGGACAGGCTGCCGTGATGCGGGAAGAACTCGTTGGACAGGTGTGCCTGTTCGCACAACTGGCGGAGCTGGTCGGCGTACATCTCGACTCGGCTGCGGGAGTTCGCGAAGACGAGGTTGTCGGTGCCGCGGAGGACGTCGAACAGGTGTGCCCTGATGAGGCGGGTGCTGGTGAGGGTGGCGTCTTCGCCGACGTCCTCCTCCGCGTCACCCACGGCGGATGTCGGGGTGGGACCTGCGGGGCGTGGTGCGCTGTCGAGGTAGCCACGGATGGCGAGCCGGAGGTCTTGCCCTCCGCTGGCGGACTCGATCAGGCTGACCTGATCGGGAGCGGCCGGCCGCAACTGCGCGGCGGCCAGCTGCATGTCGCCCAGGGTTGCTGACAGGCCGACACGGGCGACCCGCCGTCGCACGGTGAGTTCCAGTCGATGCAGCAGCGAGCGCAGTTGCGCTCCGCGTTCGGTTCCTAGGAAGGCGTGCAGCTCGTCGATGACGACGTACCGCAGCTGCGCGAACAGAGCAGCGACCTTGGTGCCGCGCAGCACGAACAGCGCTTCCAATGACTCCGGGGTGGTGAGCAGAATGCCCGAAGGGGCCTTGAGCAGCTTGGTCTTGCGGTCGGCGGCAACGTCGCCGTGCCACCGATGGACGGGGACGTCCGTGCCGTCGCACAGGTCGGTGAGCCGCGCGTACTGATCGTTGATAAGCGCCTTGAGTGGCGCCACATACAAGGCTTGCAGGCCCGGACCGGGAGCCGGGTCATCGAGCAGGTTGCTGATGATCGGGAGGAAAGCCGCTTCGGTCTTTCCGCCGGCCGTGGCGGCGGAGATGAGAACGTCACCGGATGGCTGGATGAGCAGCGGGACGGCGCGTTCCTGCGCATCGCGCAGCCCGGTCCAGTGATTGTCGTAGATCCAGCGCTGCACGTGCGGATGCAGCCGATCGAACGCGCGACTCTCCGCCGCTGGCGGAGATGTCGGGCTGACAGGCTGAGGGCGGGGGACGTCGCTCACGGCGCGGTCAGAGCCGGAAGTTGGCCAGGTCGTCGTCCTGCTCGGTGCCCAGGGTCTTGCTGTCCCGCCCGACCGAGGCGCCTACGGCGGCGGTTGGTGGCGGCGGAGCGAAGCCCGGTGCCACGACTGGCCGTTCCTCGCGCGTGGCCGGGACCGGGTCGGGCAGCGGCTGCAGGTCGGGGTTGGCCTCCGGCGCGAGCTCCACTCGGCCGATGAGTGTTCGCCAGTCCAGGCCGGGGTTCTGGTCCAGGACGGCGATCAGATTGAGGAACTCGCGGATGGTGGTGCGGGGCGTGCGGAAGTAGGCGTCGCCGACCCGGGTGGCGCAGTGCTGCATGAAGGCGTGCAGCGCCTCATCGGGCAACAGGTAGCTGGCGGGGTCCCCGGCGGCGTAGACGTGCCGCAGCTTGGTGAGCAGGACGTACATGTCCTCGGGTGTCAGGTTGGCCAGCCGCAGCACCGGGCTGGACATGTCGACGAGGCCACCGACAGCGAAAGCGTTCTCGGCCAGGCGGCTACGCAGCGCCTCGTAGCTGTACAGGCCTCGACGGCTGTCCATGAGCAGCTCGGGTGTTCCGCCGAAGCACACGCCGAGGCCGGACACGCGGCCCTGCAGGCAGTCGTTGACGATGCGCAAAACCTGCTCATAGTTGCTGTTGCGGCCCTGCGTGTGGGCCAGCTTGTAGAGGTTGACCATCTCGTCAAGGCAGATGAGCAGACCGCTGTAGCCGGCCAGCCGCACGAAGGTGGCCATGAGCTTGAGGGCGTCGTAAAAGCTGGCATCGTCGATGATCGTGCGGACCCCGAGCGCTGCCCGAGCTTCGGTCTTGGTGGTGTACTCGGCGCGCAGCCAGCGGATCGCGTCAGTCTTCAGTTGGTCGTTGCCGGTGTCGTAGCCGCGCCAGTAGCAGCCAATGACGTGCGCGAAGTCGTATCCGCCGACCATCTCCGACAGGGTGGCGAGCTTGTCGCTGATCACCTGACCCACGTCGGTGCCCGTGCTGTCGGCCTCGGTGCGAGCTGACGTGACGAAGCGCTCGACCACGGCGGGCAGGGCGCCGCCGTCGGGTGCTGCGCGGGTGGCGAGGTTGCGCATCAGTTCGGCGTACAGCGACCGGGCCTGGCCAGTGGTGGACTGCAGTCTGCGGTCGGGGGTCAGGTCAGCGCGGGCGGTCACGAGCTTCTTCTCCGCGGCGATGGAGCTGGTCAGCGACAGAAAGAAGGTTTTGCCTGCGCCGTACTCCCCGATGACAAAGCGGATCATGGAGCCGCCGTCGGCGATGCGGTCGAGGTCGGCGGCGAGTGCTTTGACTTCGCCGGCGCGGCCGACCTGGACGTGCTGGAAGCCTGCGCGGGGGACGACGCCGGCGCGCAAGGAGTTGATGATGGCGTCACGCTCGCGGGGGCGCAGCCAACCGGCCGTCGCCGGTGTCTGGGGGGTGGTCACCGCAGCATCTCCTCCAGCGCGAAACTGTTGATCTCGATGGGGTCGTGTCCTTCGCAGACCGGTTCACCGGTGGCCTCGACCGCGGCCTCGTTGAGGGTGTCGATGGCACCGTCAGGCAGCAGCCTCTGGCTGCTGCACAAGCGGAGAAAGGTGGCCCGGTCCCACACGGCTTGCTCGGTCAGGGCATGCAGTAAGTGGCTGTGTGGTGCGTCGAGGCCGGCGAGCACGTTGGCGACGCCGGTGCCATTCGCGTGGATGGTGGGGGTTGCTGCGGGGGTGAGTGTCGTGGTGCTCTCGGGTTCGTCGACGGTGTCGAGGAAGATGTCGGCGAGCAGCGCGGCTACGTGCTCGCTGTCGCGGCGGGTGCGTGCCAGCACCTCGGGGTCCAACGTCACGGCAGCCACGGCGTCCAGAGCGTCGGGGGCGGCGTGCCTACCGCGCGGGGCGGCGCTGCTATCCGGACGCGCGGGCAGGGCGAAGTCAAGGGCTACCGGCCCGGCGGTGCGCGCCGCAGACATCGGATCGGGCACCCGGCGGGCTGTGGCGGCGGCGTGAATCTGGGCGTAGGCGTCAGTGGCCTCGAAGCCCAGGATGGTGAACAAGCGGCTGATCTGGTTGGTCTCTGCCGGGCTGATCATTCCGTCTGCGGCGGCTACAGCCAGAAGCAGGTCCGCTGCCTGTTGGCGTTGTGTGTCGTCCAGGGCCGCGGTGCGCTTACGCAGGGCAGCCGGCGTGGGCGGACGTCGCATGACGAGTTCGAGGTGGGCGTGCAGGCGGGCGTGTTCGGTGACGTTGAGGCTCAGGCCGCGGCTGAGGTGGTCGAGCATCGCGGTGATTTCGGTGTCGGCGACCGACCCGTCCGCGGCGGCCACGGCGGCGGCCAACTGGAGAAGCACGAGTGCGCACCCGTAGTCGGGGCTCAACTCCGCCGGGAGACCTCCAGCGGTGGCGTTGGGCAGCGTGAACAGAACGATGTCTCCGTGGGGAGCAGGTGGCGTGCCGCCGTAACGCACGTCGGGTTCGATGCCGACACCCTGTCGTTCGAGCAGCGTGGCCAGCAGGTCGGTCTCGGCCTTGTTGAGGCGGTCGGGGCGGCTGGCCGGCCAACGGCTGATCACCTCGACCGCCGGTACTCGCCGGCGAGGGGCGTCGCATAGTGCGCCATGGACCCAGTTCAACAACTCCTGGGTGCTCTGGTCGGGTGCCACGTTGAGATAGGGCGGCAGCACGGCGAGCGCGGCAGGGGAGCCCGGGTCGGCTCCGCTGCGACCGAGGTACCGGCTGTAGGCGTCGAGGTCGTTGGTGGCTAGCTGTACTGACCGGGGAGGTTGGTCAAGCGGCTGATGGGTGGGTGGCCGCCGATGCCGGTGTGGGGCCGGTGGTGGTTGTAGGCGTGTAGCCAAGCAGGAA
>NZ_SSXC01000011.1 GCF_021699055.1 Blastococcus sp. MG754426 | reverse complement strand
CAAAGGCACGAGGCCAGTCAGAGCAAGGGTCACGCCCGCTGCCGCCAGCAGTCAGCCCATCACCGACGAACCGACCCGGCCAGCCTCACAGTCAGCGCAACGCCAGCTCGGCCTCCACCGCGGCGACGGCGGCCCCCGGCTCGGGCAACCCGCCCGAGGCGACCACCACGCCGTCCACGACGAGGGACTCCACGGCCATGCCCGCGCGCACCGAGCGGCGCAGCGCGGCACCCCGCAACCCGCGGCGGCGCCCGGCCCGGACCAGCTCCGGCACCAGCCACAGCCAGTTCGACGGCGACACCACCTCGATGGCGACGTCGTCCGGCAGCCGGGCGCGCAGCGCGCGGTACACGTCGCCGACCGCGTCCGCCGGCGGGACGTGGCGGTGCGAGCCGCCCTCGTCGAAGGGCCGGACCTCGCCACCGCAGCAGCCGCCCGACCCGGAGGCCGCGCGCGGCCCCCGGACGAGGACGACCCGGGTCACCCGCGGCCGTCCCGGTCCGGCCCACCGACCGGCCGGTCGGACACCGCGTCGTCGGGGTTGGCCCGGGCCACGACCGATTCCCGGCCGCCCCCGGTCCCGCCGGCGTCCACGGTGGCCGGCCGCTCCCGCCGCGCCGCGAGGAGCGCGATCGCCGCCTCGACGATCAGCCACACCGCCAGCACGAAGATCAGCGCGTCCAGCGGCGCGAGCACCCACTGGTCGTCCCGGACGAAGTTGCGCAGGTTCACGACCAGCGCCCAGGTGGTCATCGCCAGCAGGAACACCAGCGGGACGAGCGCCGCGATCGGGTTGCGGCCGCGCCGGGTGATCCACACCGCGATCACCGAGAGCGCGAGCCCCGCCGTGAGCTGGTTGGTCGTGCCGAACAGCTGCCACAGGACACCGAAGGTGTAACCGGCCTCGCCGCCGCCGGGCAGCAGCGCCATGCCCAGCGGGATGAGCACCGCGACGGTGGTCGCCAGCGTGAGGTTGCGCGACAGCGCCCGCACCCCGATCAGCTCGCCGATCTCCTGGACGACGTAGCGCTGCAGCCGGACGCCGGTGTCCATCGTCGTCGCCGCGAAGCTGATGACGACGACGGCGGCGAAGATCGTCGCCAGGTCGAGCGGGACGGCCAGGTTGTTGGCGAAGGCGGCGACGCCGTTGACGAAGTTGCCGGTCGCACCGCTCGACGCCGTCGCGAAGTCCGGGTAGAGCGCCTCCCAGTCGGCCTGCGAGGCCGCGACCCCCGCCGTGGCGGCCAGGACCGCGCCGGTGGCCAGGGAGCCCTCGCCGACGGCACCCATGTAGCCGACGTACCGGGCGTCGGGCTCCTTGTCCAGCTGCTTGGACGTCGTCCCCGACGAGACCAGCGAGTGGAACCCGGAGATCGCCCCGCAGGCGATGGTGATGAAGAGGAACGGGAAGAAGCTCGGCGACCCCTCGGGCACGTCGTTGACCACCGGGGCCGCGATGGTGTTCATGCCGACGATGACGCCGAGCGCGATCACGCCGAGGGCGATGAACAGCTGGTGGCTGTTGATGTAGTCGCGCGGCTGGAGCAGCACCCACACCGGGATGCGCGAGGCGATCCAGGTGTACGCGAAGAGCAGGACCACCCAGACGTTGCGCGTCTGCTCCACGCCGAGCGCGTCGGCGAGCCCGTCGAGGGAGATCGGGAACTCGTTGCCGACGAGGATCAGCGCGTAGAGCACCAGCACGCCGACGATCGAGGGCAGCAGCGCCGAGGAGCGGGTCCGGTAGATGTAGACGCCGATCGCGATCGCCAGCGGGATCTCCAGCACGATCGGGATGACCGCGCCCGGGTTGGCGACGAACAGGTTGCCGATGACGACGGCGAACACCGCGTTCACCAGCGTCAGCAGGAAGAAGATGATCGCCAGGAACAGCTTGCGCGCCCGGCCGTTGATGACCTCCCCGGCCAGGGTGCCGATGCTCTTGGCCTTGTGCCGGACCGACACCGCCAGGGCGCCGAAGTCGTGGACGCCGGCGGCGAAGATGGTGCCCAGGACGATCCAGGTCAGTGCCGGGCCCCAGCCCCAGAACACCGCGATCGCCGGCCCGACGATCGGCGCCGCCCCGGCCACCGAGGTGAAGTGGTGGCCGAAGAGCACGTGCTTGTTCGTCGGCACGAAGTCGTTGCCGTCGTTGAACTGGTGGGCCGGGGTGACGAACGCCGGGTCGAGGGCGTACACCTTCCGGGCCAGGTAGCTGGAGTAGTACCGGTAGCCGAGGAAGAACAGCACCCCGACCACGGCGGCCACGACGAACGCGGGCACGGCGAACCCCCAGGTCCACGGGCGGCCACGTCGCCGCCGTCGGAGGGAGTAGACATCCAGGCGATGGACACCACAAGTCTGGCCTCCGTCCACGCCGCAGGCGTGGCCGAACTGTTGTGGACCGTGCCCGGCGGCGCGCCGGGCGCCGCCGGCGTCGTCCCGCTCGTGCTCGGCGGCCGGGCGGCCGTCGCGCTGCCCTGGGCCCAGGTGGCCACCGCCCGCGCGGCCGCGGCCGCCGGTTCCGCCGCGCTGGTGCTCTCCGACCCGCGCCTCACCGGGTCGCGGTGGTCCCCCCTGGCCCTCACCGGGCGGCTCACCCTGGTCGAGGACGGCACCGGGGAGCTGTTCGCCGAGGAGCTGCTCGACCAGGAGCTCCGCAAGCACCCGCCGTCGCGGGCGCTCGCCGACTCGCACATGCTCCGCCGCGAGCACTGGTGGTACCTGCCGCGCCTGGTGCTGGTCCTCGACGCGGAGTCCGTCGTCCCGGTCGACCGGCGCGAGGGGCCGGCCGACGCCGTCCTGGGGGTCGACGACGGCGGGCTGCACGTGCGCACCGTGCGGGTCGCCGGCTGGGACGCCGAGCCGCTGGAGCTGCGGGGCGGACCGGCCGGGGTGGCCGGCCCGGCGGTGCTGGTCGGGCAGGAGCTCTCGGTACCCGACGTCGAGCGCTGGACCGTGCACACCACCACGGGCCGCTACGCCGGCGGCCGGCTGAGCGGGGTCCGCCCGGCCGCGACCCGGCAGCTGGAGCCGGTACCCGGCCTGCTGGCGCGGATCCGCCGGCAGCGCTCGCTCGAGCGCACCTGCGTGCAGGCCCTGCGCGCGGCCGGCCACGGCTGAGCCGCAGCCGCCGGGTCAGCCCGCGCGGGAGGTCCAGGGGTCGGTCCGCGTGGCGGCGACGGCGACCGCCACGGCGTCGTCCAGGTCCCGGCGCAGCCGGTCCGCGGCCACCGGCAGCCACGGCCACTCCGACGCCCAGTGCGCGACGTCGCACAGCGCCGGCCCGGTCACCTCGCGCGCGTCGGAGACCGGGTGGTGCTTCAGGTCGCTGGTGAGCAGCACGTCGGCGCCGGCCGCGGCGGCCGCGCCCAGCAGCGAGCCGCCGCTGCCGCCGCACACCGCGACGGTGGCGATCCTCCGGTCGGGGTCCCCGGCGGCCCGCACGCCCCCGGCCGTGGCCGGCAGGGCCGCGGCCGCGTGCTCGGCGAAGGCCCGCAGCGTCATCGGCTCCGGCAGCCGGCCGACCCGGCCGAGGCCCGCCCGCGGGTCCGCGGGCGAGGGCTCCAGCGGCACGGCGTCCTCGAGCCCGAGCGCGCCGGCCAGCGCGTCGTTGACCCCGCACCCCGGGGCCCGGTCGGCGTTGGTGTGCGCGACGAACAGCGCGGCCCCGGCCCGGACCAGCCGGTGCACCAGCCGCCCCCGCGGGTCGTCGGCGGGCACGCCGTGCACCGGCGTCAGGAACAGCGGGTGGTGGGTGACGAGCAGCTGCGCGCCGGTCGCGACCACCTCGTCGACGACGGCGGCCGTCGGGTCCACCGCGAACAGCACCGAGCGCACCGGCTCGGCGGGATCCCCGCAGACCAGGCCGACGGCGTCCCACCCCTCGGCGAGCGCGGGGTCGTAGCGGGCGTCGAGGGCGGCGAGGACCTTCCCGAGCTGCACGGTCACGGCTGGTCAGCGTAGGCGGGCCGCGCCGCCGCCGGTCCGCCGGAATGCCAAGCTTCCGCCGTGGGAGAGCGGCGGCGTCGGGAGCGGTCGCTGCGGGCCCCGGCCTGGCTGGAGGAGCTGGTGCGCACCACTCCCCCACCGGTGCCGTGGCGCGACGTCGCCCGGTTCGCCGTCTCGGTCCCCGCGCCCCTGGCCCTCGCCCTCGCGGTGGGCGGCGGGCTCGACGCCGGCGGAGCGCTCGGCGCCGGGGTGTTCGGCACGATCGGCGCGCTGGCGGCGAGCCTCGCACCGCAACCCGGACCGCTGCGCGAGCGGCTGCGCCGGACCTTCGCCGCCACCTCGTTCGGCACGCTCGGCCTGCTGGTGGGCCAGTACGCCAGCGGTGGCGGCTGGGGGCCGGTCGTCGTCATCGCCGCGCTGTCGGCCGCCGCCGCGCTGATCAGCGCGGTGAGCGCCGCGCTCTCCCTGGGCGCGCTGCAGCTGCTGGTCTACACCGCCCTCGCCTCGGGCCTGGAGACGCCGCTGCCGGTCGCCGCCGAGGTCGGCTTCTTCCTCTGCGGGGCGGCGTGGGCGACGGTCGTGACCCTGGTGCAGGCCCGCACCGAGCCGCTGGACCCCGACCGGGCGGCGGTCGCGGCGGTGTTCACCCGCATCGGCGAGCTGCTGGCAGCGGTGGGCGGCGACGCGGCGCCCGAGGCCCGCCGGGCGCTCACGAAGGCGCTCAACGCGGCGTACGACCGGGTGATCCGCAGCCGCAGCCGGTCATCCGGGCGCAGCCGGGAGCTCTCCGAGCTGGCCGGGGTCCTCAACGCCGCGGCCCCGCTCGTGGAGGGCGCGGTCGCGGCCGCCCGCGCGGGGGTGCCCGCCGACCCCGGCGACGTCCCCGCGGTGCACTCCCTGGCGGCGGCGGTCGCCGGCAGCGGGCAGCTCACCGACCAGCGGCCCCCTCCGCTGGAGCAGGGGCACCCCGCCGTCCGGGCGGTCCGCCACGGCGTGCGGCTGGTGTGGAACGTCGTCGGCGACCCCGAGGAGCGGGCCGGCGCCGCCGCGGCGGCCCCGCGGCCGGACGCCCGCACCCGCCTCCACGACCTGGCCGACCGCACGCTGGCCAGCGCCGATGCCCGGGCATTCGCCGTCCGCCTGGCGCTGTGCATGACCGTCGCCGAGATCGCCCGCCAGTACCTGCCGATCGAGCGCCCGTACTGGGTGCTGCTCACCGTCGCTATCGTCCTGAAGCCCGACTTCGGCTCGGTCTTCACCCGCGCGGTGCAGCGCGGCGCCGGGACGCTCCTCGGCGTGCTGCTCGGCTCGGCGCTGCTCGCGGTGCTGCCCCGCGACGGCTGGGTCCTGCTGGCGCTGGCCTGCGCGGCGGGGGTGCTGCCCTGGGCCCGCGACGCGAGCTTCGGGCTGTTCTCGGTGTTCCAGACGCCGCTGATCATCCTGCTGCTGGACCTGGCGATGCCGGGCGGCCCGGGGCTGGTCGGCGCGCGCCTGCTCGACACCCTGATCGGCTGCGCGATCGTGCTGGTCTTCGGCTACCTGCTGTGGCCGCAGACCTGGCGGGCGCCGCTGGACGAGGCGCTGCGCGAGGCCGCGCGGGCCCTGGACGCCTTCGTCGAGGCGGCGTTCACCGGCAGCCCGACCGAGCGCCGCCGCGCCCGCCGGCGCAGCTACCGCGCGCTCACCGAGCTGCAGACCCAGCTGCAGCGGCGGCTGGCCGAACCGCCGCCGATCAGCACACGGGCCGCCGCCTGGTGGCCGGTGATCGTGCAGCTGGAACGCACCTCCGACGCGGTCACCGAGGCCGTCATCGCCGGCCGCGGGGAGCCGGCCCCGGACCTCGCCCAGGTCGCCGTGCTGCGCCGGGCGATCCGCGGGCTCGAGGAGGACGTCCGGTCCCGCGGCGTGCCCGACGACGCCGAGCTGCACGCCGAGGGGGTGCTGGCGCCGGTGGCCCGCGAGGTGGACGCCGCCCGCCGGCTGGTGCGCGAGGCCGCCCCCGGGCGCCGTGGCGGGCACTGAGCCGCCGCGCCCGGTTGCGCCCCCCGCCGCGGGGCCCTGGGATGGCGCCGTGGCCGCCGATCCCCCGATCCTGACCCTCCCCTCGCTCGACGGGCCGCCCCCACCGGGCTCGCGGACGGTGACCACCGACGACGGCGTGGACCTGCACGTCGAGTTCGACGGCAGGGAGGACGCCCCGCTCACCGTCGTCCTCTCGCACGGGTTCACGGCGCGCCTGGCGGAGTGGGAGCCGCAGCGCCCGGCGCTGCGGGACCGGGCCCGGCTCGTGCTGTGGGACCAGCGCGGGCACGGCCGCTCCGGCTGGACGCCGCTCACCCGGGCCACCATCGACCGCACCGGCCGCGACCTCGGCCAGGTGCTCGACGCCGTCGCCCCGACCGGGCCGGTGGTGCTGGCCGGCCACTCGATGGGCGGCATGAGCATCCTGGCGCTGGCGCGGCAGCGACCGGAGCTGTTCGGCAGCCGCGTCGTCGGCGCGTTCCTCCTCGCCACCTCGGCGGGCGGGCTGGTGGGCGGGCTCACCGGGTTCCTCGTGGCGGTGCTGCGCCGGCTGCACCTGCTGCGGGTGTACCTCTGGCTGCTGCAGCGACTGGCCCCGGCGCTGGAGCGGCGGCGCCGGCGCGGCACGTTCCTCGGCCGGCGGGCCATCCGGCGGCTGCTCTTCGGGCGCGACGACGCCGACCGGCGCTCCGTGCGCATGGTGCAGCACCTGCTGGAGGAGACCCCGCTGCCGGTGACGATGGCCTTCTACGCGACCTTCCTCGACCACGACGAGGCCGAGGCGCTGGAGGTGCTGCGCCGGGTGCCGGTCACCGTCGTCGCGGCGACCCACGACCGGCTCACCCCCGAGGCGCACGGCCGCCGGATCGCCGAGGCCGTGGGTGCGGAGCTGACCGTCGTCCCCGGGGCCGGGCACAGCGTCAACCTGACCCGCACCGAGGTGGTCAACCGCGCCTTCGCCGGGCTGCTCGACCGGGTCGAGGTCGAGGGGCGCCGGGCGGGTTGACCGGTGGCGGTCCCGGGCAGGCACGATGTGGCCGCCGC
Source organism: Blastococcus sp. MG754426 (assembly GCF_021699055.1). Classification (GTDB taxonomy): domain Bacteria; phylum Actinomycetota; class Actinomycetes; order Mycobacteriales; family Geodermatophilaceae; genus Blastococcus. The sequence continues at coordinate 59,788 of NZ_SSXC01000011.1, read as the reverse complement.
CACACGGTCGATGTGCGTGCCCGCAGGACCACACCTAACGTCGGCGGCTCCTGAACCGGAACGGCCGAGGAGTGAGACGTGGACCGGATGAGTGCCCTCGACAGCGGGTTCTACTTCGCCGAGAGCGAGAACACCCCCATGCACGTGGGGTCGGTCGCGGTCTTCGAGGGCCCGGCCCCCAGCTACGGCGACGTCGTGCGGCTGCTGCTGAGCAAGCTGCCGCTGGTCCCGCGGTACCGGCAGCGGGTGCGGGAGGTGCCGCTGCAGCTCGGCCGCCCGATGTGGGTCGACGACCCCCACTTCCAGATCCTCTACCACGTGCGGCACACCGCGGTGCCCTCGCCCGGCGGTGACGAGCAGCTGCGCAACCTGGCCGGCCGCGTGCTCGGCCAGCGCCTCGACATGGCCAAGCCGCTCTGGGAGCTGTGGCTGGTGGAGGGCCTGGCCGAGGGGCGCTGGGCGCTGATCTCCAAGGTGCACCACTGCATGGTCGACGGCGTCGCCGGCACCGACCTCATGCAGCTGATGTTCGACCTGGACCCGGACGCCACCCACGACGACCCCCGCGACTGGACGCCGCGGCGCGACCCCTCCACGCTCTCCCTCGTCGCCGGCGCGGTCACCGAGGCGGCGACCCAGCCGCTGCGCACCCTCGCCTCCCTGCCGACGGTGAGCGGCGCCGTCCGCAACGTTCGCGGGCTGACCGAGTCCGGCCGCACCCTCGCCCGCACCGTGCCCTCGCTGGCCAAGCAGGCGATCACCCCGACCGCCCGGTCGCTCAACGGGCACATCGGCCCCCACCGGCGCTGGGCGTGGACCCAGGGCCGGTTCGAGGAGTTCCGCACCGTGCGGACCGCGCTCGGCGGCACGGTCAACGACGTCGTCCTCACCGCCATCACGCGCGGGTTCCGCGACCTGCTCAAGGCCCGTGGCGAGCTCTCCTCGGAGCACCTGGTGGTGCGCTCGATGGTGCCGGTGTCGGTGCGCTCGCAGCAGCAGCGCGGCTCGCTGGACAACCGGGTCTCCGCCGTCTTCGTCGACCTGCCCGTCGGCGACCCGGACCCGGCCTCCCGGCTGCGGACGATCCGGGGCCAGATGGACGAGTACAAGAGGGCGATGCAGGCCGTCGACGTCCCCTCGATCATCGCGATGGGCGATTTCGTGGCCCCGACGCTGCTCTCCCTGGGCGTGCGCGCCGCCATGCAGACCGGCCAGATGTGGTGCCAGGCGGTGACGACGAACGTCCCCGCCCCGCGCGTGCCGCTGTACGTGCTGGGCAAGCGGATGTGCTCCGCGCACGCCTACGTGCCCATCGCCGGCGGCACCCGCTGCTCCATCGGGATCTTCAGCTACCTGGACACGATGACCTTCGGCATCAACGCCGACTTCGACGCCTTTCCCGACGTCGACGTCCTCTCCGGCGGGATCCGCCGCGGCATCGAGGAGCTGCTCGAGCTGGCCCGGGCGGCGGAGGCGACCCCGCCGGTGGAGCGGCCCACCGGCGGGAAGCCGACCGCCCCGGCAGCTGCCCGGTGAGCCCGGCGAAGCCGCGCGGGGGCCGCGCGCGCGGGCTGACCGTCGCCGTCACCGGGCCGACGGGGACCTTCGGCGCCGGCCTGGTGCCGCTGCTGCAGGAGGACGACCGCGTCGGATCCGTCATCGGGATGGCCCGCCGGCCGTTCGACCCGGCCGAGCGGGGCTGGACGAAGATGACGTACCGGCAGGGCGACGTGCGCGACCCCGAGGCGCTGCGCGAGGCCTTCGCCGGCGCCGACGTCGTCGTCCACCTGGCCTTCCTCATCACCGGCAACGCCTCCCGGCAGACGACCCGCGCGGTCAACGTCGACGGGACCCTGAACGTCTTCCGGGCGGCGGCCGCGGTCGGTGCCCGGCGCTTCGTCTACGCCTCCTCGGTCGCCGCCTACGGCTTCCACCGCGACAACCCGGAGCTCATCCCCGAGGAGTGGCCGGTGCGCCCCGCCTCGCGGCTGTTCTACGCCCAGGAGAAGGCCGAGCTCGAGCAGCTGCTCGACGAGGAGTCCGCGGCGGCCCCGGGGCTGGACCTGTACCTGCTCCGCCCGCCGGTCGTGCTGGGCCCGCACGCCGTCGGCGGGAAGGACGTGCTGCCCGGCCCGCTGGCCCCGGTGGGGCGCCGGCTCCTCGGCCGGCCGCGGCGGCTGCCGGTCCCCGTGCCGCTGCTGGTGCCGCAGCACCCGCTGCAGTTCGTGCACCAGGACGACGTCGGGCAGGCGCTGCTCCTGTGCGTGCTCGGCGCCGGCCCGCCCGGCGCCTACAACATCGCCGGCGAGGGCGTCCTGACCGCCGCCGACGTCGCCCGGGAGTTCGGCGCGCTGGCCATCCCGCTGCCGGCCGCGCCGGCGCAGGCCGCCGCCCGCGCCTTCTCCCGGCTGCCGTTCCTGCCGCCCGCGGCGGAGTGGGTGGAGGCGGCGAGCCGGCCGGCGATCATGGACACCACCCGGGCCCGCGAGGAGCTCGGCTGGCGTCCGCGCTACACCGGGCTGGAGGCGCTGCGCGACACGCTCAGGCCCGGGAACCGGTGAGCTCCGCGTCCCGCATCCAGTCGCCCACCTCCGCGACCAGCCGCTCCGGCTCCTGCAGCTGCGGCACGTGCCCGACGCCGGACCACTCCGCGTAGCGCCAGTCCGGGTGCCGCCGGGCGATGTCGCGGGCGGCCGCCACGGGCACCAGCCGGTCGCGGTCGCCGTGGACCAGCAGCACCGGGACGTCGATCGAGGCCATCGCGGCCCGGTACCGGCGCGGATCGGCGAGCACGCGCAGCAGCGAGCGGGCGGCGGCGAGGAACGCGCGGTCCATGCCCTGGACGTCGCGCCGCTCCTCCAGCAGGGACACCGACCGGTCGATGACGTCGGCGGGCACCCGCCCGGGGTCGACGCCGACGAGCTCCAGCATCTCCCGCACGCGGGCCAGGGCCGACGTCCGCTGCCGCCGCCACCACAGGAAGCGCTCGCCGACGAAGGGGATCGCGTACAGCGCGAACATCACCGCGACGCGGGGGTCGAGCGCCCGGCGGGCGCCGGGGACGGCGGGGTCGAGCAGCACCAGACCGCGGACCGCCTCGGGGTGCTCACCGGTCTCGAGGATCGAGATCATGCCGCCCATCGAGTTGCCGACGAGCACCGCCGGCTCCCCCACCACCTCGGTGAGGAAGCGGTGCAGCACCGCGACGTTGGCCGGCACGCTGGCCGTGCGCCCACCGGGCTCGCTGCGGCCGAAACCGGGCAGGTCCAGCGCCAGCACCCGGCCGTGCTCCCGCAGCGCCGGGGCCACGAGGTCCCAGTTGAGGTGCGAACCACCCAGCCCGTGCACCAGCACCACCGGCGGTCCGTCGTCGGCTCCCCCGAAGTCCAGGTAGTGCACCGGGCCCCCGAGGTCGACCGTGCAGCTCCGCCCCGGCGTCGCGTCCTCGCGCATCCTGCTCCCTCCGTCGTCGTCCGTACGGTGGCACGTGGTGCCGGCGGCCGCAGCGCCGCCCCGGCCCGGCAGATCCGGACGAAGGCGTCCGCTATGACCCAGGACACAGTTCGGCAACATGTGCCTGCGCGTCCTGGCCGCCAGGTGTGAGCCGGACCGCATCTTGGTAGTGCCCTTCCACGAACGGACGGCAGCCAGGAGGACGACGTGGCACGACTGCAGGGTGATGGTCCGGCGCTCCCGCTCTACCTGAGCGAGCCGACGCGGGCGTTCGCGGACTACGGCCTCTACCTGGCGGCCCGCCCGCTCGCCCAGCGGCTGCCGAAGGGCGACGGCCACCCCGTGCTGGTCCTCCCCGGCCTGCTCGCCGACGACACCTCGACCCGCGTGCTCCGGGCCACGCTGCGGCGGCTGGGCTACCGGGTGCACGGGTGGGGGCTGGGGCGCAACATCGGCCCCACCGCGGTCTGCGTCAACGGGATGCGCGACAAGCTGGACTACCTGCACAACCGCTACCGCCGCGAGCTCACGGTCATCGGCTGGAGCCTGGGCGGCATCTTCGCCCGCGACCTCGCCCGCCAGTGCCCCGACGCGGTGCGTCAGGTGATCACGCTGGGCAGCCCGTTCCGCATCGAGCGGCACACCCAGACCCGCGCCTCGAAGGCGTTCGACCGGTACGCACACCTGCACGTGGAGCAGCGGGAGTTCCCGCTGGAGCCCGAGGGGTGCCCGCTGCCGGTGCCGGCGACCTCGATCTACTCGCACTACGACGGGATCGTGCACTGGCAGACCTGCCTGAACACCCCGGGCGAGCGCTGCGAGAACATCGCGGTCACCGCGAGCCACCTGGGCATCGGGCACCACCCGGCGGCGCTGTGGGCGATCGCCGACCGGCTGGCCCAGCCCGAGGGCGAGTGGGCCCCGTTCAAGGCGCCGGCGTTCCTGCGCCCGGCCTTCCCGAAGCCCGCCGAGCCCGCCGCGACGGGCCCGGTCGACGCCGCCGCGGCCTGACCGGCGACGGCACGGGTGGGCGCGACAGGGTTCGAACCTGCGACCGCTCGGTTGTAAGCCGAGAGCTCTACCGCTGAGCTACACGCCCCGCGCGCCCTAGGGTAGGAGCCCCGGGCGCCCCGTCTCAGCCCGCGAGGGCAGCGACGGCGTCCTTCCAGCCGGACTGCTCGCGGGCGTCGCCGGGGCCGTTGACCTCGGCGAAGGCGATCGCACCCTCGGCGTCGACCAGGAACGTGCCGCGCAGCGCCATGCCGGCCTTCTCGTTGAACACTCCGTAGGCCTGGGCCACGGTGCCGTGCGGCCAGAAGTCCGAGAGCAGCGGGAAGTCGAAGCCCTCCTGCGCCTTGAACGCCTTGAGGCTGAAGACCGGGTCGGTGCTGATGGCCAGCACCGTCACGCCCGCGTCCGTGTAGTTGGCCAGCTCGTCGCGCAGCTGGCAGAGCTCGCCGGTGCAGATACCGGAGAAGGCGAAGGGGTAGAAGACCAGCAGCACGGGGGTGCCGCGGAGATCGGCCAGGGACACCACCTGCTTGTCCTGGTCCGGGAGGCTGAACTCGGGCGCGCGGTCACCGACGGAGAGGCTCATGCCCCCGATCGTGCCTCAGCGCCGGCTGCGGGCCGCCTTGGGGGTGACCAGCCGGATGCCCGACCAGTCCTTGGCCGCGGAGATGCTGCTGGTCTGCGAGAGCCCGGCCGTGGGGGCGACCTCGGTGACGTCACCCGGCTCGACGTGCCCGGGCCGGCCCGACTTGGGCACCAGCAGCCAGACGACGCCCTCGTCGGCCAGCGAGGTCAGCGCGTCGGTGAGGGCGTCGAACAGGTCGCCGTCGTCCTCCCGCCACCAGAGGACGACGACGTCGGCCACCTCGTCGGTGTCCTCGTCCACCATCTCGCTGCCGGAGGCCTCGACGATCGAGTCGCGCAGGTCCTCGTCGGCGTCCTCGCTCCAGCCGAGCTCCTGCACGACCATGCCCGGCTTGATGCCCAACCGGGCCGCCATGCCGGTGCTGTCGACGCTCATCCCTGCTGCTCCTCCATGGGTCGGCCTGCTGCTGGCCTGGTGTGGGGTGGACGGTGCCCGGCCGGGCCGGCGACCACGCGGGGCCGCGTCACGGACGGACCGTGCGGGCGGTGGACCGACACGCGGCGGCGATCGACACGACCAGCGGGAGAACCACCCGCACCCCGGTCATGTCACCCCTCTCGCTGTCGTCGAGCGCCCGTCGCCCGGCCCTCGCGGCCGTACATCCGGACGGCGCCGTCCTGTCGAGGCACCGCAGGCGGAAGCGTAGGGCATAGCGGGCGGGGCGCAAGCCTGCGCGCACCGAGTGCACCGGTGCGCGGCGCGCGTGTCCGCCCGACACGACTTCGCCCGCAGATGGGGTCGGGACGTGACGCGGACGACGTCGTCGGGAGACGATGGGGGCATGAGCGCACCGCAGCAGCCGGACGGCGACCCCGCCCGCGCAGGACAGGCCCGCGCGGTCATCACCGACGGGCTCCCCAGCCAGCTGGTCGACACCGACCCCGACGAGACGCAGGAGTGGCTGGAGTCCCTCGACGCCGTCGTCGACCACGCCGGCCGCGGACGGGCCCGGTACCTGATGCTCCGGATGCTGCAGCGCAGCCGCGAGCAGCAGGTCGGCGTGCCCGCCCTGCGCAGCACCGACTACATCAACACCATCCCGCCCGAGCGCGAGCCCTGGTTCCCGGGTGACGAGCACGTCGAGCGGCGGATCCGCGCCTACATCCGGTGGAACGCCGCGATCATGGTCCACCGCGCGCAGCGGCCGGGCATCGGCGTCGGCGGGCACATCTCCTCCTACGCGTCGTCGGCCTCGCTCTACGAGGTCGGCTTCAACCACTTCTTCCGCGGCAAGGACCACCCCGGCGGCGGCGACCAGATCTGGTTCCAGGGGCACGCCTCCCCCGGCATCTACGCCCGCGCGTTCCTCGAGGGCCGGCTCAGCGAGGACCAGCTCGACGGTTTCCGCCAGGAGGTCAGCCACCCCGGCGGCGGGCTGTCGTCCTACCCGCACCCGCGGCTGATGCCCGACTTCTGGGAGTTCCCCACCGTCTCGATGGGGCTCGGCCCGCTCAACGCCATCTACCAGGCGCGGTTCAACCGCTACCTGCACGCGCGCGGCATCAAGGACACCTCCGACCAGCACGTGTGGGCGTTCCTCGGCGACGGCGAGATGGACGAGCCCGAGTCGCTGGGCGTCATCGGGCTGGCCGCCCGCGAGGAGCTGGACAACCTCACGTTCGTCGTCAACTGCAACCTGCAGCGGCTCGACGGCCCGGTCCGGGGCAACGGCAAGGTGATCCAGGAGCTGGAGTCGTTCTTCCGCGGGGCCGGCTGGAACGTCGTCAAGGTGATCTGGGGCCGGGAGTGGGACCCGCTGCTGGCCGCCGACCGCGACGGCGCGCTGGTCAACATCATGAACTCCACGCCCGACGGCGACTACCAGACCTACAAGGCCGAGGACGGCGCCTTCGTCCGCGAGCACTTCTTCGGCAAGGACGCGCGCACCCGCAAGCTCGTGGAGAACATGAGCGACAAGGAGATCTGGAACCTCTCCCGGGGTGGGCACGACTACCGCAAGGTCTACGCGGCGTTCAAGGCGGCGGTGGAGCACAAGGGCCAGCCGACCGTCATCCTCGCCAAGACCATCAAGGGCTGGACCCTGGGCAGCCACTTCGAGGGCCGCAACTCCACCCACCAGATGAAGAAGCTGACCGCCGAGGACCTCGCCGCCTTCCGCGACCGGCTCTACCTGGACATCCCCGACTCGGCGCTGGACAAGACCCTGCCGCCGTACTACCGGCCCGACCCGGACTCCGACGAGATGCAGTACATGCTCGAGCGGCGCCGGGCCCTCGGTGGGGCCGTCCCGCGCCGCCGCTCGGAGTTCAAGACGCTCAAGGCGCCCGACGACAAGGCGCTCGACGTCCTGCGCCGCGGCTCGGGCAAGCAGGAGGTGGCGACGACGATGGCGTTCGTCCGCCTGCTCAAGGAGCTGCTCAAGGACAAGGAGCTCGGCCCGCGGTTCGTGCCGATCATCCCCGACGAGGCGCGCACCTTCGGGATGGACTCCCTCTTCCCGACCCAGAAGATCTACAACCCGGCCGGCCAGCGCTACACCTCGGTCGACCGCGAGCTCATGCTCACCTACAAGGAGTCCGAGCAGGGGCAGATCCTGCACGAGGGCATCAACGAGGCCGGTTCGACGGCGTCGTTCACCGCCGTCGGCACCTCGTACGCGACGCACGGCGAGCCGATGATCCCGATCTACATCTTCTACTCGATGTTCGGGTTCCAGCGGACCGGCGACTCGATCTGGGCCGCCGCCGACCAGATGACCCGCGGCTTCATGCTGGGTGCCACGGCCGGGCGGACGACGCTCAACGGCGAGGGGCTGCAGCACGAGGACGGGCACTCGCTGCTGCTCGCGCAGACCAACCCCGCGGTGGTCTCCTACGACCCGGCGTTCTCCTACGAGGTCGCGCACATCACCCGGGACGCGCTGGCCCGCATGTACGGCGAGGACCCGGGCGCCCCGCTGGGCGGCTCCCGCTCCCCCGACGTCATGTACTACCTGACGGTCTACAACGAGCCGTTCAACCAGCCGGCCGAGCCCGAGGACCTCGACGTCCAGGGCCTGCTCGCCGGCATGTACCGCTACGCCGCGGGTCCGGGCACCGAGGGGCCCAAGGCCCAGGTGCTGGCCTCCGGCGTCGCCGTGCCGTGGGCACTGCGGGCGCAGGAGCTGCTGGCGCAGGACTGGGGGGTGAGCGCCGACGTCTGGTCGGTCACCTCGTGGAACGAGCTGCGCCGGCAGGCCGACGAGTGCCAGGAGCACAACCTCCTGCACCCGGAGGAGGAGCCCCGCACCCCGTACGTGACCTCCCGGCTGCAGGAGACGGTCGGCCCGGTGGTCGCGGTGTCGGACTGGATGCGGGCGGTGCCCGACCTGATCGCGCCGTTCGTGCCCGGCGGCATGGCGACCCTCGGCACCGACGGCTTCGGCCTCTCCGACACCCGCCCGGCGCTGCGGCGGCACTTCCACGTCGACGCCGAGTCGATCGTGGTGCGCACGCTCGCCTCGCTGGCCGACGAGGGGCAGGTCGACCGCGCCAAGGTGCGCGAGGCCGTGGAGAAGTACCGGATCCGGGACGTGCAGGCCGCGCCGGCCGACGAGCGGTCCGACCCCAGCCCGGCGACCTGAGACGGGGAGCGGGGCCCGTGACGGGCCCCGCTCCCCGTCTCAGCCCTGCTCGCGGTGGCGGCGGATGACGTCGGCGTAGACCCGGCCGCTGTCCTTGACGGTGCGGCGCTGGGTGTCGTAGTCCACGTGCACGAGCCCGAACCGCTGGGCGTACCCCCGGGCCCACTCGTAGTTGTCCAGCAGCGACCACGCGAAGTAGCCGCGGACGTCGACGCCGTCGTCCATGGCGGTGCGCAGCGCCGCGAGGTGCCGCAGCAGGAAGTCGGTCCGCTCGGGGTCGTGCACGGCCCCGTCGGGCGACACCTCGTCCGCCCATGCCGACCCGTTCTCGGTGATGACCAGCGGCAGTCCGGGCGCCTGCTCCCCGATCCACCGCAGCAGCCGGGTGAACGCCTCGGGGCTCACCCCCCAGCCCATCGTGGTCGTGACGCCCTCGGGGTCCAGCTCGACGACGTCCTCCCCGCCGATGAACGACGTCGGCGGCATGCCCTCGGGGCGGACCCCGGCCCGCACGGTCTCCTCGAAGTAGTAGTTGACGCCCAGCCAGTCCAGCGGCGCACCGATGACCTCGAGGTCGCCGTCCTCCACCGGCAGGGGCGCGCCGGCGGCCGCGAGGTCGGCGACGACGTCCTCGGGGTAGGCGCCGGTGACCAGCGGCACCAGGAACATGCGGTTCTGCTGGCCGTCGAGCCGCCGCGCGGCGTCGACGTCCTCGGGCCGGTCGCTGGCCGGGGACATCGGCGTGAAGTTCAGCGTGATGCCCAGGTGGTCGACGCCGCGCCCGCGCAGGACGCCGGCGGCCAGGCCGTGGCCGAGCAGCAGGTGGTGCACCGCCCGCGAGGCCGAGACGGCGTCCCGGACGCCCGGCGCGTGCGCCCCGGACTGGTGGCCCAGGAGCGCGCTGACCATCGGCTCGTTCAGCGTCGACCAGTGCCGCACCCGGTCACCGAGCGCGTCGTGGACGATCCCGGCGTAGTCGGCGAAGCGGGCCGAGGTGTCTCGGGAGGTCCAGCCGCCGCGGTCCTGCAGCGCCTGGGGCAGGTCCCAGTGGTAGAGCGTCAGCCACGGGTCGATGCCCTGCTCGAGCAGCTCGTCGACCAGGCGGCGGTAGAAGTCCAGGCCCCGCTGCTCCACCCGGCCGGCCCCCTCGGGCAGCACCCGCGGCCAGGCGACGGAGAACCGGTAGGCCGACAGGCCCAGCTCCCTCATCAGCGCGACGTCCTCGGGGTACCGGGTGTAGTGCTCGACGGCGACGTCGCCGGTGTGGCCCTGGAAGGTTCGGCCCGGGGTGTGGCTGAAGGTGTCCCAGATCGAGGGGCCCCGGCCGTCGACGTCGACGGCGCCCTCGATCTGGTAGGCGGCCGTGGCGGCGCCGAAGAAGAACCCGGGCGGGAAGGTGAGCCCTCCGGCGAGCTCCGGACGGCTGTCGGTCCAGGACATGGGCGCGCTGCTCCTTGGCGGTCGATCGGTCCGGGGCGCCGGCCGGCGCGAGTCCGTCCGGGCGTGGTGAGAACGCTCTCACACCTCGTGCGGTGGCCGCACCGGCACTACGGTGACCACCCGGCGGTCGCGAGCCGTCGCCGCCCGTCACCGTGAGGAGCTGACATGACCACCACCGGTCCGCGCCCTCCGACGCCCACGCTCGAGCAGGTGGCCGCGCTCGCCGGGGTCTCGCGCGCCACGGTGTCGCGGGTCATCAACGACTCGCCGCGCGTCAGCCCCGAGGCCCGGGACGCCGTGCACGCCGCGGTCGAGGCGCTGCGCTACGTGCCCAACCGGATGGCCCGCAGCCTCGTCACCCGGCGCACCGACACCATCGCCCTGGTCCTCTCGGAGTCGAACACCCAGATCTTCGCCGACCCCTTCTTCGCGCGGATCGTGCGCGGGCTGTCCGCCCGGCTGGCCGACACCGAGCAGAACCTGGTCCTCCTGGCCGCCCGGGGGCGCCGGGAGCAGGAGAAGGTGGCCCGGTACGTCCGGCAGGGGCACGTCGACGGCGTCATCCTCATCTCCCTGCACCGCGACGACCTCCTGCCCGACCTGCTCGCCCGTTCCCCCGTGCCGCTCGTGCTCTCCGGGCGCCCCTTCGACGGCCGGCCGGTGCCGTACGTCGACGCCGACAACGTCGGCGGGGCCCGGGCCGCCACCAGCCACCTGCTGCGGCTGGGCCGCTCCCGCATCGGCACCGTCTCCGGCCCGCTGGACATGGTGGTCGGCCTCGACCGGCTGACCGGGTACCGCGCCGCCCTGGCCGCCGCCGGCGCGCCGGCCAGTCCCGAACTGGTCGCCGAGGGCGACTTCACCGAGGCGGGGGGCTCCCGCGCCATGACCCGGCTGCTCGGCGACGTGCCCGACCTCGACGCCGTCTTCGTCGCCTCCGACCCGATGGCGGTCGGCGCGCTGCGCGTGCTGCGGGCGGCCGGGCGGCGGGTGCCCGAGGACGTCGCGGTGGTGGGTTTCGACGACGCCGAGGTCGCCGCCACCTGCGACCCGCCGCTCACCACCGTGGCCCAGCCCCTGGACGAGATGACCGGGGGGCTGGTCGACCTGCTGCTCGAGCAGATCGGCTCGGGCGGGTCAGCGGCCGCCGGGTCCCGCGTCTGCGGCACCGCCCTGGTCCGGCGCGCCTCGGCCTAGCCGCGGAGGGCCTGCAGCGCCATCTGCGCGTAGAGGGCGACGCCGGCCGGCAGCGGCTCCTCGTCGAACACGACGAGGTTGGAGTGGTTCGGGGGCGCCGTGGCGGGGTCCACGCCGTGCGGGCGGGCGCCGAGCCACGCCATCACGCCCGGCACCCGCTGCAGCACGTAGGAGAAGTCCTCGGCACCCATGAGCGGCGCCGGCATCAGCACGGCCGCCTCCGGGCCCAGCAGCTCGGCCGCCGTCGTCAGCACGTGCGCGGCCATGCCGGGGTCGTTCATGGTGACCGGGTAGCCCTCGATGTGCTCCCAGTGCAGCTCCATCTCGTGCGCGGCGGCGACGTGCGCGGCCACCCGCTGCACGGAGGTGACGACGTCGGCCCGCCGCTCGGCGGAGAGCGTCCGGATCGTCCCCTCCAGGAACGCGGTGTCGGGGATGACGTTGTTCGTGCTGCCCGCCTCGATGTGCGCGACGGTCACCACCGCCGGGTCGAAGACGTCGACGCGGCGGGTGACCATCGACTGCAGGGCGAGCACGATCTCGGCCGCCACCGGGACCGGGTCGGCGGCCGCGTGCGGCTCGGAGGCGTGCCCCCCGCGGCCGCGCAGCGTCATGCGCCACTGGTCGGCCGCGGCCATCACCGGGCCGGGCCGGAGGTTCACCGTGCCGCTGGGCAGCGTCGACGAGACGTGCAGCGCGAACGCGCCGCTCACCGGCGCCTCGGGGACGGCGTCGAGCAGCCCCTCGTCCAGCATGTAGCGGGCGCCGTGGAAGCCCTCCTCCCCCGGCTGCGCCATGAACACCACCTGACCGGCGAGCTCCTCGCGGCGGTCGGCGAGCAGCCGGGCCGCCCCGACCAGCATCGCGACGTGGGTGTCGTGCCCGCAGGCGTGCATCACCCCGGGCACCTCCGAGGCGAACGGCAGGGCGCTGTCCTCCTGCACCGGCAGCGCGTCCATGTCGCCGCGGAGCAGGAAGGTCGGCCCCGGCCGGGCGCCGCGCAGCACGCCGACGACCGAGCTGGTCGTGGTGCCGGTGCTGACCTCCAGCGGCAGCTCGGCGAACGCATCCAGCACCGCCGCCTGCGTCCTCGGCAGGTGCAGCCCGATCTCCGGGTGCCGGTGCAGCCGCCGGCGCAGCTCGATCGTGCGGTCGGCGTCGGAGTACGCGGCGGCGAGGACCTCGGCGGGGCTGATCGGCATGCCCCCACTCTCACCCACGGGGTCCGGGTCGCGCCCATCGCCCGGTCAGCCCGGTCACCCCGCCCAGCTCGGCCGGCCGGCGTCGAGCCGCCAGGCCAGCACGGTCACCGCACCGGGGGCGCGCACCGGGCCGCCCTCGTGCGGCCGGACACCGTCGTGGCCGGCGACGAGCACCAGGCCGGCGGGTGGCACGAGCTCCTCCCCCGGCGCCGCGCGGCCCACCCACAGCCGCGCGTCGGCCCGCCCGAGCTCCACCCAGCCACCGGGCGACCGGTGGACCGCGTGCGTCGCCGGCTCCGCCGGCGCGGCGCTGCGCAGGTAGCACTGCAGCACCCGGGCCCCCCGGCCGCCGGCCACCTCGTCGTGGGCCAGCCCGGCCCCCGCGCGCAGCACGGCGACGTCGCCGGCGGCCAGGTCCGCACCGGCCCCCCACCGGTGGTGCAGCTCCCCCGCCAGGACGACGGCGACGACGTCGACGGCGCGGTGGTCGTGCCGGCCGTAGCCCTGACCGGGGGCGAGCCGGTCGTCGGCGACCCGCAGCAGCGGGCCCAGCGAGCCGTCGCCGGGGGCGAGCACCACCCGGGACACCGGGTCGCCGGGGCCCTCCGCGGGAACCCCGGCCGGGGGAACGTCCACGGGGCCACTCTCCCCGAAGCCGGGCGGCGTGACACGCTGACCCGGTGAGCCGGGTGAGCAACCACCCGCCGAGCGACGCGACGCTCCGGCGGCTGGAGCGCGCGTCGGGGTCGTTGGCCACGCAGGCCGTCGCGCGCATGGACGAGGACCTGCCCTGGTTCCGGGCCATGCCCGCCGACCAGCGCTCCTGGGTCACCCTCGTGGCCCAGGCGGGGATCGCCTCCCTCGTCGAGTGGTGCCGCCACCCCGGCCGGCCGCCGCGGCTGACCGGCGAGGTGTTCGGCGCGGCACCCCGCGAGCTGGTCCGGGCGGTGGCGCTGAAGCAGACCGTGGACCTGATCAAGGTCACCGTCGAGGTCATGGAGGAGCGGGTCACCTCCGTCGCCGAGCCCGGGGACGAGGAGACGCTGCGGCTGGCCGTGCTGCAGTTCAGCCGCGAGGTCGCCTTCGCCACCGCGCACGTCTACGCGAGCTTCGCGGAGAGCCGGGGCGCGTGGGACGCCCGGCTCGAGGCCCTGGTGGTCGACGCGCTGGTCCGCGGCGAGCGCTCGGAGGAGCTCTCGGGCCGGGCCGCGGCGCTGGGCTGGGCCGCCGGCACCCCGGCGCTGGTCGTGGTCGGCGCGACGCCGACCGGGGTCGACGACCCGCACGGCGCCGTGCGCCGGGCCGCCCGCTCGCTCGACTGCGACGTGCTGGTCGGCGTGCACGCCGACCAGCTGGTGGTCGTCCTGGGCGGCACCGGCGACCTGGAGGCGGTCGCGGAGCGGGTCGCCGACGAGTGCGGGGAGGGCCCGGTCGTCACCGGGCCGGTGGTCGACGGGCTGGGGCGGGCGGCCCACTCCGCCGCGGCGGCGCTCGCCGGCCTGCGGGCGGCGGGCGCGTGGCCCGAGGCGCCGCGCCCCGTCGCCGCCGACGCCCTGCTGGCCGAGCGCGCCCTCGCCGGCGACCCGCTGGCCCGCACCGCGCTGCACGACCAGGTCGCCGCACCGCTGCGCTCGGCCGGCGGTGGCGTGCTCGAGACCGTGCGGGCCGTGCTGAGCACCGGCGGCAACCTGGAGGCGAGCGCCCGGGCGATCTTCGTGCACCCCAACACGGTGCGGTACCGGCTGCGCCGCGCGGCCGAGCTGACCGGGCTCTCGGCGACCGACCCGCGGGGCAGCTGGACGCTCCAGGTGGCCCTCGCGCTCGCCGCGTTGGACCGCGACCGATCCCTCTGGCACTGACCCGGACGTACGGTTCCCACCACGGATCGCCGGACACAGGCCCCCAGAGGGCGCGGGTTTTGGAGGAATCCTACAAAGATCACCGGTGTCCTTTCGTGCCCGGTCGCCGCGCGCGGGACCGGTGATCACTGGCACGGTGAGCAGGTGCTCGCCGTCCTCGCCCCGGGTCAGGGTGCGCAGAAGCCCGGGATGCTGACCGACTGGCTCGACCTCCCCGGCGCCGAACCCTTCTTCCGCTGGGCCGGCGCCATCGCCGGCGCCGACCTGCTGTCGCTGGGCACCACGGGTGACGCCGAGGCGATCAAGGACACCGCGGTCACCCAGCCGCTGGTGGTCGCGATGAGCCTGTTCGTGGCCCGCGAGCTCGGCGGGCTGCCGGGCCCGGTGGCGCACACCCCGCACACCGGGCGCGACGTCGTCATCACCGGCCACAGCGTCGGCGAGCTCACCGCCGCCGCGCTGGCGGGCGTGCTGAGCGTCGAGGCGGCGATCGCGCTGACCGCCGTCCGCGGCCGGGCCATGGCCGCCGCCTGCGCGCAGACGCCCACCGGCATGTCCGCCGTTCTGGGCGGCGACCCCGGCGAGGTGCTCGCCGCCCTGGAGCGGCACGGGCTCACCCCGGCCAACATGAACGGCGGCGGCCAGGTCGTCGCCGCCGGCCCCCTCGACGGGCTGGCCGCGCTCAAGGCCGAGCCGCCGGCCAGGGCGCGGATCATGCCGCTGCCGGTCGCCGGCGCCTTCCACACCGCGTACATGGCGTCGGCCCGCGAGGAGCTCGAGGGCCTCGTCGGCGGGCTCCGCCCGGCCGATCCCAGCCGGCTGCTGCTCTCCAACGCCGACGGCGCGGCCGTCGACTCCGGCACGGAGGTCCTGGCCCGCCTGGTCAGCCAGGTCACCAGCCCGGTGCGCTTCGACTCCTGCCTGGCGACGATGCGCGAGCTCGGCGTCACGGCCGTCATCGAGCTGCCGCCGGCCGGGGCCCTCGCCGGGCTGGCCAAGCGGGAGTGGAAGGGCGCGGGCATCGAGGTGCTCGCCGTCAGCACGCCCGCCGACCTCGACCGCGCCCGCAAGCTGATCGAGGCCGAGCGCGGCCGCAGCGAGGCCGAGCACCTGCCCGACTGGCGCATGGTCGTGGCCCCCGCCCGCGGGACGGTCAGCCCCGCGGAGATCGCCGAGGGCACGCACCTGCCGGCCGGCACCCCGCTGGGCTGCATCCGCGGCCGCCGCGAGGAGGTCAACGTCTCCGCGGGTTACGACGGCGTGCTCGCCGAGTGGCTCGTGCACGACGGGGACCTCGTCGACGCGGGCGACCCCATCGCCCGGCTCTACCCGGAGGTGACCGCGTGACCACGCTGAAGCTCGACCGGGGCGCCCCGGGCGCCCGGATCCTCGGGTTCGGCAGCTACCGCCCCCGTCGACGGGTGACCAACGACGAGCTCGCCGAACGCATGGACACCAACGACGAGTGGATCCAGGCACGGGTCGGCATCGCCGAGCGCCGGTGGGCCGAGCCCGACGAGACGCTGGTGGAGATGTCGGTGGCCGCGGGCGGGAAGGCGCTGGCGGCCAGCGGCCTGGACGCCGGCGAGATCGACCTGGTGCTCCTGGCGACCACCAGCCCGCCGAAGGCGATCCCCGGGCTCGCCCCGCGGATCGCCCACCAGCTCGGGGTGCCCCGCCCCGGCGCCTTCGACGTCAACGCCGGCTGCGCCGGCTGGTGCTACGCGCTGAGCGCCGCCTCCGACGCGATCCGCAGCGGCACCGCCCGCAACGCCCTGGTCATCGGCGGGGAGCGGCTCACCGACTACACCAACCTCGAGGACCGGGCGACGGCGGTGATCTTCGCCGACGGCGCCGGCGCCGCCGTCGTCACCGCGTCCGAGGAGCCCACCATCGGCCCGGCGGTCTGGGGCAGCGACGGCGACCTGCACGAGGCGATCGCGATCCCCCCGGACGAGACCGGCATGAGCATGGCCGGCCAGGCGGTGTACCGGTGGGCGACGACGAAGCTCACCGACACCCTGGTCGAGGCCATGCGCCGCGCCGGCGTCGGGCCCGAGGACATCGACGTGTTCGCGCCGCACCAGGCCAACCTGCGGATCATCGAGCTGATGGCCAAGCGGCTGAAGCTGCCCGAGGGGACCGTCATCGCCCGCGACATCGTGCGCTCCGGCAACACCTCCTCGGCCTCGGTCCCGCTGGCCCTGGACGCCCTGCTGGAGAGCGGCGAGGCGAAGAGCGGTGATGTCGCGCTCCTGCTGGGGTACGGGGCGGGCCTGACCTTCGCCGGGCAGGTCGTCGTGCTGCCGTGACGCCTCCGGCCGGGAGCGCCACCGCTCCCCCCAGAACCCCGGGACACCCGTCCCGGACGTCGACGGCGCCCCCGCCCGGGGACGCCGTCCCATCCGAGAGAGAGGACCCCGCGTTGGCCAGCACCCAGGAGATCCAGGCCGGACTCGCCGAGATCCTGGAGGAGGTGGCGGGCGTGACCCCCGCCGACGCCACTCCGGAGAAGTCCTTCACCGAGGACCTCGACGTCGACTCCCTGTCGATGGTCGAGATCGCGACCGCCGTCGAGGACAAGTTCGGCGTCGCCATCCCCGACGACCAGCTCGCCAACATCAAGACCGTCGGCGACGCCATCAGCTTCATCGAGAGCAACCAGGGCTGAGCCCCGGGTCCCGCCGGCCGGCCGCCGGCGGGACCCGACCCCCGATCCGGCCCGACCGGGCCGTCGTCCGCACGAGGAGAGACCCATGAGCCCGTCCACCACCGACGTCGTCGTCACCGGCCTCGGGGCCACCACGCCCCTCGGCGGGGACGTGGCCGGCACCTGGGACGCCCTGCTCGCCGGCCGCTCGGGCGTCAGCCGGATCACCGAGGAGTGGGTGCAGGAGTTCCCGGCCCAGCTGGTCGCCCGCCTCGCCACCGACCCCGCGGAGCAGATCGACCGCGTCCGCGCCCGCCGCCTGGACCGCAGCCAGCAGGTGGCGGTCGTCGCCGCCGAGCAGGCCTGGGCCGAGTCCGGCGTGGCCGGGTCCGGCGTCGCCCCCGAGCGCATCGCCGTCGTCTTCGGCACCGGCATCGGTGGTGCGCTCACGCTGCTCGGGCAGGACGACGTGCTCGAGCAGAAGGGTCCCAAGCGGGTCTCCCCCTTCACCATCCCGATGCTCATGCCCAACGGGCCCGCCGCCGCCGTCGGCCTGGCCGTCGGGGCCAAGGGTGGCGTGCACGCCCCCGTGAGCGCCTGCGCCTCCGGCGCCGAGGCGATCCGCTGGGGCCTGGACCTGCTGCGCTTCGACCGCGCGGACGTCGTGCTCGTGGGCGGGGCCGAGGCCTGCGTCCACCCGCTCCCCATGGCCGGCTTCGCGGCCATGCGCGCCATGTCCACCCGCAACGACGAGCCCGAGCGCGCCTCCCGCCCGTTCGACAAGGGCCGTGACGGCTTCGTGCTCGGCGAGGGCGCGGCCGCGCTGGTCCTGGAGCGCGCCGACTCGGCCGCCGCCCGCGGTGCCCGGGTGCACGCCCGGCTCGCCGGCGCCGGCGCGACCGCCGACGGCTACGACCTGGTCGCCCCGCACCCCGAGGGCGAGGGCGCCGGCCGCGCCATCGCCGCCGCGCTGCGCGACGCCGGGCTCTCCCCCACCGACATCGGGCACGTCAACGCCCACGCGACCTCCACCCCGGTCGGCGACACCGCCGAGGCCGCCGCGATCCGCTCGTCGCTCGGTGAGCACGTGCTGGTCACCGCCACCAAGAGCCAGACCGGGCACCTGCTCGGCGCTGCCGGGGCGCTGGAGTCGGTGTTCACCATCCTGGCGTTGCGCGAGCAGGTCGTGCCGGCCACGGCGAACCTCGACGACCCCGACGACGACGCCGCCGTCCAGGCCCTCGACATCGTGCGCCGCGAGCCGCGCAAGGCCCAGCTCACCGCGGCCGTCAACGACTCGTTCGGCTTCGGCGGGCACAACATCGCGCTCGTGTTCACCACCGCCTGAACACCGACCCGGAGGTACCCGTGACGACAGTCCAGGCCGCGCCCACCGTGACCGCGCCCGACCCCCGCGATCCGGAGGACCGGCTCCGGCGGTTCTTCGACGCGGGCTCGGTGCAGCTGCTCGGCACGCGCGACACCTCGGGGGTGCTGGCCGCCCGCGGCACGGTCTCGGGGAGCCCCGCCATCGCCTTCTGCACCGACGCCACGGTGATGGGCGGGGCGATGGGCGTCGACGGCTGCCGGCACATCGTCGACGCCATCGACGCCGCCCTGCGCGAGCGGGTGCCGGTCATCGGCATCTGGCACTCCGGCGGAGCGCGGCTGGCCGAGGGCGTCACCGCCCTGCACGCCGTCGGCGAGGTGTTCGCGGCCATGGTGCGGGCCTCCGGCCGGATCCCGCAGATCTCGGTGGTGCTGGGCCCGGCCGCGGGAGGTGCGGCCTACGGTCCGGCGCTGACCGACCTGGTGGTCATGGGGCCGGCCGGCCGGGTGTTCGTCACCGGGCCGGAGGTGGTCCGCTCGGTCACGGGCGAGAACGTCGACATGGAGAGCCTGGGCGGGCCGGACACCCACGGCCGGCGCAGCGGCGTCGTCCACGTGGTCACCGACTCCGAGCCCGCGGCGCTGGAGACCGCGCGGCTGGCCGTCGACCTGCTCGCCGCCCAGGGCAGCTTCGGCCCGGCCGGCGACCAGCCGGGCACCGACCTGGCGGCCCTGCTGCCCGAGCAGACCAACCGGGCCTACGACGTGAAGCCGCTGGTCTCCTCCCTGCTCGACGAGCCGGGGCTGGAGCTGCACCCGCGGTTCGCGCCCAACGTCGTGACCACGCTGGGCCGGCTGGCCGGGCGCACCGTCGGCGTCATCGCGAACAACCCGCTGCGGCTGGGCGGGTGCCTGGACTCGGCGTCCGCGGAGAAGGCGGCGCGGTTCGTGCGGATGTGCGACGCCTTCGGCGTCCCCCTGGTGGTGCTGGTCGACGTGCCCGGCTACCTCCCCGGCGTCGGCCAGGAGTGGGACGGCGTCGTCCGGAGGGGGGCCAAGCTGCTGCACGCCTTCGCCGAGGCGGTGGTGCCGCGCGTGACGCTGGTGACCCGCAAGTCCTACGGCGGCGCCTACATCGCGATGAACTCGCGCTCGCTGGGCGCGACCGCGGTGTTCGCGTGGCCCGGCGCCGAGGTCGCCGTCATGGGCGCCAAGGCGGCCGTCGGCATCCTGCACCGCAAGAAGCTGGCCGCGGCCCCTCCCGGCGAGCGCGAGGCGCTGCACGCCCAGCTGGCCGAGGAGCACGAGCGCATCGCCGGCGGGGTGAACCGGGCACTGCAGATCGGGGTCGTCGACGAGGTGGTGGAGCCGGTGCGCACCCGGCAGCGGCTGGTCGAGGCGCTCGCGACCGCCCCGCACGGTCGCGGGGCCCACGGCAACATCCCGCTCTGACGTGGAAAGGCCGTCCCGGCGCCGCTTCCCCGACGGCGCCCGGACGGCCCGCTCCAGGCTACGACGACCGCACCGCCGGGGCGGGGGTGTCGTGCCCCGATCGTGACCTTCAGACCACCTGGTGCAGCCAGGTCACCGGGCTGCCGTCGCCGGCGTGCCGGTAGACCTCCAGGTCGGCGTCCCACGCCGCGCCGAGCAGCTCGTCGACGCCGTGGCGGAACGCCTCGATCGAGGTGGCCGTGGCGGCCAGGTGCCGCAACTGCTGCTCGGTGACGATGAGGTCGCCGTTGGCGCTGGTGGGCGCGCGGAAGACCCCGTGCCCGGGCACGTAGGACATGCGCTCGCCGTCGTTGCCGTGGCTGGCCTCCTCGGTGACCTCGAACCGCAGCATCGGCCACGCCCGCAGGGCAGCGACGAGCTTGGCGCCGGTGCCGGGCGATCCCGTCCACGCCACTTCGGCACGGTAGGCACCGTGCGCCGCGGGCTGCTCAGCCCACGACAGGGAGACCGGCGCGCCGACGACGCGTTCCAGCGCCCACTCGACGTGCTGGCAGAGCGCCTTCGGGCACGAGTGCACGAAGACGACACCCTGGGTTGACCGTCGCTGCACCGGGCACCTCCATCGACTCGATCGGTCTCGTCTTCCCCTACGGACCCATCGATTCGGTGACGCGCCGTCATCGGCAGTGGCGGAGCAGGGCTCCCGCGACAAGTTTGCACGATGGGGACCCGATCGCGCCAGCCCGGGTGCGACTCCTGGGACGAAAGTGGCGATCCCGCGTCCACCCGGCGTCTTGCTGCTGGTCAGCGGCCAATACCATCCGTCACCGGGCACGTCCAGCGGTGTCAGCGTATTCACAGGTCCGCCCGATCGACGGGTGCCGCTCCGGCCCGGATCGATCCGGAACCGGTCAGGCGGCGTGCGAGGTTCGGTGACGCTGTGTGACCGGCGCCCCGGCTGCGGCGTGGCGCCGGAGGGTGCGACCAGCGCATCCAGCTGACCAGCTGCTCACCCTGCGTCGCCCCTGGGCCACGCGGCGTCGACGGCCAGGCTCAGGCGTCCAGCGCGCACGGGAGGCGATGCCTGCCCGGGGAGCCCACCGGGTAGGGCCGCGGCGTGGGTGCACACCAGGGGATGGCCGAGGCGGGGCGGGACGTCGTCGCCCCGATGGTGCTGGAGGCGTGGGACGTCTTCCTGGCGCAGGCCGAGTCGGTGGAGCTGGACCGCCCCTCACGCCTGCCGGGGTGGCGGGCCCGCGAGATCTGCGTGCACCTGGGCTGCTGGGACGACCACGCCGCCCTGCACGACCTCGTCACGTCGGCGCGCTCCGGTGGCACGGGAACCCCACCGGACCCCGACGCGGTCAACGCCCGGGTCGTCGCCGCCCACCGCGACGCCTCCCGCGAGGAGGTGCTGGCCGGGCTGCGCCGCAACCGTGACGCGACCGCCCGCTACCTGGCCGACGAGCCCGTGGCGCTGGACACCGCGCCGGCGGTCTCCGTCGTGGGCCGGCTGCCGCTGCTCAGCGTCGTCCTCGGGCAGGCCTACGAGCTCGCCGTCCACGGGCTGGACCTGGTCTCCTGCGGTGCGGAGCCGCCACCGGCCTCCGTGCTGCAGTCCGGGCTGGCCGCGCTGACCGACGTCACGGGCGCGCTGGCCGCCTCGAGCGGCATCCCCGGGCGGGTCAGCCTGGTCACCCCGGACGGCGGGTGGGGGTTCACCTCGGCCGGCGGCGGCTGGCAGGTGCGCCGGGTGCCCGCGGGGGTCGTGGAGGGGCCGGCCGTCGAGGCCGCGGCGGACCTGCTGCTCGACGCCGCGTCGGGCCGGGTCAACCCCGTCCCGGCGGCCGCCCGGCGCAGGCTGAAGGTGCACGACGTGCCCGGCCTGCTGCAGCTGGCACCGATCGTGCAGCAGGTGCCGGGCATCCCGGGGGGACCGATCCTCCAGCTCGCCGCGCGCACCGTCGGCGGCGCCGGCGGGGTGCTCGGCCGGCTGTTCGGCCGGGGTTAGGCCCTCGCGCGCGCCGCCCGCCCCCGGCACCACCACGCGGCTCCGGCCGCGACCACGAGGAGCGCGACCGCGAGGAGAGGGACGAGGACGGAGGTGTCGAGCTGGGCGAGCAGCGCGCCGGCCGAGGCGCCCACGCCCACCTGCACCACCGTGCTGGGGACCAGCCCCACGGCGGTGGCCGCGGCGAAGGGCGCCGGCCGCAGGCCCGCGAGGCCCGCCCCGTAGTTGACGGCGACGAAGGGCACGACCGGCACCAGCCGGCTCCCCAGCACCACGACGAACGTCCGGCCATCGGCCAGCCGGTCCAGGCGCGGACCGGCCAGCCGGGCGACCGCCGGCCGCCCCAGCCAGCGGGCGAGCCCGAACGCGAGGAGGGCGGCCAGCAGCCCGCCGGCGAAGGACACCGCCAGCCCCGCGGTGAACCCGAGGACCCCGCCGAGGAGGGCGGAGACCACCGACCGCGGCACCGGCGCCAGCAGCACCAGTGCGACGGCGACCACCAGCACCGGCCAGGCGGCGGCGCCGGCGCCGGCCACGACCGCCCGCAGCTGCTCCGCCGACGGCAGGTCCGACGTCAGCGCCGCCGCCCCGCCGCCGAGCAGCAGGGCGCCGAGCGCCGCTGCCCGCAGCCCTGTCCGATCCGCCGTCCGCACGCCCTGATCCTGCCCCAGGGCGCGCGCCGGACGGGTCAGCTGCAGCTGCCGCCCAGGGAGATGCCGCGCTGCGCCAGCCACGGGACCGGGTTGGCCCGGTCGGCGTAGAGGCCACCCCGGTGGGTCTCGAAGTGCAGGTGCGGCCCGGTCGACTGGCCGCGGTTGCCGACCTCGGCGATCTGCTGCCCGCCGCTGACCACCTGGCCCGGCGACACGAAGAACTGGTTGACGTGGCCGTAGACGGTGATGACCCCGTCGGGGTGCTGGATCGCGACGGCGAGCCCGAAGCCGCTGGCCGGCCCCGCCTGGAGCACCACGCCCGGCTCCGGCGTGTAGATCGGGGTGCCGATCGGCGCGGCGATGTCGACGCCGAGGTGCATGGTGCCCCAGCGCGCGCCGTAGCAGGAGGTGACCCGGCCCTGGGTGAGCGCGGCGCCGCTGCCACCCGGGGCGGCGGCCACCGTCATGACGGCGCGCTCGGCGGCCTGCGCCTCGTCGTACGCGCGGGCGGCGTCCTCGGCGCCCTTCACCTCGAGCAGCCGGATCTCGGCGTCGCGGAGCTGCTGGTCGAGCCCCGCCTTCTCCGCCGTGAGGGCGTCGAACTCGGCCTGCGCCTCACCGAGGAGGCGGTCGGCCTCCGCCTGGGCTTCGCGCGCCTTGCCCGCCGCGGCGTCGCGCTCGGCGACGGCGGCCTTGGCCTCCCGGTCCAGCCGCGCCTCGCGCGCCTCGGCGACCCGCAGCTCCTCGAGCACCCGGGCGCGGTCCTCGCCGAGCAGGTCCAGCGTCGCCGCCTGCTGCAGCAGCTCCCCCGGCCCCTCGGCGTGCAGCACCATCTCGAGCTCGGTGAACGCCTCGTCGCTGCCCATGTAGGCCTCCCGGCCCAGGGTGGCGACGTCCTCCTGGGTGCGCCCGACGGCCTCCCGGACGGCGGCGAGCTCGGCGGCGATCGCGTCGGCGTGCTCCCGGGCGCGGTCCAGCTCGGCCTGCGTGGCGAGGACGGCACCGCTGGCCTCCTCGGCCCGCAGCGTCATCTGCTGCAGCCGCTCCTCGGCCTCGCGGACGCGCTGCTCCAGGCCCTGGACCTCGGCGGCGACGCGGTCGTGCTCGCTCTGGGCCGCGCTGGGGGCCGCCGACGAGGCCGGCGCGCCGAGCAGGGACAGCGACAGCAGTGCGGTGAGGGCGATGGCCGCCCGGCCGGCTGCCCGGCGTGGGCGCCGCAGGACGCCCGTCAGGTGGTGCGTGGTCGCCAAGGCGACGGTCTCCGTTCCTCGGTCCGCCTACCAGGTCAGCTGACGGGTTCGGGCCGGAACGTGCCCTACCTGCCTGCCCGTGGAGGCGCAGGCGGGATTCACCCCAGAGAACGTGGGTCCCCGGTCCCCGCGGCGGTCAGACCGCGGAGTTCGGCGGGGCCCGCCCGAGCCCCCGGGTCGGGGGCGGCATCGGGTGGGCCGCGAGAGACGGTACAAGCCAAACCTGCAGATGTCACAGGGTGGTAACGAACCTTCTCGGTCCACCACTCGGGTACCGGGTCGCGACGCTGCTGGTGGGGTCCCGTCTGGCAGGCTGGTACGTCCGGGGCGGTAGCTCAGCTGGTCAGAGCATGGGACTCATAATCCCTGGGTCGTGGGTTCGAGCCCCACCCGCCCCACCGATATAAGTGCAGGTCAGGGGGTCGGTGCTTGATCGTCGAGCTTGACGACGGGCTCCCGTGCCCACACGGTGCCCACACTACGCACCGTGACGTCTCGTGACTGACGCCTCATGGGCCAGATCCATGCGGTCAGCGAGGGCGCCGAGGTCGTCGTCGAAGAGCCCGGAGTAGACGTCGAGGGTCATCGCTGCCGAGGCGTGACCGAGCATTCGCTGGACCGCCTTGACGTTCGCGCCGCTGGCCACCAGCAAGCTCGCGGCGGTGTGCCGGAGGTCGTGCGGGCTGAGGTCCTCGAGCCCGGCGGCCATGGCCGCCGGGTCGAAGAACCGCCGCCGGAAGTTGCCCGAGCGCAGCACCGCGCCGCCCGGCGAAGTCAGGACGAGGTCGTCCGGGCCCTTGCCCTGACAGCGGCGGGACAGGGGCTCGACGAGGATGCTCGGGATCGGCACGGTGCGCTGCTGGTGCGTCTTGGGCGCTCCGTACTCGACGCTGCCGCCGACCTCCGTGGCGCTCTCGGCGACGGTGAGCCGCTTGCGGAGGAAATCGACCCGGCGGACCCGCAGGGCGGCCATCTCGCCGAACCGTAGGCCGGTGTACGCCAGCAGGCGGACGACGTCGCCGTACTCCCCCGCTGCGTCCGCCAACCGCTCCACCTCCGTGCGGGTGAGGAACCGGGGATCGGCGCGCCGGGCCCTGGGCAGCGGCACGCCCGATGCCGGGTTGCGCGGGATGCGCCCATCACGGACGGCGAGGGTCAGGACGAGTGCGAGGACGCGGTGCGCCTGCCGCACCGTCGCCGGCGCGAGGCCGCCGGCGACGAGTTGGGCCACCCACGCGGCGACCTCGGCATGGGTGACGTCGGCCAGCCGGTGCCGACCCCAGCGCGGCAGGATCTGGACGCGCAGCAGCGACCGGTAGCGGTAGAGCGTGCTGGGCTTCAGCCCGCTCTGTGCGGCGAGCCACTGCTCTGCCCAGACATCGACGGTGACCCGGCCACGCTCCGGCGCCGTCCAGGTCTGCGTGACGATCGCCGACGTCTGCTCGTCGAGCCATCGTTGGGCGTCGACCTTGCGCGTGAATCGCTTCTCGTGCTGCCGCCCACGAGCATCGCGGTACCGCGACCGGTACCGCTTGCTGCCGTCGCTGAGCACGTCCACGGTGATGCTGCCGGCCATCAAATGACCGTGCCCACGACGGCTCCCCGGGTCAACGTCGTCTCGAGTTTCTGGGGAGGCCGGCACGCCTGTGGATGACGCCCGCTCATCGACGGTCGAGGGCCTGGGCGCGCTGTTGCGCGATCCAGGCGTGGAGGTCGTCGGTGCGGTACAGGACGCGGCGGCCGAGGCGGAAGCTGCGGGGGCCGGTGCCCAGGTGGCGCCAGTACCGCAGGGTGGCGACCGGCGCACGGAGGAGGTCGGCCGCTTCGGTGATGGTGAGCAGCTCGGGTTCGCGGCCGGCGGGATGGTAGGTCATGGTCGGCTCCGGTCGTGGTCGGATGGGCTGGGCCCCGTCACCTGTAGAAGGCGCCAAACGAAGCCCATTGGTGACAGCCGACCGCAAGATCCTGCCGGGATTCTCCAGTTGGTCTGCAGTCGTCCGGTGCGACTCATCGCCCGAGGCCGGGGGCGGCGCTGCCCCGGGTGAGGGAGGGCCCGCGGCGCTCGGACTCCGGCCGCGGTACGCCGGGGTCGACGGCGGCCGGTCGCAGGGCTGCCGGGAACTGGCGGCGGCCGGCGTCTCGGGCGCGCCACGCGTTGCGTTCTGCGATGAGCCGATCGGCGGGCTGGTCCAGCAGGGTCGGGTCGGCCAACAGCGCGGCGATGCGTTCCCGCGCGCCGGCCAGCTCGTGTTCGGCGGCCGCGATGTCCCGGTCGACGTCGACCAGCCGCTCGGCGGGGCCCGGAGTGCGGCCGAGCGCACCGACCCGAGTGAACTTGTGGGCGGTCTGGAGCGCGGCGGCTGCGCGCAGCGTGTCGTGCTGTGGCTGCAGGATGTTCACCTGGTCCAGGCAGCGCTGCTCGACCGTCCACGCCTCGCGCAGCTCGGTGAGCACCTGGTCGAGCGGGCGGGGTTGGGCGTAGCGGGCGGCTTCGGCGGCGGCGAGCTGCGCGGCGTGGCCGGGTCCGAGGTCGGCGCGGTCGCGCCCGAACACTGCCATCCACTGCTCCCGCGCCTCGTCGGCGTCGGCGGCGACGAGGTGGGCAGTGTTCGCCGTTCGGCCGCGGGTCATCCCGACGTAGCAGGAGGAGGCGCCGGTCTGGTCGCCGACCACCACGTGCGCTGCCCTGACAGTGTCGCCCTGCACGCCGTACGCGGTCGACGCGTAGGCGAGCTCGACGTGCTCGGTGACGTAGTCCGCGGGCAGTACCCGGGTCCCTGGGCCGGCAGGGGTGACACCGCCGGACCCGTCACCGGGAACGGTGCCGGTGGGGGTGACAGCGGGGGTGACGAGCAGCCCGCCGCGGCGGCCGACGGCGGTGACCAGCCAGACATCGCGGTTGGCGACGTCGAGGTGGCGGTCGTTTCGCCGGGTGGCGATTCGGTCCCCGGCGCCGATCCGTTCCCCGGCACCGGTGACGGCCACCGTTCGGTCGTCGACCCGGCCGGCGGCGACCAGCCGTTCGCGGATGGCGTTGTTGAACTCGGCGGTCTGTTGGCGGGTGTCCACCACCACGGCCACCTGGCGGGCTTCGGCATAGGACTCGGCGGCGGTGGCGGCCAGTTCCTCCTGCAGCGCGGCGGCGTCGGGGTGCAGCTGGATGTGGCCGCGGGCGAGGAGGGCGTCGAAGACGGCGCCGGGGTCCTCGCCGGTGCGCATGGCCAGTGTCAGGTCGGCGTAGCCGGTGTCGGGTGTTGTGTGGCCCTCCTGGTCGGTGCGGGTGAAGCGGTGCACCGCGTCGAGTGTCAGGTGCGCCGCCGGGTCGGCCTGGCCGAGGGCGAGGTCCAGGACGCCGCCGCGGCCGACCGCGGGTAGCTGGTGGCGGTCGCCGAGCAGCGCCACCCGGACCTGGCACTCGTCGGCGACGGTGAGCAGGGCGCGGGCCGTGTCCTGATCGAGCATCCCGGCCTCGTCCACCAGCAGCAGATCCCCGGGCCGCAGCCGTGCCGCCTCGCTCGGCCCGGCGTAGACCCGGCCGGTCGCCGGGTCGACCTCGCCCACGGTGAGCCGGGTCCAACGCCCCTCGTCGTTCCAGCGCCAGCCGTGCCCGAAGGCCAGGGACGCAGCCGAACCGGCGACCGCACCCACCTCGCCGGCGGCCACCTTGGCCGCCTTCCGCGTGGGGGTCACGACCACGAGCCGGCGGCCCTGCGCCTCGAGCAGGTCGCGGGTGGCGGCAAGCGTGGTGGTCTTGCCCGCCCCCGCGGCGCCCTCGACCACCACCAGGGGCCGGTCGCCGGCGAGCGCGGCGACCGCCGCGGCTTGGCCGGCATCCAGCCGGCCGGTGGTGGCCGCGCGCTCGACCGGGAGCGACAGGGCGGTGTCCGGCACGCCGTGCGCGGCGCGGGCGGCGAGCCGGGTGGTCAGGTCGGCCTCGACGTCCAGGACCGCCTGCGAGGTCCAAGCGCGGATGTGCTCGGGCACCCCGTCGCGGTCCAGCAACGGCACGCAGCGGTCCATCGCGCGGGCGGTGAGGTCCTCGGCCAGCTCGATGCGCACCCCGGCCTCGGCGACGACACCCGCGGCGGCGATCAGCCGCTCCACCTCGCCGCGGATGTCGGCGGCGTTCCACGCCGACCGAACCGCCGCCAGCCGGGCCAGCGCGCGCTGCACCAGCTCGTCTCGATCGAGGGCGCCGATCGGGGTGGGCGTCAGGTCAACGGGACCGGCCGGGTCGCGGTAGCCGAGCCCGGACAGCTGCCTCCGCCACCGTTCCTTCTGGTTCGTCCCCGGCTGTGGGGTGACCTTGTCCGGGCGGCCGTCGGCCCAGGCGCGGGCGTCCCACGCGCGGCGCAGCGCTGGGCCGGGGCGTTCACCGGGGTGCGCGGTTGCCCATTCCCGTTCGTAGCGGTCCACATTCCCGGCGATCTGCGCGTTCCGCGCGCTGAACGGGCCGACATAGTCGGCGAGCTCCAGTATTTCTCCAGTAGCGTCCTTCGTGTAGCCGTGCGCGGCGAACGCGGCGTTCAATTCCGGGTCACACGCCATCGCCGCGTGCCCGATGCCGTTGATCGCCCCGAGCGAGTCGCGGACCCCGACGGTGTGCAGGCCACGCCATTTCCCCGCGGCGAACACCCGGGACAGCAGCTGCAGGTGCAGATGCCAGTGCGGATCCTCCGCCCGGGAGGTGTAGTGCCGCACCGTCACCGCCTCCAGCACCTCCAGCGGCACCTGCACCTGCCCGCCCCGCGGCCCGACCCGGGTGGTGGCGTGCTGCGAGAGCCAGGTGATGATCTCCTCGGCGGCGCGGTCCTGCGCCGCCTCGTACGCCCTCGCGATGTCCGGATGCAACGCGGCGGCAAGCGACCAGGTCTTCGGGCCGTTGACCACCACCTCCACGAACCGCACCGCCCGGTCGTCATCGCGCAGCCGCCCCCGCGGCTGGCCGGTCTCAGGGTCGCGGCCGGCGACCCAGGTCTCGTAGGTGTCGCCGGTCAGCGGGACCAGCTCGGCCACGCGGCCGTCGGTGGCCGTGAACCGGCGGGCGAACCCGGTGCCCTCGGCCAGGTAGTAGTCGTCGACCCGACCCCGGTCGGCTTCCACATAGGCGCGGGCCGCCGCCGGGTCACCGACGTACACCTTCATTCCCCCATGCATTTTCAACGCCACCCAATAATGGCCAACACGTCACCCCTAGAAACGCCACTGGGCCCCGCGAAGCGGGGCCCGAGCTACCTCCGAAGGTAGCATTCGTGCCGTCTCTTAGTGAAGACTCAGGGAGCGTGAAAAAGCTTGGGTCGTCGACTTTTCGACAGTAGATGCCAAGTGGTTGAATAACGATGGAAAACGGAGCTGAATCTCGTTATCCATCGTCGGCTCCCGAAGCGTGGGCAGGGAAGTAGTCAGTGGTTGTGGGCCGCTCAAGATGTACGAGTTAGCGCACAGGTGTGCGGATGTCCTACGAACAGCGGCACATGCCCAGAACGCTCACGCGCATTCCGCACGAGCCGCACAGCGGTGTCGCCGGGGCTGGGCGCGGAGTCTTGCAGGGACCGGCGTCTCGTGGCGCCCGCCTTGCGCGTGCCGCCGGCGATGCCCCGTTGCTCTGGGCGGCCAGATCGCGCAGGACTGCGGCGACCTGAGCCTTGGTCACCTCCGCCCCCGCGGCGCGCAATGCTGCAGCCACCCGTCGCGCCCCCTGGCCAGGGTGGAGCCGGATGGCCACCGTGATCCGCTCGCGCAACGCGCGGGGCAGGACCGGCTCGGAGCCGGCGGACTTGGTTACGGGCGTCGCGACGGGCACCGTGGTTGGTGCCCGGCCCCGACCCATGGCGGTCCTTTTGGCCACGCCAGCGACGACTCGCCGGGAAGGGGTGCGGCGGCGCTCCGTAGCCCGCGGTGGGGCGCCGCGGAGGGCCGCAACATCCCAGGGGGCCTGCCGCTCGACGACCTCGTCGTCCAGGGCGTCATCGAGTGACCCCGACTCGCGGTCGGCGAACCACTCACGGATTGATCTGGCCATAGCCACCTTCTGACGGTCTCTGCGCATCCGCTCCGATGTCGCCCGCCTGCAGCACGGCGCTGAGCCCGGATACAGCGGTGTGCCAGGTCCGTAGTTCGGCGGCCGTCGGTGCCAGCTCGTAGGGGTGGTGATGGCAGGCCCGGCTCAGGGCGTGCCAGGTCGCCGCGGCGTCCCGCGCCGTCTCGGCTCCGGGCGATGCCGTCGTGGCGAGCACGAGCAGTTGCGCCCGCATCGACGCCTCTGCCGTGCCCGGCTCGGTGCGGTCCCAGAAGTCACGGAGCTCCTCCTCCAGGGCGGCGCGGATCAGAAAGGCGGCAGTCCGCGGCCACCAGCCGCGGGCGGCCGGGCCCCCGGTGACCAGCAGGTGGTCGGCCTGGGCGAGCAAGTCCTCCGCTTCGCTCACGGGACGGCCGCGGCGGGGCTGGCGGCAAGGAGGTAATCGGCCATCCGCTGCGTCTTCTCCACCAGGTCGACGGCGTCGAACGCTCCCCCACCATGCACGCCCTTGTTGCAGGCCTGGTGCACGTCGCCCGCCCACCGGCCCAGACGCTTGTTGTAGTGCCCCAGGACCTCGCCGCCCCTGCCGGAATCGTCGAAGACGGCGAGCGCCGTGATAGCCGTCAGCGTGCTCACGCCGGTCAGTGCGGCCTCGACGTCGGCGTGCCGGTCGCCGCGGCCGAGCCGCCGCCGTCGCACGGCGTCGTGACAGGCGGCCTCCAGGGCACTCCGGCAGAAGCCGGCGACCACCCGGTTCTTCGCCGCATCGGTGAGGCTGTCGGTACGGGCGACGGCTCGGGCGTCGTCGAGGTAGCGGGTCACGGGGTGGTCGGACTGCGCCAGCTCGACGACGCTGCGTTCGCGGCGAACGACCTCCCAGATGGTCGCCGGGAGTTGGAGCCGGCGGACTGCGTCCGGGAGCCGGTCGTCGTGGGTGAAGACGACGACCTGGTGGGTGCGCGCGGCGCCGGCCAGCACGCGGGCGAGCCCGTCGACCTTCGACGGGTCCATGGCCTGCACGGGGTCGTCGATCACGACGAAGCGGAACGGGCTCTGGTCGAGCATGGCCCGGGGTAGGAAGAGCGCGAGGCCAAGGGCGTGCAGCTCGCCCTGGCTCATCACCCCGAGAGCCGCGCCCGGGTCGCCGTCGACGGTGACGTCGAGCTCGACCCGCCGCCGAGTCTTCGCGCCCTCCAGCCGCACGGGCCCCAGGTCGACGTTGCTCTCCTGGCGCAGCTGCTGCCAGACGTCGGCGGCATGGTCGGCGATCGGCCGTAGGCCCTCATCGCGGAGGTCGTCGGCCTGGCCCTTCAGCCAGTCGCGGGCGGCTTTCAGGTCGGCCCGCAGCTGCGCCTGCGCGGACACCTCGCGGGCCCGCGGCAGGTGCGCGCTCAATCGCTCGGCCAGGGGCTGCCAGGCGTCCTGGCGGCGCCGGAGTTCCGCACCGGCAGCCGCGGCAGCTGCGTTCACCAGCTCGGCAAGGGCTGCGGTGTCGTTGCGCAGGGCGGTCACCGCGGTCGCCGGGTCGTCGGCCCGGGTGGCCGCGGTCCACGCAGACCAGCGGACGTGCAGGTCGGCCCCATCGAGGTCGGGCGGGGACGCCTGTAGCAGCACTGCGGGTGCGGTAGCCGCGAGCGCCTGGACCGCGGCGCGGGCGGTGCGGAGCGTGGCGTAGGCCCGCTCGGCGGCCGCCGCCTGCTCGCGCAGGCGGGTGAGCTGCTCGGCGGTGGCCGCACGCCAGGCGTCGTCGATCCGACCCGGCGCGCCACACACCGGGCAGTCGGCGTCCGCGGTGTGGTCGGCGTGGTCGAGCGCCTGCTGGAGCAGCCCGACCAGACGCCGCGCCTGTTCGCTGTCGCCGCCGGATAGATCCTGTACGGCGCCATTGGCGGCGTCGAGGTCCTCGGCCGCACGGAGGGCCGCGGCAGGGTCCGGAGGGGTCAGGTCGGCCCATCCCTTCAGCACGGCCAGGTCGCCGGCCGGTGCCGGCTCACCTCGGAGCACGTCGGCGACGACGTCGACGTCCGGCATCCGCCCGCCGAGTGCTTCGGCAGCTCGCGCGGCGCGCTCATCGTCGGTAGCGCGCAGCGCGGCCAGCAACTCCTTGCCTTCGGTGGCGCACTCCTTGCGCCGGTTATCCAGCTCGGTGAACGCGCGGTGCAGCCGCTCCTGGGCGTCGGACACCTTCTGCAGCCCGAGGATGCGGAAGAGCGCGTCGTAGAGGTCCGACGGGCGGCCCAGCACGGAGCCCAACTCGGAGTAGGAGAGGAACGGCCGGTAGGCAGTCAATGCGTCGTCCCAGCCCAGCTCGCCGTACTCCCGGCGTGCCCCCTGCCGCTGCGCCCACACCCTCGAGGCGTCCACGTCGTCGGAGTCCCACTCCCGGGCTACCCGCGTCGTGCCGGGCTCGCCGTCCACGTGCAGGTCCACCTGCACCGAGGGCTGCGCGTCGCCGCGATGCAGGTTGCGCCAGCCCTCACGCCACACCGACGAGCGGTCCCGCCAGCGCGCGTTGGTGCCGGTCAGGGCAATCTCGGCCGCCTCGGCGAAGCTCGACTTGCCCGATCCGTTGCGGCCCACGACGAGGGTGAGGCCCGGGCCGGGCTGCAGCTCCAAGCTCGTCTGCGGTCCGATTCCGCGAAAGCCGGTGACGGTGACCGACCGGAGGTAGGTCCCCGGGACGTCGGCCGGCTCGACCGTGCCCACCGCGGCCTTCTCGCCGACCGCCCCGTCGAGGGCCGCCCGGAACTCGTCATCCCCCCAGAACGCGCTGAGGACCAGGAGCTTGGCCGCCTCGGACAGCACGGACTGGTCGACCCGTTGCGAGAGCCGCTCGTGCAGCCCGTCGTCCCCCGTGCTCACGGACATGCTGATCCCTTCCATGTGCGGGTCAACCCGGGTGGCCGACGGACTCCCAGAACGCCGCCTCGCCGATCACCCGCACGCCCAGCGCGCGGGCCTTTCGCGCCTTCCCGGATTGCGACTCGGGATCGGCGCACACAAGCACATCGGTCCTGCCCGAGACCGCGTTCATCGGCTCGAGGCCGGCGGCGCGCGCGGCTTCCACGAACGCTGACCGCGGGCGGGACATCTCTCCGGTGAAGACGATCGTGTCGCCCGGCGACAGGCCCCGCACACTGCGCGGAAGCGACACCCGCGCACCGGACCGGACCATGGTCAGCGCCGTGTCGACGTCGTCGGGCCGCATCCCCAGCAGGACGGCGACCCGGTCGAGGTCGGAACGCTCGGCCTCGGTAACTACGTCGTCGGCGAGCGCGACAGTAGCCAAAGCGTCGAGGTACAACCGGTGTGCGGCCTGTACGTGGCCGGGCCCGCAGCCGAGCTCACCGGCCAGCGTCAGGAGCTGATCCGCCTCGCTCACGCTCACCAGGCGGTCTTCGAGGACCTGATCGAGCACTGCCAGGTATGGCGCCATGGTCGCCGGAGCGGCGGCCAGGTCGGGCAGCGCCGAGACGAGGTTGGGCAGGTAGCTGTCCCGCTCGGAACGCGCCGCCGCCGCTCGGGATCGGGTCACGCTGCGGCAGGGATCCAGGAACGGTCGTCGGCTCACCGACACCTCGGCCAGCAGAGTCGCCCACTCCCGTGTGGACACCCCACCGGAGCGCACGTAGCTGCCGTCGACATCGAAGTCCACCGCCAGGGCGGCGTCGGTCAGCACCTCGTCACCGAGCAGCTCGCGCAGGCGGCAGAGGGCGGTCGCGGTCACGCGGGCGTCCTCCAGTGCCGCGTGCGCGTGCTCGTGCGCGATGGACAGCGCCTCGCAGACGGACGCCAGCGAGCGCATCGAGCGGTCGAAGAACCCGGCGAGCCGCATGGTGCACAGCGCGGGTGACAGCTCGATCGGCAGACCGGCGCGGCCGAACTCACGCGCAAGGAAGCGCAGGTCGAACAGCGCGTTGTGGGCCACGACCACTCGGCCGGACAGCAACGCAGCGAGGTAGGGCGCCACCTCGGCGAACGGAGGAGCGCCGACGACGTCGGAGGCGCGGATACCGTGGATCGAGGTGGCGCCGACGTCCCGGCCCGGGTCGACCACGGTGCAGAACTCGTGCTCCACGCCGCCGGCGTCGTCGAGCAGGACGACGCCGATCTCCACGACGCGATCGACGCTCGGGTACACCCCGGTGGTTTCCAGGTCGACGACGGCGACGCTCATACCGCAGCACCCGGCGTCGCGGCCCCGTCTTGCGGCCAGCCGGGTGGGTAGGCACGGGGCGCCTCACCACCATGCTGGAGCAGGAAGGGGCGTGCCAGACGCAGACCCTCGGTCTTGCCCCAGGCGATGAGCACGTCCGACACCCAGCGGGCAACGGTCAGCGCTCCAGAGGCGACCGGATCCCCGGCGGTCACTGGAGTGGCTGTGGTCGGGACACGTGGCCACCTTGGCCGGACGAGTTGACGACGGGACGACGGCAGCGTCGCCAGGTGTGCGGTGAAGGCTCGATCGAGCGCATCCACCTCGCTCCGCACGGCCGCGGCCAATGCCGCCGCATCAGCCCGCACGCCGAATCGGCCGGCCGCCGCCTCCGTGATCACCAGGAGCCGCCCGGCGATGAGCCCA
Source organism: Blastococcus sp. MG754426 (assembly GCF_021699055.1). Classification (GTDB taxonomy): domain Bacteria; phylum Actinomycetota; class Actinomycetes; order Mycobacteriales; family Geodermatophilaceae; genus Blastococcus. The sequence continues at coordinate 25,451 of NZ_SSXC01000011.1, read as the reverse complement.
TCGATCCGGTCGTCGTCGGCCGGCAGCACCCAGGCGCCGGCCATCGTCGACTCCAGGCCGTCCCCGACGCTGACGTGCCACACGACCACCCGGTCCTCCACGGGCTGGTCAACTACCGCGATACCGCTCATCCGTCCCCCGTTCAGCGCTACCCGGGCACCGTGTCACACGGAACCGACAAGAAACGAGACCGATCGGCCCGCAGTCGCCACACGAGCCCCACCGGAACCACTCGTTTCGCTACGGACTTGTACCGGGCCACCTCGTGCGTAGCGTCATCGGACGGTCCCGCATCCCGCACGAGCAGGGTTGGCGGAAATCCTTCGGGGGGGTTCAATGTCGGCGCCCGTTCTTCAGGGGCAAGCACTCGCGGCGGTTCAGCACCGCGGATCGCACGTCCAGATCATCGCGAGCGCGGGATCCGGCAAGACCGAGGTCGTCTCGCAGCGGGTGGCCGCCCTCCTCGCGGAGGGCACACCGGCGAGCAGCATCGTGGCCTTCACCTTCACCGAGCGCGCCGCCGCGTCGCTGAAAGAGCGCATCAGCGCGCGGGTGGCAGAGCGACTCGGACCGCAGGCTCTGGACCAGCTCGGCGGACTGTACGTGGGCACCATCCACGCGTACTGCTTCCGTTTATTGCAGACCTACGTGCCGCGCTACGAGACCTTCGACGTCCTGGACGAGAACCAGCTGACCGCCTTCCTCGTCCGCGAGGCGACCCGCCTCCACATCAAGGACCTCGAAGGCAGCCTGTTCAAGTCGATCCGCGCGTTCTTGGAGAACCTCGACGTCGTGGAGAACGAGCTGCTGCGCCCGGATGCGCTCGACGACCCGTTCCGGAGCGTGCTGGAGCGCTACTACGCCTCGCTGGAGAAGTATCGGCTCCTCACCTACGGCCAACAGATCGCGCGCGCCGTCGCCGAGCTGAGCCGCCCCGACGTCCGCGACACCGTTCTGGCCGACCTGCGGCATCTGATCGTCGACGAGTACCAGGACGTCAACCCCGCCCAGGAAGCGCTCATCCGGCGCCTGGCCGGCCCGGGCGTGAGCCTGGTCGTCGTGGGTGACGACGACCAGGCCATCTACGGCTGGCGCGGATCCGACGTCGGCAACATCACCTCGTTCGCGCAGCGCTACGGCAACGTCGCCACGTTCTCCATCACGGAGAACCGGCGCAGCCGACCGACCATCGTGGGCACCGCGGATGTCTTCGCCCAGTCCATCCCGGGCCGCCTGCCCAAGGTCATGACCGCCACCCGCTCGCCTGGGGACGTTGAGGTGGTCAAGTGGTTCGAGGACATGGAGGAGGACGAGGCGGCCGAGATCGCCGAGGCGATCCGACGCCTGCACGACAAGGGTCTGGCGTACCGGGACATCGCGATCCTGGTGCGCAGCCGGACGAGCCATCCCCGACTGCTTGCCGCGCTCGAAGATGCTCGCGTGCCCGTCCAGCCGGCCGGTCGCACCGGCCTGTTCGACCGGCCGGAAGCAGAGGTCCTGGGCAAGACGTACTGCTGGCTGGTCGACCACGACTACCGATCGGCCGGCTACGGCGCCCAGTCGCAGACCGTCACCGAGGACAGCCTCGTCGCCGACTACGCGACGGCCTTCACGCTTCCTCAGGCGGTGACGGCCGAGGTCCGCAGCCTCCTGCAGCAGTGGAAGAGTGCCGTGCACCAGGAGGCCCGCCAGGTCGACCTGGTCCGCGACTTCTACGAGCTCCTCGACGTGCTCGGCTGCAAGCATTGGAATCACGACGATCCGTACGCCATCACGCGGCTCGGCTCGCTCGCTCGCTTCACCACGCTGCTCGCTGACTACGAGTCGGTTCGCCGGCGGGCCCGCCCGGACGACGCGACGCCCGGTGAACAGGTCGGGGGGCAGGATCGGGGCCTCTGGTACTACAAGAATCTCGCCATTCACATCACGAACTACGCGAACGGCGAGTACGAGGGCTTCGACGGGGAGCCAGACGTCGACACCGATGCCGTGGACCTGACGACGGTGCACTCCGCGAAGGGTCTCGAGTGGCCGGTCGTCTTCGTCCCGTCACTGACGAAGGGCCGTTTCCCGTCCCGCCGGACCGGCAAGGCCCGACCGTGGCTGATCGACCGGTCGCTGTTCGATGCCGACCGCTACGAGGGCTCGGACGCCGATGAGCGGCGCCTCTTCTACGTGGCGATGACCCGCGCCCGCGACTGGCTCTCGCTGTCTCGCCACGAGCGCGTGACGAAGAACAACGTGGCTCCCTCCCCGTACTGGGATGAGATCCCTGGCCCCCTGCTCACCACTCCCCCGCTCGCGGTACCGACGCTGCCCTCCGCGGCGGCGGATGGCGGCGCGTTGCTCCAGGTGACCTTCAGCGAGCTGGCCGCCTATGACGTCTGCGGGCTGGCCTACCGGCTTCGCAGCGTGCTCGGCTTCCAGCCGACGCTGGCCCCGGAGCTCGGATACGGCAAGGCGGTCCACCACGTCATGCGAACGATCGCCGAGCACACCAAGGCGACGGGCACGGCGCCCGATCCCGCGACCGTCGACCGGATCCTGGACGACGAGCTGTTCCTTCCGGCGGCCAACAAGGTCGCCCATCGGGAGATGAAGGACGCGGCCCGGCGCCTGGTCAACCGCTACATCGCCGACCACGAGTCCGATCTGCAGCGCGTGTGGATGACCGAACGCCCCTTCGAGCTGCATCTCGGGGACGCCGTGGTGTCCGGCCGGGCCGACGTGATCCTCGACCGGGAGGGCGGCGTGACCACCGGTCTGGCCATCGTCGACTACAAGACGTCTACCGGGGCGGTAGGCAGCCACGACCTGCAGTTGCAGGTCTATGCGGACGCCGGGCGACGCGAGGGCCTCGACGTCCGCGGCGCCTATGTGCACGACCTCAAGAAGGGTGCTCGCGAGCCGGTCGACGTGGCGTCCGCCGCGATCACTGCGGCCGAGATGACGGTGGGCACTGTCCTGCACGGGATGCGTCAACGTCAGTACACGCCCAAGCCGGGGACTGCGTGCCGCAGCTGCGACGTCAAGTCGCTTTGTCGCGTGGCGCAGTGACTTCCGCAGCTGGGCACGGGGCCCCGCCGTCGCGTCACCTGTTCTTGGCGACCTTGACTCCACCCATCGCAAGGGCCAGGAATCGGCCGTAGGTCGGGTCGCCCGCGTCGCTCAGCTCGACCGACCGATTGACCGTGTCATGCGCGAGGTCGGCTATAGAGAGCGCCACGGCAGTGGAGACGTCGAACGTGTCATCGTAGTCGGCGCGCTCTCGTGCTACTTGCACGTCGAGGAACGCTCGGGCGATACGGACGACGCGCTCGTCCAGCGAGCCGAGCGCCACACGGAGCGCCTGGTTGCCCCCTCCGGTGGCCGCAACCGCCAGGCTGGCGAGGTCTGTGTGCGTGACCCAGCGGACCACGGCGGCCTCCGCGGCGCCCCAGTCCGCCGAACCGAGCAGCCTCTGCGTGGCGCGGAACGAGAGTTCGTGGAAGACGGCGTAGTAGGCGCTGCTGATGGACCGGCGCAGCCTGATCGGCGTCGGCTGCCCTGCCGCACCGCGCCCGGCCAACTCGTCGGCGAGGTCGAGCAGCTCCGCGGCGGAGAGTGGTCGGGTGACGGTCACTCCCGGTTTCCGGCGGGTGTGCCTTGCGGGTCGACTGGCGCTCCGGTGCCCTCAACGGAGGCCGCTCCGCCTGCCGATACGTAGGAGATCTTGAACGCCTGATCTTCGCCCAGACGCCGGGTGACGACCTCTCGCACTCCCCGGCGCAGCTCGTAGAACGCTTCCAGCGGCCAGGTGTCGCCCTTCGGCGGCACCAACCTCACCTCGATGAGCAAGTAGCGTCCGTCGGGATCCTCGCGTTCCTCGAAGTCGACGCTTCGGACGTCGACGTCGGGGGTCGCCAACGCGCGAACGGCGGCGCTGATCGCTTCCCGCTGTTCAACTGCGACTGTCGGCACAACTACTCCTTAAGGGACGGCGCGAAGGGAACGAGATCTCGACAGCCATCACCGCTACACCTCGAAGACCTTCATGACCTCGTCGCCGTAGTCGTTGATGACCTTGACAGCGATCCGGCCGGTCTCAGGCTTGTCGAACGGCCGGGACTCCGTGCGGTAGAGCGACTCCCACGCGTCCGGCTCGATCTCAGCCTTCAGCGCTGCCTTAAGACGCTTGTACGGGTCGTTGCCGCCGGTGAAGTAACAGTGGCGGACGAAGAACGACTCCTCGTTGTAGTTGGTGTCGATCATCCAGAGGGCGATCTGGCTGGTGTCGTCGCTGCGAATCTCACCGGTGGTGGGGTCGAAGACGTCCACGCCCTTCAGGTCGACGACGACCTGGCCACCGTCCGTGGAACGCAGCTCGATGTCGGGCTCACCGAAGACGGTGAAGAGGTTTCCCGCGCCGGTCTTGGCTAGGTCCTCACCCATCAGCAGGTCGACGTTCATCCGGACGAGCAGCACGCGGATCCGACCAACGGTGCGCTCCCCCGCTACCGAGGCGAAGCCCTGATCGGTGCTCTCGACCGTCACCCCGTCGGCCTCTGTAACCTCGGTCGCCTGCGCGTCGAACGCGAAGCCGAGGACACACAGCAGATCCACGTCGCCGGCCCTGATCGCCTCGCGGGCAGCCGACTTGATGAACGTCGGTGAGACGGTCCCGTACTGCGGGCCGATCGCGACGCCTACCCTGCTCGGCGCCGCTTCTTCGCCCTCCGCGCCCTCGGCGCGCTGGCCGATCGCCTGGATGTAGATGCCCGCGTACGGCTCCATCCCCGCGAAGTGAATGCGCTCCTTGCGCCTGCCGTTCTGGATGCCGGCCTTCGCGAGGTTGTCCAGGATTGACTCCTCGAAGGTCGGCGCTGAGGCGTCAGCGGCAGCGGTCTGCTCGCTGATCGTCTCCCGATGCTCCACATCGTCGGGTCCACCGGCGAACGCCAACGACCGGTGCGGGGAAAGGCTCTCGACAGTGAAGGGTCCCGTCACACGAACCTTGGATTTGTCCTCGTACGGCTTGTCGTAAAGGACCTCGAAGTCGGCATGCCGCTTAATCGCCGCATCGATCTCATCACCAGACATGCCCTCGCGGATATCGGGGTTATTCGCGATGGACTTCAAGGTGACCCGCTGAACGCGCTCGAACACGAAACCATGACGGATATCCCCGTGGACCTCCGCAGGTGGCAGCGGCTTGCCGCTGGCCTGCTCCTCCTTCGCACGTCCTTCCACGGAGTCCGCAATGAAGTAGTACGGGAACTTGGCAGACATCAGGCGCTGACGCGCGAGAGCGAGGGCCACTCGAGACGTATCGATGGTGATCCACCGGCGCCCCCACTGCTCCCCGACATAGGCAGTCGTCCCGGATCCGCAAGTAGGGTCCAAGACGAGGTCCCCTGGATCCGTGCACATCAACATGCATCGCTCAATAACCTTGGTGCCAGTTTGAACGACATACCACTGCTCCTCCCCGTAACCGCCTCTAGCCGTATCCGTCCAGAGGTTGGTGCGAGGGAAGTATGGGAAGTCGTCTGTGTACCGTCGAAACGCGAGCGTCTTTCCGTAAGCTTCGAGGCGGTCCGCCATCGAGAGGCGGCTCATGCCTACAGCATTTGTCTTCCAGCCGCCGCGCCCAGGCGTGTAATGCACGCCCCCATGCGTCACGGGAAAGCGAGCTGAGTCAGGGCTGGAGCTGGAAGTCAAAGGGGAACGCCTATAGACCCGCTCACCGTGGGCCAGGGGCACTGTGCCGAGCTTCTCCTCCTTAGTTATCCGGCGACTTTGACCCCTACGATTCAAGACATAGTCATAGTTGACCCAGTCGAAGCCGGGACGCTGTTCATGCAGCTGCCGGTACTTGACTCTGTCGAGGGACTTCGCGTACCAGAGGATGTAATCCGAGACAGACGCCAGCACATCGGTCCCGCCAGACGGGCTGCCGGCGGTATGCGTCTTTCGGACCGTAACCATCGTTACGAAGTTCTCACTACCGAAAACTTCGTCCATGAGGCTTCGGACGAGATGGACATTTTCGTCACCGATTTGAACAAAGCAGGACCCGCTGTCCGTCAATAGTTCCCGCGCGCAGGACAGGCGGTCTTTGAGGTACGAAAGGTACGAATGGATCCCGAGTTCCCATGTGTCCCGGAACGCTTTGATCTGCTCCGACTCTCGAGCGGCGTCCTGGAGCTTGCCGTCTTTTACGTCGCGCTTCCTGGCGGACACTTGCCAGTTTGAGCCGAACTTGATGCCGTAGGGCGGGTCGATGTAGATCATCTGTACTTGACCGCGGAGGGCCTCGCGATCGGCGAGCGATGCCATAACTTGCAGGGAGTCGCCCAGGACCATGCGGTTCGACCAGTTGGCCTGGTGCTGGTAGTACTCGATCATGTCGAGCTCGTCGAGGCCGTCGAAGCTCTCGAAGAGCGACAGCTCGGGCTCAGACTCACCTGCCGCGGCGGTCTTGCGCAGGTTCTCCACCAGTACCCGAGGGTCGATCTTCTCCTGGATGTAGATCGGCGGAGCGTCGACGACGAGATCTGTTCCGGCGTCCGGGTCGCCGTCCGGGTACTTGCCCTTCCAGATCAGCTGCGGATCCAGGCTCGGATCGCGGTCCAGCGCGACCGTACGGATGGCCTCGAGCTCCGGCGTCCCGAAGTCCTCGACCGCATCGGCGGTTGGCAGGTTGATCCGGGTGTCCCGGTGCTCAATCGCCTCGACCGGCGTCGGAGTTTTCGGACCGTTCGGGTTACGCACCACGTGTGACCTCGTCGTAGTCGAGCAAATCGGGATCGCCGACGATCGGCGCGTCGGCGTACAGCAGGTCGATGGCCTCGGAGAGTCGTTCCCGGACGCCCAGCATGGTGGTGATCTCGACGTAGCCCCACCGCCCGAAGCCGCCGTGGTTGTTCACCGCGACGCACCACTGGTCGCGGGCGGTGTCGGCCTTGGCTTTGGTCGGCCCGGGGCTCTTCTGGCTGCCGGAGACCTCGACGACCAGCGTCCGCACCACGTCGTCCTCGCGCGGCTTGAGACGGACGAGGAAGTCCGGGACGTAGGAGTGCGTCCGGCCCTGGTGCACATACGGGATCACGAACCCCAGGTGGTCGTTCTTGACGTACGCCACGACGTCGCGGTGCAGCTCGCACTCGGCGGCCAGCAGTTGCTCCCAGGTGTTGCCGTCTTTTCCGTCCAATGTGACGTGGCTGACCTCGGACTTCTCCGTCGCCACCACGGCCTTCCGCGTCGGGAAGGCGATGTCGGCCGTCGAGCCGACCGGGTCGAAGCGCCGGATCATCGGGCGCAGCCGCTCCCGGCGGCTGCCGGCCTGGACGGCGATTGCCCGGTGGATGGCCTCCGCGGCCTCGGCCTGGCCCTCCATCGAGGTGAGCAAATGCCCAATTGCGTAGCCGGGGGCGATGTCGACGCACTGCTCCAGCCACTGCCGCGCGATCGTCACCAGCTGGGGGAACAGCCAGGGGCGCGGGTCCTCCCCCAGCGCGGTTAGGTGAGTTCGCAGGAGCCGGGCCGCCAGGCGGTAGGCGACCTCCTGCCGGCGCCGGCCCTGCGCCTCGTCGTCGGTGACCGTCTCGCCCTCACCGACCACGCCTTCGACGTCCGTGCGGGTCGGGACCGTGCTGGGTCCGATGGGGAACCGCTGCGCCGTCGCAGGGTCGAACATGAGCTGCTCGTCGGGAATCTCGACCCGGTAGCCGTCGAGCTTGGGGAACTCGATCCGCAGGTGTTCCCGGCCGGGCAGCGACTCGACCATGATCGCCGGCGGCCGCGGCAAGGGATCGGGCCCGGGCCTGTCGCTAGGGATGAACGCGAACGGGATGCCGTAGACGTTGGCGTACTCGGGCTCAAACCTGCCGTCCTCGCCCAGCGCGTAGGACCGCCGGCGGAGCCCGCGCCCGACCACCTGCTCGCAGAGCAGCTGGCTGCCGAAGGCGCGGATGCCGAGGATGTGGGTGACCGTGTTGGCGTCCCAGCCCTCGGTGAGCATGGCGACGCTGACCACGCAGCGGATGCCCTCGCCGAGCTTGCCTTTCTTGCCGACCGTGTTCATCACCTCGCGGAGCAGGTCCTCGTCGGTGAGCGAGTCGGCGTCCGCACCCTGATTGCGGCGGCGGAAGTCGGCCTTGAACGCTTCGATCTCGGCTGCCGCGGCCTGCTTAAAGTCGGCCTTCATCGCCTCGCCCGACTCCAGCTGTGCGGAGTCGACGAGGATGGTGCGTGGCCGGTCCAGGAAGCGGCCGTCCTCGACGTTGCTGAATCGGGCGAGCTCCCCGGGAACGAGTACGCCGCCGTCGGTCTCCGTGCCGGCGATGTAGTCGTAGACCAGCTTGGAGACGACTGTGTTGGGGCAGACGACGATGAAGACGGGCGGGGGCTCGCCGTGTTGAGCGAGCGTCCGCTCCCAGTGCTCGAAGGCCCTCGTGTAGCTGCGGTAGAGGCTCTTCAGCGCGCCCTCGAGCTCGGCCGGCGGCACCCACCCGTGCAGCGCCTCGGTGGAGGACAGCTTCTTCTTCGGAAGGTGCGTGCCCACGTAGTCCCAGAGCCGCAGGTAGGTGACCAAGTCACCGGTCGCGTCGTCGTCCACCGGGGTACGCGGGATCTTCACGATGCCCGACTCGATGGCGTCCATCAGCGAGAAGTCGCTGACCACCCACGGGAAGATGTAGCCCTCTGAGTAGCCGGAGCCACCGAGGTAGAAGGGCGTCGCCGACAGGTCGAAGATAGTCTTGATGCCGACCTTGCGCTGGATGGCCTGGAGACCCTTGAACCAGACCCGCGCCGTCTCCAGGTCATCCTTGGTCTGGGATGCGGGAGCACCCTTGACGGCGGGGATCGGCTTGTCCTGGTAGCAGTGGTGCGCCTCGTCGTTGAAGACCACGATCTGCTCGTTGCGGCCGGCGAAGTCACGCAGCACTCGGGCGACCATGGCGTCCGGCGTCTCTGTGAACGGGTCGTCGGTCTTTCCCGCGAGCAGGATCTTCTTCGTGTTGGCGGCGACGCCCTTGATCTCCTTCGCGTCGCGCAGCAGGAAGGAGTGGTAGTTCGTGATCACAATCTGGGCCTGCTGCACGGCTGCGCGCAGGTCCGACGGCAGCAGGTCGCGCTCGTCGTAGTAGTTGCCGGGGTGCCCGGGCTGCAGCACCTGGAGCCGGTCTCGGATGGTGATACCGGGCGCCACGATCAGGAAGCGCTTAGCGAAGCGGGTGCCCCGCGGCTGCAGCACCTTGTTGGCCGTCTGCCAGGCGATCAGCATCGCCATGACGACCGTCTTGCCGGTGCCGGTCGCCATCTTGAGGGCCACCCGCGGCAGCCCGGAGTTGTGGTCGGCGTTGGCCTCGTCGAGCTGGCGGCGCCAGTCTTTGTACCCGTGTCGGCCGGCCACCTCGGCGAGGAAGATCGCGGTCTCGGCGGCCTCCCGTTGGGCGAACAGGACGCGGTTCTCGCGGGTCGGGTCGGCCCAGTGCTCCAGCAGCTTGCGGCTGGTCGGCGTCACCCGCTCGTAGCCGCGGTGCCGCCAGATCTCGACGTCTCGGCGGAGACTGTTGACCAGACTGTTGCGCTCCCGGCGCTCGCCGGTGAGGTCGTAGTCGATCGTTTCTTCGACGAAACCGGCCTGGTTCTGCTGGCCCTTGCGGGCCGCGGGGATGGGGATGAACGACTCGCTCGGACGGCGTCCCTCCTTGACCGTGTTCGTCCGACCCTGCCGTCCCATCTCGTAATGCCGCGACGGCGGGTCGTACGGACCGTTGAGGATCGGGCTCGCGGCGAGTGTCTCCGTCACGCGCGACCACGTCCCCTCGTCATTTCGAACCCTCGGCGTTCCGACGTCACCCTAGGTCTTCGGCCGCCGCACGGGCAGTCAATGGGTGGCCAGGACGATCGGCTCCATCGTCTGCTCCATCTCAGCTGCACGTACGAGCGGCAGGGACGGCCAGCCGCTCCAGCCCCGCGCCCGCACGTGCCCCACCTTGGCGGCCAGTTCGGGAATTTGGGCGACAGCGTCCGCGTACGCCTCGACACGCTCCGGATGCCTCGTCGAGTACTCGGGAAGGATGTAGTAGAGCCAGCCGGCCGTCGTCGCGTCGCCAACGTTGACGTTCCACACCGGGGTGTCCTTGCCGTCGACCGGGTACCAGCCGGTCACCCCGGCGGTGCTCCCGATCCCCCAGGAAAACCGGCCTCCGCGCGTCTTGACGTCGTCGATGAGCCGCCGGACGAGCGCCATCTCCGCTTCCGAACGCGCCTCCGCGCCGGCGTCGAGCAGCGTCTGTTCCGTCCACGGCGCCCGCTTGCTTCGGCGCTGCTTGGCCTCCACCGCTGCCGCCGTACGACCGCGGACCTGCGGCACGTAAACGACCTGCCCCTCCGGTGCCGTGTACTGCGGCATCTCGATGCCCAGCACTTCCACGTCGCGCATCTGCTCGTTCAGGAACTCGATGATGCGCACCAGGCCGGGCGCCAGCCGGTCGGCCAGGAAAATGAGCCGGATCTTGCCGACCCGCAGGTTGTCCTCGACCGTCGTCCAGAACGCCTCGACGTCCTCCACACCCAGCTGTTCCTGGAGGAACGTGCCCGGGTCCGTGCCACCGGCCGTCTGCGCGACGGCATCCCGCAGGTCGTTCTGCCAGGCGGCCAGTCCGTTGGCCGCGTAGTCGAGCATCTGGGCGACGACCTCCCGCCGCGCCCGAGTGTCCGACGCCCGCTTGACCTCCACGAGCACGGGCACGCCGGACTGGTCGAGGAACAGGTGGTCAAGGGACAGCCCGACGCTATCCGCGGCTGCCACCGGCATCTCGCGCCGGACGAGCAGCAGTTTCGCGCTCTCCCCCGCTGTACCGACACCGGCGACCAGCTCCGGGAACTGCGCAAGCACCTGCTGGAGCACGTCCTCGCTGCTGTAGTCCGCTTTGCGGAGTGCCGTCAGCTGTCCGCCGACCGCGAGAAAAATGGCGTCGTCGCTCATGCCGCCCATCACACCCGTCTGCCGTACCTGACGACGACAGGACACGGCGAAGTCTTGAGGGGCTCAAGCGGCCGTTCGGCCTCGCTGGAACGCCCACAACGCGTGCTCCAGCACCGTCGGGCTCCTCTTCAGCGCGGCCGCGGCGCTCAGGACGACATCACGGGCCACCGTCGGCGTCACCCGGCGGTGAACCGCGTTGCTCACCGCCTGCACCACCCAGCGGTCGGCCTTGACCCCGGGCCGGCCGAGAAGCATCCCGAAGTACTCCCAGGTCACCCAGCCAAGCCCGCGCACCGAGGTATACGCCCGCTTCTGACGGGGATCGGCTGGCTCCACGTCGTCGGCGGAAACCACCCCGACGTCAACCAGCGCAGCAGCCGCACGCACGATCGCATCTGCCTTGGGCACGCCGGCTGTCTTCTGCTCTCCGACCGCGCGTTGAAGCCATCCCGCGTCAATCTGGGCGAGCACGCGGAGGTCGTCCAGCGACCCCTTCCCCCGCAGCGCTCGGTATGCAGCGACCGCCCGGTGGACGCCGGTCGGGGCCAGTAGGACATCGTCCTGAGCACTACCCGGCCGGCCGTAGCGCGCGCGAATTGACATGACGGCGTCGACCAACGCGACCTCCGCCTCCCCTGGCCGGCCGCCCGGCCACTCGACCCAGTTCTCGCCCAGGTGTGTCGCCACGTAGACCCCAAGCGCAGCGACGTCGTCGTCGAGCAAGTCTCAACCTCCGCCGGTAGAACGCAACCGCGCCGCATCCGCTCGCACAGCCTCGGGCAACGGATGCCCGGTTGCCGGACTGGCCGAGCGCGGTACATCGGGGCTTCCGTCGGGCCTCCTTCTCACTTCACTCTCAGCGCAGACGACGACGGTTCGCCGTCTGACGACCGGTGTTACGGGCGCAGTTTGTTCCAGTCGATCTCGAAGCCCGCGTGGTCGAGTTCGCGGAGCAGCTTGGCCTTCCAGCCGCCCCCGGAGTCGATGTCGATGTAGTGGATGCCACCCGCGTCGGAGGGCAATTCGACCCCCTCCTCAACGAGCACGGCGACGCGATTGCGTCCGAGCACACCCCAGAAGTAGCCGAGCTCGAGGACGACGTTCTGTCGGGCGCGAGGCTTCATCTCGCCCCCGCGGAGGCCGCCCTCGTCGTCGCCGGTCAGCAGGATGATGGCGTATCCGGCTGAGGACCCGTGCCGCTCGATCTGCTCGATCACGGTCCGGCCGCCAGTGACTTGTTCGTGCAGCACGATCGCAGGCCGGCCGGTGGTCCGCTCGACGAGCAAGAGCGTCTGGCTCTCGATCTTCGTGTCGCGGCCGTGGACGACGAAAATGGACTCAGCCGACTCGATCTCGTCGGGGCCGACCTGCGTGGACTGGACCGTGCCGCCGTCGACACTATTCGTCGCCGTGGTCTTCTCAAGGCCGTACTTCTCCGCAGGGTCTGCCGGCGCGGCGTAGGGAGGGCGCCATGCAGGGGCGTGCCGCCCTGTGGAAGGCGCGGGAGCCAACCGAACATCGGCATTGTTGCCATCGATGTAGTCGCGCGCGAGTTCGTCGACCTGCTCGCCGGGGAGCCCGCCGACGATTTTTCGTAGCGTCCTTCGCTTCGACACGGGGCTGAAGTCCCGCCACCCTGCGGGCAGCCGTTCCGCTCCGACGGACTGAAGCACCCCATGCACTTCGAGGTAGTCCTTCTCGAGCAGGCTTGTCACCAGGTCGTCGACAAGGCCCTCTTCGCTGCTTCCGGAACGCACCCTCCAAGCCTACGGTCGTCCCACGACGGCCTCCGCTGGTAAAGCGAGACGGACGGTGGACAGCGCGCCGACGGGCGGCTGGCTCACTCGCGAACAGGACGTGGTGAGCCGGCGATCGTGGCTTCCGGCGGCCTGTGCTATGGCGGCGAGCATGAGAACACCAGCACGGCGTTCGAGGCCGCCGGCGAGAGGTCGCCGAGGTCGACGAGCCGGCCAGGGCGGGCACCCGCTCGCCGCACCAACGGCGCTCGTGGCGGTCGAGCAGCTACCAGCGCCGCAGCCGGTGGAGCACTCCTGGCCGCTTCGCACAACCGGCCCCCTCTTGGCTGCAGCGGGTCGGGGAAAGGGTGGGCCGAAGGCCCATCCCGTAGGGACGCGCAGCGCCCTTCCGGCGACCCGCTGGAGCCGACACACTCGGCCGGGGTGAAGCGGCCTTGGGTCCCAGCACTTTCCGGACGCTGAATAGGAGCGCCCGGCGAGCGCGCATCGCGGATATCACCGCGGCCGAGGACGTCTCGCCGCCGTAGACAGCGCGAAGCCCGGCCGCTCACCGTCCGGAGAGGAGCCGGGCTCACTTCCTGAAGCTCAGCGCGACGGCGGCTTCCGCTGGGATGCGCTGCCCCGGTACCCCTGCCTGGTATGCGTACCGGCCGTGCCCACACCGTGCCCACACGGTGCCCACAAAAGGGCCGTTTCGGACCATCGACGGCCATCGGTCGCCAACGGTGAAACTGCAGGTCAAAAGGCAAATGACCGATGATCATGCAGGTCAGCGAAGGGCCCTGAGATACCTCATAATCCCTGGGTCGTGGGTTCGAGCCCCACCCGCCCCACCGCGCGACCGGCGCCGGCCACCGGCCGGGGTGTGCCGGGGTGTGCCGGAGATCATGCGCGTCCCGCGTCGTGGAGGAGAGCGGCGGCGCGGGGGTGCCACGCCGCGCCGCCGGCGGCGACCGCCCGGACGTGGCCGGGGAGGTCGGCCGGGTCGTCGTCCTTGAGCAGGTAGCCGGCCGCGTCGATCGCCCGCGCCCGCCGCACGCTGGCCGAGCTGAGGCCCCCGGTGAGGAACACGATGCGCACCTCCGGGTGCGAGGTGCGGACCACGCTTGCCGCGGTCAGGCCGTCCACGACCGGCATCTGCAGGTCCAGCAGCAGCACGTCGGGGTGCAGCTGCCGGACGGCATCGGCGACCTCGCTCCCGTCCGCGCACTGCCCCACGACGGAGATGCCACCGGCTGCCTGCAGCAGGTCGGTGAGCGCGTCCCGCACGAAGGGGTGGTCGTCCACCACCACGACCCGGATCTCGGTCACCGCTCCCCCGCCCTCCGCGCGGCCCGGTCCCCCGCCCTGCGCGGGAGGTCGGCCACGACTGACACGCGGTGAGACCCGGTGCATGACGCGGCCGCACGAAGCGACCGTGCGCCCCCCGTCCCCGGGGGCGGGGCGCGGTGCTCGGGACGGGCCGCCCCACCCCGCGTCATGCCGTCCCCGTCGCCGCGTCCTCACCTGCGCACGGGGCAGACATGGATGCGAGGTGGGCCATGACCACGGATCCGAGGGACGGGATCCCCCACCGCCGGGAGGAGCTCCTCCGGTGCGCCCGGACCCGGCAGGCGGCCGGGCAGCTGGCGACCGCGGAGCTCCTCGAACGCCGCGCCGACCGCACGACCAGCCCCGTGCTGGCCTCCCTGCTGCGCGAGCGCGCCGGGCGGCGGCGGTCCCTCGGGGAGCGGCTGCTCGCGGACCCGTCCGGGGGCGGGCGCGCGCGAGGGGAGGCGGTGCCCGCCCGCCGGCGGTAGCGTCCGGCCATGCCAGCCGCGGGGCCCGCTGGCTCCGCCGAGGAGCGACCGGGATCGGTGGAGATCACGGCGCTCGTGCCGCTCGTCCGGCGGATCGTCGCGTCCCGGGTCCGGGACGCCGCCACGGTGGACGACCTGGTGCAGGAGACGCTGGCCCGCGTGCTGGCCGCGGCCGGCCGGATCGAGCCGGGGATGCTGGAGCCCTACGCCATCGTGACCGCGCGCAACGTCGTCACCTCGCTGTGGCGGGAGCAGGACCGGCAGCGGCGCAACCAGCACCGCGTCGTCGACCTGCACCCCTCCGAGGCGCCCGACGCCGACGTGCTGGCCCGGGAGGACCGTGACGCCGTGAGCGCGGCGCTGCGCCGGCTGGGGGAGCGTGAGCGCGCCACCCTGCTGGCCCACGAGGTGGCGGGGCAGGACACCCGCTCGCTCGCCGCCGAGCTGGGGTCCACCGCCGGTGCGGTGGCGGCCCAGCTCAACCGCACCCGGGCGCGGCTGCGCGTCGAGTACCTGCTGGCCCTGGAGGCGACCGACCCGCCGACGGACCGCTGCCGACCGGTGCTGCTCGCGCTCTCCTCCGGCGACCGGCGCCGGCAGCGGGAGGTCGACGCCGCCCGGCACCTGCTCGAGTGCGGGTTCTGCGCAGGGCTGAGCCAGCCGCTGGTGGACCGCGGCCGGTCGCGGGACGACGAGATCCACGTCGCCGTCCGGGCCGACGCCGACGTCGTGGCCGCCCGGCAGGCCGCCCGGGAGGCGGGCGCCCGCCTGGGCTTCCCGCCGACCGACCTCACCGCGATCGCCACCGCCGTGTCGGAGGTGACCCGCAACGTCGTGAAGTTCGCCGAGGCCGGGGAGGCGGTGATCGAACTGCTCGAGGAGCCGAGGCGGGGCATCCGCGTCGTCGTGCGCGACGTCGGCCCGGGCATCCCCGACGTGGCGCAGGCCCTGCAGGACGGCTTCAGCACCTACGCGGGCCTGGGCCTGGGCCTGCCGGGCGCCCGGCGCCTGATGGACGAGTTCACGGTCGTGTCGGAGGTCGGTCGCGGCACCACCGTGACCATGACGAAGTGGTGGGGTGAGCGATGACCAGCAACGAGGACGGCCGCGCGACGGGGCGCGGACCGGCGGAGAAGTCCCGGGACGCCGACGTGCTGCTCCCGGAACTGGTCGCGCACCTCCGCGAGCACCGCACCCGGCTGCGCCAGGAGTGGACCACCCGCATCGGCGACGCGCACCTGCTCCAGGCCATGACCAGCCAGGAGGTCGCGGCGGAGACCACGTCGGTCTACGACAACTACGTCGAGGTGCTCGAGACCGGCAGCGTGGAGGCGCTGCAGCACTACGCGCGCGACCTCTCGGAGCGCATCATCCCGAGGGGCGTGGAGACGCACGAGGTCGTGGGCATCGTCCTGCTCCTGAGGGACGTCCTGGCGCGCTCGCTGTTCGAGAAGTACCAGCGCGACTTCGCCCTGCTCAACCGCGTGCTGGACGCCTACGAGCCGGCCGCCAACCGCATCGCCAACACCGTGGCGGTGAGCTTCGTCGACGAGCGCGAGCGGGTCATCCGGCAGCAGCAGGACGCGATCCTCGAGCTGTCGACGCCGGTGCTGCCCGTCCGGGAGCGGCTGCTCATCCTGCCCATCATCGGGGTGCTCGACAGCGAGCGCGCCAAGCAGCTCACGGTGCAGCTCCTCAACGGCATCCGCACGCACCGGGCCAAGGTCGTCGTCATCGACATCACCGGTGTCCCCGCGATCGACCAGACGGTGGCCAACCACCTCGTGCAGACCGTCGACGCCTCCCGCCTCATGGGCGCCAACGTGATCATCACCGGGTTGTCACCGGACATCGCCCGGACCCTGGTGACCATCGGCGTCGACCTGAGCAAGATGGACACCGTCGGGGACCTGCAAGGGGGGCTGGAGGAGGCCGAGCGGATGCTCGGGTACGCGTCGGCGCACCCCGACGGGGCGATGGGGCCATGAGCTCCGGGCCACGGCTGTTCTCCATCCTCAAGCAGGGCCCGACGCTGATCGCCTCGATCCACACCGCGCTGGACGACTCCCAGCTCGAGCGCTTCCGCGAGGACCTCGTCGACCGCATCGGACGCGACCGCGCCCGCGGGGTGATCATCGACCTCGCGGCGCTGGACGTCCTCGACTCCTTCGCCACGCGGGTGCTGCGGGACATCGCGGAGATGGCGCGGCTGCGGGGCGCGCAGACGGTGGTCGTCGGCATCCAGCCCGAGGTCGCGTTCGTGATCGTCCGGCTCGGCATGGACACCGGTTCCCTGGTGACGGCGCTCGACCTCGAGGAGGGGCTGGAGCACCTCGCGGGCGCCACCCTGCCGACGGCGGGGCCCCACCGGTGACGCCCGTCGAGGACCTGCGCCGGGACCACCGCGCTGCCCTGCTGCGCCACCTCGGCCACCGGCAGGAGTCATCGCTGCACGCCGGGTACGAGCTGGGGCGCAAGGCGCTGGCCGGGGGCATCAGCCTGCTCGAGGTGGTCCGCGTCCACCACGACGTCCTCGTCGAGGTGCTGCGGACCACCTCCCCCGACGAGGTGCCGGCGGTCGCCGAGGCCGCGTCGGACTTCCTGCTCGAGGTCGTCGCCAGCTACGACATGTCGCAGCGCCGCTCACCGGGCGGGCGGGGACCGCGGTCGGGACCGCCCCCGGTCACCCGGTGAGCAGCAGCCAGAGCGGCACGGTGACCAGCGCCGCGGTGGTCGCCACCGAGATGTGCGCGGACACGAAGCCGCCGTTGCCGCCCATCCGCGCCGCCAGGACGTAGGACGCGGTGGCCGGGGGGACCACCGCGAACGCCAGCACCACCGCCCGCTGGTCGCCCTCCACCCCGAGGAGCACCACCAGGGCCAGGGCGGTCGCCGGCACCACGAGCAGCTTGACCGCCGCCAGGAAGCCGGAGAGCAGCCAGCCGCTCCGGTCCATCCCCCGCAGGCGGAGCGCCGCACCGACGGTCAGCAGCCCCAGCGGCACCGCCGCGGCCGCGATCCGGCCGAGCGTGGCGTCGACCGGGTCCGGCAGCGCGAGGCCCGCGACGTTGCCGAGCAGGCCCACGACGGTCGCGACGATGAGCGGGTTGCGGACCACGGCACCGAGCGCGCCGAGCACCGCCCCGCGACCGCTCGTCGTGGCGGTGCCGTTGGCGAGGGCCACCACCGCGAGCACGTTGACCGCGGGCACCGTGACGCCCAGCAGCACCCCCATGAGCGCGAGCGCGGCCGGACCGCGGTCGTCGACCAGGGCCAGGGCGAGGAAGGTGTTGAAGCGGAACGCCGTCTGCCAGCCCGAGGCGGCGGTCACCCGGTCGACGCCGGGGAACCAGCGCACGAGCGCGCCCACCAGCGCGCCGGCGGCGAGAGCCCCGAGAGCCGCCAGCAGGGCGCTGCCGGTGCCGCCCGCGGCGAGGTCGGCCGCCAGCGTGGTCCGCACGAGGAGGGCGGGGAACAGCACGAAGTAGACGAGGCGCTCGAGGTCGACCCAGAAGCCCGGCGCCCGCCAGGCCCAGCGGCGCAGCACCACGCCCAGGACGATGAGCGAGAACTCCGGCAGCACCACCGCCGCCGCCGCCACGCGGGCAGCCTAGCCAGCGCTCACCCCCGGCCGATCGCGTAGACGTGGGCCACGACGGTCACGTCCTCGCCCGGCCCGGCGAGGAAGGGCGCCGCGCTCGCGCGGAAGGCCGCGAGCGAGGGACCGTCGGTGCGGTCGACGGCCCGGGCGCCGGGCAGGTAGCTGCCCTGGAGCCCGTGCGCGGTGGCGACGGCCCCGGTCGGCCGGGCGAAGGTCACGGTGGTCACGTTCGGGTCGTCGTCGTTGCCGCGGCCGTCGAGGTGGGCGACGACGTCGTGCGCGTTCTCCAGCGCCAGCACCTGGACCCGCGCCGGGACCTCCACCCGGCCGATCGGCGCGCCGGCGGCCAGCACACCGCGGACGTCGTAGGGGAAGTCGGGCGTCCCGGCGTCGTGGGCGGCCTGCGCGGCCACCATCCCGCCCTGGCTGTGCCCGACGAGCAGCACCGGGTCCGCGGGGCCCGCGCCGGACCGCCGCAGCGCCTCGGCGATCGCCCGCTGCCGCGTCGTGACCTCCCCGCCGAGCACGCGCAGGTTGGTGCCCAGGTCGTTGCTGGCCGGGTTCACCTCACCTCCCGGCAGGGCCCAGTCGCCGGTGCCGGGGATGTCCACGACGTAGGCGGTCGTGCCGTCGGCGCGGGTGAGCACCCGGACCCCGATGTGGTCGCGGTCGGCGCCGGACCCCGCCGACCGCAGGTGCAGCGCCGCGAGCAGATCCGCCGTGCCCCGGGGCGGTCGCACGGCGGCGGGGCGCCGGTCGTCGGGGCGGCGGGCCACGACGGGCGCCCCGTCCGGCCAGAGCCGGCCCAGCCGGGCGGCGGCGGACCGGACGTCGCCCCCACCGAGCCACGGGGAGAGCAGCCCCCCGGTGCCCACCGCCGCCCGCGACGCCGTGCCGGGGGCGGCGTTGACGACGTGGCCCACCACGCCCGGGTGCTCGGTCAGCCAGCGCTCGGGGTCGCCGGCCAGGTCGCGCGCCGCCACCACGGCGCCCGCCGGGTCGGTCACCACCTGCCCCGCCCCGGCGAGCAGCAGCCCGCCCACCGCGGCCTCCGGGACGAACCCGGCCGCCCAGTGCAGGTCGTCGAGCAGCGCGGCGAGGGCGGCGTCCGCGGCCGCGTACGCCTCGGCCGCCGCCCGCAGGGTCGCCGCCCGCGCGGTGAGGGTCACCGCGAGCGCCGTGAGGCCGCCCGGCCCGTCGAGCGCGGTCAGCAGCGCCGCCTGGAACCGCGCGACGGCGACCGGGTCGAGCAGCGCCGAGGCGAGCAGGTCGGGATCGGCGAGCACCGCGTGGCAGGCCGCGCCGGTGGCCGCCAGCGCCTCGACGAGGGCGAGGCTGCTCCCGGCCAGGGCGGCGAGGTCGGCGAGGTCGGCCTCCACGCCGCCCGCGCCGCCGCGGACCGCGATCCCGGTGACCGGTGCGCCGGTCACCAGAGGCCGGCCCGGCTCAACCGGGCCGAGAGCGCCCGCCAGGCGTCCGCGCCCGCCTCGGGCAGCTCCCCGACGACGTCGTCCAGCAGGTCGCCGCCCCGGGCCGCCTGCCGGGCGAGCCACGAGCGGACCGCCTGCTCCGCACGGTCGATCGCCGCCAGCCGGGCGCGGACCTCGTCGGCGTGCCGGCGCAGCAGGCCGGCCACCCCCTCGAGGGCGTCGGCCGCGGCCTGCACCTCCGCGCAGTCGCGGGCCAGCTGACGGCGGTGGGCCGTGGCCGCGTCGGAGACCCAGCGGGTGCGCGCCCCCGCGAGGCGGTGCTCCTCCCCCGCCGCCCGCACCGCCCGTGCGCGCTGCGCCAGCTCCGCGGCCAGCTCGTCCAGGCCCTCCGGATCCCCGTACGCACCCACCGCAGCCTCCTCCCGGTCCCCGGACCAGGGCGGAGCCTAGGAGCGCCGGACGCCTCCTCGCGGCGCTCGGGCGGGGGCTGTGGGAAGCGGTCGGGGCTGTTGATGGATGCTGACCCGGTGACCGGCGCCCCCGTCCCCCGAGCCCTCGTGCAGACCGTCCTCGACATCCCGCTGCACCGGTTCCTCGGTGTCGGGCTGCGCGACGAGGCCGACCCGGCGGCCGGCATCCGGTTCCCGGTGGGCCCGGCCGCGCAAAACCCGGCCGGGATGCTGCACGGCGGCGTCGTCTACGCCCTGCTCGACGTCGCCTCGTTCCTCGCGCTGCTCCCGCACCTGGGCGAGGGCGAGCACGCCGTCACCCACGACGTCTCGGCATCGCTGCTGCGGCCGGTGGGCGCCGGGGCCGAGGTGGAGGTCACCGCCACCGTGCTGCGGCGCGGCCGCGCGGTCGCGTTCATGCGGGCGGAGGCCACCGTGGACGGCGTGCTGGTGGCCACCGGCCAGGTCACCAAGACCGTCGTCGCCCCCCGCTGAGCCGCCTCACCACAGGGAGATCGACCGGCGGAAGATCCCGGCGAGGTCGTCCTCGGTGACCGCCCGCGGACAGGTGGCCAGCAGCCGCTGCTGCTTCATCGCGCCGTCGACCAGCTCGGGGATGTCCCCCTCGCCGAACCCGACCGCGCCCACCCCGTTGGGGATGTCGATGTCGCGCATCAGGTCGGCCAGCACCGTGGGCAGGAACTCGGCGGCGTCCGACGGGCGGTCGGCGCCGGGCGCGAGCAGCTCCGCGGCGCGGACGTGCCGCTCCGGCGATGCCTCGAAGGTGAAGCGGAACGCCTCGGGTGCGGTCAGCGCCACCGACATCCCGTGCGGCACCATCGGCTCGCCGGCCGGGTAGTCCTTGGGGTGGAAGTCCTTCACCTGCCCGGCGATCGGGTAGGCGTTGGCGTGCGGGATGTGCACGCCCGCGTTGCCGAAGCCCATGCCGGCGAAGGTGGCGGCGATCGCCATGTCCGAACGGGCCTGCGCGTCCTCCCCGTTCCGGACGGCGGTGCGGAAGGAGCCGGCCAGCAGGCTCATCGCCTTCTCCGACCACATGTCCGAGATGGGGTTGGAGCCGCAGTAGGGCACCCGCTGGTCGGGGCTCTTGCGGTCGTAGGTCGTGTACCAGCGGGCGGTGTAGCTCTCCAGCGCGTGGCAGAGGATGTCCATGCCGGAGGCCGCCGTGACCCCGGGCGGCTGGCTCAGCGTGAGGTCGGGGTCGATGACGGCGAGGGTGGGCCGCAGCCAGGCGTGGCTGATGCCGGTCTTCACCCGCTGGGCGATCACGTCCATCACGCAGATCGTGGTGCTCTCCGAGCCGGTGCCGGTCGTCGTCGGGACGGCGACCAGGGGCTTGAGCGGCTGCGACGGTGCCTGCCCCTTCCCGACCGGCACGTTGACGTAGTCCATGAGCTCGCCGGGGTTGGTGGTGAGCAGGTTGATCGCCTTCGCGGTGTCGATGCTCGACCCCCCGCCGACGGCGACGAAGGCGTCCCACGGGCCCGAGGAGCGGGCCTCGTCGATGGCCTCGACCAGGCTCACGTCGGTCGGCTCCACGTGCACGCCGTCGAACACCCGGGCCTCGATGCCGAACTGCGCCATCTGGTCGGCCACCCGCTGCGGGTGCCCGGTGGCCGCCACGCCGGGGTCGGTGACGACCAGCACCCGGCGCACGCCGTACCGGCTGAGGTCGAAGCCGATCTCGTCGGAGGCCCCGTTGCCGAACTTCAGCTGCGGCGCCCCGTAGGTGAAGACGGACTCCGGGTTGCCGGGCACGGTGCTGCTGGTCATCGGTCTCTCCCCTGGACTGCTCAGGTGCGACGGCGGTGCGCGGTTGCACCGAATGTTGCACACCGGTTGTGGCTCCCACCACACCGGCGCAACACTCCGTGGACTGCCCCGCCCGCCCGACGGGCGGGCCTCCGACCAGCCCGGGAGGCACCCGTGACCGACACCCCCGCGACCGCCCCGTACCTCGGCGACCTGCTCAAGGACGCGCCCACCAACTGGGGCAAGTGGGGGCCCGACGACGAGGTCGGGGCGCTGAACTACCTGGGCCCGGAGCAGGTGCTCGCCGCGGTGAAGCTGGTGCGCTCGGGCAAGGTCTTCACGCTGCAGCGGCTCATCGGCGACCCGAAGGGCGACCCGGTCTGGCCCGGTCGCACCCCCGCCGTCCGCACCCAGGTGCTCGACGAGAGCGACTGGGACGAGGGCGGCAAGGGCGCGCAGTACCCCGGCGGCCTGCACTACGCCGACGACAAGATCGACGCCTACCTGCAGGGCTCGACGCAGTACGACGCGCTGGGCCACCTCTGGTACGACGGCAAGATCTGGAACGGCTACGACGCCCGCACGACCGTCGGCGGGCTGGAGAAGGCCAGCGTGGAGCCGATCGCCCAGCGCGGCGTCGTCGGGCGGGCCGTGCTGCTGGACATGGCGCGCTTCCGCGGGAAGCCCACCCTCGACAAGGGCGAGACCTTCACCCACGAGGACCTCGTCGCCTGCGCCGAGGCCCAGGGCACGCCCATCGAGAAGCGGGACATCCTGGTCGTGCGCACCAACTTCCTGCAGCTGTTCCACGAGCAGGGCGAGGCCTTCTACGAGGGCTTCAACGAGCCCGGCCTGGTCTACTCCCCCGAGCTGGTGCAGTGGTTCCAGGACATGGAGATCCCCAACCTGGTCACCGACACGATCGCCAACGAGGTCACCTTCGACCCGAACAACGGGGTGGCGCTGGTGCTGCACAACGCGCTGATGCGCAACCTCGGCGTCACGCTCACCGAGATCGCCGACCTGGAGCAGCTGGCCGCCGACTGCGCCGAGGACGGGCAGTACGCCTTCCTCTACGTCGCGGCCCCGCTGAAGGTCGCCAAGGCCGCGGGCACCCCCGTCAACCCCGTCGTCATCAAGTAGCGCCGTGAGCGGCTACGACGACCGGCCGTGGCTGGCGCTCTACGGCGACCAGCCGGCCGACTACGCCATCGAGCACGAGACCGCGCTGGACATGTTCCGGGCGGGCGTCGAGCGCGACCCCGACGGCGTGGCGCTGCGGTACTTCGACGGGACGATCACCCGCCGGGAGCTCGACGAGCTCAGCGACGCCCTCGCCGTCGGGCTGCTCGCCCGGGGATTCGGCCCGGGCGACCGGCTGGCGGTCTACCTGCAGAACGTGCCGCAGTTCGTGATCGCCATGGTCGCCGCCTGGAAGGCCGGCGGAATCATGGTGTCGATCAACCCGATGAGCCGGGCCCGCGAGCTCTCCTACCTGCTCGAGGACTCCGGGGCCACCGTGCTGCTGTCCCTGGAGACGCTGTACGACCAGGTGGCGCGGGAGGTGGTCCCCGGGACCGGCGTGCGCCTGGTGCTCACCACCAGCGAGCTGGAGTTCCAGACCCGCGACGACGAGCGGTTGTTCGCCGGCGTCACCCGGCAGCGGCACGAGGGGACCACGGACTTCGCGGAGTTCGTCGCCGTCCACCGGGGGCAGGCGCCGCCGCCGGTCGGCCTGCGCTCGGACGACGTGGCGTTCCTGACCTACACCTCGGGCACCACCGGCGTGCCCAAGGGGGCGATGAACACCCACCGGAACGTGGTGTTCACCGCCCAGGTCTACCGGGACTGGGTGCACGCGGGCCGGGACGGCGCGATCTTCGGCGTCGCCCCGCTGTTCCACATCACCGGGCTGATCGGGCACATCGCCGTCAGCCTGCTGGTGCCGGCGCCGCTCGTGCTGGCCTACCGGTTCGAGCCCCAGGTCGTGCTGGACGCCTTCGCCGAGCACCGCCCGGCCTTCACCATCGGGGCGATCACGGCCTTCACCGCGCTGCTCAACGCGCCGGGGTTCAGCAAGGACCACTTCGCCTCGTTCACCTCGATCTACTCCGGCGGGGCGGCGATCTCGCCCACCGCCGAGCAGAACTTCCTGGCGGCCACCGGCAAGCAGGTGCACAACGCCTACGGCCTCACCGAGACCACCTCGCCGATGACGGTGACCCCGTTCGGGTCGCCGTCCCCGGTGGACCCCGTGTCGGGCGCGCTGTCGGTCGGCGTCCCCGCGCCGAACACGGTGGTGCGCATCCAGGACGACGAGGGGCGCGACCTGCCGATCGGCGAGATCGGCGAGATCGTCGCCGAGGGGCCGCAGGTGGTCGCCGGCTACTGGGGCAAGCCCGCGGAGACCGCGGCCGGCCTGCCCGGCGGAGCGCTCAAGAGCGGCGACGTCGGGTTCATGAACGCCGAGGGCTGGGTGTTCATCGTCGACCGCAAGAAGGACATGATCAACGCCTCGGGATACAAGGTCTGGCCACGCGAGGTGGAGGACGTGCTGGCCGAGCACCCGGCGGTCCGCGAGTCGGCGGTGGTCGGTGTCCCCGACGAGAAGCGCGGGGAGACCGTCAAGGCGTTCGTCAGCCTCAAGCCGGGGTCGAGCACCACCCCGGAGGAGCTCATCGCGCACTGCAAGGAGCGCATGGCGGCCTACAAGTACCCGCGCAGCGTGGAACTGGTCGAGGAGCTGCCCAAGACGGTGACCGGGAAGATCCTCCGCCGGGAGCTGCGCGGGCGGTAGCGCGGCGGGTCGGCCAGGCCGGGGGGCCCGGCCGACCCCCAACGTTGGGTGGACGGACCGGTTCCGGCTCCCGGTCCCCTCCGCGAACCGGTCCCACCGGTTAGCGTTCAACCGCTCCTCCCCGGACGTTCCCCCGGCTGGCCGACCCTGGCGGTGATGACGATGACCACCTCGCCCCCGCCCACGCCGGCGGCCGGTCCGGGGGGCGACCCCCAGCCGGTCCCGCCTGCCCGCGGTGACGGTCCGGCACGGCGGCCGTCACCGGTCCCGCGCGACCCCTCCGCCGCCCGGCCGCCGGCGGCGCCGCTGCGCCGCCGCGCGGCGCCGGTACGGCCGGTACCCCCGCCGCCCGCACCGCTGGCGCGCTACCACGCCCAGCTGCTGGCCCGCCGCCGGTTGCGGGCGCTCGCCGCCGTGACCGGCGGGCTGGGCTCCGCCGCCCTGCTCGCGCTGGGCAGCGCGACCGTGCCGACCGCCGGCGCCGTCCCGGCGGCCGCCGACGACGTGCTGGACCCGCGGGCCTGGGTCCTGCCCGAGGACGCCGGCATGGGGCCGCTGGTCATCCCGACGATCGGTGCCCTGCCCGCCGGCGCCGAGGACTGGTTCCTCCCGGGTGCCCCCGCGGCGGCCGTCACGTCCCTGCGCCAGGCGGCCCGTCCGGCCGCACGCGACCTCGACGCCGACCTCGAGGCCGAGCTCGGCCTCGTGAGCGACCCCGGTCCTTCGGCCGCACCGGCGTCACGCACCACCGCCCCGTCGCCGCCCACGACGATCGAGGGCGGATCGGGGGACCCGGCCGTCCCACCGCCGACCCGCCCGGCACCGCCCTCCGGGGCGACGCTCCCTGCTCCCGCCCCGGCCCCGACC
>NZ_SSXC01000002.1 GCF_021699055.1 Blastococcus sp. MG754426 | reverse complement strand
CGGGCCGCGCCGCCGCCGGACGGGGGATGGGCCGGGCAGCGACCGGTCGTGGCATGGGCCGCGCCACCTCCGCGCGCAGGGGCACCGGGCGGGGCCGGGCGGCCCCCACCTCCGGCGGCGGCATCGGCCGGATGGTGCAGGGCCTCCTCCGCGGGCGCTGAGCTACCCGGCCGCGCTCACTCGCAGATCTCCAGCCGGGTCACCGTGCCGTTGTGCGGGGTGACCGCGGGCATCGCGTCGGGGCCCAGCCCCGCCGCGACGGCCTGGGCGGCGCGGATCGTGTCGCCGTGGGTCACCAGCGCGACCACGTCGGCCGGCGGCTCGGCGCACAGCTGCGTGAGGTAGGCGGCCACGCGCGCGTGCAGCTCGGCCAGGCTCTCGCCGCCCTCGGCCGACCAGTGCGCGTCGGACCAGTCGACGACGTCCCACAGCTCCCGCGACGGCCGCCCCTCCAGCACCCCGTAGCCCTGCTCGCGCAGCGCCGGGGTGGTCGTGAACGGCAGACCCGTCGCGCGGGCGCAGTGCTCGGC
This sequence comes from Blastococcus sp. MG754426, assembly GCF_021699055.1. Taxonomy (GTDB): domain Bacteria; phylum Actinomycetota; class Actinomycetes; order Mycobacteriales; family Geodermatophilaceae; genus Blastococcus. The sequence goes on along the minus strand of NZ_SSXC01000002.1, from coordinate 183,936 downwards.
GGTCTGCACGGCCCGCAGCAGGTCGCTGGACAGGAGCACACCCGGCCGCAGCCGGGCCAGCTCCGCGGCGGCCGCCTGGGCCTGCGTGTGCCCCAGGGGCGTGAGCGGCACGTGGGCCACCTGGCCCTGCATGCGGCCGGCCGCGTTCCACTCGCTCTGCCCGTGGCGCACGAGCAGCAGGGTGAGGGGTCGGGCCATGGCAAGGAGGCAGCGTAGGGCAGGGGTCCGCGGGCCCGTGCGCCCCGCCTCGTACCGTCGTGGGCGTGAGCATCCCCGTCCGCCCCGGCGCGGCCCGTCCCGCGACCGCTCCCGGTGCCCCGGACCCGCTGGCCCCCCTGCTCGACCTGCCGGGCGTCCGGGACGCCGCCGACGCGGCCCGGGCGGGCGTCGACCGCCTGCTCGGCCACCGGGTGCTGCGCCGGGAGTCCGCGGGCGTGAGCACCGAGTCGGCGCTCCGCGGGGCGCGGGCCTCCGCGGCCCTGGCCGGCGTCGACGTGCCACTGGCGGAGCTGCGGGCCGGCGGGGTCGACGACCCGGTGGTGCAGGGTGCGCTGCGCGTCTCCGCGGCGCTGGGCTCGATGGTCGAGACCTGGCCGCGGGCCCCGGGGCAGGTGATCGCCCGCCTGCACGTGCTCGCCGCCGCCGACCTCGCCGACCGGGCCGACCTCGGCCGGCCCGCCCCGCACGCCGGTCCGCGGCTGGCCGGGCTGTTCTCGCTGGCCGCCGCCCCCACCACCGTGCCCGCGGTCCTCGTCGCGGCGCTGGTGCACGGCGAGCTCGCGGCGCTGGCCCCGTTCGGCACCGCCGACGGGGTCGTCGCCCGGGGCGCGGCCCGGCTCACCGGGATCGCCCGCGGGCTGGACCCCAAGGCGGTGTCGGTCCCCGAGGTCGGTTTCGCCGAGCTCGAGCGGGACGCCTACGGCGAGGCGCTGGCCGGCTACGCGGCGGGGACCCCCCAGGGCGTGGCCGCGTGGCTGGTGCACTGCTGCCGCGCCACCGAGCACGGCGCCCTCGAGGGCCTCGCCATCTGCGAGAGCCTGCTCCGCGGCTGAGACTGGGGGCATGCGCACCCTCGACGTCCCGGGGCTCGGCCCCGTCAGCCGCATCGGCCTGGGTACCTGGCAGTTCGGGTCCCGCGAGTGGGGGTACGGCGACGGCTACGCCGACCGGGCCGCCCGCGACATCGTGCGCCGGGCCCGCGAGCTCGGCATCACGCTGTTCGACACCGCCGAGGTGTACGGCTTCGGGCGCAGCGAGCGGATCCTCGGGGAGGCGCTGGGGGAGGAGCGCGACCGCGTCGTCGTCGCCAGCAAGATCTTCCCGGTCGCGCCCTTCCCGAAGGTCGTCCGCCAGCGGTGGGCGGGCAGCGCCCGCCGGCTGGGCGTGGACCGCATCCCGCTGTACCAGGTGCACCAGCCCAACCCGCTCGTGCCCGACACGGTGACGATGCCCGGGCTGCGGGCGCTGCTGGACGAGGGGCGGATCGGTGCGGTCGGCGTCTCCAACTACTCGCTGGACCGCTGGCGGGCCGCCGACGCCGCGCTGGGCGCGCCGGTGGTCGCCAACCAGGTGCAGTTCTCCCTGGCGCACGCCGGCCCGCTGGAGGACCTGGTGCCCTTCGCCGAGCGCGAGGACCGGCTGGTCATCGCCTACAGCCCGCTGGCGCAGGGGCTGCTCGGCGCGAGGTACTCGGCCGGGAACCGGCCCGGGGGCGTGCGCGCGGTCAACCCCCTGTTCGGCACCGAGAACCTGCGCCGCGTGGAGCCGCTGCTCGACGTCCTGCGGCAGGTCTCCGACGCGCACGACGCGACGCCCGCGCAGGTCGCCCTGGCCTGGCTGGTCGCGCAGCCGCGCGTGGTGGTCATCCCCGGCGCCTCCAGCGTGGCGCAGCTGGAGTCCAACGCCGCGGCCGACGAGCTGGCGCTGGCCGGCGACGAGCTCGCGGCGCTGACCGCCGCCGCCCGCGCGTTCACCCCGGCGTCCGGCGTCCGGACCCTGGTCGACGGGCTGCGGGAGCGGTTCGGGCGCTGAGCCTCAGGCGCCGCGGCGGCGGCGCCGGCCGGGCGCCGGGTCGTCGGGCAGCAGCCCGGCGCGCAGCGCCCGGTGCCGGGCGTACCAGGCCAGCCCGACGACGGCGGCGCCCACGCCCATAGCGGCGCCGGTGACCACCGGCGCGGGCGGCACCGAGAAGCGGGAGCGCATGCTGACCGGCCGCTCGAAGCGCAGCACCGGCCAGCCGTGCTGGAGCGCGGCCTTGCGCAGCCCGCGGTCGGGGTTGACCGCGGTGGGGTGGCCGACCACGGAGAGCATCGGCAGGTCGGTGATCGAGTCGCTGTAGGCGTAGCAGTCGGCCAGGTCGTAGCCGCCCTCGTCGGCGAGCCGGCGGATCGCCTCGGCCTTGTGCTCGCCGTACGCGTAGAACTCGATCTCGCCGGTGTAGCGGCCGTCCTCGGTGACCATGCGGGTGGCGACGACGCGGTCGACGCCCAGCATCTCGCCGATCGGCTCCACCATCTCCGCACCGCTGCTGGAGACGATGACGATCTCCCGGCCGGCGGCGCGGTGCTCCTCGATGAGGTCGGCGGCCTCGGCGTAGACCAGCGGGTCGACGATCTCGTGCAGCGTCTCGCGGACGATCTCGTGGACGGTGGCGGCGTCCCAGCCGGTCACCATCGCGGTGAGCTGGGCGCGCAGCCGCTCCATCTGCTGGGCGTCGGCGCCTGCGAGGGAGAACACGAACTGCGCGTACGCCGTCTTCAGCACCGCGCGGCGGTTGATCAACCCGCCGTTGAAGAACGGGCGACCGAACGCCAGGGTGCTGGACTTCGCGATGACCGTCTTGTCGAGGTCGAAGAACGCCGCGGAGCGGGACACGTCAGCCACGGTAGCTGGATCGGCAGGTAGCGGACCGGGGTGGACCGTGTCCACACCCGAAGGGGTCATCCACAGTTCCGCTCCCGTTCTGGTCCCGTCCGCCCGGTGCCCGGTGTGCTCGCCCCGTGCCTGCCCTGCCGCCCTCCCGCCCCCTCGTGGTCAGCACCGACGAGGACCTGCTCGACGAGCTGCTGCGGCTGGTCGCGGCCGCCGGGGCCGAGGCGGAGCTCGCCTCCGGTGGCCCGGCGCTGCGGCGCGCGCACCGGGAGGCGGCGCTGGTGCTGGTCGGCGCCGAGGCGCTGGCGGCCGGGGCGCTGCGTGCCCTGCCCCGCCGGCCGGGCGTGGTCGTCGTCACCACCGCCGAGCTCCCCGCGGAGGGGTGGGCGGCGGCCGTCGAGGCCGGTGCGGAGCGGGTGGCGGTCCTCCCCGCCGACGAGGGGTGGTTGCTGTCCCGCTGCGCCGCCGCGGTCCGGGCGCCGGCCGAGCGGGGCCGGCTCGTCGCCGTGGGCGGCGCCTGCGGCGGGGCGGGCGCGAGCACCCTGGCCGCCGCGGTGGCCCTCGCCGCCCCCGGGGGCGCCGTCCTCGTCGACGCCGACGCCTGGGGTGGCGGGCTGGACCTGCTGCTGGGCGCGGAGCTCGCCGAGGGGCTGCGCTGGCCGGACCTGGCGGGGCTGCGCGGCGAGGTGGCCGGCGACGCGCTGCTGGGCGCCCTGCCCGGGGTCGCGGGCATCCACCTGGTCTCCGCCGACCGCGCCGGCGCGGGGCCGATCCCCGATGCAGCGCTGAGCGCGGTCGTGGGTGCCGGCCGCGGAAGCGGGCGGCCCGTCGTCGTGGACCTGCCCCGGCCGGGCTGCGCGGGCCCGGGGCGCGGCGCGCAGGAGGTGCTGGCCGACGCCGACCTCGCCGTGCTGGTGGTGCCCGCGCGGCTGCGCGCCGCCACGGCCGCCCGGCAGCTCGTCGGCGCCGCGGGTTCCCCGTGGTCGGCGGCGCACCTGGTCGTGCGCACCCTGCCCGGCGGCCTGCTCCCCGGTGACGTGGCCGAGGTGGTGGGCCGGCCGGTGGTGGCCGAGCTCCCGCACGACCGGGGAGCCGTCGCCCGGGCCGAGCGCGGGCAGCCGCCGGGTGCGCAGCCCCGGTCGCCGCTGGCCGTCGTCGCCCGGCGGCTGCTGGCCGAGGTCACCGGCTCGTGAGCGAGCCGTCGCTGCTGGACCGCGTGCGCGCGCGGCTCGCCGTCGTCGACGAGGTGCCCTCGCGGGCGGGGGTGGCGGCGCTGGTGCGCGCCGAGGCCGGCGGGCTGCTGGGGGACCGCGACGTCCTGCTCGCCGCGCGCGACGCCGTCGACGAGCTGGCCGGTGCCGGGCCGCTGGAGCCGCTGCTGCGGCTGCCCGGGGTCACCGACGTCCTGGTCAACGGGCCGGGTGAGGTGTGGCTCGACCGCGGGGCCGGGCTGGAGCGGGCCGCCGGCGTCCGGTTCCCGGACGACGACGCGGTGCGCCGGCTGGCGGTGCGGCTGGCCGCCTCGGCCGGCCGCCGCCTCGACGACGCCGCGCCGTGGGTCGACGTCGGCCTCCCCGGCGGCACCCGGCTGCACGCGGTGCTCCCGCCGGTGTCCGCCGGTGGCACCTGCCTCTCCCTGCGGGTGCTGCGCCGGTGCGCGCAGGCGCTGGCCGACCTGGCGGCGGGCGGTGCGCTGCCCGGCGAGAGCGGGGCGCTGGTGCGCGCGGTGGTGGCCCGGCGGGTGGCCTTCCTCGTCACCGGCGGCACCGGCTCGGGCAAGACCACCCTGCTCTCGGCCCTGCTCGGAGAGGTCGACCCGGCCGAGCGGCTGGTGCTCTGCGAGGACGCCGCCGAGCTCACGCCGCCGCACCCGCACGTGGTGCGGCTGCTCACCCGGCCACCGAACGTGGAGGGTGCCGGGGCGGTGGGCCTGCGCGACCTGGTGCGGCAGGCGCTGCGGATGCGCCCCGACCGGCTGGTGGTGGGCGAGGTGCGCGGCCCGGAGGTGGTCGACCTGCTGGCCGCGCTGAACACCGGGCACGACGGCGGCTGCGGCACCCTGCACGCCAACCGGGCCGCCGAGGTGCCGGCGCGGCTCGAGGCGCTGGGCGTGGCGGCCGGGCTGGGCCGCGCCGCGGTGCACAGCCAGACCGCGGCGGCCCTGGACGTGGTGCTGCACCTCCGGCGGACGGCCGGTGGCCGGCAGCTGTCCGAGATCGGGCTGCTGCGCCGGCAGGGGGAGCTGGTGGTGGTGGAGCCGGGCTGGCGGGCCGACGGCGGGCCCTGCCCGGCCGGTGACGCGCTCCGGCGGCTGCTGGCGGGTCCGTGAGCGCGGCGCTGCTGGCCGTGGCGGGCGCGGTGCTGCTCTGGCCCGACGGGCGCGCGGTCGCCCGGTACCGGCTGCACCGCCCCGGTCCGCCCGCCGGCTCCCGGGTCCCGGGGCGGGTGCCGCTGCCGGTCGTCGCCGCGGTGGCGGCCGGTGGCGCGGGTGCGCTGCTGGCCACCCCGCTCGTGGCGGTGCTCGCCGCCGGCTGCGCCGCGCTCGCCGCGCGGGCCCGGCTGGCCGGCCGCCGGGTGGCCGCCGACGTCACCCGCCAGGCGGTGCTGGCCGATGCGCTGGGCGCCGTCGCGGCGGAGCTGCGGGCGGGGCGCGCGCTGGCGGAGGCGGTGCGCTCGGCCGTCGCCGACTGCCCCGATGCCGTCGTCGGGGCGGCCCTGGTGCGGGCCGCCCGCGCACCGGCACCGGGAGGGGACGGCGGGCGGGACGACGGCGACGGCGACGGCACGCCCGCCGCGCTGGCCCGGCTGTCGGCCGCGGTCGCGCTCGGCGCCTGCACCGGCTGCTCGCTGGCCGCGGTGGTCGCCGCCGTCGAGGACGACCTGCGGGCCCGGCTGGCGCGGCGGCGGGAGCTGCTGGTGGCCACCGCCGGGCCCCGGGCCGGCGCCCGGCTGCTGGCGGGCCTGCCGGTGCTGGGGCTGGCGATGGGCAGCGGCGTCGGCGCCGACCCCTGGCACGTGCTCACCGCCACGGCGACCGGGCAGGGGCTGCTGGTGGCCGGGGTGCTCCTGGAGGCGGCCGGCGTCGCCTGGACCGGCCGCCTGGTGCGCCGGATCGCGCGGTGACCGCCGCGCTGCCGGTGCTGCTGCTGGCCGCCGCGGTGGCGCTGTGGGTGCCCGGCGCGGTCGTGGCCGGGGAGCGGGTGCGCCGGGTGGCCGCGGGTGCCCGTCCGACGACCGGCTCCGGGGACGCCGCGGCCGGGGGCGCCGGGCGGCGGTGGGTGCTCGCCGGGGCGGCCGGGTTCGCGGCGGGCCTCCTGGTCGGGGGCGGAGCCGGCGCGTGCGCCGCCGTCGTCGTCACCGGGGCGGGGGAGCGGCTGCTGCGCGCCGCGGCGCCCGACCGGGACGCCGAGGAGCGGGTGGCCCTGCTCCGGGAGCTCCCGGTGGCCTGCGAGCTGCTCGCGGCCTGCCTGGGGTCGGGGCTGCCGCTCGCGGGCGCGCTGGCCGCGGTCGCCGGGGCGGTGCCCGGTCCGCTGGGCCGGCGGTTGCAGGGCGTCGCCGCGCTGCACCGCATGGGCGCCCCACCGCGGCGGGCGTGGGCCGGCCAGCCGGCCGAGCTGGGCGGCCTGGCCCGCGTGCTGGTGCGGGCGGGGGAGTCCGGCGCCGCCGCGGTGCCGGCGCTGCACGCACTGGCCGGCGAGACCCGGTCCGCGGCTCGCGCGCAGGCGCAGGCGGCGGTGCAGCGGGCGGGGGTGCTGGTGCTCGCCCCGCTCGGGCTGTGCTTCCTGCCCGCGTTCGTCTGCCTCGGCGTGGTGCCGCTGGTCCTCGGCCTCGCCGGCGACGTCTTCGGCTGAGCGTCCACAGCCCCCGGCCCCCTCCACAGATCGCCCGCACGGCTGGGACCGGCCCCGGCCGCCCCGGAGGCTCGGGGCACCGCCCCACCGGGGCCCGACCGAGAGGACCGCGATGACCGCCGACCAGCCGCACCCCGACGCCGTTCCCGCCCCCGTCCCCGACCCGGAGGCCGTCGTCGCCGCTGCCGCGGGCCGCCGCCCGGGTCGGCTGGCCCGGCTGCGGAGCCGGGCGGAGGCGGGCATGAGCACCGCCGAGTACGCCGTCGGCACCGTGGCCGCCTGCGCCTTCGCCGCCGTGCTGTACCGCGTGGTCTCCGGCGACAGCGTCGTCGACGGCCTCACCGACCTGGTCGAGGCCGCGCTGGCCACGCTCTCCTGAGCGTGCGGTGCCGAGCGGCCCGGCGGGGCGAGGCCGGGATGGTCACCGCGGAGACGGCGGTGGTGCTGCCGGTCCTGCTGCTCGTGCTGGCCGGGGCCGTCGCCGCCGTCACCGTGGTGGGCGCCCAGCTGCGCTGCGTCGACGCCGCGCGGGAGGGCGCCCGCGCGGCGGCGCGGGGGGAGGACGCCGCGGTCGTGGCGGAGTGGGCCGGCCGGGCGGCGCCGCCCGGTGCCCGCACCGGGCTCACCGCCAGCGGGGACGAGGTCCGGGTCGCGGTCACGGCCGAGGTGCGGCCGCTCGGGCCGCTGCCCTGGCGGGTGACGGTGGGAGCGGAGGCCGTCGCGTGGCGGGAGCCCGCCGCCGGCGTCCCGGGATGAGCGGTGAGCGCGGCTCGGCCACGGTGTGGGTGGTGGTGCTCTCCGCCGTCCTCGTCGCCGTCACCGCCGGTGCGGTGCTGACCGGGGTGGCCACGGTGGCCCGCCACCGCGCCGGGACGGCCGCGGACCTGGCCGCGCTCGCCGCCGCCGGCCAGGCGGTGCTCGGCGATCCCGCGCCGTGCGCGGCGGCGGTCGGGGTCGCCGCCGCCAACGGCGCCGACCTCGTGGGCTGCCGGGTCGGGCCGGGGGCGGTCGTGGTGGTCGAGGTCCGCGTCCCCCTCCGGCTGGGCCGGCTGGGGGTGCACCACGCGACCGGCCGGGCCCGTGCCGGACCCGTGCCCACCGGGTCAGAAGACGAGATCCTCCTCGGCCGGTCCGGGCGGGGCACCGGCGACCGCGGTGGCCGGCGGCCCGGTGGGGACCGGCGTCCCCACGGTGCCCGGTGTCCGTCCGGCGGCCGGCTTCCCCGCGCGGGCGTCCTCCTCGTCGGAGGCCTCGTCGGTGTCGTCGTCGGTGTCGTCGTCGGGCTCGTCGTCGGGGTCGTCGTCCGTCGCGCTGCGCTCGTCGGCCGCGGCCAGCTCGTCCAGCACGACGTCGAGCACCCGCACGGCGCCGGCCTTGTCCAGCGGGTCGTTGCCGTTGCCGCACTTGGGCGACTGCACGCACGAGGGGCAGCCGGCCTCGCACTCGCAGCTGGCGACGGTCGCCCGCGTGGCCTGCAGCCACCGGCGCAGCGCCGCGTACCCGCGCTCGCTGAAGCCCGCACCGCCGGGGTGCCCGTCGTAGACGAACACCGCCGCGGTGCCGGTGTCGGGGTGCACCGCCGTCGACAGCCCGCCCAGGTCCCACCGGTCGCAGGTCGCCAGCAGCGGCAGGATGCCGATCGCGGCGTGCTCGGCGGCGTGCAGCGAGCCGGGCAGCGCCGCGTCGTCGACCTCGGCCCGCTCCACGGCGCGGGGGTCGAAGGTCAGCCACACGGCCTTGGTGCGCAGCTGGCGCGGCGGCAGGTCCAGCGGGAACTCCGCCAGCACCTCTCCGCTGCCCAGCCGGCGCCGCTGGTAGGCCACCACCTGGTTGGTCACGTCGACCACGCCGGTGTGCGCCGTCACCGTTCCCAGCCGCCGGGTCCGCTCCACCGAGACGATCGACAGTTCGGTCACGTCGCGCGCGACCGTGGTCCAGTCGGGGCTCTCGGGGTGCACGACCGCGCAGGCGTCGTCGACGTCGAACTCATCGACGACGAAGGTGTCGCCGCGGTGCACGTAGAGCGCGCCCTCGTGCACCGTCGAGTGCGCGGCCCCGCCGTCGACGGTACCCAGCAGCCGCCCGGTGCCCGCCTCGATGATCGCCACCGGCTCGTCGCCGCTGCCGCGGATGTCCACGTCGGGGCGGCCGCGTCCGGCCCAGTACCAGCCGGCGGGGCGGCGGCGCAGCTGCCCGGCGGCCACGAGCTGCTCGAGCTGCGCCTCGGCCACCGGTCCGCCGAAGTCGGCCAGGTCCGCGGGCACCAGCGGCAGCTCGGCGGCGGCGCAGCACAGCTGCGGGCCCAGCACGTAGGGGTTGGCCGGATCGGTCACGGTGGCCTCGACCGGCCGGCCGAACACCGCCCGCGGGTGGTGGGCCAGGTAGTGGTCCAGCGGGTCGTCGCGGGCGACGAAGACGACCAGCGACTCCCGCTGCGCACGCCCGGCGCGGCCGGCCTGCTGCCAGAGGGAGGCGAGCGTGCCCGGGTAGCCGGCCAGGACGACGGCGTCGAGCCCGGCGATGTCGATGCCGAGCTCCAGGGCGTTGGTGGTCGCCACGCCGAGCAGGTCGCCGGCCGACAGCGCCCGTTCCAGCTCCCGGCGCTCCTCGGGCAGGTAGCCGCCGCGGTAGGAGTCCACCCGGGTCACCAGGTCGGGGCGCCCGCGGTCGTGCAGCAGCCGGCGGGCCTGCTCGGCCACCGACTCGGCGCTCCGGCGCGAGCGGACGAACGCCAGCGTGCGGGCGCCGCGCTCGACCAGGTCGGCGAGCAGCCCGGCGGCGTCGGCGGCGGCCGATCGGCGCAGCGGTGCCCCGTGCTCGCCGGTCCGCTCGGTCAGCGGCGGCTCCCACAGCGCGAAGGTGGCCCCCGGGCGCGGCGAGCCGTCGTCGGTGACGGCCAGGACCTCGGCGCCGACCAGCCGGGTGGCGGCGGCGGCCGGGTCCGCGACGGTGGCCGAGGCCAGCACGAACACCGGCTCGGCGCCGTAGCGCCGGCAGATGCGCCGCAGCCGCCGCAGCACGTGGCCCACGTGCGACCCGAAGACGCCGCGGTAGGCGTGGCACTCGTCGATGACCACGTAGGCGACCCGGCGCAGCGTGCTCGACCACCGCTGGTGGGCCGGCAGGATCCCGCGGTGCAGCATGTCGGGGTTGGTGACGATCCAGCGCGAGTGCCGCCGGACCCAGTCCCGCTCCTCGGCCGGGGTGTCGCCGTCGTAGGCGGCCGGCCGCACCGACGGGTCGGCCAGCTCGGCGACCGAGGCCAGCTGGTCGCGGGCCAGGGCCTTGGTGGGTGCGAGGTAGAGGACGCAGGCGCGCTGGTCCTCGGCCAGCCGGGTCAGGGCCGGCAGCTGGTAGGCCAGCGACTTCCCCGAGGCGGTGCCGGTCGCGACGACGACGTGCCGGCCGTCGCGGGCGGCCTGCGCCGCCGCCACCTGGTGCTGCCACGGGGCGCGCACGCCCCGGGCGGCCAGCCGGCCGCGCAGCGCCGGGTCGACCCAGTCCGGCCAGCCGGTGGTGCGGCTGTCCCGTACCGGCAGGTGGTGGACGTGGGTGACGGGCTGCTCGTCCTCCGCCGTGCCCGCGAGCAGCGCGGCCAGCAGCTCGCCGCCGCCCGGCACCTGGCCGGTCGCCGCCACGCCGCCCCCGGACCGTTCGTCCGTGCCGGGAGGGGGAGCCGACCGGACCGGGTGGAGCGTGGTCACGCCTCCCACTGTCACACCCCGGCGCAACTCTCCGCGGTCCGGAGGGCACGGGGAGCAGAGGGGGTTGCACGGAGTGTGACGTGGCTTACACTTCGCCGCGTTCGTGTCCCGGCGGGTCCCTCCGGTTCGCGGACGCCGATCTCCGCCCGGGCCGGGGAGCACGGCGCCACCCGGGCGGCCACCGACGCCTGGAGGACCCATGTCCGAAGGTTCGCTGTCCGGCGGGGAGACCGCGCTCGTCGCCGTCGTCCTCGTCGTCTCCCTCGCCGCCCTGGGCTTCGCCGCCTACCTGGTCCGCGCGGTCGTCGCCGCCGACCAGGGCACGGAGAAGATGCGCGAGATCGCCCGGGCGGTGCAGGAGGGGGCGGCCGCCTACCTGCGCCGGCAGTTCCGGACGCTGGCGTTCTTCGCCGTCGTCGTCTTCGCCCTGCTGCTGGTGCTCCCGGTCGCCGAGGGCGGCCTGGGCACCCGGCTGGGGCGCGCGGTGTTCTTCCTCGTCGGCGCGCTGTTCTCGGCGCTGGTCGGCTTCATCGGCATGACGCTGGCCACCCGCGGCAACGTCCGGGTGGCCGCGGCGGCGCGCGACGGCGGCTACCGGCCCGCCTTCCGCATCGCGTACCGCACCGGCGGGGTCTGCGGGATGATCACGATCGGGCTGGGCCTGTTCGGCGCCGCGCTGGTCCTGCTGCTGTTCGACGAGACCGCGCCGGTGGTCCTCGAGGGCTTCGGGTTCGGCGGCGCGCTGCTGGCGATGTTCATGCGCGTCGGCGGCGGCATCTTCACCAAGGCCGCCGACGTCGGCGCCGACCTCGTCGGCAAGGTCGAGGCCGGCATCCCGGAGGACGACCCGCGGAACGCCGCGACCATCGCCGACAACGTGGGCGACAACGTCGGCGACTGCGCGGGCATGGCCGCCGACCTCTTCGAGTCCTACGCGGTCACCCTCGTCGCCGCGCTCATCCTCGGGCAGGTCTTCTTCGGCCCCGTGGGCATGGTCTTCCCGCTCGTGGTCGCCGCCATCGGCGTGGTCGCCTCGATCGTCGGCGTGCTGGCCACCAACCCGGGCAAGGCCGACCGCAACGGCCTGGCCCCGATCAACCGCGGCTTCTTCGTCTCCGCGGCGGTGTCACTGGTGCTGGTCGCGGTCGCCGCCTTCACCGTGCTGCCGGGCACCGGCGGGGGCGTCGACCTCCCGGTCAGCCCCCAGGTGCTCGGGCTGGTCGCGGTGCTGGTCGGCGTCGTCCTGGCCGCGGCGATCCAGCAGCTCACCGGCTACTTCACCGAGACCAGCCGCAAGCCGGTCCAGGACGTCGGCCGCAGCTCGCTCACCGGGCCGGCCACCGTCATCCTGTCGGGCATCTCGCTGGGCCTGGAGTCGGCGGTCTACGCCGCGCTCCTCATCGGCGGTGCCGTCTACGGCGCCTTCCTCATCGGCGGCGGGGCGGCCCTCTACGCCGTCGCGCTCGCCGGCTGCGGCCTGCTGACGACGGCCGGCGTCATCGTCTCCATGGACACCTTCGGCCCGGTCAGCGACAACGCGCAGGGCATCGCCGAGATGTCCGGTGACATCGACGACGAGGGCGCCCGGGTGCTCACCGACCTCGACGCCGTCGGCAACACCACGAAGGCGATCACCAAGGGCATCGCCATCGCCACCGCCGTCCTCGCGGCCACCGCCCTCTTCGGCTCCTACAACGCCCAGGTCGCGCTCGCGCTCGAGGAGGCCGGCGCCACGCTCGGCGACGCGTTCAGCCTGGTGAACCCGAACAACGTCGTCGGTGCGGTGCTGGGGGCCGCGGTGGTGTTCCTCTTCTCCGGCCTGGCGATCAGCGCGGTGTCGCGGGCCGCCGGGCGGGTCGTCTTCGAGGTGCGCGAGCAGTTCCGCACCCACCCCGGGATCATGACCTTCGCCGAGCGCCCCGACTACGGCGCCGTCGTCGACATCTGCACCAAGGACTCGCTGCGCGAGCTGGCCACGCCCGGGCTGCTGGCCGTGCTCGCGCCGGTGGCCGTGGGCTTCGGCCTCGGCATCGGGCCCCTGGCCGCCTACCTCGTCGGCGCGATCGCGGCCGGCACCCTCATGGCGGTGTTCCTCTCCAACTCCGGAGGGGCGTGGGACAACGCCAAGAAGATGGTGGAGGACGGCAGCTACGGCGGGAAGGGCAGCGAGGCCCACGCCGCCACCGTCATCGGCGACACCGTCGGCGACCCGTTCAAGGACACCGCCGGGCCCGCGATCAACCCGTTGATCAAGGTGATGAACCTCGTGGCGCTGCTCATCGCGCCGGCCGTGGTCTCCCTGTCGGTGGGCCAGGACGCCAACACCCCGGCGCGGGTGGCGATCGCGCTCGCCGCCGTGCTCGTCGTCGTCGCCGCGGTCGTCGTCTCCAAGCGCCGCTCGGTCGTCGTCGGCGGCGCGGCGCCCACCCCGGCCGACTCGGAGCTGACCACCAGCGCCCCCTGACCTGCCCCCTTCGCGGTACGCCGTCTTCCACCTGCGGGAACACCGCCGCACGATCCACGTTGGTCGGGGTGGCGGCACGCCCACGAGAAGGTTGCGCCCGGCGCACCGTCACCGGCGTGGCTTACCGTGGCCCGCCGAGGGGCGTTCCGCGGTGGCGCCCGCCCGGTCCCGGAACCCCGGAGCCGGTGCACCCCGGGCCGGCCGGCCTGGACCGGCGCACCGCACCCGCACCACCTCAGCACCACCGACAGGAGTCCCGTGCCCACGAAGACCACGCAGCCCGGCACCGAGAACGAGCCCACGACCGGCGGCGCCGCGAAGACGCCGGCCCGCCGGGGCTCGGCCGCGCCCGGCGGCCGGCCGCTGGTCATCGTCGAGTCGCCGACGAAGGCCAGCAAGATCGCCGGGTACCTCGGCAGCGGCTACGTCGTCGAGGCCAGCGTCGGGCACATCCGCGACCTGCCGCGCAACGCCGCCGACGTGCCGGCCGAGCACAAGGGCGCGGCCTGGGCCCGGCTCGGGGTCGACGTCGACAACTCCTTCGAGCCGCTCTACGTGGTCAGCCCCGACCGCAAGCAGCAGGTCACCCGGCTCAAGCAGCTGGTCAAGAACGCCAGCGAGATCTACCTCGCGACAGACGAGGACCGCGAGGGCGAGGCCATCGCCTGGCACCTGATCGACACCCTCAAGCCGCGGGTCCCCGTGCGCCGGATGGTCTTCCACGAGATCACCCCCGAGGCGATCGCCCGCGCCGTCGCCAACCCCCGCGACCTGGACACCCACCTGGTCGACGCCCAGGAGACCCGCCGCATCCTCGACCGGCTCTACGGCTACGAGGTCAGCCCGGTCCTCTGGAAGAAGGTGCTGCCCAAGCTGTCCGCCGGGCGCGTCCAGTCGGTCGCGACCCGCATCGTGGTCGAGCGCGAGCGCGAGCGGATGGCCTTCCACGCCGCCGACTACTGGTCGCTGGAGGGCACCTTCGCCGTCACCGGCGGGCGCGCCGGTGCCGACGCGGGTGAGCCGACCACCGTGCGGGCCAAGCTGGTCAGCGTCGACGACAGCCGGGTCGCCACCGGCCGGGACTTCGACCCCGCCACCGGCCGCGTCACCGGTGACGTGGTGCACCTCGACGAGGCCGGCGCCCGCGGCCTGGCCGCCCGGCTCGAGGGCCGGCAGGTGAGCGTCAGCCGGGTCGACGAGAAGCCCTACCGCCGTCGCCCGTACGCGCCGTTCACCACCTCGACGCTGCAGATGGAGGCCGGCCGCAAGCTCGGCTGGTCGTCGGCGCAGACCATGCGGGTGGCGCAGCGGCTGTACGAGAACGGCCACATCACCTACATGCGGACCGACTCGACGAACCTGTCGCAGGAGGCGATCGACGCCGCCCGGCAGCAGGCCCGCGAGCTCTACGGCGACGCCTACGTGCCGGCCGAGGCCCGCCGCTACGCGAAGAAGTCCAAGGGCGCCCAGGAGGCGCACGAGGCCATCCGCCCGGCCGGGGACAGCTTCCGCACGCCGGGCCAGCTCGCCGCGGGGCTGGCCCGCGACGAGTTCCGGCTCTACGAGCTGATCTGGCAGCGCACGGTCGCCTCCCAGATGGCCGACGCCGTCGGCCAGACCGTGAGCGTCCGGCTGGCCGGGCGCAGCGCGACCGACGAGGCGGTCGAGTTCACCGCCTCGGGGCGCACGATCACCTTCCCCGGCTTCCTCCGCGCCTACGTCGAGTCCCGCGACGAGGGCGCGCAGAAGGACGGCGAGGACGACCACGGCAGTGACGACGCCGAGCGCCGGCTGCCCCGCCTGGAGCGCGGCCAGCAGCTCGACACCGAGGCGCTGGACGCCAAGGGGCACACGACCCAGCCGCCGTCCCGGTACACCGAGCCGAGCCTCGTGGCGCGCCTCGAGGAGCTGGGCATCGGCCGGCCCTCCACCTTCGCCTCGATCATGCAGACGATCCAGGACCGCGGGTACGTGTGGAAGAAGGGCAACGCGCTGGTGCCCTCCTTCATCGCGTTCGCCGTGACCAACCTGCTCGAGCAGCACTTCGCGCAGCTGGTCGACTACGACTTCACCGCGTCGCTGGAGACCGAGCTCGACGAGATCGCCGGCGGCACCCTGGGCCGGGTGGACTGGCTGACCGAGTTCTACTTCGGCGGCGAGGGCCGGCACGCCGGCGCGATCGCCCAGTCCGGCGGCCTCAAGCAGGTCATCGGCCAGCGCCTGGAGGAGATCGACGCCCGCGGCGTCAACTCGATCCCGCTCCGCGCCACCGACCCCGAGGGCCGGCCGGTCGTCGTGCGGGTCGGTCGCTACGGCCCGTACCTGCAGGCCGGCGGCGAGGACGGCGCCCGGGTCAGCATCCCCGAGGACCTCGCGCCCGACGAGCTGACGACGGAGAAGGTCCGCGAGCTGCTCGAGGCGCCCTCGGGCGACCGCGAGCTCGGCACCGACCCGGAGTCCGGGCACCCGGTGGTCGTGAAGGCCGGCCGCTACGGCCCCTACGTCACCACCGTCGTCCCCGAGGGCAGCAAGGAGTCCCCGCGCACGGCGAGCCTGTTCTCCTCCATGTCCCCCGAGACGGTGACGATCGAGGACGCGCTCAAGCTGCTCACCCTGCCGCGCACCGTGGGCACCGCGCCCGACGGCGAGGAGATCCAGGCGCTCAACGGCCGCTACGGCCCGTACCTGAAGAAGGGCACCGACTCCCGCTCGCTGGACGGCGAGGAGAAGCTGTTCACCACCACGCTGGACGAGGCGCTGGCGATCTTCGCCCAGCCCAAGCAGCGCGGCCGGGCGGCGGCCAAGGCCCCGCTCAAGGAGCTCGGGCCCGACCCGGTCACCCAGGGCGTGGTCACCGTGCGGGAGGGGCGCTTCGGCCCGTACGTGACCGACGGCGAGACGAACGCCAGCCTGCGCAAGGGCGACGACGTCGAGTCGATCACCATCGAGCGCGCCGCCGAGCTGCTGGCCGACCGCCGCGCCCGCGGCCCGGCGACCAAGAAGAAGGCCGCCAAGAAGACCACCGCGAAGAAGACGGCGGCCAAGAAGACGACGGCGAAGAAGACCACCGCCAAGAAGGCGGCGTCCGCCGACGCGGTCACCGCCGGCTGAACCCCGTGACCACTCCCGACCGGTGCGCGCTGCAGGCCCGGGCGCGTTCGTTCGGGGGAGTCGCGGGGAGCTACGCGGCGTTGCGCCCGACCTACCCGGCGGACGCCGTGCAGTTCCTCCTCGGCCGTGGGGCCGCGCTGGACGTGCTCGACCTCGGGGCGGGCACCGGGCTGCTCACCGAGGTGGCGGCGGGCCTGGGGCACCGCGTCCGCGCGGTCGACCCGTCGCCGGAGATGCTCGCCGAGCTCGCCGCCCGCCTGCCCGCCGTCGTGACCGAGGTCGGCACCGCCGAGCAGCTCCCGGTCGAGGACGCGTCGGTCGACGCCGTCGTGGCGGGCCAGGCCGCGCACTGGTTCGACCCCGCGCCGGCCGCCCGCGAGCTCCGCCGGGTGCTGCGCCGCGGCGGGCTGGTCGGCCTGGTCTGGAACACCCGCGACGAGCGCGTGCCCTGGGTGGCCGCGCTCGGGGAGCGCATCGCCGACGAGGCCCGCGGGCACGAGGCGGACCGCGCCGTCGTCGAGCGCTTCGCCGCCGAGCTCGCCGCCGAGCTCGCGGCCGACGTCGAGGTCGCCGAGTCGGCGGTCGTGCAGCGGGTGAGCCCCGAGGACGTCGTCGCCGGGATCGCCACCCGCAGCTACGTCGCGGTCATGGACGGGGCCCGGCGCGCGGAGTTCCTCGCCGGGGTCCGGGAGCTGCTGGCCGACCACCCGGACACCCGGGGGCGGGCCGAGCTGGAGCTGCCCTACCGGACGCACGCCTACCGGCTCAGCCCGCGCTGAGGACGCCGACCGTCGGTGCGCGCCGATGCGCGGTCCGCGGCGTGAGCGCCGCGCATCCGCGCCCACCGCCGACCCAGGAGTGCCGGGTGGCCGGCGGGCGGACCGCGGGTGACGGATTGACCCGACCGGGCGGCGAGGGGCCGGAATCGTCCCGCCCGACCGGTACCGTTGCCCCGCTGGGGCCCGCTCCGCCCTGGCGCCCTCCGACCTTGGGAGCCCGCGATTCCGGCTGAGCCGACGCCCCCGGTACCCCCGTCCGACGGGGCTGTCGGTGCTGCCCCGGGCGACGGTCTGCCGCCCGCCGGCACACCGGTGCCCCCGTCGGCGGGTCCGCCGCTGACCGACGTGGGGGAGGAGGCCGCGCCCTCGGGTGCGGGCACCTCCGCCGCAGGCACCCCGGCCGAGGGCGCCCCCGGCGCGGACGGTCCCGGCGCGGTGGGTACGGCGGCGAAGATCCGCGCGGTCCTGCGGGTGCCCGACTTCCGCAAGCTGTGGCTGTCCACCTTGCTGTCCAGCTTCGGCGACTGGCTCGGGCTGCTCGCCATCACGGTGACCGCCACGATGACCTTCGACGACTACGCGGCGCAGAACTTCGCGCTCGCGGGCGTCCTGCTCTTCCGGCTGCTCCCGGCCATCGTGCTCGGGCCGGTGGCGGGGGCGTTCGCCGACCGGTTCGACCGCCGGAAGACGATGGTGGTCACCGACATCCTCCGGTTCGGCCTGTTCGCCTCGATCCCGATCGTCGACAACCTGATCTGGCTGTTCATCGCCCAGTTCGTCATCGAGGCCTTCAGCCTGTTCTGGATCCCGGCGAAGGACGCCGCCGTCCCCAACATGCTGCGCAAGGACCAGCTCGAGCCGGCCAACCAGCTGTCGCTGGTGACGACCTACGGGCTGACGCCGGTGCTCGCCGCCATCGTGTTCGCCCTGCTCACCAGCGTGGGGGGCGAGCTCAGCGGCGTGCTGCCGGGGGTGGACGAGGTGGACCTCGCCCTCTACCTGAACGCGCTCACCTTCCTGGTCGCGGCCTTCGTCATCTGGAACCTGCCGTCGATCAGCGGCCGCCGGGCGGAGGGGGCGGTCGTCGGCCAGCAGGAGAGCTTCCTCGGCTCGCTGGTCAAGGGCTTCTCCTTCGCCGGGCACACCCGCCTGATCCGGGGCCTGGTCGTGGGCATCACCGGGGCCTTCGTCGCGGCGGGCGCGATCATCGCCACCGGGCAGGCCTACGTCAACGTGCTCGGGGGCGGCGAGGCGGCGTACGGCCTGCTGTTCGGCGCCGTCTTCGTGGGCCTGGGGCTGGGCATCGGCATCGGCCCCAGCGTGGCCCGCGACCTCGCCCGCGAGCGCATCTTCGGGCTGGCGATCGTCGGCGCCGGGGTGGTGGTGGTGCTGCTGTCCTGGTCCATCGCGCTGTGGATATCGCTGCTGCTCGTGGTCGTCATGGGCTTCTTCGCCGGCATGGCGTTCCTGGCCGGCATCACCCTGATCGGCACCGAGGTCGAGGACTCGATCCGGGGCCGCACCTTCGCGATCGTGCAGTCCCTGGTCCGCGCCGCGCTGATCGTCTCCCTGGCCCTCGTGCCGATCGGGGTGGGCCTGATCGGGCGGCAGGAACTGGACCTCGGCGCCGTCGCGCTGCCGCTCTCCGGCGAGCGCATCATGCTGTTCGCCGCCGGTCTGCTCGCCGTCGGCGTCGGGCTGGTCGCCTACCGCCAGATGGACGACCGCCGCCCCATCCCGCTGTGGGCCGACGTCGTCACCGCGCTGCGCCGCGACACCACCGCCCGCCGCCGGCTGGCCGGCGGCGGCGTGCTCATCGCCTTCGAGGGCGGCGAGGGGGCCGGCAAGTCCACCCAGGTGCGCCGGCTGCAGGAGTGGCTCGCCGACGAGGGGCTGACCGCCCGGGCCTCCTTCGAGCCCGGCGCCACCCCGCCGGGGGCCGGCATCCGCTCGATCGTGCTCGACCGGGCCCAGGTGGGCATCGCCCCGCGGGCCGAGGCGCTGCTCTACGCGGCCGACCGCGCCCAGCACGTGCACGAGGTGCTGCGCCCCGCGCTCGACGCCGGCGAGGTCGTGATCACCGACCGGTTCATCGACAGCTCGCTGGCCTACCAGGGCGCCGGGCGCACCATCCCGCTGGACGACGTGCGCATGCTCTCCCGCTGGGCCGCTCAGGGGCTGCGGCCCGACCTGACGGTCCTGCTCGACCTGCCGCCCGAGGTGGGCCTCGCCCGGGCCCGTGGCCGCGCCGCCGCCGACCGGCTGGAGTCGGAGTCGCTGGATTTCCACCAGCGCGTGCGGCGGACCTTCCAGGAGCTCGCCGAGGCCGAGCCCGACCGCTACCTGGTGCTCGACGCCCGGCGGTCGCCCGACGAGCTCGCCGCGGCCATCCGGGTGCGGGTCGCCGAGCTGCTCTCCGGGCTGCCGCTGCAGACCCCCGCCCCGCCGCCCGCGCAGCCGCACGCCGTCCGGGAGCCGCGGCACGACGGCGGGAGCGGTGCCCACGCGCACCACCCGCACGCCCAGACCGGCGCCACGCCGCAGCTGCACCCGTGACCGCCCCGGTGGTGGCGCCCGAGGAGGGCGTCTGGACGCAGGTGATCGGGCAGCCGGCCGTGGTCGCCGAGCTGCGGGCGGCGATCGCCGATCCCACGGCGATGACCCACGCCTGGCTGTTCACCGGGCCGCCGGGCTCCGGGCGGTCCGTGGCCGCGCGGGCCTTCGCCGCGGCGCTCCAGTGCCCCGACGGCGGGGACGGCACCTGCCACGCCTGCCGCACCGTGCTGGCCGGGACGCACGCCGACGTCCAGCGGATCGTCCCCGAGGGGCTCTCCATCGGCGTCGCCGAGGTGCGCGAGCTGGTGCGCATCGCCGGCCGGGCGCCTTCGCAGGGGCGCTGGCAGGTGGTGGTCGTCGAGGACGCCGACCGGATGACCGAGCAGGCCTCCAACACCGTGCTGAAGATGCTCGAGGAGCCGCCGCCGCGCACGGTCTTCCTGCTGTGCGCGCCCAGCCTGCACCCCGAGGACGTGCCGGTCACCATCCGGTCCCGGTGCCGGGTCGTGGGACTGCGCACTCCGCCGGTCGACGCCGTCGCCGACGTGCTGGTGCGCCGTGACGGGATCGACCCCGCACTGGCGTCCTGGTCGGCCGCCGCCTCCGGCGGGCACGTGGGCCGGGCCCGGCGGCTGGCGCGGGACGAGACGGCCCGGCTGGCCCGCAAGGCGGTGCTCGACGTGCCGCTGCGGCTGGTCTCGCTCGCCGCCTGCCTGGACGCCGCCGACGACCTCGTGGGCGCGGCGAAGGAGGAGGCCGACGAGGCCTCCGCCGCCCTGGACGGCGCCGAGACCGAGGCGGTCAAGGCGAGCCTCGGGGTCGGCGCGCGCGGGCCGGGTGTCGCCGCCGCCAGCCGTGGCGCCGGCCAGCTCAAGGAGCTGGAGAAGCGGCAGAAGTCGCGGGCGACCCGCCTCGGGCGCGACTCCCTGGACCGCGCCCTGGTCGACCTCGCGGGGCTCTACCGCGACGCGCTGGTCCTCGACGCCGCGCCCGGGACCGACCTGCAGCTGAACCACCCCGACCGCCGCGCCGACGCCGAGGAGCTGGCCCGCCGGATCGGGGCGGAAGGGGCGCTGCGCCGCATCGACGCCGTCCTCGCCTGCCGCACGGCGCTGGAGCAGAACGTGAAGCCGCAGGTCGCCCTCGAGGCGCTCACCGTCGCGCTGCGCCTGCCGTCCTGAGCCACCGCACCCGCCGGCCGTGGCGCCCGCGCCGGGCGCTCCGGGAGGGCCACCCCTGCGCCGTCCCGGCGGGGACCGTGTCGTAGGCTGTGCGGGCAGTTCGCCGCCTTAGCTCAGTCGGTAGAGCATCTCACTCGTAATGAGAAGGTCGTCGGTTCGATTCCGACAGGCGGCTCGCACAGCACGGGCCCGTCCACCTGGACGGGCCCGTCGTCGTCCCGGGCCGGGCACGCTGCGCGGTCCCGGTCGCGGGTACGGCTGATGGCGGCACGTCCCCCGGGGGATGTGCCGCCATCGGTGCGTCCGGCGCCCGGTTCTGAGCCCGGGCGGGGGTTCAGTGGTGCGCGGAACCGTTCTTGGCGCGCTCGATCGAGGCCCGGATCTCGTCCTCGGCGGCCTCGCGGCCGACCCACTCGGCACCCTCGACCGACTTGCCCGGCTCGAGGTCCTTGTAGGTCTCAAAGAAGTGCTGGATCTCGAGGCGGTCGAACTCCGACACGTCCTCGATCTCCTTGAGGTGCGCCACCCGCGGGTCCGTCGCCGGCACGCAGAGGACCTTGTCGTCCCCTCCGGCCTCGTCGGTCATGCGGAACATGCCGATGGCCCGGCACGTCACCAGGCACCCGGGGAACGTCGGCTCCTCGAGGATCACCAGGGCGTCCAGCGGGTCGCCGTCCTGCCCCAGGGTGTTCTCGATGTAGCCGTAGTCCGCCGGGTAGCGGGTGGAGGTGAACAGCATCCGGTCCAAGCGGATGCGTCCGGTCTCATGGTCCAGCTCGTACTTGTTCCGCTGGCCCTTCGGGATTTCTACCGTCACGTCGAACTGCACGCACGTAGTGTGGCCCACGGGGGGCTGCGCGGTCGGCGCAGGCCCCCTTCTGGGGGGTGGGCACCATCTCGTCGAGCGGCTCGACGATCGTCACGGCCAACTACGGCCGCTTCCGGCGGCGGATGATCACCGGCATCGCCCTGCTCGTCACGCTGCTCGTCGGCGGTGGCATCGGGCTGGGTGTCTTCCTGGGGACCGACGCCGGTGCCGGGGACGACGCCGTCGCCGTCCCGGACGCCGTGCTGCCCGACCTCGGCGACGCCGAGCCCGTCCTGGCCGCGCTCTCCGCCGATGCGCCGGTGCCCGACCCGGCCGCCCTCGAGGCCGCGCTCACCCCGCTGGTCACCGGCCCGCCGCTCGGGCCGGGCACGACGGCGCAGGTCGTCGACGTCGCCACCGGTGAGGTCCTGTACGACCGGGACGCCGGCGCTCCGCTGACGCCCGCCTCCACCGCCAAGCTGCTCACCGCCACCGCCGCGCTCACCACCCTGGACCCCGCCGCGACGTTCGAGACCCGGGTGGTCGCCGGCTCCGCGCCCGGCGAGGTGGTGCTCGTGGGCGGTGGGGACCCGACCCTGTCGCGCACCGAGCCGTCGCAGAGCTACCCCGGCGCCCCGACGATGGCCGACCTCGCCACCCAGGTCGTGGCCGCGCTCCCGGCCGGCACCGCCGTCACCCGCGTCGTCGTCGACAGCTCGCTGTTCAGCGGGCCGCTGACCGCCAGTGGCTGGGGCCCGGGCGATGCACCCTCCAGCTACGCCGCACCGATCACCGCCACCGCCGTCGACGGCGCGCGAGTCAGCCCCGGGGCGCTCGCGCGCAGCGGCCAGCCCGGCCTGGACGCCGGCGCCGCCCTGGCCGACGCCCTCGGCGCGCCCGGTGCCGCGGTGGTGCTCGGCCAGGCCCCGGCCGGCGCCCGCACCCTCGGCACCGTGGAGTCCGCGCCGGTCGCCCGTCTGGTCGAGCAGGCGCTGTCGCAGTCGGACAACGTGCTCGCCGAGGTGCTGGCCCGGCACGTCGCGCTCGCGCGGGACGAGGCGGCCACCTTCGACGGGGCGGCGCAGGCCGTCGTCGAGGCGCTGGACGAGCTGGGCCTCGACGTCACCGGCATCACCCTGGCCGACGGCAGCGGGCTGTCGCGGGAGAACGTGGTGACCGCCGAACTGCTCACCGCGGTGGTGGGCGGCGCCGCCGACGGCAGCCTCGGCGAGGCCGCCGGGCTGCTGCCCGGCCTGCCGGTGGCCGGCTACGACGGCACGCTCGCCGACCGCGGCGACGACGACCCGGCGACCGCCCCGGGCACGGTGCGCGCCAAGACCGGCACGCTCCTGGGCGTCAACGCGCTGGCCGGCACCGTGGTCACCGCGGACGGCCGGCTGCTGGCCTTCGCCGTGGTGGCCGACGAGGCGACCGGCAGCGAACTGGCGGCCGAGGCCGCGCTCGACGAGTTCGCCGCCACCCTCGCCGCCTGCGGCTGTTAGGGGACCACCCGTCCCCCCACGCCTCGCTCGCTCGGCGCGGGCCCCTGGAGGATGGCCGTACGGTGGAGCGATGAGCAGCGCCTCCTCGATGGTCGACTGGGACCTGGCCGGACGCACGGCCCGCCGGCTGGTCAGCGGCGGCCCGAGCACCACCCGGGAGGAGGCCGCCGCGGTCGTCGCCGAGCTGCACCGCGCCGCCGCCACCGCCGTCGCGCACGTCGAGGAGCTCACCGGGCTGCGGCCGGTCCCCGGGGGCCCGGTCCCCGAGGTCGCCGTGGTCGACCGGCCGGGCTGGGCCGACGCCAACGCCCGCGGCATGGCGACCCTGCTCGACCCGCTGGTCGAGAAGCTCGCCCAGCGCACGGGCCACCGCCCCGGCGCTCTCGCCACCGCCATCGGCTCACGGGCCACCGGTGTCCAGGCCGGCGGACTGCTGGCCTTCCTCGCGTCGCGGGTGCTGGGCCAGTACGAGATCTTCGGCACCGGTGGCCGGCTGCTGCTGGTGGCGCCGAACATCGTCGCCACCGAGCGGAAGCTGGGCGTCGACCCCTCGGACTTCCGCCTCTGGGTCTGCCTGCACGAGGTCACCCACCAGCTCCAGTTCACCGGCGTCCCGTGGCTGGGCGACTACCTCGAGGAGCAGGTCGCGGAGTTCGTCGCCGCCACCGACCTGGCCCCGGACGTGCTGCGCGAGCGGCTCCAGGACCTGCTGCGCAGCCTCGCCGACGCGGTGCGGGGCGGCGGGGACGGCGCCCCCGAGGGGCTGATGGCGCTGGTCCGCGACCCCCGGCAGCGGGAGGTCCTGGACCGGGTGACCGCGGTGATGAGCCTCGTCGAGGGGCACGCCGAGTACGTCATGGACGGCGTCGGCCCGGACGTCGTGCCCTCGGTGCGCACCCTGCGCAAGCGGTTCGCCCAGCGCCGCAAGGGCCGCGGGCCGCTGGACCGGGTGCTGCGCCGGCTGCTGGGCCTCGAGCAGAAGATGAAGCAGTACGCCGACGGGCGGCACTTCGTCGGCGGCGTCGTCGAGCTCGCCGGCATGGAGGGGTTCAACCGGGTCTGGGAGGGCCCGGCGAACCTGCCGCTCATCGAGGAGCTCACCGCGCCGCACCTGTGGGTCGAGCGGGTGCTCGGGCGCCCCGCCCTGCCCGCCTGAGCCCGGTGGCCGGACCTCCCCGCGCGGTCGCGGAGGTGCGGCGCGCGGTCCGCGACGGGCTGCGCGGCGACGACCGGCCGGTGCTCGCCGCGTGCAGCGGGGGAGCGGACTCGGTGGCGCTGGCCGCCGCGCTCGCCTTCGAGGCCCGCGCCGCGGGAGCCCGCGTCGGTGCGGTCACCGTCGACCACGGCCTGCAGGCCGGCTCGGCGGCGCGCGCGGAGAGCACCGCCGCGCTGCTGCGCGGGCTGGGCCTGGCCCCCGTGCTCGTGCTGACCGTCCGGGTGGGCGACGACGGCGGCCCGGAGGGGGCCGCCCGCACCGCCCGCCACGCCGTGCTGGCGACCGCGGCGCGCGAGCACGGCGCCCGCATCGCGCTGGGCCACACCCTCGACGACCAGGCCGAGACCGTCCTCCTCGGGCTCGGCCGCGGCTCGGGCCCCCGGTCGGTCGCCGGGATGGTGCCCGAGCGGGCCGCCGACGGCGTCGCCTGGTGGCGGCCGCTCCTCGGCATCCGCCGCGCCACCACCCGGCAGGCGTGCGCGGACCAGGGCCTGCCGGTGTGGGACGACCCGTGGAACGCCGACCCCGCCTACACGCGGGTGCGGTTGCGCACGCAGGCCCTGCCGCTGCTGGAGGAGGTGCTCGGCGGCGGGGTGGCGCCCGCGCTGGCCCGCACCGCGGAACTGCTCCGGGAGGACCTCGACGCCCTCGACGCCCTGGCGGCCGCGGAGCTCGCCCGGCTGGCGGCCGGGTGCGGCGACGGCGGGCTGCCCGCGAAGCCGCTGGCGGCGCTGCCGGCCGCCCTGCGCCGGCGGGTGCTCCGCGGCTGGTTGAGCGGCTCCGGCGTCCCCGACCTGCAGGCGGTGCACCTGCGTGCCGTGGAGAGCCTGGTCACCGGCTGGCGCGGCCAGGGCACCGTCCACCTACCCGGCGGCGCAGGTGTCGTCCGGGCGTCTGGCACCCTGGTGCTGCTGCCGCCGGGGGACCGGCGCGGCACCCCCGGACCCGCACCCCACGAGGAGCTCACTCCGTGACGGAGCCTGCCAGCACGCCCGGCGCACTCGGTCCCGACCACGGCTACGGCCCGGACATCGACCACGTCCTGCTCAGCGAGGAGCAGATCCGCGAGAAGATCGCCGAGCTGGCCGCGACCATCGCCGCCGACTACGCGGGCCGGGAGGTTCTCCTCGTCGGCGTGCTCAAGGGCGCGGTGCTCTTCATGAGCGACTTCGCCCGCGCCCTCCAGCTGCCCACCCAGATGGAGTTCATGGCGGTCTCGTCCTACGGGTCCTCCACCAGCTCCTCGGGTGTCGTGCGCATCCTCAAGGACCTCGACCGCGACATCACCGGCAAGCACGTGCTCGTGCTCGAGGACATCATCGACTCCGGGCTGACGCTCTCCTGGCTGCTGAAGAACCTGGGCAGCCGGTCACCGGCGTCGCTGGAGGTCTGCGCGCTGCTGCGCAAGCCCGACGCGGTCAAGGTCGAGGTGCCGGTCCGGTACGTCGGCTTCGACATCCCCAACGAGTTCGTCGTCGGCTACGGCCTGGACTACGCCGAGCGCTACCGCGACCTGCCCTACATCGGCACGCTCAAGCCCGAGGTGTACGCGTGAGATCGCGGTCCTCCGGACCGCACCGCGGCCAGGTGCCGTCCCCCTGCTGAGCTGAGCCCTCCCGTCGCACCGGGTGAGGACCCTCCGGGCCCGTCACCCGGCGCGACCCTCGCGGGGCGGCTCGCCTCGGGGTGCCGCGGCCGGGTTGCCGTGCCCGGCTCTCGTCCGGCGCGTCCTCGGCGCCCCTCGGGGCAGCCTCCGGCCGCCCGCTCGGGGCGCCGACGGCATCGCTCGGGCGGGTGCGTCGCCAGCTCGCGCGCAGGAGATCCACAGGTGCACCGGTGTACCGTCGATCCCGACGACGCTGCACCCGAGCGCCGGGGTCCGTACCCGGGCCGTTCGAGGCGTCCCCGGGACGATCAGGAGGGTCGACGGGCGCCCCACGGCGCCCGGCATCGGTGTATGGAACGCAAGAAGATCTTCCGCTCCGTGTGGTTCTGGGTCGTCCTGGTCATCCTGCTGGCCCTGACGGTCTCGTCGCTGTTCAGCGGTGAGGGCAGCCGCCAGGAGATCACCACCTCGACGGCCCTCGAGCAGATCGAGAGCGGCAACGTCGAGTCGGCGACGCTGAACACCCGGGAGCAGACGCTCGAGCTCGACCTGGCCGACGAGGTCGAGGGCAGCACCGAGGTCGTCACGTCCTACCCCGTGGCGGTCGAGGGCGACATCGTCGACCTCCTGCGCGCGCAGGACGGCGAGGACTTCGACACCAACGTCACGCAGGACAGCCTCCTGACCAGCCTGCTGATCAGCTTCCTGCCGTTCCTCATCCTGCTCCTGCTGCTGTTCTGGCTGTTCAACTCGATGCAGGGCGGTGGCCGCGGCGTCATGGCCTTCGGCAAGTCCAAGGCCAAGCAGATCACCAAGGACATGCCGAAGACGACGTTCGCCGACGTCGCCGGTGCCGACGAGGCGATCGAGGAACTGCACGAGATCAAGGAGTTCCTCGCCAACCCGGTGAAGTTCCAGGCCGTCGGCGCGAAGATCCCCAAGGGTGTGCTGCTGTTCGGCCCGCCCGGCACCGGCAAGACCCTGCTCGCCCGCGCCGTGGCCGGTGAGGCCGGCGTGCCGTTCTTCTCCATCTCCGGGTCGGACTTCGTCGAGATGTTCGTCGGCGTCGGTGCCAGCCGGGTCCGCGACCTGTTCACCCAGGCCAAGGAGAACTCCCCGGCGATCATCTTCGTCGACGAGATCGACGCCGTCGGGCGCCAGCGCGGCGCCGGCATGGGCGGCGGCCACGACGAGCGCGAGCAGACGCTGAACCAGATGCTCGTCGAGATGGACGGCTTCGACGTCAAGGGCGGCGTCATCCTGATCGCCGCCACGAACCGGCCCGACGTCCTCGACCCGGCGCTGCTGCGCCCGGGGCGCTTCGACCGGCAGATCGCCGTCGACCGCCCCGACCTCGAGGGCCGCAAGAAGATCCTCGAGGTGCACGCGAAGGGCAAGCCGCTCGCGCCCGACGTCGACCTGGAGACCGTCGCCCGCCGCACGCCCGGCTTCACCGGCGCGGACCTCGCCAACGTGCTCAACGAGGGTGCGCTGCTGACCGCCCGCAACAACGGCTCGCTGATCACCGACGCCACTCTCGAGGAGGCGATCGACCGCGTCATCGCCGGCCCCGAGCGCAAGACGCGGGCGATGAGCGAGAAGGAGAAGAAGGTCACCGCCTACCACGAGGGCGGGCACGCCCTGGTGGCGCACGCACTGCCCAACCTGGACCCGGTGCACAAGGTGACGATCCTGCCGCGCGGCCGCTCGCTGGGGCACACCCTCGTGCTGCCGACCGAGGACAAGTACACCCAGACCCGTTCGGAGATGATCGACACCCTCGCCTACGCCCTCGGCGGGCGCGCGGCCGAGGAACTGGTCTTCCACGAGCCGACCACCGGCGCCGGCAACGACATCGAGAAGGCCACCGCCATGGCCCGCGCGATGGTCACGCAGTACGGCATGAGCGCCAAGCTCGGCGCGGTGAAGTACGGCAGCAACGCGTCCGAGCCGTTCCTCGGCCGGGACATGGGGTCCCGCCCCGACTACTCCGAGGCCGTCGCCGCCGACATCGACGCGGAGGTCCGCGCGCTGATCGAGGCCGCCCACGACGAGGCGTGGGAGATCCTGGTCGAGTACCGCGAGGTGCTGGACCAGCTGGTGCTGGAGCTGATCGAGAAGGAGACGCTGTCCAAGGACGACATGGCCCGCATCTGCGCGCCGGTCGCCAAGCGCCCCGCCCTCGCGCCGTACAACGGCTTCGGCAAGCGCACCCCGTCGGACCAGCCCCCGGTGCTCACGCCGGCGGAGCGTGCGGGCCAGAACGGGTCGGGGCACCCGGCCCCCGTCGGGGACGTCGGGGCCCCGGTCCAGCGGTGAGCCGGGCCCACCGATGAGCGAGATCCCGGCCGAGCCGGAGGACCAGCTGCTGACCCCGGCCCCCGGGGTCGACCAGGAGCGGGCCGCGGCGGCGATCCGCGAGCTGCTGCTCGCGGTCGGGGAGGACCCCGACCGCCCGGGGTTGCAGGACACCCCGGCCCGCGTCGCCAGGGCCTACGCGGAGACCTTCGCCGGTCTCTGGCAGGACCCGTTCGACATCCTCGCGACGACCTTCGACGAGGACCACGACGAGCTGGTGCTGGTCAAGGACATCCCGATGTACTCGACCTGCGAGCACCACCTGGTGCCCTTCCACGGCGTCGCGCACGTCGCCTACATCCCCGGGGAGGACGGGCGCGTCACCGGCCTGTCCAAGCTGGCCCGGCTGGTGGAGGTCTACGCCCGGCGCCCCCAGGTGCAGGAGCGGATGACCCGGCAGATCGCCGACGCGCTCAACGACGCCCTCAAGCCGCGCGGCGTGCTGGTCGTCATCCGCGCCGAGCACCTGTGCATGGCCATGCGCGGGATCCGCAAGCCCGGCTCCTCCACGGTCACCTCCGCGGTCCGCGGCATCTTCCGCGACAACGCGGCGACCCGCAACGAGGCGATGGGCCTCGTCCTCGGCCGGTGAGCGGGGTGCACCGGTGACGCCGGCGGCGCTGCCGCGACCGGGGCGCTGCCTGGTGATGGGCGTCCTCAACGTCACGCCGGACTCCTTCTCCGACGGCGGCTGCTTCGCCGACCCGGCGGACGCCATCGCGCACGGGATGGCGATGCACGCCGCGGGCGCGGACTACGTCGACGTCGGCGGGGAGTCCACCCGGCCGGGCGCCGACCGGGTCGACGCCGACGAGGAGTGCCGCCGCGTGCTCCCGGTGATCCGCGAGCTCTCCGCCGCGGGGGTGCGCACCAGCGTCGACACCACCCGCGCCGAGGTGGCCGAGGCGGCGCTGCGCGCGGGCGCGGTGCTGGTCAACGACGTCAGCGGCGGGCTCGCGGACAAGAACATGGCCGACCTGGTCGCCGAGTCGGGCGTGCCGTGGGTGCTCATGCACTGGCGCGGGCACAGCCGCGAGATGTACGCGGCGGCGCAGTACGGCGACGTCGTCACGGAGGTGTGCGCCGAGCTGACCGCCCGGGTGGAGGACGTCGTGGCCGCCGGCGTGGCACCCGCGCAGCTGGTGCTCGACCCCGGGCTCGGCTTCGCCAAGCGTGCCGAGCACAACTGGGCGCTGCTGGCCGGGCTGGACCGCCTCGTCGCCGTCGGCCTGCCCGTGCTCGTCGGCGCCTCCCGCAAGACCTTCCTCGGCAAGCTGCTCGCCGGGCCCGACGGGCAGCCCCGCCCGGCCGAGGAGCGCGACGCCGCCACCCTGGCCACCACGGTGCTCGCCGCGGAGGCCGGCGCGTGGGGCGTGCGCGTCCACGACGCCGGTGCCTCGGTGGACGCCGTCCGCACGGTGGCCGCCGTCCGCGCGGCGAGAGGAGCCGGCCGTGGCCACCCCTGACCGCATCGCCGTCCGCGGCATCCGCGCCCACGCCCACCACGGGGTCTACGACTTCGAGCGCGAGCGGGGCCAGGTGTTCCGCGTCGACGCCGTCCTCGAGCTCGACACCTCCGCGGCCGCGGCGACCGACGACCTGGCCCGCACGGTCAACTACGCCGACCTGGCGCAGCGGCTGCACCGCGTGCTGGCGGGGGAGCCGGTCAGCCTGCTGGAGACCCTCGCGCAGCGGCTGGCCGACGTCTGCCTCGCCGACGAGCTGGTGGACGCGGTGGAGATCACCGTCCACAAGCCCGAGGCGGAGCTCGGGGTGCCGTTCGACGACGTCGTCGTCACCATCCGGCGCGACCGCCGATGACCCGGGCCGTCCTCTCCCTGGGCGCCAACCTCGGCGACCGTGCGCTGGCCCTGCGCAGCGCGCTCACCGCGCTCAAGGACGACGGCGTGCTGGTCGCGCGCTCCACGCTGTACGAGACCCCGCCGTGGGGGCCGGTCGAGCAGCCGCCGTACCTGAACGCGGTCGCCGTCGTCCGCGGCGACCGCGACGCCACCGGCTGGCTGGCGCGGGCGCACGAGCTGGAGGCGGCCGCCGGCCGCACCCGCGAGGTCCGCTGGGGCGCCCGCACCCTCGACGTCGACGTGGTCGCGGTGACGGGGGACGACGGCGCGCCGGTCCTCTCCGACGACCCCGCGCTGACCCTGCCGCACCCCCGGGCGCACGAGCGGGCGTTCGTGCTGGTCCCGTGGGCGACGCTGGACCCGACCGCGGTGCTGCCCGGCCGCGGCCGGGTGACCGACCTGGTGGCCGCGCTCGACCCCGCCGAGGTGGCGGCGGTCGTGCGCTGGGACCACCTCCACTAGGCCGTGGCCCCCGTCCGCCGCCGCGACCTCGCCGTCCTCGCGCTCGGGTTCGCGCTCGCCGCGTGGGTGCTGGTGCGGGCCTGGTACGGGGACCTGCCGCCGCTGCGCTGGTGGCTGCCGGCGCCGCTCGCCGTCCTGGCGCTGGCCGAGGCGCTGGGTGCGCGGGTCCTGCGCAGCCGGTTGCACGCGCTGCGCGAGGCGCGGGCGGGGCGCGGCCCCACCGGGCGGGACGCCGCGGGCGTCCGCCCGGTCGAGCCGATGCTGGTCGCCCGGCTCGCGGTGCTGGCCCAGGCCAGCGCGTACGTGGGCGCGGTCTTCGCCGGCGTCTGGCTCGGCGTGCTCGCCTACGCGGGCCCCGCTGTCGGCCGGCTGCAGGCCGCCGGGAGCGACACGGTGACCGCGGTGCTGGGCCTGCTGGCCGCCCTCGCCCTGGTCGCCGCGGCGCTGCTGCTGGAGTCCGCCTGCCGCGTCCCGCCCGGCTCGGCCGACGACGACCCGTCGCCCGGGGTGGCCGCGTAGCCGGGCCGCCGCGCAAGAACGGTCAAGCACGCGCACCGGCCGAACCGCCACCCTGGTCCCATGACGGGACGTGACCGGCTCCGCGAGCTGCTCGACGCGGTGCTGGACGAGGGCAACCACACCCTGGCCGAGATGGCCGGCGACGCCTACGCCTCGCCCTTCCACTTCAGCCGGACGCTGTCCCGCGACGCCGGCGAGGCGCCGGTGGCGATGCGGCGGCGGGTGATGCTGGAACGCGCGGCCTGGCAGCTGCAGCAGGGGAGCAGCGTCACCGACGCGGCGTGGGCGGCGGGCTACGAGTCGGTGGAGGGGTTCAGCCGGGCCTTCACCCGCGCCTACGGCCGCCCGCCGAGCGCGGCCGACCCCGGCTCCGGCCACTGGCTGCCGGCGCCCAACGGCATCCACTTCCACCCACCCACCTCGCTGTGGGTGCAGAGCACGGAGCACGCGATGAACCCGCTCACCGAGCAGCTGGTGGCCCACGACCTCGACGACACCCGCCACCTCCTCGACGTGGCGAAGGGGCTGACCGGCGAGGAGCTCCGGGCGCGGCGGCTGCCGGGCCTCGTCGTCCTGCCCTGGGACGGCCCCGAGGAGTCCGTGCAGACCGTGCTCGAGCACCTGGTCTTCACGGTGGAGGTCTGGCTCGCCTCGATCGAGGGCCGCGACACCCCCGACCGGGCCGCGGACCCCGACCCGGCGGCGCTGCTGGCGCGGCACGACGCCGTGGCGCCCCGCTGGCTGGCCACGGTGCGCGACGTCGACCGGCGCGGCGGCTGGGACGACCGGCTGGTCGACGCCCTCTGCGACCCGCCGGAGAGCTTCGTGCTCAGCAGCGTCGTCGCCCACGTGCTCACCTACTCGGCCCACCGGCGCCAGCTGGTGCGGCACCTGCTGCGGACGGCCGGCCACGACGCCGGAACCGGCGACCCCATCCTCTGGCTCCGCGCACGCCGCGGCGAGATCCCTGGAGGCACTCCGTGCTGACCTACCACACCGCCACCACCCTCGACGGCTTCATCGCCGACCCGGACGACTCGCTGGACTGGCTGTTCCGCCAGAAGGGCGGCGACGCCGGCGACCTGGACTTCGACGCCTTCATGGCCCGGGTCGGCGCCATGGTGATGGGGTCGACGACCTACGAGTGGGTCCTCGCGCACGAGCCCGGCAAGCCGTGGCCCTACGAGCTGCCCACGTGGGTGATGACCCACCGGGAGCTGCCGGTGGCCGGCGGCGACGTCCGGTTCACCTCCGGCGACGTCCGCACCGTGCACGCCGAGATGACCGCCGCGGCGGGGGACCGGGAGCTGTGGCTGGTCGGCGGGGGAGACCTCGCCGGCCAGTTCGCCGAGGCCGGCCTGCTCGACGAGGTCGTCGTCTCGATCGCGCCGGTGACCCTCGGCGCGGGGCGGCCGCTGCTGCCGCGGCGGCTGGACCTCGAGCTGGTCCAGGCCGCCGCCACCGGGTCCTTCGTCACCGCCCGGTACCGGGTGGTCGGCCCGCTGCTGGAGGACCGGCCCCGCTAGGCGGAGGCGGCGCCGGCGGTCTCGGGGGCCCGGCCCTCCACGGAGCGGCGCAGCGCCGAGTGCAGCGACTCGGGGGTGAGGACGCCGAGGAACTGGTCGCCGTCGAGCACGGCGACCCACCCGGCCTCGTGCTGGAGCATCGTGGCGAACGCCGTCTTCAGCGACGCCTCACGGGGCACCCAGGCCTCCATCCGCCGGGCCGCGGCACCGACGGTGCCGCTGCCGCCGGCGCGGTCGGGCGAGAGCCAGCCGTGCAGGCGGTCGGCGCCGTCGAGCACCACCGCCCAGCGCGCGCCGGAGCGCTGCAGCGCCGCCCGCGCGTCGGCCAGGCCGTCGTCGGCGTGCAGGACCGGTGGGTGCTCCAGGTCCGCTGCGTCGATCCCGGTGACGGCCAGCCGCTTGAGGCCGCGGTCGGCACCGACGAAGTCGGCCACGAAGTCGTTCGCCGGCCGGCCCAGCAGGTCGGCGGGCGTGGCGAACTGCTCCACCCGGCCGCCGTGGCTCATCACCGCGATCCGGTCGCCGATGCGCACGGCCTCCTCGATGTCGTGGGTGACGAAGACGATCGTCTTGCGCACCGTGGACTGCAGCCGCAGGAACTCCGCCTGCAACCGCTCGCGCACCACCGGGTCGACGGCCGAGAACGGCTCGTCCATCAGCAGCACCGGGGGGTCGGCGGCGAGCGCCCGGGCCACGCCCGCCCGCTGGCGCTGCCCGCCGGAGAGCTGCCCGGGGTAGCGGTCGCCGTGCACGGCCGGGTCCAGGCCGACGGTGGCGAGCAGCTCGTCGACCCGCGCCCGGATCTCGGCCGTCCCCCAGCCGAGCAGGCGGGGGACGGTGCCGACGTTCGCGCGGATGGTCTGGTGCGGGAAGAGCCCGACGTTCTGGATCACGTAGCCGATGCGGCGGCGCATCCGCACCGGGTCGGCGCGGGTGACGTCGTCCTGGCCGATGACGATGCGGCCGGTCGTCGGCTCGATGATCCGGTTGATCATCTTCATCGTGGTCGTCTTGCCGCAGCCGGAGGGGCCGACCAGGACGGTCAGCTCGCCCGCGGCGAAGGTGAGGTCGAGCTCGGCCACGCCGACGGTGCCGTCGGCGTAGACCTTGCTGACGCCCTCCAGCCGGATCTCCACCGCCTCGCCGGACGCGCTCGCGGACGGGGGAGTGTGCGCAGTAGCGTCCACGGCGTGGTCCTCCTGGGGTGCGCCCGGTGCTGAGCGCTGGAGCGGGGACGTCCGCGGT
Source organism: Blastococcus sp. MG754426 (assembly GCF_021699055.1). Classification (GTDB taxonomy): domain Bacteria; phylum Actinomycetota; class Actinomycetes; order Mycobacteriales; family Geodermatophilaceae; genus Blastococcus. Next base: position 150,315 of record NZ_SSXC01000002.1, on the reverse strand, counting down.
GCAGGCTGCGGACGCGGCGCCGAACCCCTGGTTCGACGCCTCGTACGTGGTCGAGAACTGGGACACCATTCTGCGGTACCTGGGCGAGCACGTCAGGCTCACCGTCGCCGCCGTCGTCCTCGGGGCGCTGATCGCGCTGCCGCTGGCGCTGCTCGCCCGCCGCGTGCGGTGGCTGGCCGCCCCGGTGCTGGGCCTCTCCTCGATCGTCTACACGATCCCGTCGCTGGCGATGTTCGCGCTGATCTTCCCGTTCACCGGGCTGACGGCGACGACGGTGCTGGTCGGGCTGGTCGTCTACTCGCTGGTGATCCTGGTGCGCAACTTCCTGACCGGGCTCCAGGGCGTGCCCGGTGACGTCCGGGAGGCAGCCCAGGGCATGGGCTACGGCCGCTTCCGCCTGTTCTGGCAGATCGACCTCCCGCTGGCGCTGCCGGCCTTCATGGCGGGGCTGCGCATCGCCACGGTGTCCACCGTCGCCCTCACCACGGTCGGGGTGCTGGTCGGGCACGGCGGGCTCGGGCAGCTCATCTTCGGCGGCTTCAACTCGAACTTCTACCGGGCGGAGATCGTCACCGGGGCGGTCGGCTGCGTGCTGCTGGCGCTCTTCGCCGACCTCCTGCTGGCCGGTGCGGAGCGGCTGCTCACGCCGTGGGCGAGGGTGCGGTCGTGACCGGCTTCGGCGACGCCGTCGTCTACCTCAACGACCCGTTCAACTGGACCCGGCCCGGCGGGCTCCTGGACCTGCTCGTGGAGCACCTGGCCGTCTCGGGGATCGCCGTCCTCGCCGCGCTGGTCCTGGCCCTCCCGCTGGGCATCGCGCTGGGCACGAGCGGGCGGGGCGGGGGCGCGGTCGTCGTCCTCTCGAACGTGAGCCGGGCGGTCCCGACCCTCGCCCTGCTCACCCTCTTCGCGGTCAGCCCGATCGGCTTCGGCAACCGCGCCACCGCCATCGCCCTCGCCGTCTTCGCCTTCCCGCCCATCCTCACCAACACCTACGTCGGCTTCCGCGGGGTGGACGGCGACGTCCGAGAGGCGGCGCGGGCCATGGGCATGACCCGCGGTCAGGTGCTGCGCCGGGTCGAGCTCCCGCTCGCGCTGCCCCTGGTGATGACCGGCGTGCGCACCGCCGCCGTGCAGGTGGTCGCCACGGCGGGGCTCGCCGCCCTCGTCGGCGGGGGCGGGCTGGGCCGGGTGGTGAACCTCGGCTTCGGGCAGCAGGACTACGGGCTGATCATCGCCGGGGCGATCGTCATCGCGGCGCTGGCGCTGCTCACCGAGCTCGTGCTCGTGGCGCTCACCTGGGCGGTGCGGCCGGGACCGCGGCGGTTGCCCTTCGTCACCGGCAGGCGGCGGACCGTGCGCGGTGAGCCCGAGCTGACGGCCACCGGCGTGCCGCAGTGATCACGCCTCGGTAACGAAGCCCCGAGAAGCGGCAACCCGATTGCGTCGTGCACAACGGGACGGTTCGATGGGGCCCGCGGGAATCCTCCCGCCAGACACGCGTGCCGGGCCGGCACGGGACACAGAAGGCGGGGCGTCCAACCATGCGCGCACGCACACGCACCATCGCTCCTCTGCTCTTCGCGGTCGCGCTGACCGCGGCCTGCGGCGAGTCGGGCTCCTCCGGTACCGGTGGGGGCGGGACGGGCGGCGGTGGCGGCCAGGCCTCCGGCGACGCCTGCGCCCCGGTCGCCGGCGACCAGCTCGTCGTCCTCGAGGACGACCAGGACCTGCAGAACGCGGACAACATCATCCCCGCGGTCAACGCGCAGGCCGCCTCGGCCAACCCGGCGCTGCTGCCGGCGCTGGACCAGGTGTCCGCCGAGATGACCACCGAGGAGCTGATCCAGCTCAACGCCGCGGTGGAGGTGCAGCGGGAGAGCGCCGAGGACGTCGCCGCCGGCTGGGTCGAGGAGAACATCGACGCCGCCGCCCTCGAGCAGGGCAGCGGGGCGATCGCCGTCGGCGGGGCCAACTTCCCCGAGTCGACCATCCTCGCCAACGTCTACGCGGACGTGCTGCAGCTCGCGGGCTTCGACGCCACCGTCCAGGAGGTCGGCAACCGCGAGCTGTACCTGCAGGCCCTCATCGACGGCGAGATCCAGGTCTTCCCCGAGTACCTGGCCACCGTCACCGAGTTCATCGAGGGCGACGACGCCACCCAGGTGGCCAGCGGCGACGTCGAGGAGACCCGGCAGGCGCTCGAGCCGCTCGCCGCCGAGGCCGGCCTGGTCTTCGGTGAGCCGTCGGAGGCCGCCGACCAGAACGCCTTCGCGGTCACCCAGGCCTTCGCCGACGAGCTCGGTGTCAGCACCCTCTCGGAGCTGGCAGAGGCGTGCGGCGACGGGTCGCTGGTGCTCGGCGGCCCGGCGGAGTGCCCGACCCGGCCGTTCTGCCAGCCCGGGCTGGAGGAGACCTACGGCCTGCAGTTCGCCGACTTCCGCGAGCTGGACGCCGGTGGCCCGCTGACCCGCGCCGCCATCGAGCAGGGCGAGGTCTCCATCGGGCTGGTCTTCAGCTCCGCCGGCTTCCTCGCCCAGAACTGATCGCCCGTCCTCCTCGCAGCTCGCGGGTCGCGGTCTCGTCCGGAGGCCCGCCCCGGGCCTGCGAGGGGTGAGGGGGACGAGCGCCTTCTAGTACCAGCCGCCGGGGGGCAGCTGCTCCCCGGCGGCGACGGAAGCCTCCACCCGGTTGCCCTCGGGTGCCAGGGGGCAGGACCAGCGCGGGTCGTAGGCGCAGGACGGGTGGTAGGCGAAGTTGAGGTCGACCACCAGCCGCTCGCCGTCGCCGCCGAGGTCGGCCCCCTTCACGGTGTCCAGCAGGTAGCGCCCGCCGCCGTAGGTGCTGCCGCCGGCGGTGCCGTCGCGCAGCGGCAGGAAGACCCCGCCGCCGTAGAGGGCGACCCACCACACGTCGAGCCGGCCGACGCCGGGCAGCGCGACGGCCCCGATCCGGTCCAGCGGGACGACGCCGTCGGCCGCGGTGGGGATCTCCAGCCGCAGCGGCGCCGCCGGCTCGAGCACGGGCTCGAACCGCAGCGCGGGGTCGTAGGGCGCCACCGGCAACCCGCGGAACGCGGCCTGGCCCGAGGCGTCCAGCGGTGACTGCGGGTGGCTCGCGAACAGCTCGTCGCGGCCCTCCCGCCAGCGCAGCCAGCCCTGCTCGGGGTCGGGACGGGCACGGACGTCGGCGTGCAGGGCGGCCACGCGGCGGCGCCAGTCGAGGAGCGAGAGGGTCACCCTGCCCACTGTGGCACCTGGGACCACTGTGGGCACGGGTGCGCTTCCTCCCGGTGAGCGCCACACGTCGCTACGCTGGGTGCCATGCCCCGCCGCGAGGACGACGTCGCCCGCGGCCCCGCCCTCGGCAGCACCCGCACGCTCCTCCAGGCCGGCGGTTTCGTGCTCGCCGTCGGGGCGACCCTCGCCGTCTTCCTCACCGACGACGCCCAGCTGCTGCGGGTCGCGGTCGTGGCGGTGGCCTGGGCGTTCGTGCTCGCCACCTTCGCCGCCGGGCGGCGCGGCACCGACCGGGCGCACGCGGCGGCGCGGGAGGCCGAGCTGCGCCGCGCCTACGAGCTGGAGCTGGAGCGCGAGGTCGCCGCGCGCCGGGAGTACGAGCTGGAGCTGGAGACCGAGCTCCGCCGCGAGGCCGAGGACGCCATGCGCGACGAGATCGACGCGCTCCGCGGGGAGGTCGCCTCGCTGAGCGGCCTCCGAGAGGAGGTGGCCCGCGTCGCCGGCCTGCGCGGGGACATCGCCGCGCTGGGGCAGCTGCGCGACGAGGTGGCCCGCGTGGCCGCGCTCCGGGACGACGTCGCGGCGCTGACCGGCCTGCGGGCGGAGCTCGGCCAGCTCGGTGCGCTCCGGGAGGACGTGGGGCGGCTGCGGGCCGAGCTCGCCGAGCAGCTGTCCAGCGAGATGCTGGTCGAGCGGATCGTCATGCGCACCCAGGCCAGCCGGCTCGACGGGCCCGCTCGCACCCTGGACGGCGCGGCGTGGAGCGACGACGCCCCGCCGCGCGAGCTCACCGGTGGCTGGCCGGCGATCCGGCTGGACGAGCCGCGCCCCACCCAGCAGTTCGAGCAGGTGCGCACCAGCACGTGGTCCGCGGTCACGCCGCCGCCGGCCGCACCGGGGCCGCCCGTCCCGCCGCCGGTCCGCGCGGAGGCGCCGCCTCCGCCCCCGGTGCGGCCGCCGGTGCCCGCCCGGCCGGCGGTCCCCTCCGGCTTCGTCCGGCACGAGCGCGCCGCGGCGCACGAGGACGACCCCTGGCTCGGCTCCGCCGCCCCGCAGCGCGACGTCGACGAGCGGCCCGCGCCCCCGGTCACGGTGCACTCGCCGGTGGTCACGCCGTCGTCGACGCTGCCGCCGGCCCCGCCGCCCGCCGCGCCGCAGACGCCGCTGGAGTGGCTCGCCGCCCGGTCGCTCGTGGAGCCGCCCGCCCCACCCCGCGCCGAGGACGCGCCGCGCCGCCGGCGCACCGACGACCTCGCGGAGGCGCCGCCGCCGGCCGGGTCGGCCGCGACCACCGCGCAGCCTGCGGTGGCCCCCGGCTGGGCGTCGCCGCCGGAGCAGGACGGCCCGGCGGCGCCCGTCCGCATCGAGCAGATCCTCGCCCAGAACGGGGTCAGCCCGGGCTCGGGCGGCCGCCGGCGCCGGCGGTACCGGGAGGACGGCGAGAGCGACGACGTCCTGGCCCGGGTCCTCGGCCGCTGACCAGCCCTAGCGCGGGCCGCGGGACAGGCCGCCGCCGTCGAGCACGAGCGTCTGACCGGTGACCCAGCCCGCGCCGTCGGACAGCAGGTAGGCCGCGGCCTCGCCGATGTCCTCCGGGGTGCCCAGGCGCGCCATCGGGTAGGCCGCCGCGGCCTCGGCCTCCCGGCCCTCGAACAGCGCGCCGGCGAAGCGGGTCTTCACCACGGCGGGGGCCACCGCGTTCACCCGGACCCGGGGAGCGAGCTCCACCGCCAGCTGGGTGGTCAGGTTGATCAGCGCCGCCTTGCTCACCCCGTACGCGCCGATCTCCTGGGAGGAGCGCATCCCGGCCACCGAGGCGACGAAGAGCACCGAGCCGCCGTGCTCGGACATCCACGCGCGCCAGGCCTCCTGCACCAGGCCCAGCGAGGCCACGACGTTGGTGTCGAGGATCTTGCGGCACGCGTCGAGGTCGAGGTCCATGAGCGGCCCGTAGGCGGGGTTGATGCCGACGTTGCCCACCAGGACGTCGAGGCTGCCGAACGTCTCGACCGCGGTGCGCACCGCCGTCGCCCGGTGCTCGGGATCGCCGGCGTTGCCGGCCACGGACACGGCGACCTCCGGCCCGCCGAGCGACTCCACCGCCTCGGCCAGCGCGTCGGGCTTCCGGGCGGTGAGCACCACCCGGGCGCCGCGCTCCACCAGGCTCCGGGCGATGCCCAGGCCGATGCCGCGGCTGCCCCCGGTGACCAGTGCGGTCCTTCCCTCGAACGTGTGCACGCTGCCTCCCTCGCCGATGTGCCGGCCGTCACGGTAGGGCGGCACCCGGCCGGGCGTGCGCCCGGGTGCCGCTGAGGCACGTGAGCCAGCACACAGCAACCAGGCGTTGCGACGGCCGCGCCGACGTCACACACTCGCCATCGGCACGACGCCCGCGTGACACGCAACCGGTTGCAGCGGGCGCCGGCCGACGCTCCACCCCGCACGACCACCGCGATCTCCCCGGATCGCTCCCGACGTCCGGTACCCGCCAGGGACTGGAACGAGAGGTGCACCGATGCCTGCCTCCCGCAGGACCGTCCGCTCGCTGCTGGGTCCCGCCCGCACGCACGCCCGCGCGTCCGACGCGCCCGCCCGCCTCCGCGTGGGCGTCATCGGCGCCGGCCGCGTCGGCGCCGTCCTGGGTGCCGCGCTCGCCGCCGCCGGTCACGACGTCGTCGCCGCCTCCGGTCTCTCCACCGCCTCGGCCGAGCGCGCCGCGCGCCTGCTGCCCGGCGTCCCCCTGCTGCCCGCCGACGCGGTCGTGGGCGCCGCGGACCTCGTCGTCCTCGCCGTCCCGGACGACACGCTGGCCGGACTGGTCTCCGGGCTCGCCGAGACCGGTGCCTGGCGGGCGGGGCAGCTGGTGTTCCACACGTCCGGTGCGCACGGGCTCGCCGTGCTGACCCCCGCCGAGCAGGCCGGGGTGCTCGCCCTCGCGCTGCACCCGGCGATGACCTTCACCGGAGCCCCCGAGGACGCCGACCGGCTCGACGGCGCGCCCTTCGGCGTCACCAGCCGGCCCGAGCACCGCCCGGTCGCGGAGACGCTGGTGCTGGAGATGGGCGGCGAGCCGTTCTTCGTCGCCGAGGCCGACCGCGGGCTGTACCACGCGGCGCTGGTCACCGGCGCGAACCACCTGGTCACGCTCGTGGCCGAGGCGGCCGACCTGCTGCGCACCGCCGGGGTGGCCGAGCCGGGGCGCGTGCTCGGCCCGCTGCTCACCGCGTCGCTCGACAACGGACTGCGCCGGGGTGACCGCGGGCTCACCGGCCCGGTCAGCCGCGGCGACGCCGGGACCGTCGCCCACCACCTGCGGACCCTCGGCGAGCGTGCCCCCGGGTCGGTGGCCGCCTACGTCGCGATGGCGCAGCGCACCGCCGAGCGGGCCGTGGCCGCCGGGCGGCTCCGCACCCACGAGGCGGCGCCGGTGCTCGACGTCCTGGCCGCCGCGCGGCACGACGACATCGCGGGCTCGCGGTGACCGCTGGCACCCGCCCGGCCGTCGCCGGGTCCGCCGCCGAGCTCCGCCGGCTGGTGACCGCGCTGCCCGGGCCCGTCGCCCTGGTGCCCACCATGGGTGCGCTGCACGAGGGGCACCGCGCGCTGGTCCGCGCCGCGCGCGAGCGGGCCGGCGGCGTCGTCGTCTCGGTGTTCGTGAACCCGACCCAGTTCGGCCCCGGCGAGGACTTCGACCGCTACCCCCGCACCTGGGAGGCCGACCTCGCCGCGCTGGCCGAGGAGGGCGCCGACGTCGTCTTCCACCCGCCGGTCGAGGAGGTCTACCCGCCCGGTGCGGCCGGGGTGACCGTCGACCCGGGGCCGCTGGGCTCGGTCCTGGAGGGCGCGGTGCGGCACGGCCACTTCGCCGGCGTGCTGACCGTCGTCGCCAAGCTCTTCGGCCTGGTGCGGCCCGACCTGGCGCTGTTCGGCGAGAAGGACTACCAGCAGCTCACCCTCATCCGGGCCATGGCGCGGGAGCTCGCCCTGGGCGTCGAGGTGGTCGGCGTCCCGACGGTCCGCGAGGACGACGGGCTGGCGCTGTCCAGCCGCAACCGCTACCTCTCGCCGGAACAGCGGGCCCGCGCCGCGACGTTGCACCAGGCGTTGCGCGCTGGGGCCGCCGCCGGCCCGCAGGGGCCCGACGCCGTCCTGGCCGCCGCCCGCGCCGTCCTGGCCGGGGCGCCCGACCTGGTCCAGGACTACCTGGAGCTCACCGATACCGACCTGGGACCGGCGCCGGCCGCCGGCCCCGCCCGGCTGCTCGTCGCCGTCCGCGCGGGCAGCACCCGACTCCTCGACAACACGGCAGTCCGGCTGGGAGGCCCGCGATGATGCGCACGATGCTCAAGTCCAAGATCCACCGTGCGACGGTCACCCAGGCCGACCTGCACTACGTGGGCTCGGTGACCGTCGACGAGGACCTCCTCGACGCCGCCGACCTGCTGCCCGGTGAGCAGGTCGCGATCGTCGACATCACCAACGGCGCCCGCCTGGAGACCTACGTCATCCCCGGCGAGCGGGGCACCGGTGTCATCGGCATCAACGGCGCCGCCGCGCACCTGGTGCACCCCGGCGACATGGTCATCCTCATCAGCTACGGCGTGATGGACGAGACCGAGGCGAAGAGCTACATCCCCAAGGTCGTGCACGTCGACGGCGCCAACCGCGTCGTCGAGCTCGGCGGGGACCCGTCGGCCCCCGTGCCCGGGGCTGCCGACCAGCGTCGCAGCGACCTGGGCGTGCCGGTCCGGTGACGCCGTGCTGCTGACCGTCGACGTCGGCAACAGCCAGACCGTCCTCGCCACCTTCGACGGCGAGCGGCGCATCGGCTCGTGGCGGGTGACGACCGCGCCCCGCGCCACCGCCGACGAGCTGCGGATGCTGTGGCGCGGCCTGCTGCGCGACACCGAGGTCACCGGCGTCGCGGCCTGCTCGACGGTGCCCGCGCTGCTGCCGGCGCTGCGCCAGCTGCTGGACTCCCTCGAGGTGCCGGTGGTGCTCATCGGGCCCGGCGTGCGCACGGGCGTCCCGCTGCACGTGGACAACCCCCGCGAGGTCGGCGCCGACCGGGTGGTCACCGCCCTCGCCGCGCACGAGCTGTTCGGCCGGAGCCCCGACGGTGGCGGCCGTCCCGTCGTCGTCGTCGACTTCGGCACCTCCACCAACGTCGACGCCGTCGGACCGGACGGGCAGTTCCTCGGTGGCGCCCTGGCGCCCGGGGTCGAGGTGAGCCGCGACGCACTGGCGAGCCGGGCGGCCCAGCTGCGGTCGGTCGAGCTCTCCTGCCCGCCGCACGCCATCGGCAAGAACACCGTCGCCGCGCTCCAGTCGGGGCTGGTGCTCGGCTTCGCCGGGCTCGTCGACGGGCTGGTCGGGCGCATCTCGGCGGAGCTCGTGGCCCAGTTCGGCGCCGCGCCGGTCGTCGTCGCCACCGGCGGGCTGGCGCCGCTGCTGGTGGACAGCTGCCGCACGATCGGCGAGCGCGAGCCGGACCTCACCGTGCACGGGCTGCGCCTGGCCTTCCAGCGGCAGCAGGCCGCGGAGCGGCGGGCGGCCGCCCCGTAGGCTGGGGCCCCGTGACGGACGTGGGACCGAACGGGACGGGCGGCGACGACGGCGGCGAGGAGCTGCCGGAGCAGATGCGGGTCCGCCGCGCCAAGCTCGACCGGCTGCGCGACTCGGGGGTCGACCCCTACCCCGTGCACGTGCCCCGCACGACCACGCTCGCCGCGGTCCGCGCCGGCCACCCGGACATGGAGCCGGACACGATGACCGGCGAGCGGGTCGGCATCACCGGCCGGGTGATCTTCTTCCGCAACACCGGCAAGCTCTGCTTCGCCACGCTGCGGGAGGGGGACGCCGAGCTGCAGGTGATGCTCTCCCGCGACCGCGTGGGCGAGGAGGCGCTGGCCGCCTGGAAGTCCGACGTCGACCTGGGTGACCACGTCTTCGTCGAGGGCGAGGTCGGGACGTCGCGCCGCGGCGAGCTCTCCGTCTTCGCCGACTCCTGGCAGCTGACCGCCAAGGCGCTGCGCCCGCTGCCGGTGGCGCACAAGCCGATGAGCGAGGAGCTGCGGGTGCGCCGCCGCTACGTCGACCTGATCGTGCGCGACGAGGCCCGCCGCACCGTCCGGCAGCGGGCCACGGTCATGTCCACCCTGCGCGCGGGGCTGGCCCGGCGGGACTTCATCGAGGTCGAGACGCCGATGCTGCAGACCGTGCACGGGGGTGCGGCCGCCCGGCCCTTCCGCACCCACATGAACGCCTTCGACCTGGACCTCTACCTGCGCATCGCGCCGGAGTTGTTCCTCAAGCGGTGCATCGTCGGCGGGCTGGACCGCGTCTTCGAGATCAACCGGAACTTCCGCAACGAGGGCGCGGACAGCTCGCACTCGCCGGAGTTCGCGATGCTGGAGTTCTACGCGGCCTACCTCGACTACCAGGACATCGCCGTCATCACCCGGGAGCTGGTCCAGGAGAGCTGCGCGGCGCTGTTCGGCGACCACGTCGCCCGCCACCACGACGGCACCGAGCTCGACCTGTCCGGGGAGTGGCGGCAGGTGCGCCTCTTCGACCTGGTCGGCGAGGCGGTGGGGGAGCCGGTCTCCCCGGACACCCCGATCGAGCACCTGCGCGCGCTGGCCGAGCGGCACCAGGTGGGCATCGACCCGGCCTGGATCCACGGCAAGGTGGTCGAGGAGATCTTCGAGGCGCTGGTGCAGCCCTCGCTGCAGGAGCCCACGTTCGTCATGGACTACCCCGTGGACACCTCGCCGCTGACGCGGGCGCACCGGACCGATCCCGGTGTCGCGGAGAAGTGGGACCTCTACATCGGCGGCATCGAGCGGGGCACCGGTTACTCCGAGCTCGTCGACCCCGTCGTCCAGCGGGAGCGCTTCACGCAGCAGGCCCTGCTGGCCGCGGCCGGCGACCCCGAGGCGATGGTGCTCGACGAGGACTTCCTGGAAGCGCTCGAATACGGCATGCCGCCCACCGGTGGGGTGGGAATGGGCATGGACCGGTTGATGATGACGCTGACCGGTCTCGGAATTCGGGAGACGATCCTGTTCCCATTGGTCCGGCCGATCAGTTCCTGACCCACGGGTATCCCGATTAGCCCGGCCGGGGAATCGGACAGCCATTTCCTATTGCTGGCCATTTGTGCTGTAATGGGCCTCGCACCCGCCGGGTGCTATTTCCGTCCGGCCCCAGGGCTGCAGCGAAAAGCGAGGAACGAATGGCGCGCAAGGTCCAGGTCATCCTGAGCGACGACCTCGACGAGAACATCCCGGCCGACGAGACCGTCAGCTTCGCGCTGGACGGCACGTCGTACGAGATCGACCTGGCGGAGAAGAACGCCCAGGAGATGCGTGACGCCTTCGCCCGTTACATCTCGGCGGCGCGCAAGGTCGGTCGCGGCACCCGCGCCTCGGGTGGCGGCCGCTCCCGCGCCACCGGTGGTGGCGGTCGCATGGACCGCGAGCAGGCCGGTGCCATCCGCGACTGGGCCCGCAAGAACGGGCACGCGGTCAGCGACCGCGGGCGCATCCCGGCCAGCGTCGTCGAGGCCTACGAGGCCGCCCACTAGAAGGACCTGCCTGCCCCCCACCGCTCGCAAGCTCGCGGCGGGCCCCTGCAGGCAGGCCGCTGACGTCGCGTCGCCCGGCCCGGCTCCCCTCGGGGGAGCCGGGCCGGTGGCGTCCCGGGCCGCGGTCGAGGCCGGTAGGCCGACAGGGGCAGGGTGCCGTCGGCGCTCCCGGGGTCGGCACGCCGTCGTCCGCTCACGGCGTAACGGGGGTGGAACACCGCATCACCGGGGCCCGTTGCACCGGGCAGCCATCCACCGCACCGTCGGACGACGACGGGGCGGCGTGGTCCGCGACTACAGTGGAAAGACCGGTGCCCCCGCGCGCCGACGGACGTCGGGTGCTCCTCTCCAGGACGGGGAGGGCAGCGCCGGACCAGCCGGTCAGAGGAGAAGCAGCAGATGTTCGAACGGTTCACCGACCGAGCCCGACGGGTGGTCGTCCTGGCGCAGGAAGAAGCCAGGATGCTCAACCACAACTACATCGGCACCGAGCACATCCTCCTGGGCCTGATCCACGAGGGTGAGGGTGTCGCCGCCAAGGCCCTGGAGTCCCTCGGCATCTCGCTCGAGGGCGTCCGCCAGCAGGTCGAGGAGATCATCGGGCAGGGCCAGCAGGCGCCGTCCGGTCACATCCCCTTCACGCCGCGGGCGAAGAAGGTGCTGGAGCTGTCGCTGCGCGAGGCGCTGCAGCTCGGCCACAACTACATCGGCACCGAGCACATCCTGCTCGGCCTGATCCGCGAGGGCGAGGGCGTCGCCGCCCAGGTCCTCGTGAAGCTCGGCGCCGACCTCAACCGCGTCCGCCAGCAGGTCATCCAGCTGCTCTCCGGCTACCAGGGCAAGGAGCCGGCCGCGGCCGGCGGCCCGGCCGAGGGCACGCCGTCGACCTCGCTGGTGCTCGACCAGTTCGGCCGCAACCTCACCCAGGCCGCGCGCGACTCCAAGCTCGACCCGGTGATCGGGCGGGCCAAGGAGATCGAGCGGGTCATGCAGGTGCTGTCGCGGCGCACCAAGAACAACCCGGTCCTCATCGGCGAGCCCGGCGTCGGCAAGACCGCCGTCGTCGAGGGGCTGGCCCAGGCCATCGTCAAGGGCGAGGTGCCCGAGACGCTGAAGGACAAGCAGCTCTACACCCTCGACCTCGGCGCGCTCGTCGCCGGTTCCCGCTACCGCGGTGACTTCGAGGAGCGCCTCAAGAAGGTGCTGAAGGAGATCCGCACCCGCGGCGACATCATCCTGTTCATCGACGAGATCCACACCCTCGTCGGGGCGGGTGCCGCGGAGGGCGCGATCGACGCCGCCAGCATCCTCAAGCCGATGCTGGCCCGCGGTGAGCTGCAGACCATCGGCGCCACGACGCTCGACGAGTACCGCAAGCACCTGGAGAAGGACGCCGCCCTCGAGCGCCGCTTCCAGCCGATCCAGGTGGGCGAGCCGACGCTGGCCCACACGATCGAGATCCTCAAGGGGCTGCGCGACCGCTACGAGGCGCACCACCGGATCAGCATCACCGACGGCGCCCTGGTGGCCGCGGCGACGCTGGCCGACCGGTACATCTCCGACCGCTTCCTGCCGGACAAGGCGATCGACCTGATCGACGAGGCCGGTGCCCGGATGCGGATCAAGCGGATGACCGCGCCGCCGGACCTGCGCGAGTTCGACGACAAGATCGCGGCCGTCCGCCGCGAGAAGGAGTCGGCGATCGACGCGCAGGACTTCGAGAAGGCCGCGTCGCTGCGCGACACCGAGAAGCAGCTGCTGGGTGAGAAGGCCGAGCGCGAGAAGCAGTGGAAGGCCGGCGACATGGACGTCGTCGCCGAGGTCGACGACGAGCAGATCGCCGAGGTGCTGGCCAACTGGACCGGCATCCCCGTCTTCAAGCTCACCGAGGAGGAGACCACGCGTCTGCTCCGCATGGAGGACGAGCTCCACAAGCGGATCATCGGCCAGGAAGAGGCCATCAAGAGCGTCAGCCAGGCGATCCGGCGTACGCGGGCGGGCCTCAAGGACCCGCGCCGTCCCGGTGGTTCCTTCATCTTCGCCGGCCCCTCGGGTGTCGGGAAGACGGAGCTGGCGAAGGCGCTGGCGCAGTTCCTGTTCGGTGAGGACGACGCGCTCATCCAGATCGACATGGGTGAGTTCCACGACCGCTTCACCGTGTCCCGCCTGGTCGGTGCCCCTCCCGGCTACGTCGGTTACGACGAGGGTGGCCAGCTGACCGAGAAGGTGCGGCGCAAGCCGTTCTCGGTGGTCCTCTTCGACGAGATCGAGAAGGCGCACGCGGACGTGTTCAACACGCTGCTGCAGGTTCTCGAGGACGGCCGGCTCACCGACGGCCAGGGCCGGATCGTGGACTTCAAGAACACGATCCTGATCCTCACCACGAACCTCGGTACGCGGGACATCTCCAAGGCCGTGGGTCTCGGTTTCCAGGCCGGTAACGACGACCAGTCGAACTACGACCGGATGAAGCTGAAGGTCAACGAGGAGCTCAAGCAGCACTTCCGGCCGGAGTTCCTCAACCGCATCGACGACATCGTCGTGTTCCACCAGCTGACCGAGAAGGAGATCATCCAGATCGTCGACCTGATGGTCGGCCGGGTGGAAGGTCAGCTGGCCAACAAGGACATGGCGCTGGAGATCACGCCCGCGGCGAAGAAGCTGCTGGCCTCCCGGGGCTTCGACCCGGTGCTGGGTGCGCGGCCGCTGCGCCGCACCATCCAGCGCGAGATCGAGGACGCGCTGAGCGAGAAGATCCTCTACGGCGAGCTGTCCAGCGGGCAGATCATCGTGGTGGACGTCGACGACGCCGAGGGCCCCGCGCAGAAGTTCACCTTCCGCGGCGAGGCGAAGCCGATCGACCTGCCCGACACCCCGCCGGTGGCCCTCTCGGGTGCCGACGGCGAGGACGAGCAGGGCAGCCAGGCGTCCGAGTGACCGCCTAGCCGCACGACGACAGGGGCCGGTTCCGCATCAGCGGGGCCGGCCCCTTCGTCGTCCTCCGGCCCCGCTCTCGCCACATCGGCGGTCTGGCGCTGAGGAGCGCCGTATCAGCCCGACAGCGCCGGTGTGGGGCGGCGGTCAGGCGGGGAGGGTGAACAGGCCGTCCTCGGTCTGCTCGACCAGGCCGTCGGCCAGCAGCGAGTCCAGGCAGCGGGACCGCTGGACGGCGTCCTCCCACGCGGGCTCGAGCGCTGCGGCGTCCACCGGCTCGTGCGCCGCCCGCAGGACGTCGAGCAGCCGGCCCCGGACCTGGCGGTCCGTCCCGGCGAACTTCTGCACCTTCCGCGGCGGCCCGTCGTGCGGCGGGGCGCCGGCCAGCCGCCACGCGCACCGGTCCCGCACCGGGCAGGCGCCGCACCGCGGCGTCCCGGCCACGCACACCAGCGCGCCCAGTTCCATGACGGCGACCGAGAAGCGCACTGCGCGCTCGTCGTCCTCCGGCGCCAGCGCGGCGACGTCGACGAGGTCGGCGGCCCGGGCGTTGCCGGCCGCCGCGCGGCCGTGCACCAGCCGCGCCACGACCCGGCGCACGTTGGTGTCGACGACGGGCTGGCGCCGGCCATGGCCGAAGCAGGCGACCGCGCGTGCGGTGTATGTGCCCACCCCGGGCAGCGCCTCGAGCTCGGCCACGTCCTCGGGGACGACGCCCCCGTGTCGCTCGGTGATGGCGATCGCCGCCTCCCTGAGCCGCAGCGCCCGGCGGGGGTAGCCGAGCTTCCCCCACGCCCGGATGACGTCCGCGGGCGGCTGGGCCGCCAGGTCCGCCGGTGTGGGCCACCGGGCCACCCAGGCCCGCCAGACGGGCTCCACGCGCGCCACGGGGGTCTGCTGGAGCATCACCTCGCTGACCAGGACGGCCCAGGGATCGACATCGGGGGTCCGCCAGGGCAGGTCGCGGGCGGCGGTGGCGTACCAGTCGACGATCAGCTCGCCGGCCGGGGTGGCGGTGGGGGAGGACGGCCCGGTCACGGGCACCCAGTGTGCCGTGCGCGCGGCGCGGCGTGCCGAGCGGACCAGTCCCCACCGGGCGCACTAGCGTTCCCCGCGTGTTGCACCCGGTGGGCCCGCTCCCCGCAGCCGTGTACTGGCGGCGCCGGCTGACCGTGCTGGTGCTGCTGCTGGCGGTCCTGGCCGGGCTCGCCTGGCTGGTGACCAGCCTGCTGGCCGGCGGCGGGAGCGGCTCGGCCGCCGCGCCCGGCACCGCGGCCGAGCCGACCGAGCCCCCGGCGCTGGAGCAGGTGGTGCCCGCGGTCTCCGGGGTGCGGACGCCCGGCACCACGGCGCCACCGAGCGAGCCGCCGGTCCCGGCGGGCCCGACCCCGGGTTCTCCGTGCACCGACGAGATGCTGGGGCTGGAGGTGCGCACCCCCGGCACGGCCGCCGTCGGCGCCAAGCCGGTCTTCGAGCTGGTGGTGGTCAACACCTCGCCGGTCCCTTGCGTGCGGTCGCTGGACAAGCAGCTCCAGGAGCTGGTGATGGTCGACGCCGCCGGGGCCCGGGTCTGGGGCAGCAACGACTGCTTCCCCGAGAGCAGCGACGACGAGCGCACCCTGGCTCCGGGCGAGCCGGTCGTCTTCCCCCTGACGTGGGGCGGGCTCACCAGCGAGCCGACGTGCACCGCCCCGCGCGTGACGCCCGCTCCGGGCGACTACGTGCTGCGCGGCCGGCTGGACACCAAGGTCTCCGGCGACGCCCCGCTCACCATCGGCTGACGCGACGGGGATCCGGTCCGGGTCGCACCGCGGAGCGCGCCCACCGTCGCCCGCGGGGGCCGGGGTCCCGTGCGTCCGCGCCGCGCTGCAAGATCAACTGTAGCGGTCGAGGATCGAGGTCTCGGCCAGCCGGGACAGCCCCTCGCGGATGCCGCGCGCCCGGGCCTCCCCGACGCCCTCCACGGCCAGGAGGTCCTCGATGGTGGCGGCGAGCAGCTTCTGCAGGCCACCGAAGTGCTCCACGAGCCGGTCGATGATGCCGGCGGGCAGCCGGGGCACCCGGGCGAGCAGCCGGTAGCCCCGCGGGCTCACCGGGGAGTCCAGGGCGTCCGGCGACGTGGGCAGGCCGTAGCAGCGCGCGACCGCGGAGAGGTCGAGCAGCTCGGTGGCGGTGAGCGCCCGCAGCTCGGTGAGCACCTGGTCGATGGTGCGGTTCCGGCGGCCGCCGGCGGGCAGGTAGTCGCGGACGAGCAGCCCGCGGTCCTCCTCGACGCCGGCCAGCATCTCGTCGAGCTGGAGGGCCAGCAGGCGGCCGTCGGTACCCAGCTCGACGACGAAGCCCTCGATCTCGTCGGCGATCCGCCGGACCATCTCCAGCCGCTGGCTGACGCTCATCGCGTCGCGCACGGTCACGAGGTCCTCGATCTCCAGCGCCGAGAGCGTGCTGGCCACCTCGTCCAGCCGGAGCTTGTAGCGCTCCAGCGCGGCGAGGGCCTGGTTGGCCCGGGCGAGGATGGTCGTCGGGTGCTCGAGGGTGTACCGCCGGCCGGCCACGTACACGCTGATGATGTGCATCGACTGGCTGACCGAGATGACCGGGAAGCCGGTCTGCACGGCGACCCGCTCCGCCGTGCGGTGCCGGGTGCCGGACTCCTCCGTGGGGACCGTCGGGTCGGGCATGAGGTGGACGCCGGCCCGGACGATGCGGCTGCCGTCGTAGGAGACGATCACCGCGCCGTCCATCTTGGCCAGCTCGCGCAGCCGGGTGGCCGACAGGGCGAC
The DNA here is from genome assembly GCF_021699055.1 of Blastococcus sp. MG754426. Classification (GTDB taxonomy): domain Bacteria; phylum Actinomycetota; class Actinomycetes; order Mycobacteriales; family Geodermatophilaceae; genus Blastococcus. The sequence goes on along the minus strand of NZ_SSXC01000002.1, from coordinate 133,771 downwards.
GTCCAGCGCGAAGCCGCCGGTGCAGATCGACTCGACCACCCGGTCGTACCCCAGCACGATCAGCGCACCGGTGCGGCCGGCCAGGATGCGCTCGAGGCCGTCGCGCAGCGCCGTGCCGGGGGCGATGCGGCCGAGGAGCTCGCGCAGGGCGATCTCGGGATCCACGGCGGCGGGCACGAGCTCTCCTGACGGTCGAGTGGTACGGCAGTGGAGTCTACGTACCCGAGTGACGAGCCGGGCACGCTCGGGGTACGGGGCGTGCACCCGGCCGCTCTTGCGGAACCCTACGGGCTCAGAACATGCGGTGGAAGGCCGCACCCAGGTCGGGGACCTCGATCAGCCGCATGCCGGCCGGCGCGGCGCCGGCGTCCGGTGGGACGAGGGCCACGCGGTAGCCCTGGCGGGCGGCCTCGGCCAGCCGGCGGCCGGTGCCGCCGACCCGGCGGATCTCCCCGGACAGGCCGACCTCGCCGAGAGCCACGAGGCCCGGGGGCAGCGGGGTGTCCTTGGCGGCGGAGGCGATCGCCAGCGCCAGGGCCAGGTCGGCGGCCGGCTCGGCGATGCGCACCCCGCCCACCGACGCCGCGAACACGTCGGCGTCGGCCAGCTTGACCCGGCCGCGGCGCTCGACCACGGCGTTCACCATGGCCACCCGCTGCGAGTCCAGGCCGCTGACGGCCCGGCGGGGGGAGCCGCCGCCGCTGGTGCTCGCCACGAGGGCCTGCACCTCGGCCAGCAGCGGCCGGCTGCCCTCCAGGGTCACGGTCACGCAGCTGCCCGGCACCGGGTCGCTGCGCCGCGACACGAACAGCGCCGACGGGTCGGGCACGCCGACGACACCGCTGTCGCCGATCTCGAAGCAGCCGATCTCGTCGGCCGGGCCGAAGCGGTTCTTGGTGGCCCGGACCATGCGCAGGGTCGAGTGGCGCTCGCCGTCGAAGGAGACGACGACGTCGACCAGGTGCTCGAGCGTGCGCGGCCCGGCGATGGCGCCGTCCTTCGTGACGTGGCCGACCAGGATCGTGGTCATCCCGCGGGTCTTCGCGACGCCGGTCAGCGCCGACGCCACGGCGCGGACCTGCGTCGAGCCGCCGTCGGTGCCCTCGACGGCGGGGGAGCGGACCGTCTGCACGCTGTCGAGCACCAGCAGCGAGGGGTTCACCGCCTCGACGTGGGCGAGCACCGCGGACAGCTCCGTCTCCGCGGCGAGGTACAGGCGGTCGTGCAGGGCGCCGATCCGCTCCGCGCGGAGCCGCACCTGGCCGGCCGACTCCTCGCCGGAGACCACGAGCGTGGGGCCGCCGGCGGCGGCGACCCGGTGCGCCACCTCGAGCAGCAGCGTGGACTTGCCGACCCCGGGCTCCCCGGCGACCAGGAGCACCGCACCGGGTACGAGGCCGCCACCGAGGACGCGGTCGAACTCGGCGATGCCCGTGGGCACGGCGCGGGCGCCGGCGAGCTCCACCTGCGCGATCGGCCGGGCCGGTGCGCTGACCGGGCCGGCCGGGACGGCGCGCAGCCCGGTGGCCGGGGCGCCGGCCTCCTGCAGGGTGCCCCATGCCTGGCACTCGGGGCAGCGCCCGACCCACTTCGCCGAGGTGTGGCCGCACTCGGTGCAGCGGTGGGCAGGGCGGGACTTCGCTCCGGCAGGTGGCACGCGGGGCACGCTAGCCGCGGCCACCGACAGTTCCCCGGAGAACGCGCGACGGCGGCTCCCGGGCGGGAGCCGCCGTCGCGACGAGGAGCGGGGGGATCAGTTCTCGGGGTTGCCGCCGCCGGCGACCTCGGTCTGCTCGTGGCCGCCCTCCTCGACGCCGCCGCCGGACTCGCCCTCCTCCTCGTGGTGGAAGTCGAAGGACTCGTCGCGCTCGCGGACCTCCTCGAGGGCGGCGACCGGGACCACCGTGGTCACCTCGCCGGCGTTCTCGAAGGTGAAGGTCAGCTCCAGGATCCGGCCGCTCGTGAGCGCCTCGTCGAGGCCGGTGAGGGTGACGGCGGAGTCGCCGTCCCCGCCGACGAAGACCGTGGTGCCGGCGGGGATCACCAGCTCGCCCGCGCCGGCGGAGGTGCTCTCGTCCTCGGTGGAGCCCGCGCCGGTGCCCGGGGGCTGCGCGCTGGGCGTCGCGGAGGTCGCGGCCGCGTCGATCTCGACGTCGTCGAAGCCCTCGCCGGTGATGCCGGTCAGGGTGTCGTCCTCGGTGCCGGTGTTCACGATGGCCAGCCGCAGCGGGGCGTCCTCGCCGGCCGGGTACTCGCCGTCCTCGGGGGCGACGACGGCGATCTGGCGCAGCACGATGTCACCCGCCTCGGCCATCGCGCCGACCTTGTCGCGCTCCTGCTCGACGGTCTGCGTGACCTGGCCGGCGCTGCACGCCGAGAGGGCGAGGGGGGAGAAGAGCAGAACGCCCATCGTGGCGGCGCGCAGAGCGCGGTTCACGGCTGTCGACCTCCAGCAGGACCGTGCCGGCCACCGGGGATCGGTGGCACGGAGACGCCCCGAGCGTATCGGTCGCCTCCCCGGCCTGCCCGCAGGGAGCCGTCTGCGTCGCGGCAGGGCGGCCCCGGCGCCGGTCAGGCCAGCGTCGATCCGCTGCCGACCAGCAGGGCGACGTCGAGCACCGTGAGCAGCATGACGGCGGGGAAGGCGAGGGCGCGGAACCGCGCCGTGCCCGCGAGGGCGGCGACCGCGGCCGCGGGCACGGCCAGGACGAGGGCGGCCCAGCCGGTGGGCCCGGGGGGCCCCGGCGGGCCGAGGACCAGCACCAGCGTCGCCCCGGCCAGCAGCAGCGCACCGCACGCCGCGGAGAGGTGCGGACCCAGGCGGTGCGGCAGCCCGCGGACCCCGGTGGCCAGGTCCTCCTCGAGGTCGGGGGCGACGTTGGCCAGGTGGGCCGCTCCACCGAGCGCCGCGCCCGCGGCCACCAGCCACCACGGGGGAGCGGGGGTGCCAGGGGCGGCGGCGACCACCCCGGCGGGCAGCGCCCCGAACCCCACGACGTAGCCCGCACCGGACCAGACGGTGCGCTTGAGCCCGGCGTTGTAGGCCCAGCCGCTCGCGACGAGGAGCAGCAGGAGGGCGCCCGGGACGAGCCCCAGCAGGAACGAGAGGACGACGGCCACCGCGGCTGCGGCGAGGGCCGCGGCGCGCAGCACGGCGGGCGCGACGGCGCCCTGCACGACCGGCTTGTCGGCCCGCGCGACGGCGCGGTCGCGGTCGGCGTCCAGCCAGTCGTTGCTCCACCCGATGGAGGCCTGACCTGCGAGGACGGCGGCGCAGAGGAGGGCGGTGCGGGCCGGCGGGACGTCGGCGGCGACGGCCAGCAGGGTGGCCACGGTGGTGACCGCGACGGTCGGCCCGAGGTGGGTCGCGCGGAGCAGCGCACGGGTCGTCGCGCCCGTCCGGGCGGCACCCGCAGGCACATCAACCACGCTCTGTCAACCCCTCCGACGCGTCGATCCAGGCCGCTGACCTGCATATTTACTGCCCGGAGCCGATCCGTTGGTCAGTCTGCCGTGCTAACCTGGGTGGAGCGAAAGGGGTCACATCCACATGGGCTTCACTGTCGGCGAGACCGTCGTCTACCCGCACCACGGTGCCGCGCTCATCGAGGCGATCGAGAAGCGCACGATCAAGGGTGAAGAGAAGGCCTACCTCGTGCTGAAGGTCGCCCAGGGCGACCTCACCGTGCGCGTGCCGGCCGACAACGCAGAGATCGTCGGCGTCCGTGACGTCGTCGGTCAGGAGGGGCTCAACCGGGTGTTCGAGGTGCTCCGCGCCCCGCACACGGAGGAGCCGACGAACTGGTCGCGCCGCTACAAGGCCAACCTCGAGAAGCTGGCCTCCGGCGACGTGAACAAGGTGGCCGAGGTCGTCCGCGACCTGTGGCGCCGCGACAAGGACCGCGGCCTCTCGGCCGGCGAGAAGCGGATGCTCTCGAAGGCCCGTCAGATCCTGGTCAGCGAGCTCGCGCTCGCCGAGGGCACCAACGAGGACAAGGCCGAGGTCCTGCTCGACGAGGTCCTCGCCAGCTGAGCGCTCCGCGCTCACGCAGATCCCGCCGAACCGCTCCCGTGCACGCTGTCGCCATCGTCGCAGCGGCCGGGAGCGGTTCGCGTCTGGGGGCGTCCGTGCCGAAGGCGCTGGTGCCGCTCGGTGGTCGGCCGCTGGTCGCCTGGGCGGTGGACGCCCTGCTGGCCGGCGGCGTCGGCGAGGTGGTCGTCACCGTGCCCCCCGCCGAGCGTGCCGCGTTCGCCGCCGCGCTGCCCGACCGGGTGCGGCTCGTCGACGGCGGGGCCACCCGGACCGCGTCGGTGCGCGCCGGGCTCGCCGCGGCCGGGTCGCGGGCCGATGCCGTCCTGGTGCACGACGCCGCGCGGCCGCTCACCCCGCCTGACGCCGTGGCTCGCGTGCTGGCCGCCCTCGCCGGCGGTGCCCGTGCGGTCGTCCCCGTGCTGCCGGTCGTCGACACGACCGTCCTGGTCGACGACGACGGCGTGGTCGTCGAGGCCGTCCCGCGTGCGGCGCTGCGCCGCGTGCAGACCCCGCAGGGTTTCGACCGGGCCACCCTGGTCGCCGCGTACGCCGCCCTCGACGCCGCGGCCGAGCTCACCGACGACGCCGCCGTCGTCCGCGCCGCCGGCGTCCCGGTGGCCACCGTCCCCGGTGACGAGCGCGCCGCGAAGATCACCGTCCCCCACGACCTCGCGCTCGCCGAGCTGAGCGTGGGGCTGACCGCGAGCGAGGTGCACCCGTGACCGTCCTGCCGCGCGTCGGCATCGGCACCGACGTCCACCCGGTGGTGGCCGGCCGCCCCTGCCGGCTGGCCGGGCTGGACTGGCCGGGCACCCACGGCTGCGCCGGGCACTCCGACGGCGACGTGGTGGCCCACGCGCTCACCGATGCCGTGCTCTCCGCTGCCGGGCTCGGTGACATCGGCGGACTGCTCGGCACGGACGACCCGCGCTGGGCGGGGGCCGCGGGCATCGCCGTCCTCGAGCACGTGCGCGAGGTCGTCACGGCGCACGGCTGGGAGATCGGCAACGCGTCGGTCCAGCTGATCGCCACCACCCCGCGGCTCGGCCCGCGCCGGGCGGAGGCCGAGGCGGCGCTCTCCGCCGCGCTCGGGGCGCCGGTCAGCGTGGCGGCCACCACCACCGACGGGCTCGGGCTGACCGGCCGGGGCGAGGGCCGGGCGGCGGTGGCCACCGCGCTGGTGATCCGGTCGGGGGAGGCGCCCTCGCCGCGGGCGGAAGGCCCCGCAGGGACTCCGTAGACTCCCGGCGGTGAGCCTCCGCCTGTACGACACGGCCGCCCGTGCGGTCCGCGACTTCACGCCGCTGCGTGCCGGTCACGCGTCGGTGTACGTCTGCGGGCTCACCGTGCAGGGGCCGCCGCACGTCGGGCACGTCCGCGCGGCGGTCTCCTTCGACGTGCTGCGCCGCTGGCTGGTCGCCCGCGGCCTCGAGGTCACCTACGTCCGCAACGTCACCGACATCGACGACAAGATCCTCGTCAAGGCCGACGAGCACGACGTCCCCTGGTGGGCCTGGGCCTTCGAGAACGAGCGCGCCAGCACCCGCGCCTACGACGTGCTCGGCGTGCTGCCGCCGACCTACGAGCCGCGCGCCACCGGGCACGTCCCGGAGATGGTCGAGCTGATGGAGCGGCTGGTCGAGCGCGGGCACGCCTACGCGGTCGACGGCGACGTCTACTTCGACGTCCGCTCCTTCCCGGGATACGGGGCGCTCACCGGCCAGCGGCTCGACGCCCTCGAGCCCGCCGCCGACACCGACACCGACGAGCGCAAGCGCGACCCCCGCGACTTCGCGCTGTGGAAGGCGGCCAAGGCCACCGAGCCGGCCACGGCCTCGTGGCCGACCCCGTGGGGGCGCGGCCGGCCGGGCTGGCACCTGGAGTGCTCGGCGATGGCGGGGAAGTACCTGGGCGCGGAGTTCGACATCCACGGCGGCGGCCTGGACCTGCGCTTCCCGCACCACGAGAACGAGCAGGCGCAGTCCCGGGCGGCCGGCGACCCGTTCGCGCAGTACTGGCTGCACAACGGCTGGGTCACCCTCGGCGGCGAGAAGATGAGCAAGTCGCTGGGCAACACGGCCCTGGTCGACGAGGTGGTCCGGCGGGTGCGCCCGGTGGAGCTGCGCTACTACCTCGTGGCCCCGCACTACCGCTCGACGGTCGAGTTCACCGACGCCGCGCTGGAGGAGGCCGGGCAGGCCTACCGCCGCGTCGAGTCCTTCGTGAAGCGGGCGGCCGAGCGGGTCGGCGCCGACGCGGGGGAGGCGCGGCGCGCGCCCGCCTTCGACGCGGCGCTCGACGACGACCTCGGGACGCCGGCGGCGATCGCCGCGGTCCACGAGGTGGTGCGTCAGGGCAACACCGCCCTCGCCGACGGGGACGACGCCGCCACGGCCGCCGCCCTGGGCTCGGTCCGCGCCATGCTGGGCGTGCTCGGGCTGGACCCGCTCGACCCGCAGTGGGCCACCGCCGGCGACGACGGGCTGGCCCGGGCGACCGACGGCCTGGTGGCGCTGGCGCTGGAGCAGCGCCAGGCGGCCCGGGCACGCAAGGACTTCGCGGCGGCGGACGCGATCCGCGACCAGCTCGCCGCCCTCGGCGTCACCGTCGAGGACACCCCGCACGGACCCCGATGGGAGCTGACCCGCTGATGGCCGGCAACAGCCAGCGACGCGGCCGCACGACCGGTGCGGGCAAGAAGGGCGCGACCGCAGGTACCGGCGGCAAGAACCGGCGGTCGCTCGCCGGCCGCGGGGCCACCCCGCCCGCCGAGATGCGCACCGGGCACCCCGCCCAGCGGCGTGCCCAGGCCGAGGCGCGGCAGCGGGCCGACCGCGCCCGCGCCCGCCAGCGCGCCGAGGAGTCTCCGGAGCTGCTGCTCGGCCGCAACCCCGTCGTCGAGGCGCTGCGCGCGCAGATCCCGGCGACGGCCCTGTACGTCGTCACCGGGGACACCACGCGCGGCGGCACCGACGAGCGGATCGCCGAATCGCTCGCGCTGGCGGCCGACCGCGGGCTGCCGCTGCTCGAGGTCGGCAAGGCCGAGTTCGACCGGATGGCGCAGGGCGCCCTGCACCAGGGCATCGGGCTCCAGGTCCCGCCGTACGACTACGCCCACCCCGACGACCTGCTCGACATCGCCCGCGACTCGGGCCGCGCGCCGCTGGTCGTGGCGATGGACGGGGTGACCGACCCGCGCAACCTGGGCGCCGTCGTCCGGTCGGCGGCCGCGTTCGACGCGCACGGCGTCGTCGTCCCCCAGCGCCGCGCGGTGGGCATGACGGCCTCGGCCTGGCGCACCAGCGCCGGCGCGGCGGCCCGGCTGCGCGTCGCCCGGGCGGTCAACCTGCCGCGGGCGCTCGCCGCCTACCAGGACGCCGGCCTGCAGACGGTGGGGCTGGCCGGTGACGGCGACGTCGACCTGCACGAGTACGACGGCTTCGCCGACCCGGTCGCCCTGGTCGTCGGCGCGGAGGGCGCCGGGCTCTCGCGGCTGGTGCGGGAGAAGTGCGACGTCGTCGTCCGCATCCCGATCTCGCGCGACACGGAGTCGCTCAACGTCAGCGTCGCCGCCGGGATCGCGCTCTACCAGGCCGCGCTGCGCCGCAGCTCGGACGCCGCCCGCTAGCGGTCGCCGGGCCGGGCGCAGGACCGTTGCGCGGGCGGGGGCGCCGGAGCACACTCCCGGCACCGTCCCGAGGAGGAGAGCGTGCGCATCAGCCAACTGCTCCGGCGCAAGGGCTCCGACGTGGCCACCGTCGAGGCGTCCGCGAGCATCCGGTCGGCCCTCCAGCTGCTGGCGGAGAGGGAGGTCGGAGCCCTCGTCGTGTCGCCCGACGGCCGCCGGGTGGAGGGGATCGTCTCCGAGCGGGACGTCGCGCGGGGGCTGCACGAGCGGGGGAGCGACCTGCTCGGCCAGCCGGTGTCCAGTGTGATGACGACCGAGGTGCACGTCTGCCCCCCGGACGCCACCGTGGACGGCCTCGCGCGGACGATGACCGACCACCGGGTGCGGCACGTGCCCGTCGTCGCCGAGGGCGTCCTGGTCGGCATCGTCTCGATCGGCGACGTCGTCAAGGCGCGGCTGGACGAGCTGGAGGCGGAGCGCCAGCAGCTGGTCGCCTACATCCAGACCTGACGCCCGCTCAGCCCAGGAGCTGGGCGACGGTGTAGATGACCAGGCCCGCGAGGCCGCCGACGACGGTGCCGTTCACCCGGATCCACTGCAGGTCACGGCCCACCTGCAGCTCGATCCGCCGGCTGGTCTCCTCGGTGTCCCACCGGGCGACGGTGCTGCTGACCAGGTCGGCGAGGTCGCCGGAGAAGCGCTCGGCGACGTAGCCCGCCACCTGGCCGCTGTGCCGCTGCACCAGCTCCCGCACGGTGGGGTCGGTGCGCAGCAGCCGCGCCCCGTCGAGGATGAGCGCGGTCACGCGGGCGCGCAGGGGGGACGCCGGGTCGGCCGCGGCGGTCAGCACCGCGTCCTTCGCCGTCGTCCAGAGCGAGCCGGACCAGTCGCGCACGGCGGGGTGGGCCAGCACCTCGTGCTTGAACTCCTCCACCCGCGCGGCGGTGGCCGGGTCGGTCCGCAGGGCGTGCACGTAGGCGCGCAGCCGGGCGTCGTAGGCGCGGCGCAGCTCGTGGCGGGGGTCGGCGGCGACCTCGGCGAGGAAGCGGTGCACCCCCGCGAAGGCCCGGTCGAAGACCCGGTCGTCGACCCAGTCGGGCACCCAGGCGGGGGAGGCGTCGCCGAGCTGCGCCCGGAACACCAGCCGGTTCTCGTCGAGGAACCGGGCCATGAGGCGCATGGCCGCGGACAGCACCTCCTGGTGGCGGTCGCCGTCGACCACGAGCTCGAGCACCCGGGCCAGCGCGGGGGCGGCGGGGGTGTCGTGCAGCTTGCGCGCGACGAGCGCGGCGACGGCGGGCTGCAGGTCGTCGTCCTTGACCAGCTGGGTGAGGCCGGTCAGCGCGGTGGCGGCGTCGCCACCGAGGCGCTCGGCCCGCCCGGGGGCGGCCAGGAAGGCGCCGAGCCGGCCGGGGACGTCGATGGTGGCGAGCTTCTCCGCGACGACGGCGCGGGTCAGGAAGTTCTCCTGCACGAAGGTGCCGAGGCTCTCGCCGATCTGGTCCTTCTTGCGCGGGATGATCGCGGTGTGCGGGATGGGCAGCCGCAGCGGGTGCCGGAAGAGCGCGGTGACGGCGAACCAGTCCGCCAGCGCCCCGACCATGGAGGCCTCCGCCGTCGCCCGGACGTAGCCGACCCACGCGCCGGCCTCCTCGCCCAGCAGCACGCAGCCGAGGAAGACGACCGCGGCGAGCAGGAACAGCCCGGTCGCCAGCCGCTTCATCCGGGTCAGGTCCCGGGCCCGGGCCGGGTCGTCGAGCGAGCCGGCCAGCGGGGCGGTCAATCGGGGGGCGGCCACCCGGCCCAGCCTAGGGAGCCGGGCCGGGCGGTCGCCGGGGTCCTAGTCGGTCTCGCCCAGGACGACCTCGACGGTGCGGGTGTCGCCGCCGCGGCGCACGGTCAGCTCGACCGTGTCGCCCGGCGCCTCGCTGCGGATCGCGGCGGTCAGCTCCGTGGAGGTCGTGACCGGGCGCTCGCCGACGGCGGTCACGACGTCGCCGACCCGCAGCCCGCCCTCCTCGGCCGCGCTGCCCGGCTCCACCAGCGCCACCTCGGCGCCGGTGCCGACCTCGCGGTTCTGGTCGTCGGCGGCGGTGCTGGCGCGGACCCCGAGGTAGGCGCGGGTGGCGTCACCGGTCTCGATGATCTGCTGGGCGACGCGCTGCGCGGTGTTGGCGGGGATCGCGAAGCCGACGCCGATGTTGCCGCTCTGCCCCTGCCCGCCGGGCAGGCCCGAGGCGACGGTGGCGATCGCGGTGTTGATGCCGATCACCTCGCCGGCGCCGTCGACCAGCGCACCACCGGAGTTGCCGGGGTTGATGGCCGCGTCGGTCTGGATGGCGTCGAGGACGGTGGCGTCGTCCTGCGTGGAGCCGGTGGCGACGGCGCGGCCCGTGGCGCTGATGATCCCGTCGGTCACGGTGTTGGACAGGCCCAGCGGGGCGCCGATGGCGACGGCGACGTCACCGATCTGCACCTCGTCGGAGTCGGCGAACGTGGCCGCGACCAGGTCCTCCGCGCCGTCGAGGCGGAGGACGGCGAGGTCGGAGGCGGGGTCGGTGCCCACGATCTCGGCGTCGTAGAGGGTGCCGTCGGCGGTGCGCACCTGGACGGCGCCGGCCCCGCTCGCCCCCTCGGCGATGACGTGGTTGTTGGTGAGCACGTAGCCGTCGGCGGTCAGGACGACCCCGGAGCCGCTGCCCGCGCCGGAGCCGCTGCTCACGTACACGGTGACGACGCTCGGTGCGGCCTTGGCCGCGGCGGCCGTGGCGGTGGTCGCCCGGTCGGGGTTCTCGATGGTCACGCTCTGCGCGGAGGCCGGCGACCCGGTACCGGCGGCCGGCTCGTCGACCAGGGCTACGACGCCGGCTCCGGCCCCACCGCCGATCACCGCCCCGGCGACCAGGCCGGCCAGCCCGATGCGCAGCCGGCTCCCGCGGCGCGGGGTGCGCTGCTCGGCCGGCGCCGGCAGCCCGCCGTAACCGGGGTAGCCCGGCGTCAGCAGGGGCTGGGGGGTGGTCGGCTGCGGCGCCGCCGGCGGCTGCCAGGCGAACTGCTGCCCCGCGCCGTGGTGCTGGTGCTGGTGCTCGGTCACGCGTCGTTCCTCTCCTCGCAGCCGTGCGGCTGCTGCGTCGGAACCCACTGTCGGCCCTTCCACTGGCGCAACGCTGGAGGGGTGCTGTGAGCTTCCTGGACGCCGTGGTCAGCGCGGGACGGGCAGCACCCGGCCGCGGGCGACGAGCTCGGTGACCGCCCACACGGCCAGCACCTCGGCGGCCAGCAGCCCGACCAGGACCAGCAGCTGCGCCGCCCCCGCTTCGAGCGGGCTGCCGCCGCCGAGCAGCACGCCCACGAAGGCGCCGGGCAGGGTGACCAGCCCGACCGTGCGGGTCTGGTCGAGCGGCGGCACGAGCGCGGTCCCGGCGACCGGGCGGCCGACCAGCAGCACCGCGTCGCGGGGGAGCAGCCCGACCGCGAGCGCGGCCTCCACCTCGCCGCGCCGCTGCGCGAGCTCCTCGCGCAGGCGCCGGCCCGCGAGGGAGGTGGCGGTCATGGCGCCGCCGATCAGGATGCCGGCGATGGGGATGACCGCCTCGCCGCGGAGCGGCACGGTGCCGCTGGCCAGCACGAGGGCGACCACGGGGGCGGCGCCGCCGACCACCGGGACGGCGATGGCCGCCAGCCGGGCGACGGCCCCGGGTGAGCGCAGCGGCCGGCCGGTGGCGCGCCCGGCCGCGGTGGCGGTGGCCACCGACACCATGAGGAGGACGAAGGCGGCGGAGAGCCAGAGCGACCGGACGACGACCAGGAGCAGGGCCGAGACGACGGTGAGCTGCGCCGTGGCGCGCGCCGCCGCGACGAGCACCGGCCGGTCCTCGCCCAGCCCGGACACCCGCCCGCTCACCGCGGCCAGCGCGGTCAGCGCGACGAGCACCGCACCCAGGCGGAGGTCGACGTCGACCACCGAGGAGCCCACGGCGCCCGATCCTGCCTGGTCACCGGGGCGCTCGGCGGGGCGGGGTGCCGTCCGCGGAACTCCGTGTGCAGCGGCGGCCCGGGGCGGGTAGTGGGCGGTCCCGGGCCGGGCTCCGCACCGTGGCCCGCTGCCCGTCCCGTCGGCCCCGTGGAGCTGTCCGTGCCCGTCCGTGGTCCTCTCGTCCGGTTCCTCATCGGCGTCGGCCTGGCCTGCGCGGCCGTGCTGGCGGTCGTCGGCGGCATCGCGCTCCGGGGCCCGGGCCTGGTGGCGGTCTGCGTCTCCGGCGCGCTCGCGGGGTGCGTGGCGGCCGGGGTGGCGCGCGAGGCGCCGCGGCCGGGCCGCCGGTCGGTGCTCGAGTCGGCCGGCCAGGCGGCGGCCGTCACGATCGGGGCGCTGCTGGTGGTGAGCGGGACGGCGGTGCTCGCCGGCGGGGGCGTGGCGCTGCTGCTGCTCGGGCTCGGTGCGGCCGGCTGGGCGGCTCTCCGGTGGGCGCGCGACCGGCGCGAGGCCGCATTGCGCGCGGTGCCCCCGCTGGGCGCGGTGGCCGGGCCCGTGGGCGGGGCGTCGACGGCGACCCTCGGGGAGGAGTGGCGGCGCACCGGTGCGGAGCTGCAGCGGCCGCTGACCCCGGCGGTGCGGCAGCGGCTGGTGGCCCGCCGGGCGCAGGTGCTCGACGAGCTGGAGCGCCGCGACCCGGACGGCTTCGCCCGCTGGCTGGCCGCCGGGCCGCTGGGCAGCGTCGACCCGACCGGCTTCGTCCGCGGCACCCCGCCGCGCGCCGACCCCAGCACGGAGACCGAGGCGGCCTGACCCTCGGGTTGCCCGACCACCGGGAGGACGGCCGGGCCCGGGGGTGAGCCGGGTCAGGCCCGCTCGGCGGCCGCCGCGATGTCGTCGAGGTCCTGCTGCAGCGCCTTGGCCACGGCCCGGCGTCCCAGCGGCGCGGTGACCGCGCCGAGCACCCGCGCCACGGTGCTCGTGGGCCGGCCGCCGAAGGTCATCGTCACGTCCGTGCCCCCGTCGGCGGACGGGGCGAACGCGAGGGTCGAGACGTAGTGGGCGCCCCGGCCCGCCGCCTCGACCCGGTAGGAGCGCTGCGGCTCCACCGCGGTCACGGTCATCTCCTCGGTCGCCGACCGGCCCATCATCGTGCGGGTCTCCCGCCACCGCGTCCCGACGTCGAAGGGGCCCGGGGTGAGCACCTCCACGGCGTCGACCCCGCGGAGCACCTGCGGCGAACCCGTCAGGTCGGTCGCCACCTGCCAGACCTGCTGCACCGGCGCGGCCACGTGCCGGCGGACCACCACGTCCTGCACGGCTGCCTCCCTCGACTCCCGCGCCGCCGTCCTGCGGCACGGCCAGCCTGCCACCGGGGGACGACGGGATCGAGGGGGCGCGAGCCGGGAGGCAGCGCGGACCCGTCCCGGGAGAGGCTGGCCGGAGCCGGAGCCGGAGCCGGAGCCGGAGCGCGGGCAGCTCCCCCCGCGGCCACGAGGCAGGTACGACGGCAGCCCCTGGACGATCAGCGGGTCGGACGGCGCCGCGCGGTTCCGCCCCGGCCGTGTCCCTATCCTTGTCCCGGGACCTGTCCCCACGTCCCGCCGGCGTGGCGCAACTGGTAGCGCACCCGACTTGTAATCGGGCGGTTAGGGGTTCGAGTCCCCTCGTCGGCTCAGTCGAAGCTCCCCGCGCCGTCGCGCCGGTAGGGGGAGAGCCGCTCCACCCGCGCCCGCTCGGCCCGCTCCGCGCGCAGGCGCCCCGCCGTCCCCGGCGGGTAGCCGGCCTTCACCACCCGGTGCTCGGTGGTCTCGACCATGTAGGCCAGCGAGAACAGCAGGCCGAGCAGCAGCCCGCCGCCGGCCGCGGCGACCCGGTAGGCCAGCGGGACGGGGACCAGCAGCAGGCAGACCACGATCAGGGGCAGCAGCTGCACCACCGCCCGGGCCAGCTGCCGCCACACCCAGGTGCTGCGGGTGGTGTCCTCCAGGACCCACGGCGCCAGCTCGCGGGGCAACCCACCGCCGTACGCGTACCAGACCCACTGCAGGGGGCCGGGGCGCTGAGAGCTCACGCTGAAACGGTAGGCCCGTCCGGTCGGCTGCGGCCGGTCCCGGGCGCGGGCGTACGGTGCCGCCGTGGACGAGCGTCGCCTGGGGGTGGTCTCCGGCCTCGGCGCCTACGCCCTCTGGGGCATCTTCCCGCTGTACTTCCCGCTCCTGGAGCCCGCCGGCGGCCTGGAGATCGTGGCCCACCGGGTGCTCTGGTCGCTGCTGTTCGTGGCATTGCTGCTGACCGCCGTCCGCCGGTGGGGGCACGTGCGCGCCGCCGTCGCCAGCCCGCGCACGCTCCTCGTCCTGGCCGGCGCGGCGGTGCTGATCGCGACCAACTGGCTGATCTACGTCTACGGGGTCAACTCCGGCCAGGTCGTGGAGACCTCGCTCGGCTACTTCATCAACCCGCTGGTGAGCGTGCTCCTGGGCGTGGTGGTGTTCGCCGAGCGGCTGCGGCCCCTCCAGTGGGTCGCCGTCGGCATCGCCGCCGTCGCCGTCGTGGTCCTCACCGTCGACTACGGGCGCCCCCCGTGGATCGCCCTCGGCCTGGCGCTCTCCTTCGGCCTGTACGGGCTGATGAAGAAGCTCGTCCGCATCGAGGCGGCTCCGGGGCTGTTCCTGGAGACGACGCTGGTGGCGATCCCGGCCGGCGCCGTCCTCGCCGTGCTGCACGCCGGGGGCACGGGCACGTTCGCCAACGCCGGCACCGGGCACGCCTTCCTGCTGGCCAGCGCCGGGGTGGCGACGGCGGTGCCGCTGCTGCTGTTCGCCGCAGCGGCCCGGCGCATCCCGCTCTCGACGGTGGGGCTGCTGCAGTACCTGACCCCGCTGATGCAGCTGGCGATCGGCGTCTTCGTCTACGACGAACCCATGCCGCCGGCCCGGCTGGCCGGCTTCGTCATCGTCTGGGTGGCGCTGGCGGTCTTCACCGCCGACACGTGGCGGCACGCCCGGGCAGGGGCGCGCCGGGCGGCCCGCGACGCGGTGGTCGCCACCCCCTGACGGCGCTGCCGGGTCCGCCGCGGCGCGTGGGCCGGGAACGTCGGTGGACGGCGCTACCGTCGTGCCCGAGCCGCCGGGAGCGCCCGGCCGGCGGAGCAGCTCAGGAGATGGTCCGACGATGCACAGCGACCCAGCCCCCGTGGTCTCCCCGCCCCGGGTCGACGGGTCAGGGGACAGGCCCGTGCCGGCCGGCGCCGCCGGCCTGTCGCGGCGGGAGCACGAGATGCTCGGTTTCGAGCGCCAGTGGTGGCGGCGCGCCGGGGCCAAGGAGACGGCGATCCGCGACCTGTTCGACACGACGCCGACCCGGTACTACCAGGCGCTCAACGCCCTGGTCGACCGGCCGGAGGCGCTGGCGGCCGACCCGCTCCTGGTCCGGCGCCTGCGCCGGCTGCGGACGGCGCGGCGTCGGACGCGCTCGCCGCAGATCCTGGGCAACGGGAATGACATGGATTAGATTTGCTCACCGTGGGCAGGCACGCGGCGTCAGGCAGTGACGGAGTGGCGCAGGGGCACGTGTCGCCGCCCGCCGGGCGGCGCCGCACCGACGCCCCGGACGGCTCCCTCCCCGGTGCCGGCCTGAGCGACCACCCCACTGCCCCCGGGCGCGATCGCCGCGGCCCCCGGCGCGACGTCGTGGCCGGTGCTCCCGGCGAGGCGGGGCACCAGGTCTCCCGCTCCCGGCTGCCGCTGCCGCCCGTGCCGGCCGCCGCGCGTGCCGCCGCCGGTCCCGCGCCGGTCACCCCCCGCGCCGCGGGCGTCCCGGGCCCGCAGACCAGCGCCGCCCCGTTCCGCGCGGTGCCCTCGCCCGCCCCGGCACCGGCCGCTTCTCCCGCGGGCCCGACGGCGCTGCTGGTCGACGACGAGCCGCTGGCCACCACGGGCCCGACCCGTGGGTCGGGCCGCAGCGCCCCCGTGCCGCGCGTCCCCCGCGTGCCCCGGCAGACCACCCCGTCCGGCGCGCCGTCGTCCTCCTACGGCGACTGGACCAAGCCCTCGCGCACCGACGACACCGGCCGCTCGCGGCTCGCGCCGGCGGTCCTCGAGTCGCCGGCCACGACGGCGATCCCCGAGCGGGACATCAGCGCGCGGCGGGCCGACGCCGCCTCCGACGACGACCTCGGCCACGACGGCCACGACGACGACGGCCACGACGACGACGGCTACGACCTCGACGCCGAGGTGGCGGCTCCCGCGCCGGGCGGGGCGGAGGTCAAGGGCGGCCGCGCCGCCTACCGCGCCGAGCGGCAGGCTGCCGACGCCGCGCGCCGCAAGGCGGCCAGGCGCAACGGCACCCCCGAGGTGCTCTTCGACGACGAGCCCGAGCGCAAGCCGCGCCGCGTGCTCAAGGGTCTGGTCGCCATGGCCGTCGTCGCCGGCGCGGTCCTCGGTGTCTACACGGTCACCGCGCCGGAGAAGGAGGAGGCCGCCGCGGCCGCGCCCGCTCCCGCCAGCGTCCCGACCGTCGCCGTCCCGACCGCCGCCCTCCCGCCGCTGCCGGAGAGCCCCGTGGTCGTCGAGCCGGCGATCACCACCCCGGTGCGGGTCCCGGTCACCGTCCTCAACGCCACGAGAATCACCGGCCTCGCCGCCAAGATCTCCGGCGCCGTCGTCGCCGGTGGCTGGGAGTCGCCCGGTGTCGGCGCCTACCCGGGCACCGACGTCTCGGCGACGACCGTGTACTTCACCGAGGGCGACGAGCAGCAGCGCCAGGCGGCGCTGCAGCTGATCGAGCAGTTCCCCGAGCTCGCCGGCCCCGCGCCGCGCTTCTTCGAGGTGGCCGACGTCCCGGCGCCGGGGCTGGTCATCGTCGCCACGGGCAACTGGCAGCCCTGACCCGGGCCGGGGCCGCTCCCCGGAACACCGGACGGCCCCCGGCCGTTGGGCCCGTCGTGCGTTCCCTCCGCGGGCTCGTGCGTCCCCGCCCGCGCCCCGGTGCGCGCGCCGCGGCCGCCGCCCTGCTCGCCCTCGCCCTGCCGGCCGGCCTGCTCGCGCTCGCGCCCCCGGCGGGCGCCGCCGAGGTGCGCACGGAGGAGGCCCGGGTGCCCTCGGGCTCCGGCGAGGACGCCGTCGAGCTCGACACCACCCTGTACCTGCCCGGCACCGACGAGCCCGCGCCGGCGGTGGTGCTCGCGCACGGCTTCGGCGGCAGCAAGCGCTCGGTCGCCGACGACGCGGCGGACCTGGCCGACCGCGGGTACGTCGTCCTCACCTACTCGGCCCGCGGCTTCGGGGAGAGCACCGGGCGGATCGGGCTCAACGACCCGCGCTACGAGATCGCCGATCTCTCCACGCTGCTCGACCTGCTGGCCGAGCGCGAGGAGGTCGAGCTCGACGCCGAGGGCGACCCGCGGGTGGGGGTGGCCGGCGGCTCGTACGGCGGGGCGCTCGCCCTGCTCGGCGCGGCCTACGACGAGCGGGTCGACGCCATCGCGCCGCAGATCACCTGGCACTCGCTGACCGCGTCGCTCTTCCCGTCCCAGACCGGCGACCTCGTCGCGGACACGGTCGCCGCGGTGCCGCAGACGGAGGCGGCCGGCGTCTACAAGCAGCTGTGGTCCGGGCTGTTCTTCGGGATCGGCTCGGCCTCGGGCGGCCTGCTGGACGCCCTCGGCGGCGGGGCCGGTGGGGCCGGCGGTGGCGCGCTGCCCGCCGGCCTGCCCGAGCGGCTGCTCGAGCAGGCCGCCGCGGACCCGGAGGCCGCCGAGCTGCTGCTCACCTGCGGCCGCTTCCGCCTCGAGGTGTGCGAGGCCTACCAGGCGGCCGCCTCCACCGGCACGCTGACGCCGGAGGTCGCCGCGGTGCTCGACCGCAGCAGCCCGGCCGGCGTCCTCGACCGGATCGACGTGCCGACGCTGCTGGTGCAGGGCACCCAGGACTCGCTGTTCGGGCTGGGCCAGGCCGACGCGAACGCGCGGGGGATCGCCGCGGACGGGACCCCGGTCAAGGTGGTCTGGTTCGCCGGCGGCCACGACGCCTCGTCGTCGGACGGGCAGGTGCAGGACCTGCGCGACCACGTCGCCGGCTGGTTCGACTGGCACCTGCGGGGGCAGGGCGAGGACCCCGGCACGGGGTTCGAGTTCCCCGCCCCCACCGGCCTGGGCACCACGGTCGGGCGGGTCCAGGGCGGCGGCCGGGCCGTCGCGGCCGAGGTCTACCCCGGGCTGGACGGCGCCGAGCCGGCCACCCGCCGGGCGGTGACCGTCTCCGGCCCCGTCCAGCCCGTCGTCACCCCCGCCGGTGGCACGCCCGCCGCGCTCACCACGCTGCCCGGGCTCGGGGCGCTGACCTCCGCGCTCGGCGGCAGCACCGCGGAGATCCCCGGCCAGTTCGCCGCGTTCGACAGCGCCCCGCTGGAGGCCCCGGTCGAGGTCGTCGGCGCCTCGACGATCGACCTCGCGGTGGCCTCGCCCAGCGGCAGCGCCACCCTCTTCGCCAAGCTCTACGACGTCGGCCCGGACGGCGCGACCACGCTGCCCGGCGGGCTGGTGGCGCCGCTCGCGCTCACCGGCGTCTCCACCGACCCGACCGCCCCGACGCGGGTCAGCGTCACGCTGCCGGGCATCGTGCACCGCTTCGAGACCGGGCACACCATGCGCGTGCTGGTCTCCTCCACCGACCAGGCCTTCGCGCTGCCGGCCGAGGCGGCGGTCTACTCGGTCGGGCTGGCCTCGGACACCGCCCCCAACGGCGTCTCCGCGGGTGAGGCGACGCTGGCCGCCCCCGAAGTGGAAGGCCGCAGCGAGGCCCCGACCGGCGCCTCCCGCTGGTGGGTGCTGCTGGCCGTCCTCGCCGGCCTCGGGCTGCTGGGCTGGCTGTCCGCCCGCTGGTGGGGCAGGCGCCGCGACCGGCGGATCTCGCAGGTGGAGCCCGACGGGGAGGACGTCCCCCTGCGCTTCACCGGCGTGACCAAGGCGTACAAGGACGGCTTCGTCGCCGTCCGCGACCTCTCCTTCGAGGTGCGGCGCGGCCAGGTGCTCGGCCTGCTCGGGCCCAACGGGGCCGGGAAGACGACGTCGTTGCGCATGCTCATGGGGTTGATCCGGCCCACCGACGGCCGGATCAGCATCTTCGGGCACGCCGCCGGCCCCGGTGCCCCGGTGCTGTCCCGGCTGGGCTCGTTCGTGGAGGGCACCGGCCTGCAACCGCACCTCTCCGGCCGGGACAACCTGACGCTCTACTGGGCCGCCACCGGCCGCCCGGCCGAGGACGCGCACATGGAGGAGGCGATCGAGGTCGCCGGCCTCGGCGCGGCGATCGACCGGCCGGTGCGCCGGTACAGCCAGGGCATGCGCCAGCGGGTCGCGATCGCCCAGGCGATGCTCGGCCTGCCCGACCTCCTGGTGCTCGACGAGCCGACCAACGGGCTCGACCCGCCGCAGATCCACGCCATGCGCGAGGTGCTGCGCAACTACGCCGCCACCGGCCGCACGGTCATCGTCTCCAGCCACCTGCTGAGCGAGATCGAGCAGACCTGCAGCCACGTCGTCGTGATGGCCAAGGGGCAGAAGATCGCCCAGGGCACCGTCGAGGAGATCGTCGGTGCCGGCGGTTCCGTGCTGGTCGGCCTGGCCGACGACGCCGACACCGACCGGGCGGTCGCCGTCCTGTCGGGCCTGCCCGGCGTGACCGCCGGCCGCACGGACGACGGCCTGGTGGCCGAGCTCGACGGCGTGCGGCGGGCCGACGTGCTGCAGGCGCTGGTCTCGGCGGGCGTCGCCGTGGAGCAGTTCACGCCGCGTCGCCGGCTGGAGGACGCCTTCCTGGCGCTGGTGGGGGAGTCATGACGACGGGCACCGAGCAGCACGTGCAGCCGACCGGGGCGGTCGCCGGGTACCGGCCGGAGCGGACCCTGCGGCTCCCGGTCGAGCTGCGCCGGCAGTTCAAGCGCCGGCGCACCCTGGGCGTCTTCGCGCTGATGGCCGCGCTGCCGCTGGTCCTGATCGCCGCCCTGCAGCTGGGGGCCGACGAGGAGGCCGCGGAGAACGCGCGGATCAACCTCGTCGACGTCGCGACGGCGAGCGGGCTGAACTTCACGC
This sequence comes from Blastococcus sp. MG754426, assembly GCF_021699055.1. Taxonomy (GTDB): domain Bacteria; phylum Actinomycetota; class Actinomycetes; order Mycobacteriales; family Geodermatophilaceae; genus Blastococcus. Next base: position 114,042 of record NZ_SSXC01000002.1, on the reverse strand, counting down.
TGTTCGTGCTCTTCGCGACCACGGGCTTCTTCCTCGTCGTCGTCTACGCGCTCGTCTTCGGCGACACCGTCGCCAGCGAGGCGCAGTGGGGGTCGCTGCGGTACGCGCTGGCCACCCCGGTCCCGAGGGCGCGGCTGCTCCGGCAGAAGTGGCTCGCCGCGTTCGTGCAGGCGGTCGGCGCGCTGCTGACGCTCGCGGTGGTCTCGGTGGTGGCCGGGGGCATCGCGTTCGGCTTCGGCGACATCACCACACCGGTCGGCGTCGGCATCGACCAGGGCGAGGGCATGCTGCGGCTGGCCGGCATGCTGGGCTACCTGGCGGTGCACCTGCTCACCGTCGGCGCGCTGGCCTTCTGGTTCTCCACGATCACCGACGCGCCCCTGGCCGCCGTCGGTGGCGCCGTGTTCACCGTCGTCGTCTTCGCGATCCTCGACGAGGTGGAGCAGCTCGGCGCGATCCGCGACTGGTTCCCGCTCGCGGAGGCCTACGCGTGGACCGACCTGCTGCAGACGCCGGTGGACTCCGGGGACCTGTTCCGCGGGGTGGTGCAGGCGCTGGTCTACGCCGCCGTCTTCACCGCCCTGGGCTTCCGCCACTTCGCCCGCCGCGACGTCACGTCGTAGCTGCCGCCCCACCGGGCGACACCGTCCCTGCGCGCGGCCGGGCCGCGAGCCCCGGGCCGGCTGACGGCCTCTCCCCGCCGGGTGTCCTCCCCGCGGGAGTGGCGCTCTGCCCCGCCGGAGTGGGCAGAGCGCTGCTGGGGCCGGGTCACCCCTGGCTCCAGGCCCGGCGGCGGCCCGCTCACAGCGACGCGCGCACCGCCTGGGCCCAGCCCTCGCCCATGGCCCCGGCGGTCACCGAGGCGTTGGGGACGGCGGCCAGCGCCTCGGCCATGCCGTCGACGGCGGCCCCGTTCGCGGTGATCCACAGCCGGCCCACCGCCGGCGCCATGTCCAGGTCGCTGACGCTGTCCCCGATGGCCACGGCGTCGTCGGGGGAGAGGCCGCGGCGCTCCAGGTCCCAGGCGATCGCCGCGCCCTTGGAGATGCCGCGCGGCATCAGGTGGTAGACCCGCGGCGGGGCGGCCTCCTCGGCCAGCCCCATCCACGGTGCGGCGGGGATCGCGCCGTTGTCCTTGAGCGTCAGCCAGCCGGCCCCGCGCTCGGCCAGCCACGCGTCCACGGCGAGCGCGTCCACCCGGCCGCGGAGCAGCGCGTCGGTGGCGTGGGTGGCGTGCCACGGCGCGTGCCACTCCAGCCGCCCGGGGTGCGCGGCGACCAGGTCCTCGACGACGCCGAGCTCGGCCATGACGTCCATCGGGGTGCGCTCCCCGTACTCCTCGGGCAGCGCGCCCCGCAGCCGGTGGGTGTTCCGCCCGGAGCCCCAGCCGATGGTGGCGCCCAGCTCGGCGATGGCGCCGTCGGCGGCGAAGATCCGCGCGGCCTCGACCACCTGCTCGTAGGTGCGGCCGCTGACCAGCACCAACGCCGTCCCCGCCCGGTGCAGGTCCAGCAGCGCGCCGGCCGGCCCGTCGGTGAGGTCCCGTCCCGCCGTGTGCCAGAAGGAGCCCCGCGGGCCCACCATCGTGCCGTCGAGGTCGGTGTAGACGACGCGCGCGCTCACCGGCCCATCCTGTCCCGCCGCCGGGCGCGCGCCGCGACTGGGTAGAGTCCACCCCGTTCACTCATCCAGAGGGGCAGAGGGACACGGCCCGACGAAGCCCCGGCAACCGCCGCCTGCCGCGCTCCGCGCGACGGGCGGGAGGTGCCAATTCCGTCCCGCGCGGCTCGACGGCCCGCAGCGGGGAAGATGAGGAGGTAGTCGTCGCATGACCCTCACCGCTCCCGGATCGCTCCAGGCCGACTCCGCTGCCGGCGGCCCGGTGCCCCCCTGTCCCGCGCGCGGGCTGGTCTGCCGCAACTGCGGCGCCACGTTCGGGCTCATCGCCCAGCACGCCTGCGCCGAGTGCTTCGGCCCGCTGGAGGTCGACTACGACCCCGAGCTGATGAAGGCCGTCACCCGCGAGCAGATCGAGGCCGGCCCGCAGAACATCTGGCGGTACGTGGCCCTGCTGCCCGTGGGCCAGGACCCGGCCGACCGCGTCTCGCTCGACCCGGGGATGACCCCGCTGGTTCGCGCCGACCGCCTCGCCGCCGAGCTCGGCCTCACCGGCGGGCTCTGGGTCAAGGACGACTCGGCCAACCCCACCCACTCCTTCAAGGACCGCGTCGTCAGCCTCGCCGCGACCGCCGCCAAGGGCCTTGGCTACAAGAAGATCGCCGCCGCCTCCACCGGCAACCTGGCCAACTCCGTGGCCGCGCACGCCGCCCGCGTCGGCCTGCCCTCGTTCGTCTTCATCCCGAGCGACCTGGAGCCCGGCAAGGTCGTGCAGTCGGCGGTCTACGGGCAGACGCTGGTCGCCGTCGACGGCTCCTACGACGACGTCAACCGGCTGACCAGCGAGCTCGGCGAGACCGACGAGTTCGAGGACACCGCCTTCGTCAACCAGAACGTCCGGCCCTACTACGCCGAGGGCTCCAAGACGATGGGTTACGAGATCGCCGAGCAGCTGGGCTGGCGCATCCCGGCCCAGGTGGTCATCCCGATGGCCTCCGGCTCGCTGCTCACCAAGGTGGACAAGGCGTTCCGCGAGCTGGCGGCGGCCGGCATCGTCGAGGCCACCGAGTGGACGATCTTCGGCGCGCAGTCGGCCGGCTGCGACCCGATCGCCACCGCGTTCGACAACGGCTGGGACGTCGTCAAGCCGGTGAAGCCCACCGGGATCGCGAAGTCGCTCAACATCGGCAACCCCGCCGACGGCCCCTACGCGCTCGACGCGATCCGGCGCACCGGCGGCGCGGTCGCGCGGGTGGGCGACGACGAGATCGTCCAGGGCATCCGCGACCTGGCCCGCACCACCGGCATCTTCGCCGAGACCGCCGGCGGGGTGACCGTCGCGGTGCTCCGCACGCTGGTCGAGAGCGGGCGGCTCGACCCGGCGAAGGAGACCGTCGTCCTCAACACGGGGGAGGGGCTGAAGACCCTCGACCCGCTCGAGCCCGTCGTCGGCCCGACGCACCGGGTGGAGCCCTCCCTCAGGTCGGTGCGGGCCGCCGGGCTCATCGGCTGAGGCCGCGGTCGCCCGATCCGGCAACACGATGGCGGGGAAGCTCTTGCGCCCGGCCGCCGCTGATGTACCTTCTCGCGCGGATCCAGTTCCATGTTCGTGATATGCGGGCGGAAGAGCTAGGCCCGGTCTCCCGATCCAGAGGGACCGTCCGCACGCACGAAACGTGGGAGCACACGTGGCACAGGGCACCGTGAAGTGGTTCAACGCCGAGAAGGGCTTCGGCTTCATCGCCGTCGACGGCGGCCAGGACGTCTTCGTCCACTACTCGGCCATCCAGATGGACGGGTACAAGAGCCTCGACGAGGGTCAGCGCGTCGAGTTCGAGGTCGTCCAGGGTGCCAAGGGCCCCCAGGCCGACGCCGTCCGCAGCGCCTGAGGACCACCCAGCAGCACCGATCGGAGGCCCGGTCCCCCCAGCGGGGGGCCGGGCCTCCGGCGTTCCTTGCACTCACCCGCCCCGAGTGCCAGACTCGGGCCTGGCACTCGTACCCTTTGAGTGCCAATCAGGTCGGTCGGTGAGGCACCGGCGCGCGGGCCGAAGGAGCGCCCGCACCGCTGGTGTCGTCCGTCGCGGGCGCCGCACCCGGCCGTGCAGCGATCAACGCATGGAGGACATCACCACATGGCCAAGATGATCGCCTTCGAGGAAGAGGCGCGCCGCGGCCTCGAGCGGGGCATGAACACCCTCGCCGACGCCGTCAAGGTGACCCTCGGCCCCAAGGGCCGCAACGTCGTCCTGGAGAAGAAGTGGGGCGCCCCCACGATCACCAACGACGGTGTGAGCATCGCCAAGGAGATCGAGCTCGAGGACCCGTGGGAGAAGATCGGGGCCGAGCTCGTCAAGGAGGTCGCGAAGAAGACCGACGACGTCGCGGGTGACGGCACCACCACCGCCACCGTGCTCGCCCAGGCTCTCGTGCGCGAGGGTCTGCGCAACGTCGCCGCCGGCGCCAACCCGATGGCCCTGAAGAAGGGCATCGAGAAGGCCGTCGCCTCGGTCAGCGAGTACCTGCTCTCCACGGCCAAGGACGTCGAGACCAAGGAGCAGATCGCCGCCACCGCGTCGATCTCCGCCGCCGACCCCGCCATCGGCGAGCTCATCGCCGAGGCGATGGACAAGGTCGGCAAGGAAGGCGTCATCACCGTCGAGGAGAGCAACACCTTCGGCCTCGAGCTCGAGCTCACCGAGGGCATGCGCTTCGACAAGGGCTACATCTCGCCCTACTTCGTCACCGACGCCGAGCGCATGGAGGCCGTCCTCGACGACCCGTACGTGCTCGTCGTCAACAGCAAGATCAGCTCGGTCAAGGACCTGCTCCCGCTGCTGGAGAAGGTCATGCAGTCGGGCAAGCCGCTGGCCATCATCGCCGAGGACGTCGAGGGCGAGGCCCTCGCGACCCTGGTCGTGAACAAGATCCGCGGCACCTTCAAGTCCGTCGCCGTCAAGGCGCCGGGCTTCGGTGACCGCCGCAAGGCCATGCTCGGCGACATCGCCATCCTCACCGGTGGCCAGGTCATCAGCGAGGAGGTCGGCCTCAAGCTCGACACCGCCGGCCTCGAGCTGCTGGGCCGCGCCCGCAAGGTCGTCGTCACCAAGGACGAGACGACGATCGTCGAGGGTGCCGGGGACACCGACCAGATCGCCGGCCGGGTCAACCAGATCCGCAGCGAGATCGAGCGGTCGGACTCCGACTACGACCGGGAGAAGCTGCAGGAGCGCCTGGCCAAGCTGGCCGGTGGCGTCGCCGTCATCAAGGCCGGCGCCGCGACCGAGGTCGAGCTCAAGGAGCGCAAGCACCGCATCGAGGACGCGGTGCGCAACGCCAAGGCCGCCGTCGAGGAGGGCATCGTCGCCGGTGGTGGCGTCGCCCTCGCGCAGGCCACGGCCGTCGCGTTCGACAAGCTCGAGCTCGAGGGCGACGAGGCGACCGGTGCCAACATCGTGCGCGTCGCGCTCGAGGCGCCGCTGAAGCAGATCGCCATCAACGCCGGCCTCGAGGGCGGCGTCGTGGCGGAGAAGGTCCGCAACTCGGAGACCGGCTGGGGCCTCAACGCCGCCACCGGCGAGTACGTGGACCTCGTCGCCGCCGGGATCATCGACCCCGCCAAGGTGACCCGTTCGGCGCTGCAGAACGCCGCCTCCATCGCGGCGCTCTTCCTCACCACCGAGGCCGTCATCGCCGACAAGCCGGAGAAGTCCGCTCCGGCCATGCCCGGTGGCGACGGCGGCATGGGCGGCATGGACTTCTGAGTCCGACCACCTGGCACCACCTCCGGCAGGGGCCGGTCCGCGCGAGCGGGCCGGCCCCTGTCGGCGTCTTCGGGGCGGCCGCCGCACGAGAGGCGCCAGATCGGTCGGCGCACGAGGCGTCGGAGCCCGATGTGCCGCAGCTCGTGGTCACCCCAGCACAAGGCCGGGGGCCCGCCACCGTGTGGTGACGGGCCCCCGGGATGTGCGACGGGTCAGCGCACCTCGACCGGGAAGGGGCCGGAGACCCCGCCCTCGCTCGACTTGACCCAGATCTCGGTCGGCGCGGTCGCCGGAGCCGGGTCGACGGTGATCGCCCAGGCGCCGACGGCCTCGGGGGCCTCGATCGGACCGACGACACCGGTCGGGTACCCGGCGATCGGGTTGAGCGCCGGCCCGGTGCCCGCGGTGTTGGTGCGGTGCACCGTGATCGTCGCGCCGGGCACGGTGCCCGACCCGTCGATCCGGAACTCGTCGCCGGTCCGGAACTGGGCCAGCCCGATCGCGATGTCGTCACCGACGACCCGGTGGTTCACCGGCGCCGACAAGGTGCTGTACGGCGTCGTCGTCCCGGTGCGGGACTGCACCCGGAACAGGTACCGCTGGCCGTCCGCGCTCTTGGCCAGGCCGGTGACGTCCGCCGTGGTGCCCGTGACGATGACGTCGTGCTCGGGCATCGGCGTGACCGTGAGTGCCGTCGTGGCCGTCGCATCGGTGCGCAGGAACACCCGCACCCGGTAGGACACCGCGTCCGGAACGGGGTTCCAGCCGAGGCTGACCCGGCCCTGCGGTGCGGCCGGGTCGGGACCCGCGCCGCTGGTGCTGGTGATGGCCAAGCCCGTGGGCGTGACCGCCTCGGCGACCGGGGCGGGCGACACGAGGCCGGAGGCGTGCGTGGCGTTGCCGGCGGCGTCGATCACCGCGATGGCGACGGCGGTGTTGTCGGCCGTGATCGGGATCGGCTGCTGGTACAGCACCGCCGTGGAGGACGGCACGTTGCCGCCTTCCTCCGTGGTGACCGCCGAACCGTCGACCGTGTAGTAGATCGTGCCCTCGTCCGCGGACAGGGTCAGGGTCCGGTTGGGCGCGATCACCGCGGTGGCCGGGTCGAGCACCGGGTCGGTGGTCAGCACGGGTGGGGTGGTGTCGGTCCCGCCGTCCGGGGGCGGCGGCGAGGTGGTGCCGGCGAGGGCGAAGGGAGCGCCCATCTCGGTGCCGACCATCGAGCGGACCTCGATGTCGTACAGCGCGCCGCCGGTGAGCCCGTCCAGGACGACCTGGGTGGCGTCAGCACCCACGCGGTAGCCCTCCTGCCGCTGGGTGGCCTGGTCGACGGCGGTCACGCTGTAGCCGGTGACCGCGTCGCCACCGAGGACCGGCGTCGCGGCGGCCCAGGTGACCGTGGCCGCGGTCCCGTCGGCGTTCCACACCGTGGAGTACTCGCTGACCGGGGGCTTCGCGCCGTCCGGTCCGGGCGGGCAGCCGGGGGCACCGCCGCTGGCCAGGCCGTACTCGGAGAGGGTCAGGCCCAGCTGCTGCTCGACCGTGGTGGCGTCGGCCATCCAGCTCAGCGCGACCGCCTGGCCCTCGAACACCAGCTGCTGGTCCGAGGCCGACATGTCGGCGAACGTCACGGAGAACTCGCCGTTCGCCGCGGTGCCGGAGACCGTGTAGCCGGTGGGGACCTCGTCGGGCACCTCGTTGGGGCTCCAGCCGATGGCCCGCTCGCCGATGGCGCCCTCGTCCCGCATGGTCGGGTTGACCACCTCGACGGCGAAGCGGTCGAGGCTGACCTCGGGGCCGTAGGTGCCGCTGATCGTCACGGAGTTGGCGTTGCCCTCGACCGGGTCGCTGGCGGTGATCTCGGTGATCTGCGCCGAGCTGACCGTCATGCCGTCGACCAGGGGGGACCCGCTGAAGGACACCGACACCTCGTCACCGGCCTGCAGGTCGGGCGTGACGTCGGTGAAGCAGCTCGCCGAGTCGTGGTTCCACTCCCGGAAGCCGGTGTTGTCGACCTCGCCGGTGGCGGTCCCGACGACCTGGCCGCCGCGCCGGACGGTGACGGTCGCGGTCTGGCCGGCCTGGGCGGTGTAGCCCTCGATCGCGATCATGTCCCGATCGGGGAAGACCTCGATGTTGCCCGGCCCGGTCGGCGGCGTGCCGGCGCTCGCCACACCGGCGAGGGTCGTCACGACCCCCGCGGCGGTGACGACGGCGAGGCCGCCCGCCAGCGCGGCGCGGCGGGCTCTGGTGGTGGGGGTGCGGAGCGCTCCGGCCGCGGAGGAGGACACCGGTCCGGTCCCTCCTCCGCGACCACGCTCGGTGGTCGGTCCTGTCCTGGTCATGGCTGTCTCCGCAGTGAGCAGTGGTCGCCTCGGTCGAGGGAACGTGCTCACGGTTGTGGAGCCGGGTGGCGCGAGGCAGCCGAGGGGTGGGGGCCGGGCACCCCCCAAAAGGGGAGGGCGACGGCGTCCTGCCGGTCGCGGTGGCAGCAGGCGTGGACGCGCCGAGGGCCCGCCACCGGTGTGGTGACGGGCCCTCGGGTGCCCGCTCGTGGCCGCGGCAGTTGCCGCGACCGCGGTGCTCAGCGGCGTTCCATCGGCACCCCGGTCAGGTTCCCCCCGGAGGACGAGGTCACCGTCAGCGTCGCCGTCGGCGTGGCCTGCGGGCCGTTGCGGGTGCTGATCGACCAGGCGCCGTCGGCCGTGACCGCCACGTTCTGCGCGACCAGCTCACCGGTGCTGAGCCGCACTGTCACGGTGTTGGCGGTGGTGTCCTGGGCAGTGCCGGTGATCCGGTACTCGTTCCGGTCGTCCCGGAACTGGGCCCGGCCGACGGTGAGGACGTCGTTCGGCACCACCGTCCCGGGGTGGCCGTCGGCGAAGGTCGCCGCCGAGCCCCTCGACTCCCCGGCGAGCGCCACCACGTCGAGGTCGTACGTGGTGCCGTTGCTCAGGCCGGTGATCGTGCCGGTGGTGACGGCGCCGACCGTGGCCGTGACCGGCGTCCCGAGCGTGCCGTTTGCGTTGACCGGGGTGGCCGAGAGCTCGTAGCCGGTCACCGGAGCAGCCGGGTTGCCCGCGGTGGCCGCGAGCCATTCCATCGTGACGCGCTCGTGGCCACCGACGACGCGGGTCACCGTCGTGCTGCTCGGTGCGTCGCTCAGCGTGGTCGCCGACACCGTCTCGGTCGAGGTGGTGCGGGTTCCGGCGCTGTCGACCGCGGTGACCGAGACGCCGTACGTGGTGCCCGCTGTGAGCCCGGCGAACGAGGCGGTCGTGGTGGTGATGCCCGTCTGGGTGACGGCGTCACCGGTGGGCGGAGTCAGGCTCACGTCGTAGGAGACGGCGTCGAGCGCGGCCGTCCAGCTCACGTCCACCGAGGTCGTCCCGGTGGCCGTGGCGGTCACGCCGGTCGGTTCCGCGGACGTGGGCGGCGGGGTCTCCCCACCCGTACCACCGTCCCCGGCGCCCGGTGAGGTCCGCGGCGTGTACGCCCCTGTGGCGAGGTCCACCGAACCGAGCGGGGCCGGCTCGCTCCACCGGCCGTCGAACGGGACGACGGTGCCGCTGAACGCCTCGATGAGCAGCTCGTAGCTCTTGGACCCGTCCAGTCCTTGGAACGTGGCCGTGGTGCCGGTGGTGCGGATCGCGGCCTCCTGACCGGTCGCGGCGTCGTAGGCCGATACCCGGTACTGGCTGACGGCGGGGGCGTCGACCGGCTGCTGGGGAACGGGCCAGGTGACGGTGAACCCGGTCCCGCCCGCGGACAGGCCGGTCACGTCGGCCGTGGTGGGAGGCACCGGCATGCCGTCGGCCGCCCCGGGCGGGCACGACGGGTCGCCGGGGCCGTTGACCTGACCGCTCTCCCACAGGGTGAGGCCGAGCTGCTGCTCCACGGTCGGGTGGTCCGCCATCCAGCTCAGGACGACGTGCTCACCGGCGGCCACGTGCTGCTGGTCGGCCTCGGACAGCCCGCCGAAGGTGGCCGAGAATGCGCCGTCCGCCGCCGTCCCCACGGCGGTGTACCCCCTGCCGCCGTTGGTCTCGCCGTCGGCCAGGGTCGGATCCCAGGAGATGGCCCGGTCCTCGATGCCGCCGGGCTCCTCGCGCATGTCCGGGTTGACGACCTCGACCATGAAGCGGTTGAGATCGACGTCGGCGCCGTAGGTCCCTTCGATGGTGACGGAGTAGGCGCCCGAGGCGTCCGGTCCGGTGGTCGTGTACCCCGTGATGACCGAGGAAGCGATCACCATGCCGTCGCTGAACGCGGTGTCGCTGAAGGACACGTCGATCCGGTCGCCACCCCTGAGGTCGGGGGTGACAGCGGTGCTCGGGTCGCTGGGGTCGAGCGGGCCCCAGCACGCGGCGCCCGCGTGGTTGAACTCGAGGAAGCCGTTGGCGTCCACGGTGCCGGTGCCGCGGCCGATCACCTGACCGTCGCGGGTCGCGGTGACGGTGGCCGTCTGGCCGGCCTGCTCGGCGTAGCCGTCGATCGCCACCATGTCCCGGGCCGGGAACGCCTCGATGTTCCCCGGGCCCAGCGGTGGTGTGCCCGCCTCGGCCGTGGCGGCCAGCGTGACGATCGCACTGGTGGTCAGGGCGGCGCCGAGCCCCCCGGCCAACAGACGCCTCCGCGTCGTTCGAGGGCCGGGGAGTGGCGCGGCTCGGTGCGCTCCTCCGCGACCAGGGTTCCGGGTCGGTCGTGTAGTCATCATCGCGCGCTCCGCTGTTCCCGCCGTGCCCACCCCGTCGCGGGCAGGTCTGGTGCGGGCCACGGTCGTCCGTATCCCGGGGGAGGAGCACCCGAGCAGAGGGGTGCGCCCGTCCCCCAATACGGGGGCGCGGGTCGGTGCCGCGTCAGTCACCGCGGCGCGGGGTAGCGGCGGGGGATGGCGGTGATCATCGGGACCTCGGGGTGGCAGTACCGCGACTGGCGCGGCGCCTTCTACCCGCCCAAGCTGCCCCAGCGCCTCTGGCTGGAGCACTACGTCCAGCACTTCGCCACGGTCGAGAGCAACAACGCGTTCTACCGGCTGCCCGAGCGGGAGACGTTCGAGAAGTGGCGCGAGCGCACCCCGCCGGACTTCCGGTGGGCGGTCAAGGCCAGCCGCTTCCTCACCCACATCAAGCGGCTGCGCGAGCCCGAGGAGCCGGTCGCCCGCCTGATGGGCCGCGCCGAGGGGCTCGGGCCCAAGCTGGACACGGTCCTGCTGCAGCTGCCGCCCACGCTGAAGGCCGACCCGGAGCTGCTGCGCGACTGCCTGGCGCAGTTCCCGGCCGGCGCCCGGGTGGCGGTCGAGCCGCGGCACGAGTCCTGGTGGACCGACGAGGTGCGCGCCCTGCTGGAGCGCTACGGCGCGGCGCTGTGCTGGGCCGACCGCGACGAGCAGCCGGTGGCGCCGCTCTGGCGGACCGCCGGCTGGGGCTACCTGCGGCTGCACCACGGGTTCGAGGGCTGGGGGTACCGCCCGCAGACGCTGCAGCTGTGGGCCGACCGGCTGGTGGCCGCCTACGGGGACGACGACGTCCTCGTCTACTTCAACAACGACCCCGGCTGCGCCGCGGTCATCGACGCGGTGCGTTTTGCCGAGGCGGTGCGCCGCGCCGGGGGGACGCCCACCCGCGTGCCCACGGCCGCCGAGGCGACGGGCCTGGCATGGGCACCGGTGGAGGTCCCCCCGGGCTGACCCGGCCGGTCAGTTGCCGCCGCGCCCCTGCTTGCCCCGGCCCTGGTCGGCGGGCTGCGCGGTGCCGGCGCCGTCGGCCTGCTCGACCGGCTCCTCGACCGGGGTGGGGACGCCGCGGGTGGCCTTCGCCGCGTCGCGGGCGGCCTTCTCCGCCTCCCGGGCCGCGTCCCGCGCGGCCTTCTCCGTGTCGTGGGCCGCCTGGCGGGCCTGAGCCGCCGCCAGTGCTCCCTGGGCGTGCTCGTCGGCGTGCGCGATGGCGTTGTCCAGGCCGCGGAGCCCGGTCTCCTCCGCGCTGGTCTCGTCCTCGGTGGTCTCGTCCTCGGGCGCGCCGTCCTCGGTGGTCCCGTCCTCGGTGGTCCCGTCCTCGGGCGCGCCGTCCTCGGTGTCCCCGTCGTCGACGACCTCCGGGTCGGCGGTGTCCTCGGTCGCCTCCACGTCGACGTCCGTGGCGCCGTCGGTCGTGGCGTCGTCGTCCGAGCTCGGGAGCTCGAACGGCGTCACCGTCTCCACCGTGCCGGCGACGGCGTCCTGCACCGGCGTCGGCAGGACGCCGACGGCGCCGGCGCCGGTGACGCCGGCGGTGGCGATGCCGACGCCGGTCGCCACCTGGGCGACCGTGCTCGCGCCGGCGAACTTCGCCGCCAGCGCGGCCAGACCTTCGAGCAGTGCCATGGGTGTCGTCCCCTCGGGAGGATGGCCGTCGGTACGGCCGTTCCCGTTCCCCATCGGCAGGTGGCGGTGGCAGCTGCAGGCGAGCCACCCGGTCGGGGGACGGTCAGGCGCCCGCCGGGACCCGCTCGGCGAGGTGCTCGGCGAACGTGCGCGGCGCCCGGCCGAGCAGCGCGGCGAGCACGCGCGGGCTGCCGGTGAAGCCGTGCGCCCGGTACCAGTCGAACATGGTGGTGCGGCAGCGGCCGGCGTAGGTCCCGTCGTCCTCGGCGTGGACGTCGACCGCGGTGACCGGCCGGCCGGCCCGCTCGCCGAGCAGCGCGGCGACGTCCGGGGCGGTGAGCGCCTCGGGGCCCACTGCCTCGAAGGTGCCGCTGTCCAGCCCGTCCTCGGTGAGCAGCACGGCCGCCGCCTCGGCGACGTCGCGGAGGTCGACGAAGGACTGCGCCCGCTCCAGGCCCCACGGGCTGCGCAGCTCTCCGCTGTCGACCGCCCCGGGCAGCTGCCCGTCGAGGTTGTCGGCGTACGCGCAGGGCTGCAGCACCCGCCACCGCGCCCCGGTGCCCGCGACGGCCTCGTCGAGCGCCTCCTCGACGAGGTCCTTGGCGGCGTGGTGCGGCATCGCGCGGGCCTGCGGGCGCAGCACCGAGTGGTAGACGAGCCGGGGCACCCCTGCGCGGGCGGCCGCGGTGAGCACGGCGGCGGCCCCGGCGGCCTCGCCCGGGTCGAAGTTCGGCCAGATCAGGTACAGGGCGTCCGCACCGGCCAGCGCGTCCGACAGGTCGCCGGTGAGGTCACCCACGACCACCTCGGCGCCGAGCGTGTCCAGCTCCGGCCGCGGCTTCCGCGACGGCACGACGGCGCGCACCTGCTCGCCGCGCGCCAGCAGGGCCCGGACGGCGGCGGTGCCGGTGGACCCGCCGGCCGCGGTCACCACGATCACAGGACGTCGACCGCCTCGGCGTGCCGCACCCCGAGCTGGTCGGCGGCCTGCCCGAGCACATCCTGCACCACCAGCGTGTCGGCCAGCGGCATCGCAGGGCTCTCGGTGCGGCCGGCGCGCAGGCACCCGGTCACCTCGGCCAGCTCGTGCGCGTATCCGGCGCCGGTCTGCGGGCGGGTGATCTCCTCGGGCTCGGCGCCGTCGCGGTGCAGCACGATCGTCTGCGGGTGGTGGAAGCGGGGGACGACGTCGATCCAGCCCGTCGTCCCCACCACGCGGGCCGTCCCGGGCAGGGCGTACTTCAGCGAGGTGGTGAGCGCGGCGTTGCGGCCGTCCTCCCAGCCCAGCAGGATCGCCGCCTCCGCGTCGGCTCCTGACGGGAACAGCGAGCCGGTGGCGACCACGCGGTCGGGCGTGCCCAGCAGCATCTGGGCGAAGGAGACGACGTAGACCCCCAGGTCGAGCAGGGCTCCGCCGCCGAGCTCCAGCGCGAACAGCCGGTCGACCGGGTCGTACTCGCGGGAGACGCCGAGGTCGGCCTGCACCGAGCGCACCTCGCCGATCGCGCCGTCGGCCACGAGCTCGTTCAGCCTGGCGACGGCCGGCTGGAACCGGGTCCACATCGCCTCCATGACGAAGGTGCCGCTCTCCCGGGCGAGGTCGACCACCTCGGCGGCCCCGGCGGTGGTGGCGGTGAACGCCTTCTCCACCAGCAGCGCCTTGCCCGCGCGCAGCGCGGCCAGCGCGAACTGGTGGTGGTGCGGGTGCGGGGTGGCGACGTAGAGGACGTCGACGTCGGGGTCGGCCAGGATCTCGCCGTAGGAGCCGTAGGCCCGCTCCAGGCCGTGCCGCGCGGCGAACCCGTCGGCGCGCTCCTGCGACCGGGAGGCGACGGCGACCGCGCGGGCGCCGTCGACGACCGCGAAGTCCTCCACCACCTTCTCCGCGATGCGGCCCGGCCCGACGATTCCCCAGCGGATCTCTGCACTCACCGGGCAGACGCTAGTCGCGGCCCGGCACACTGCTCGCCGTGGCGGTGCTGATCGACTCCCCGGTGTGGCCGTGGCGGGGGCGGATGTGGTCGCACCTGGTCAGCGACGTCTCCTACGAGGAGCTGCACGCCTTCGTCGCCGTGGAGCTGGGCATCCCGCGCCGGGCGTTCCAGGGCGACCACTACGACGTCCCCGCGGACCTCTACGAGGTCGCGGTCGCCGCGGGGGCGCTGCCGGTGGGTTCCCGGGAGCTGCTGCAGCGGCTGCTCGCGGCGGGGCTCAGGCTCCGGAAGCCTCGCCGGCCCGCTGCCTCAGCAGGGTGATCTCCGCGGTCAGGTTCGCGCGCGCCGGCTGCTCCCACTCCGCGGCCGCGGGCAGCCGGTAGAGGCGGGGCAGCTCGAGCAGCCGCTCCAGGACCGCGATCCGCCCGGCGGTGAAGTCCTCGTCGGAGAGGTGCCCGTACTCCGCGCGCACCGCGGAGGCGTAGCCCGCGTACGCGGCCGGGGGCGCGGCGAGGACGGCGAGGTCGGCGTCGCACAGCGCCGCACCGTTCACGTCGCCCGGCTCGGGGTCGTGCGCGGCGGTGAGCAGCACCAGGCGGGCGACCTCCTCCACCCGCTCCTCCGGCACGAGGCCACGCAGCCCGGCCCGGGCGCGGTCGGCGCTGACCTGCTCGTTGTCGGCGCGCAGCGGGTCGTAGACGACGTCGTGGTACCAGGCGGCCAGGGCGACGGCGGCCGGGTCCGGCGCGTCGGCGGAGAGCCGCTCGACCAGCCCGAGCACGGCCGCCAGGTGCGCGAGGTCGTGGTAGCGGCGGTGCGGCTCGCTCCAGGCGGCGACGACGGCGGCCCACTCGGTGCGCGAGATGGGGGAGTCCCCGGCCAGCGCGGCCCAGGCCTCGAACCCGACCGGGCCGCTCACCGGACCCCGCAGGTGCGCAGGGCGAGCAGCGCGAACGCCCGGGCAGCGGTGACCAGCTCGGCGACCGGCACCTGCTCCTGCGGGCCGTGCGCCAGGTGGAGGTCACCCGGCCCGTAGTGCAGCGTCGGGACGCCCCTGGCGGCGTAGAGCCGCAGGTCGGTGCCCGCGGGCAGGGCGCGTTCGACCGGTGGCGGCCCGCCGGCGTCGACGACCGCGGCCCGCACGGCGGGCAGCAGCGGGTGCCCGGCCGGCAGCTGACCGCTGGCGAACGCGCCGCCGACCCACGTCAGCCGCACCGGGTGCCCGGCCAGCCACGGGTGCGCCGCCGAGACCTCCGCCAGCCGGGTCTCCAGTGCCGCGCGCGCCGCCTCCACCGGCTCGCCGATGCGTACCCCGTACCGCCCCTCGGCCACCAGCCGGTCGGGCACCGAGCTCGCCCAGTCGCCGGCCCGGACCCGGCCGATGGAGATGCCGTACGGGAAGCGGGCGTCGCCGAAGCGCGGGTCGGCGTCGCGCTGCCGCTCCGCCTCCAGCTCCCGCAGCGCGGCGTGCACGTGCGCGAACAGCTCGACGGCGCTCACCCCGCGGTCGCGCATGGCGGCGTGCGCGGCGCGGCCGGTGACCTCCAGCCGGAAGGTGAGCGCGCCGGCGTGCGCGGTCACCACGGCCTGCGCCGTCGGCTCCGGGATCACGCACAGCTCGCCGGTGTGGCCACGGCGCAGGGTGGCCCAGGCGCCCAGGCCGCCGTCCTCCTCGCCGACGACGCCGTGCACGGCCAGCGGCCGGGCCAGCCGCACCCCCGCCGTCCGCAGGGCGTGCACGGCGGCGAGCGTGGCGACGACGCCGGCCTTCATGTCGCAGGCCCCGCGTCCGTGCACCGCGCCGTCGGCGAACCGGGGGACGAAGGGGTCGCCGGCCCACAGGCCCGGGTCGCCGGCCGGGACGACGTCGGTGTGCCCGGAGAGCACCAGCGCCGGGGTGCCCTCGCCGCCGGTGGTGCCGACCACGCCCCACGCCTCGGTGCGCACGACCTCCTGGCCGGGGGCGTCGGCGGCGGTCGCCGCCTCCGCGAGGTCGACCGGCCAGCAGTCGACGTCGCAGCCCAGCTCGTCCAGCCAGCCCGCGAGCAGGTGCTGCACCTCGCTCTCGGCCGCCGAGCCGCCCACCGACGGGACGGCGATCATCGCCGCGAGCCGGTCCACCGCCCACTGCTCGTCGACGGCGGAGAGGACGCGGGCCTCCACGTCGGTCAGCTCGGCCACGGTTCGGAGTCTGGCACGCCGGCCGCGCGGCCCCGCGGGGCAGCGGCGCTAGGTTCACCGCCGTGACGCAGCCCCCGCCGCCCGGTTGGTACCCCGATCCCGCCGGCGGCCCCGGCACCCGGTGGTGGGACGGCCAGGGCTGGAGCGAGCACGTGCAGCAGCCCGCGGCGCCGCCGCCGGCGGCCGGGCCGTCGCTGTACGACCAGCCGGTCCTCCTGGTGAACCAGAGGACCAAGCTCGTCGAGCTCACCAACGAGTACGCCGTCCTCGACGGGAACGGGCAGCAGATCGGTGCCGTCGTCCAGGTCGGGCAGAGCGGGCTCCGCAAGGCCGTCCGCTTCGTCTCGAACCTCGACCAGTTCCTGACCCACCGGCTGGAGGTGCGCGACGCCCGCGGGCCGGTGCTGGTGCTCACCCGGCCGGCGAAGCTGGTGAGGTCGCGGGTGGTGGTCGAGCGACCCGACGGGGCGCCGGTCGGCGAGATCGTGCAGGCCAACGTCTTCGGGAGGATCCGCTTCGACCTGGTGGCCGACGGGGCGCTGGTCGGGGCGATCCAGGCGGAGAACTGGCGGGCGTGGGACTTCGCCATCACCGACGCCGCCGGTGTCGAGATCGCCCGGATCACCAAGAAGTGGGAGGGCCTGGCCCGCATCATGTTCACCACGGCCGACCGCTACGTCGTCCTGGTGCACTACCGCCTGCCCGAGCCGCTGGCGAGCATGGTCATCGCCGCGGCGCTGACCGTCGACACGGCCCTCAAGCAGGACGAGCGCGGGTTCAACTGACCCGCGACGCTCCGCGTCGCACCGCGGCCAGGTGCCGTCCCCACCGGCGCTGAGCCCGTGTCCACGGCCACGTCCCGCGACATGACGCCGGTACGTCCGGCGCGTACGGTGGGACGAGTCCGGGCCGGGTGCATCGTGCCCCCGGGTGCCATTTGGTTACGCCTTCACGGACTACCGCCCCGACCTCGGTCGGGGGCCTGGAGCCGTGTTGTGCTTATCGCCGCGAGGCGGCCGTCATCCGGTCCGGACCTGAACCGACGAGAGCCCCCGCCCTGCCCGGGCGGGGGCTCTCGTCGTCCGCGCGTCGCTCAGTAGGTCTCCTCCGTGGTGCTCCGGCGGGCCGGTGCACCACCCGGGTCGCCGTAGGCGTCGGTCCGGGTCACCCGGCGCTGGCGCGGCCCCCAGACGGCGAGCTCGAGGACGATCCCGAGCGCTCCGACGATCATCAGGATCCAGGCCACGACCTGCAGGTCGACGCCGCTGACGTCCACGCGCAGGGCGAAGGTGAGGATCGCGCCGAGGGCGAGCAGCACGATGGCGGTTCCGAGTCGCATGACGAACTCCTCCGGTGGCGGCCGGCGGGGCGCCGGCTCGCGAGGGCAGCGGTTCCCGCGAGCCGGCCGGTCAACCGCGTCCCGGCCCCGGTGTCACCCTGACGGGTGGCGGCTGAGGGCCCCTTAGGTGTGCGTCCCCACCGCGGACGGCGTGACCGCCCGATGCCCGGCCCCCGGCCTCAGCACGACCGTTCCTCGTGTCACCACCGACGAGAGAGGGACGACGATGACCTACCCCAACCCCGGCCTCGAGGCCGAGCTCGCCTACCGCCGCGAGGTCCTCCAGGGGATCGGCCGCACCACCGGCACCCGGCGGGGTTCCTGGCTCCGCCGGCACCGGCGTTCGCGCTGAGCGCACCCCGGCCGGGTGGGACCGGCCGCGATCGGTCACCCCCGCGTGCCACGATCCCAGCCGTGTCACGCTGGGACGACGCCCCGCTGGTGGGCCGGGCCGAGGAGCTCGCCCGCCTGCTCGCGCAGGTGGAGCGGGCCGCCGCCGGCCGGGCGTGCGCGACGCTGCTGGCCGGCGACGCCGGCGTCGGCAAGACCCGCCTGCTCGACGAGCTGGGCCGGGAGGCGGCCGCGCGCGGGCTGCGGGTGCTCACCGGGCACTGCGTGGACCTCGGCGACGTCGGGCTGCCCTACCTGCCCTTCGTCGACCTCCTCCGCCCGCTCGCCGCCGACCCCGAGCTGGTGCCGGCGGCCCGGGCGAACCCGGTCCTGACCGGCTTCCTCGCCGGCCACCCGGGCGCGGTCGTCCCCGTGCCGCCGCCGGGCGAGGGACTGGACCTCGGCCGCCCGCTGCCGCACCGGGCCGCGCCGCAGCCGGTCGACGACGGGCGGCTGCAGCTGTTCGAGTCGGTCGCCGCGCTGCTGTGCGAGCTCGCCGCCGCAGGCCCGCTGCTCGTCGTCCTCGAGGACGTGCACTGGGCCGACCGGTCCAGCCGCGACCTGCTGCGCTACCTGCTGGCCCGGCTGGTCGACGAGCCGGTCGCCGTCGTCGCCTCCTACCGCGCCGACGACCTGCACCGCCGGCACCCGCTGCGCCCGCTGCTGGCCGAGCTGGTGCGGCTGCCGGGCGTCGAGCGCCTCGACCTCGCGCCGCTGCCCGACGCGGCCGTCGGCGACCTGGTCCGCGGGCTGGCGAGCGCCGACCTCCCGCAGAGCGCCGTGGAGGACGTCGTCGCCCGCGCCGAGGGCAACGCCTTCTACGCCGAGGAGCTGCTGGCCGCCGGGCTGCAGGGCGAGGCGCTACCGCTCGCGCTGGCCGACGTCCTGCTGGCGCGGGTGGAGCAGCGCTCCCCGGCCGCCCAGCGGGTGCTGCGGGTGGCCGCGGTGGCGGGGCGGCGGGTGCGCCACGAGCTGGTCGCCGCCATCGGTGAGCTGGCGCCCGACGAGCTGGAGCGGGCGCTCGCCGAGGTGGTGCACCACCACCTCCTCGTCGTCTCCGACGACGGCCGCTACCGCTTCCGGCACGCGCTGCTGCGGGAGGCCGTGCTGACCGACCTGCTGCCCGGCGAGCGGGTGCGGCTGCACGCGGCGATCGCCGGCTACCTGGCCGCGCACGCCGACGCCGGCACCGCCGCCGAGCGGGCGCACCACGCGCGGGAGAGCAACGACCTGCCGGGCGCGTTCAGCGCCTCGCTGGAGGCGGCGTCCGACGCGTGCGCCGTCGGCGCGCCCGCCGAGCAGCTGCAGCACCTCGAGGCAGCGCTCGCACTGTGGCCGGCGGTGCCCGACGCGGCCGGGCGGGCCGGCCGCGACCAGGTGGCGTTGCTGGTGGAGACGGCCGCCGCGGCCCGCACGTCGGGCGAGCTGCACCGCGCCGCGGGGCTGCTGCGCGCCGCGCTGGAGCTGGTGGGGCCCGACGGCGACCCGGGGACCCGGGCGCGGCTGCACTACACGCTCGCCCAGGCCCTGGTGCGTATCGAGGACCACACCGGCGGCTACCGGGAGAGCAGCGCGGCGATGGCGCTGGTCCCGGCCGAGCCGCCGTCGGAGCTGCGCACGTGGGCGGCGGCCACGCACGCGCGCATGTGCTTCAGCCTCAACCTCCTCGCCGAGGGCGACGCGGCCGCGGAGGAGGCGCTCGCGGCGGCCGACGTCCTCGGCCTGGACGCCGCGTGGTCGGACACCGCCGTCTCGCAGGTGCGGTCCCGGCCGGCCGCGGACGTGGAGGGGGTGCGGCGTCGGCTGGGCGAGGCGTTGGAGCGGGGGCGGCGCTCGGGCGACGTCGACGTCGAGATGCGGGCCTGGTTCAACCTCGCCGTCGACCGGTTCGAGGCCGGGGACGTGCCGGGCGCGGTGGCCCTCACCGGGGAGGCGACCGAGCGGGCCCGGGCGCTGGGCGTCGAGTGGGCCACCTACCCGGCCGGGCTGCGGCACCTGCGGGTGACGGCGCTGTACACGGTGGGGGAGTGGGACGCGAGCCTGGCCGAGGCCGACGCGCTGGCGCGGGTGCCCGAGATGGCGGCGCACGTGCGCGCCGCCGCGCTGCTCGTGCTGGTCGGCCGGGGTGACCCGGCGGCACGGGACCGGCTGGCCTGGGCGCGGTCGCTGGTCGAGCGGGTCAACGCCCACTACCTGCTCTCGCTGGTCACCGGCGCGGCGGAGATCGACCTGGCCGCCTGGGCGGGCGACGCGGCGCGGGCGGTGGACGTCGCGATCGCGACCAGCGCCCGGCTGCGCGAGGTGTGGCGGTTCGACCACCTGGGCGTGCTGCGGCTGGTCGCCACGGCGCTGGGCGCGGTTGCCGATGCCGCGGCCGCCGCCCGGCTGGTGGGGGACCGCGTGACGGCGGACGGGTGGGTGCACCGCGGCGAGGAGCTCGTGGAGATCGCCCGGTCGGCCGTCGAGGTGTTCGAGCGGTCGGTCGGCGGGATGGGTGTCGAGGGCCTCGCGTGGCGGGCGCGGGTCGACGCCGAGCACGCCCGCCTGGCCGGGAAGGCCGCGCCCGAGCTGTGGCAGGCCGCCGCCGAGGCGTTCGGCTACGGCCACGTCTACGAGCAGGCGCGGTCGCGGCGGCGGCTGGCCGAGGCGCTGCTGGCCACCGACGACCGGGCCGGCGCCGCGGTGGAGGCCCGCGCGGCGCACGAGGTCGCCGTCCGGCTGGGTGCCACGCCGCTGCGCGAGGCGGTCGAGGCGCTGGTCCGCCGGGGCCGGCTCGACGTCGACCTGCCCGGGGTGCGGTTGGTCGACCCGGCCGCGGTGCTGACCCCGCGGGAGCAGTCGGTGCTGGCGCTGCTGGCGAAGGGCCGCACCAACCGGCAGATCGGCGCGGAGCTCTACATCAGCGAGAAGACCGCCAGCGTGCACGTCAGCAACATCCTGGCGAAGCTGGGCGCGAACGGCCGCACCGAGGCCGTGGCCATCGCCGCCCAGCGCGGGCTCTTGCCGGTGCCCTGACCGATCGCGGCGAGCGGACCTCGGAGGGGCGCGAGCGCGACGCAGCGGCTTCGCGGCACAGCGGACGCCACCTGGCTGCGGTGCGCGCGGTGTCACCGGGCGTGCCCCCCATCGCGCCCCCCTGCCCGGCGGCTCGGCCGTCAGCGCTGGCTGTCGAGGAAGCCGCGAACGATCTCGTTGAAGAGGTGCGGTGCCTCGAGGTTGCTGACGTGTCCGCAATCGGGGATGACCGCCAGGCGAGCTCCAGGGATCCGGCGCTCGAACTCGCGTGCCACCGACAGCGGCGACCGCGCATCGAGGGCGCCCCAGATCAACTGGGTGGGCACCTGGACGGTCGGCAGGACGTCGGTGAGATCGGCCCGTGCCATAGCGGTGAGGGCGATCAACATGCTGCGGCGTCTGACGTCCGCCGCCATCGCGTTCAGGAGCGGCACGAAAGGCGGGGGTGGATCACCCGCGAAGAGCCCGGGCAGGGTCGGATCGAATGCCTCAGCCGGCTCGGTCAGCGCGGCGCGCACGAGGGCCAACCTGGCGTCGGCCTCCTCGGCGCCCAGCGAACCCCGCCACCCGGCGTATCCGTCAGCCAGCACCATGCTCCGGATCACCGCGGGGTGCCGTCGGTACAGCTCGAGGATCACGGTCGTGCCCCATGAGAGGCCGACGAGCGAGGTGGGCGAGACCCCGAGCGCGCGGATCATCCCCGCGAGGCAGTCGGCGTAGTCGGAGAGGCCGAACTGGTCCGGCATGTCCTCGGATCGCCCGGCGCCGGGTTCGTCCCAGGCGATCACCGTGAACTCGCGGGAGAGCGCGTCGAGCTGCGGTGTCCAGGCGCGACCGTCCTCGGCGCCGCCGTGGACGAACACCACGGCTGGCCCGTGGCCGGTACGGCGGTATGCCAGGCGGAGGCCGTGCACCTCTACCGTCTCCATCGGGAGACGGTACTCCCGGTGTGCCTCCGGCCCGAAGCGCCGGCGGACCCGAGCGGTGGCCCTTGAGCGGTGACCGCAGATCAGGAGGCCCGTCGGGCAGCTACCGCCCACACCTCGGTCAGAGCATCGTGCGGAGGCGCTCCCGGCGGGCTCGGAGGACATCCACCGACGCGGACGCCGACGGGGGGCCGGGGACCTGCTGGCGCAGCTGCGTGTGCACCACGGCCTGCGGCTGCGAGGTGCGCGCCGCCACGCGGTTGACCAGCTTGTTGATCTCCCGGCGCAGCTCCGCCGCATCGCGCCAGGAGCGGCCGGCGTCGTCCTCGTCGGGGTGGTCCTCGACGACCATGAAGTCGTCGGCGTCGTCCCGGTGGCTCTGCGCGATGCGCAGCCGCAGCTCCTCGTCCCGCTTGGCCAGCAGCGACGCCGTCTGCTCGGGGGTGAGCAGGCCCGGGATGCCGAGGAAGTCCTCCTCCTCGGGTGCGACGACGGTCGCCGCGCGGCCCTCGCCGGTGTGTGCCGTCCCCCCGTGGAGGACGTGCGCGAAGCGGGCGTCGGCCTCCAGGGCCTCCCACTGCTTCATGCCGTCGGGGTCCTTCTCCTTGGGCGGCAGCGGCTCGAGGTCGAGCTCGTCGCCCTGGACCGTCTTCGGCGGCGGCATGACGTGGTTGCGCTGCTCCTCCATGGAGGCGGCCAGCGTCAGCAGCGGGCGCACCGCGGGGAGGAACACCGTCGCCGACTCGTGCGGGGAGCGGGACCGGACGACGCGGCCGACCGCCTGCGCGAAGAACAGCGGCGTCCGGTAGGAGGTCATCCACGCGAGGACGGCGGCGCGCGGCACGTCGACGCCCTCGGAGATCATGCGGACGCAGACGGCGATGCGGGCCGAGCCGGTCGCGAACCGCTCGATCTTCTTCGACGCCTTCGGGTCGTCCGAGAGGATCAGCTCCGGCGCCTTGCCGGTCACCCGCCGCACGATCTTCGCGTAGTCGCGGGCGTCGTCCTGGTCGCTGGCGAGGATCAGCCCGGCCGCGTCCGGCATGCCGCCCTCCTCGCGCAGGTGGGTGATCCGGTCGTCCATCGCGGCGATGACGTGCGGCACCCACTGGCCCCTGGGGTCCAGCGCGGTGCGCCAGGCCTGCATCTCCACCGACTTGGTACCGGCCTCGCTCAGCGACGCGGCGACGACCTCCCCGGCGGAGTTCCGCCAGCGCGAGGTGCCGGTGTAGGCGGCGAAGACGACCGGGCGGACGACGTTGTCGGCCAGCGCCTCCTTGTAGCCGTAGGTGTAGTCGGCGCGGCTGACCAGGCCGCCGGCCTCGCCCTCGAAGGTGTCCTCCTCGTACCGGACGAAGGGGATGCGCTCGTCGGGCTTGGTGCGGAACGGCGTCCCGGTGAGGCACAGCCGGCGCGCGGCCATGCCGTAGGCCTCCTCGACCGCCTCGCCCCAGGAGAGGCCGTCGCCGGCGTGGTGCACCTCGTCGAGGATCACCAGCGACTTCACGGCGGTGGCGCGGGCGGCGTGCAGCATCGGCTTGCCGGCCACCTGGGCGTAGGTGGTCACGTACCCCTGGGTGCCGGCGCGCACCGGGCCGACGGCGTTGGTGAGGTTCGGGTCGAGGACGATGCCCATCGCATCGGCGGCTTCGGCCCACTGCAGCCGCAGGTGGTCGGTGGGGGCGACGACGACCACGCGGGCGACCTCCCGCCGCGAGAGCAACCGGGCGGCCAGCGTCAGGGCGAACGTCGTCTTCCCGGCGCCCGGCGTAGCGGTGACGAGGAAGTCCTTGGGGGCGGCCTCCTCGTACTGCGCGAGGGCGGCCTGCTGCCATGCCCGGAGCGGTCGGCTGGTCGTCTGCGGGGCCCGGGCCGCCGCTGCTGCTGCAGTCGCCATGTCGGGGCCCATTCTGATCGGCGGCCGGGCAACACGCCCAACGGGCCCCTCCGGCGCGCCCCCGCCGTCGCCACGTATGGCGGCCTCCCGGTGGGCCGTTGACCAGCGCTTTCGTGGACCGCGGTCCGGCTGCTGTGGTGACTGTCATGGCCCGAACGGACCGGCTCGTCACTCCCGCGGGCCCCGGTGTCCCCAGGCGCCCCCGGCCGCATCGTGAGGGCTTGACAGTCGCCGCCGGTGCCCCCGCTCCGCTGGCTGACCGCGCCGGACCAGGTGAGCCCGTCCCTGCGGGCGGACCTGGTCAGCTGCTGGCGGGACGTGGTCAACGGCGGGGGAGCGGTCGGCTTCGCCCGGCAGGTCCCGGTGGACGACGACGTCGTCGCGCCGGTGGTCGACCGCCTGGGCTCCGGGCTCGACCCGCGGCTGCGCAGGCTCCTCGTCGCGCTCAGCGACGGCGGGGTGGCCGGCTGGCTGGTCCTCACGGGCAACGCCGACCCGGTCGCCGCGCACTGGGCCCGGGTGACGCACGTCCAGACGTCGCCGGCCGCCCGGGGGTCGGGGGTCGGTGGCGCGCTGATGGGCGAGGTGGCCCGTGCGGCACGGGACGACCTCGGTCTGGACGCGCTGCGGCTCGAGGTGCGGGGCGGGATGGGCCTGGAGTCGTTCTACGGCCGTCACGGGTGGACCGTGACCGGGTGCTGGCCCGGTGCGCTCCAGATCGGCGTGGACGACCGCCGGGACGAGGTGCTGATGGGGCTGGACCTGCGGGCTCGCTGACGCCGGAACTGTCAGAGGTCAAACGTATGTTCGATCCATGGTGGATGAGGAGCGGGCAGGGGTCACGGAGCCAGTGGCGCCGGCGGCCGGGTGGGCCACCGGCCCGCTGGCGGTGGTCCAGGCCGCCGACCGCCAGATCGCCCGTCAGACCGCGCTGCGCGCGCGGGCGATCGCCGAGTTCGCCGCGACCCGGCCCTCCTCAGCTGACCGCCAGCCCGGCGAACCGGGCGCCATGAGCGCCGACCGCCGGGCGTCGCGTGCGGAGGTGCTGTCCGGCGTCAGCGAGTGGGCGACGCAGGAGCTCGTCCTCGGCCTGTCCCGCACCTCGCAGGCGGCCGAGGCGCTGCTCACCCGGTCCCTCACGCTGGTGCACCGGTTGCCGCGGACGCTGGACGCGCTCGAGGCAGGGCTGCTGCACGAGGGGCACCTGTGGCCGATGCTCGGCACCGTCGCGCCGATCGCCGACGCCAAGATCCGCGCCGAGGTGGAGGCCGAGCTGCTCGCCTGGGCGGCCGGGCGGGTCACCACCCCCGCCCAGCTGGGCGACAAGGCCCGCCGGGTGGTGCTCCGCCGGGATGCCCGGGACGCCGCCGGCCGGCTGACCCGCGCGCTCCGCGAGCGCGGGATCTCGGTCCGGCCAGGCACCACCGACGGGACGGCGGTGCTCAGCGCGCTGCTCTCCGTGCCGGAGGCCCAGGCGCTCCTCGACGCGCTCGGCCGCTATGCCGACGCCCTGGAGACCACGCCCGACGACCAGCGCACCCGCGGTCAGAAGATGGCCGACTGCCTGCTCGACCTGGTGCTGCGGCCGGGCGAGAACGGCCTGCCGCCCGTGCAGGCCCAGCTCGCCCTGGTGGCGGGCGTGCGCACCCTGCTCGGTGGCGACCAGCCGGGGGAGGTCAACGGCCAGGTGGTGCCGGCCGAGATGGTGCGGGCCCTGGCTCGCGCATTCGGCCTCGTCCCCGACGTCCCGGCTCCGGAGGTGGCCGTTCCGCCGGAACCTTCTCCCGCCGCGCCGGAACCTTCCCCCGCCGCGGACGCAGACACCGCTGC
Organism: Blastococcus sp. MG754426; assembly: GCF_021699055.1. Classification (GTDB taxonomy): domain Bacteria; phylum Actinomycetota; class Actinomycetes; order Mycobacteriales; family Geodermatophilaceae; genus Blastococcus. Next base: position 88,788 of record NZ_SSXC01000002.1, on the reverse strand, counting down.
GGATGCGACCACTCCCTCGGAAAGCGATCCGGTTCCCGCTGCGGGCACGACCGGTGGCCCCACCGTGGCGCCCGCCGGGGGCAACGCCCCTGATGCCGAGCCGACGGTGTCCCCAGGCGCGCGTGCTGCGGACTGGTACCCGAGCGAGGAGGAGCAGCTCGCCGACTGGTGGGCGGCCACCGAGGCCCTCGTCCTGCAGGAGTGGGGCGGCGAGGAGGACCCGCCGCCGGAGGTTCAGGTAAGGTTCTTGGCGGAGTCGGCGCGCTGGAACGCGATGCCGGCTGAGATCGATCTGCTCCCGTGGGTGGAGCCGGCCTGGTGTGCCGACGACGGCCCGTGGACGGAGCCCGGTCCCGAACCCGAACCCTGGCTCGAACCGGAACCCGGACCATCCCCCGAGCTCGAGGACGCCCATGCGGGCGGGCGTCCGCCCGCTCCCGCTTCCGGGCGTGCGCTCGCCGACGCCCCCGCGCCCGAGCCCGGCTCGTGGGCGGCGGCCGACCGCGCGATCGAGGCCGCAGGAGCGGTCCTGCTCGACCTGGAGCGGGCGGTGGGGAAGGCGCGCCGCGCCGTGGACGCCGCCGAGGTGGCCGACTCGACCGACGAGGCGGCCCGGCGGGACAGCTCGGCGGGGCGGTCCTCCTCGGCGCCGGACGCGCTCGGCGCGCTCGGTGCCGCGACCGACGCCCAGCGGCGCGCGCTTGCCGAGCTGCTCGACCGGACCGGTGGCGGGGGACTGGTCGACCGCCCGCGGATCGCCCTGGTCGACGAGTTGACCGGCGCGCTGGTGGCGCTCACCGACGCCGACGAGCTCCGTCGGCGCTCCCGGTGCGGCGACAGCGCGTGCCGGCGGGCCGGGGCGAGCTGCACCCACGACCTGAGCGGCCTACCGGGCCTGGGCGCTCCGCCGCCGACCGACGGGTACCGGCCGGGCGCGCGGCTCGACCGGTTCCTGCGCGCCCGCGACCGCCGGTGCCGGCAACCCGGCTGCCGTCGACCGGTCCCCAGGCGCGGCGAACTGGACCACGATCGCCCCTGGCCCGAGGGCGAGACGAGCGCGGCCAACCTGGTCGGCTACTGCACCCCGCACCACCGGGGCAAGCACCAGGCCCCGGGCTGCCAGCACCACCTCGCTCCCGACGGCACCCTCACCGTGACCACGCCCAGCGGTCTGGCGGCCTCGACGACGCCACCGCCGTACTGACGTCTCGGGTGCGGGTCGGCAGGTCGGCCGGTGCTCAGCGCTCAGTCGGCCGGTTCGTCCACCCAGTCGGGGCCGTTGACCTCGCCCGGGCCGGCCAGGTCACCGGCGTCGACGATCGTGTACGCGTAGCCCTGCTCGGCGAGGAAGCGCTGCCGGTGGGCGGCGTACTCGCTGTCGAGGGTGTCGCGGCTGACCACGGTGTAGAAGTGCGCCTGCCGCCCGTCGGCCTTGGGCCGCAGCACCCGGCCGAGACGCTGCGCCTCCTCCTGGCGCGACCCGAACGTGCCCGACACCTGCACCGCGACGGCAGCCTCGGGCAGGTCGATGGAGAAGTTCGCGACCTTCGAGACCACCAGCGTCTTCACCTCGCCGGCGCGGAAGGCGTCGAACAGCTTCTCCCGCTCCCGGTTGGTCGTCGAGCCCTGGATCACCGGGGCGTCCAGCGCCTGACCCAGCTCCTCGAGCTGGTCGAGGTAGGCGCCGATCACGAGCTTCTGCTCGTCGGGGTGCCGGTCCAGCACCCGGCGGATCACCGGCAGCTTGGACTTCGCCGTCGCCGCGATCCGGTACCGCTCCTCGGGCTCGGCGACGGCGTAGGTCATCCGCTCCTCGTCGTCGAGCGCGACCCGCACCTCGACGCACTCGGCCGGCGCGATGTAGCCCTGGGACTCGATGTCCTTCCACGGGGCGTCGTAGCGCTTGGGCCCGATGAGCGAGAAGACGTCGTCCTCCCGCCCGTCCTCGCGCACCAGCGTCGCGGTCAGCCCCAGCCGGCGCCGGGACTGCAGGTCGGCGGTCAGCCGGAAGATCGGCGCCGGCAGCAGGTGCACCTCGTCGTAGACGATCAGGCCCCAGTCCTGCGCGTCGAACAGGTCCAGGTGCCGGTACTCGCCCTTCCGGCGGGTGGTGATCACCTGGTAGGTCGCGATCGTGACCGGCCGGATCTCCTTGCGCTCGCCGGAGTACTCGCCGATCTCGTCCTCGGTCAGCGTGGTGCGGGCCAGCAGCTCGCGCTTCCACTGCCGCCCGGAGACGGTGTTGGTCACCAGGATCAGCGTGGTCGCCTTCGCCTCGGCCATCGCCGCGGCGCCCACCAGCGTCTTGCCGGCGCCGCAGGGGAGGACGACGACGCCCGAGCCGCCGGCCCAGAAGCCGTCGACCGCCTCCTGCTGGTAGTCACGCAGGTGCCAGCCGTCCTGCTCCAGGAAGATCGGGTGCGCCTGCCCGTCGACGTAGCCGGCCAGGTCCTCCGCCGGCCAGCCCACCTTGAGCAGCGCCTGCTTCAGCCGGCCCCGCTCCGAGGGGTGGACGACGACGCTGTCGGCGTCGAGCCGGGCGCCCAGCATCGGGGCGACCTTCTTCGAGCGGATGACCTCCTCCAGCACCGCGCGGTCGGAGCTGGTGAGCACCAGGCCGTGGACCGGGTTGTTCTGCAGGGTCAGCCGGCCGAAGCGGTCCATCGTGTCGGCGACGTCGACCAGCAGCGCGTGCGGCACCGGGTAGCGCGAGTAGCGCACCAGCGCGTCGACGACCTGCTCGGCGTCGTGCCCGGCGGCGCGCGCGTTCCACAGCGCCAGCGGCGTCACCCGGTAGGTGTGCACGTGCTCCGGGGAGCGCTCCAGCTCCGCGAACGGGGCGATCGCGGCGCGGCAGTCGCGGGCCAGCGGGTGGTCGACCTCCAGCAGCAGCGTCTTGTCCGACTGGACGATCAGGGGGCCGTCAGGCACGCGCACGCATCCTTCGCTCGGGAACTGCGGCGCGGGCGGGCGCGCCGGACTCTCCACGGTAACGCCGGGGGACGACGGGTCCTTCCGTCCCGGATCGAGACGACGGCGGCACGGAGACGCCGGCGCTCAGGCGCGGGGCCGCCAGCGCTTCCACAGCGCGACCGCGGTGGCCCGCGGCTTGCCGTCCCAGTGCAGCCCGACGTCGACGGTCATCTGCCCCTGGCCCGCCTCGGTGACCACCGCCCGCAGCTCCACCGGCTCGGTGAGCGGGGCCGGGCGCAGGTACCGCACGTCCAGCCCCGCGGTCACGTACGCGAGCGCCGCTCCCGGCAGCGGCCCCCAGCCGCGCACGTCGGCCTCGTGCAGCACGGCAGCGGCGCTGTGGCAGTCCAGGAGCGTGGAGATGATGCCGCCGTTGAGGTACCCCAGGCCGTTGTCGGGCTCGGGCCACGGCGTGAAGGTCGCGGTGACGGCGTCCCCGCCGGGGTGGCTGCGCAGCCCGAGGCCGCGCTCGTTGGCCGGGCCGCAGCCGAAGCACGTCAGCGTGGGGACCAGTCGTTCCTGGATGCTCGGGGGGCCGTCGATCACCCGGGCAGCATGCCCGGCCCGCAGCCGCGCCCCGATCCAGGGGCCGGCGCCGACAGGTAGGTCGTCCTGGGCCGGATGCTCACCCGCCGCGTCGCGGTGCCGGATCCCGGCTGACGGCGAGCTGGACCACCACCCGGTCACCGGCGCGCAGCCCCTCCGCCGCCCGCACCGGCCTCTTCACCGGCAGCAGGTAGGAGCCGCTGCGCGCGTCCGGGAACACCGACGTCCGCCACGAGGTGCCGCCCACCGTGGCGGTGACCCGCACCGACCCGAACCCGGCGCGGACGGCCGCGCCGGCCTCGCGCACGTCGTCGGCGACCTCGGGCGGCAGGGTGAGGAAGTGCCACCCGGCCGGGCCGTCGTGCACCCAGAGGACGGCGGTGAACGTCTCGGTCACGGCGGCACGGTAGGCCGCCCCCCCGACGGAACGGCGCGGGTCAGTCGCCGTCGTCCTCCACCAGCGCCACCGACGTGATCCGGTGGACGGCGAAGGTGCGGCTCTCCCCGCGTCGCTCGTCGTACCCCTGCAGGAAGCCCCCGGCCAGCGAGACCGGCTGCACCACGCGCTGGCTGCCGCTGCCCTGGGCGTCCACGTAGCCCAACCACACCGGCACGCCCTCCCGGACCGCGCGCGACAGCAGTTCCAGCGTCGACGCCGTCGTCACCCCCGGCACCTGGCGCACCGCCTCGCCGCGGCGCGCGGCCAGCGCCGCATCCCCGGCGCGGATCTCCCGCACCGTCGTCTCCAGGTCGGCCGCGGTCAGCGGACGGGGCGCGGCCGCCGGCTCGGTCCCGCGGCGGCCGGCGGCGCGTGGCCGGGCCGGGGGCCGGGTGAGCACCGCACCGCCCGGGTGCTCGCCGGCCGGGGCGTAGCCGGCCTCGCGCAGCACGGTGAGCACCTCGTCGGCCCCCAGCCCGCTCACCAGCACGCCCGGGGCCAGCCGGCGCAGTTCCGCGGCGGCGGTGCGCCGGTCGCTCAGCACCTGGGAGAGCAGCCCGTGGTCGTCCGAGCGGACGTAGGACTCGATCGCCCCCACCCGCAGCCGCCCGTGCTGCCGGGCGACGTCGTCGACCAGGTAGTCCAGCGCCTGGGGGACCGGGGTGCGGGACGCCTTCGCGAAGAAGTCGTGCAGGTCGGCGGCCGACCAGCCGGCGTCCAGCGCCCGCCGGACCGAGGAGTCCGACACCCGGAACACCGTCGCGCCACCGGAGGACTCGACGTCGGCGACGACCGACAGGGTGTCGGCCAGCTCGGCCACCAGCGGCCCCGGGGCGATCAGCGACAGGTCCGGCTGGGCGAGGACGTGGTCGACCGGCTCGGGCAGCAGCCCGCGCACGCCGTCGGCGGCGCCGTCCTCCCCGGCGGCGAGCAGGCCGCGGCCACCGGTGGAGAGCACCCCGCCCACGACCACGCCCAGCCGGGCGGCCTCGGCCAGCACGTCCGGCACCGGCGCCAGCCGGTCGGCCCGGCGCGGGGTGCGCCAGCGCAGCAGCGCGGTCAGCTCGTCGGCCCCCAGCCCGGACCCGGGCGGCTGCTCGGTGAGCACCGCCAGCGCCGACCGGCGGATGGCCGGCGCGGTGTGCCGCACGAGGTCGGGGGAGAGCGGGTTGGCGGCCTTGCCGGCCATGTCGCGCACGCCCACCAGGGAGGGGAGGCGGACGGCGCCCAGCCACCCGGCCGCCAGCACCGCCCACCGGTCGGCGAGGTCCTGCTCCCGCCAGACGTCGTAGGCGCGGGTGGGCAGCCACTCGTCGCGGTGCGGGCCGCCGACGTCGAGCAGCCCCGCCGCGTGCGCCAGCTCCAGCAGCCAGGCGGCGTCCGGCTCGGCCACCTTGAGCGCCTTCGCCAGCCGCTTCTGGTCACGGACCCCCACCCCGCCGCTGCGCAGCAGCCCGGCCGGCTCCTCCTCCAGCAGCGCCAGCAGCTCGCCGACCCGCCCGACCTGCTCCAGCGCCGCACCGGCGGCCTGCCGGTCCACCACCTGCGGGTCACGGGCGACGACGGCGGGCTCGGGGCGCCGCCGCGGCGGGCCGTAGGGGCGGTCGCCGCGCAGCAGCAGCCCCAGCTCGCGGGGCAGCTCGACGTTCAGCGCGTCGATGCGGGCCAGCAGGCCCCGCTGCAGCAGCCGCCGCGCCGGGGTGGCGCCGCCGTTGGGCGCCTCCGGGAGGTGGCCGACCGGGCGGTCGCCGGCCAGCCGCTCCAGGACGGCGCGCTCCTCGGGGTCGAGCTCGCCGACGGCGGCCGGCAGGTCCGCGGGTAGCTGCAGCCGCAGGTCGACCGCCCGGCGGCCCAGCCCGGCGGGGTGGCGGACGGCGCGGCGCACCGGGTCGGGGGCGTGCAGGACGTCGTCGCCCCACAGCAGCGCCCGCGTGGTCAGCGCCTCCACCGCGGCCTCGACCACCTCGTCGGGCACCTCGGGCAGCGCGGCCACCAGCGCGTCGGGCGGCAGCCCGTCGGTGGGCGCCAGCAGGACCACGTCGAGCACCTGCAGGGTGGCGGCGTCGAGCTCGTCGAGGGCGCGGTCGACCGACACCGGCACGGCCAGCCGGCTGGCCAGCGCGACGACGTCGGAGGGTGCGGGGCGGGCGACGTCGGGCCGGGCCGCCAGCAACGCGCGCAGCTGCTCGTCGCTGCGGGTGCGCAACCAGGCGGCGAGCGTCGCGGGGGCTTCCGTGGACATCCGGTCCACGCTACGTCGCCGTCCCGGCGGACGCTGCTGCCAGCATGTGCCCATGCACCCGGCGAGTGACGACCCCGGCACCCGGACCGCCCTGGCCGCCCTCCAGGTCGGGGCGCTGCGCTGGCTGGGCGGCGGCGCCATCGCCGTCGTCCTCGGGGTCCTGCTCGGCGCCGCCACCGTGTCGATGGCCGGGGAGGAGGGCCGTCGGGTACCCGGCGCCGGGCTCGTCGTCCTCGCGCTCGTCCTGGGCGGGCTGGCCGCCGTCGTCGTCGGCGGCGGGGCGCTGCTGCGCACCAGCCGCTGGCGGCGCGCGCTGGCCGGCACGACGTGGCGCCCCGGGCGGCTCTACGTCGCCGGGCCCGCGGTGCTGGCCTTCGAGCCCGACGGCGGGGACGAGGCGGTGCAGCTGCGGCTGCTGAGCACAGCGATCTGGCGCACCCGCGCGGTGCAGGCCCTCGACGGTGCCGCCGTGCTCGCCGCCCCGGTGGGGTCGGGGCAGTGGGTGTTCACCGCGGAGGGAGCGGGCACCCTCTACGGGGCCCGGGCCGTCACCCGGGGGCGCTGACCGCGACACCACCGCCGCCACGGGGGGCGGTGGCGCGCGGCCGGCGGGGCGGTCGGGGGAAGATGTCGGCAAGAGTGCACCGCGCGGTGCACCCGCTACCGCACACGGAGGCGTCATGGCCAAGCGCAACGAGAAGCACGCCCACCTGGTGGAACCCACCTGGGGCGAGTCCGACGGCGGCGGCCCGCCGATCACCGAGCTCTCCGCCTCGGTCGCCGGCGGCCTGTCGCCGTTCGGCGAGGACCACGGCTTCCCGCTCCCGGCCGACCGGCTGCGCTACGCCCACCCGACGGACAAGCCCAACCGGGCCGGCGTCCAGACCCCCGAGGGCCGGCGGCGGTGACCGCGCCCGCGCTGCCGTCCTACAGCAGCGGGACCTCCACGGTCCCCCTGCTGGGCGACACGATCGGGGCGAACCTGGATCGGACGGCAGCGCGGGTGGGCGACCACGAAGCGCTCGTCGAGTGCGCCTCGGGCCGCCGCTGGACCTACCCGCAGCTCGTCGACGACGTCGACGCCTGCGCCCTCGGGCTCGACGCCCTCGGCGTCGGCAAGGGTGACCGGGTCGGCATCTGGGCGCCCAACTGCGCCGAGTGGGTCTTCGTCCAGTACGCCACGGCGAAGCTCGGCGCGATCCTGGTCAACATCAACCCGGCCTACCGCACCCACGAGCTCGCCTACGTGCTGCAGCAGGCCGGCATCTCGGTGCTGGTGAGCGCACCGGAGTTCAGGACCAGCGACTACCGCGCGATGGTCGCCGAGGTCCGGGGCGACTGCCCGGCGCTGCGCGAGGTGGTCTTCCTGGGCTCCCCCGAGTGGGAGCGGCTGGTGGACGCCGGTCGCGCCGGCGACCGGGGCCGGCTGGCCCAGCGGGCCGCCGAGCTCTCGGCCGACGACCCGATCAACATCCAGTACACCTCGGGGACGACGGGCTTCCCCAAGGGCGCCACGCTCACCCACCACAACCTGCTCAACAACGGGTTCTTCGTGGGCGAGGGCTGCGGCTACACCGAGGCCGACCGCATCTGCATCCCGGTGCCCTACTACCACTGCTTCGGCATGGGCATGGGCAACCTGGCGGCCACCAGCCACGGCGCGACGATGGTCATCCCCGCGCCCGGCTTCGACCCCGCGCTGACCCTGCGCGCGGTCCAGGAGGAGCGCTGCACCTCGCTGTACGGCGTCCCGACGATGTTCATCGCGGAGCTCGCGCTGCCCGACTTCGCGAGCTACGACCTCTCCACCCTGCGCACCGGCATCATGGCCGGCTCCCCGTGCCCGGTGGAGGTGATGAAGCGGGTCGTCGCCGAGATGGGCATGACCGAGGTGACCATCTGCTACGGCATGACCGAGACCTCGCCGGTCTCCACCCAGACCGGCGCCGACGACGACCTCGACCGCCGCACCTCCACGGTCGGCCGGGTGCACCCGCACCTCGAGGTCAAGGTCGTGGACCCGGTCACCGGGCTCACCGTCCCACGCGGCACGCCCGGGGAGTTCTGCACCCGCGGCTACTCGGTGATGCTCGGCTACTGGGACGAGCCGGAGAAGACAGCGGAGGCGATCGACGCCGCGCGCTGGATGCACACCGGCGACCTCGCGGTCATGGACGACGCCGGCTACCTGAACATCGTCGGCCGCATCAAGGACATGGTCATCCGCGGCGGGGAGAACGTGTACCCGCGGGAGATCGAGGAGTTCCTCTACACCCACCCCGACGTCGTCGACGCCCAGGTCATCGGCGTCCCCGACGAGCGGTACGGCGAGGAGCTCATGGCTTGGGTGCGGCTGCGCGAGGGCGCCGAGCCGCTCACCGCCGAGGCGCTGCGGGAGTTCTGCGCCGGCCGGCTCGCCCACTTCAAGGTGCCGCGGTACGTGAAGGTCGTCGACGAGTTCCCGATGACGGTCACCGGCAAGGTGCGCAAGGTGGAGATGCGCCGGGTCGCCGTCGCCGAGCTGGGACTGGAGTCCGCCGCCGCGGTGCGGAACGCCTAGACGCCGGCGGTGCTGCTGGGCGCCAGCCGGACGACCAGCTTCGACAGCAGCGAGCCCGCGACCACCCAGATCAGCGCGGCGAGCGCCGCGTTGACCGCCTCGGCGACCTCCGGGTCCGACGGCGTGAACAGGTCGCGGGTGAACCAGCCGAACGTCTCGCGCCAGTCGGCCGCGAACTGCACGAGGACGTTGCCCGGGTTGGCCTCGAACAGCACGAAGACCGCGTGGACGACGATGACCGCGGCGATCACCGCGAACACCGTGCGCACGATCGAGGCGACCAGCGTCAGGATGCGACCGGCTCCGGGCATGCGGTCATGATCCACTGCACGGTGCGCCACCGCGACCGCTCCCCGCTCAGGCGGCCGCGACCCGGACGACGAGCGCCCGGTGGTCCGACAGGGGCAGCCGCACGGCCTCGGCCGGGCCGTCCGCGCGCAGGCCGCCGCGCACCAGGACGTGGTCCAGCTGCCGCGACGGCCGCGGTGCCGGGAAGGTGGGGGCCTCCGCGATCGGGGTGAGCCCGCTGTGCCGGGCGGCGGCCCGCGGCGGCATGTTCAGGTCGCCCATGAGCACCAGCGGCTCCACGGTGCCCTCGAGCGACCGCACCAGGCTCCGCAACTGGTGGCCGTTCCACCGCGGGATGAACGACAGGTGGGTGTTGCACACGGTGAACCGCCCGGCCGGGCCGTCGACGACGGCGGCGACGGCGACCCGCGGCTCGTCGCGGGCCAGGAAGGGACGCCGGGACTGCGGGGACCACAGCGGCACGCTCACCCGCAGGGGGGCCATCCGCACCACCCGCCAGGAGACGACGGGGTGGCGCGACAGGAGCGAGATCCCGTAGCTCGCCGAGCCGGGCTGCTCCTCGCCGGTCGCCGCCATCCAGGTGCCGCCGGGGGTCCCGTCGAGGGCCGCGACGAACTGCGAGTCGACCGCCCCCATCGCCTCGGCGGCGACGGCGGTCAGGTCCGCGCCGAGCGAGCGCGGCTGGTCGCGGTCGACCTCCTGCAGGCCGAGCACATCGGCGTCCAGGGTCTTCACCGCCGCGGCCAGCCGGTCGACGTCGACCCGGCCGTCGTCGAGCGAGCGTCCGTGCAGGATGTTGAAGGTCGCGATGCGCACCCGGTCCCTGTGCCCCGCTGCCCCGGGGATCTACCCCTCCGTGTGCCCGCGGCGCGCGCGGGTAGCAGGCGCTGGGTGCAGACGTCCCCCCGCGAGCAGGTGCGCGACCTGCTCAAGCGCACCGCCGTCGCGCTGAAGCAGGCCGACGTGCCGTTCGCGCTCTGCGGCGGTTACGCCGCCTGGGTGCGCGGCGCCCCCGAGCCCGACCACGACGCCGACTTCCTGGTGCCGGCGGCTGAGGCGGAGCGGGCGGCGAAGGCGCTGGCCGACGCCGGTCTGCAGGTCGTCGACCCGGCGGAGGACTGGCTGCTGAAGGTGGAACGGGACGACGTCTTCGTCGACGTCATCTGGCGCACCTGCGGGCGGCCGGTGGAGACCGACCTGGTCGACCGGGCGGAGGTGCTGCCGGTGCTGTCGGTGCAGATGCCGGTCATGGCGCCGACCGACATCGTCGTCTCCAAGCTCATGGCGCTGGACGAGCACTACTGCGACTTCGCGCGGCTGCTGCCGGTGGCCCGGGCGCTGCGCGAGCAGGTCGACTGGGCCCGGGTGGCCGGCGAGGTGGCGGGGAACGACTTCGCCGTCGCCTTCCTGCACCTGCTGGACCGGCTGGGGATCGTGCCGGGCATCAGCCGGGGATGAGCACCGCGACCGCCGCGGCGAGGGCGGTGAGGACGACGGCCGCCGTCGCGGCCAGCGCGGCCGCCCGGTCCCCGACGGGGCGCCCGGTGGCGACCCGCTGCTGCACCCGGTGGTAGCGGGCCGGCCCCAGCCCGCCGAGCACCCCGATGCCGAGGAGCGCGGCGACGCCCGCGACGACCAGCAGGGCCGGTCGGCCGAGGTGGACCGCCCGGTGCCCGACCAGGCCGGCCACGGCCAGCAGCCCCAGGCCGGTGCGCTGCCAGGCCAGCACCGTGCGCTCGGGCTGGGTCTCCACCGGCCCGCTCACCCGCGCAGCACCTCCACGCCCACGAGCACGCCGACGACGACCACCACCGCCGCCACGGCCGCGACCGCGGCAGGGACGAGCCGGCTGGCCGGCAGGGCGCGCCCGGCCCCGATCGCCGCCTCGTTGGCCTGCCAGCGGCGGTAGCCGGCCAGCGCGATGCCCAGCCCGATGAGGACCAGCGCGAGCGCGACCGCGGCGCTGCCCCAGCGCACCCCGAGGTCGGGGGCGTAGGTGGCGACGGCCACCCCGCCGGCGACCAGCGCCAGCCCCGTCCGCAGCCAGGCCAGCAGCGTGCGCTCGTTGGCGAGCGTGAAGCGGTAGTCGGGGTGGTCGGGCACCGGCCCAGCGTAGGGACCCGCCCGGAATCGGCAGGTCGGGGCGGCGCCGCGGCGGCTAACCTGTCCAGCAGCGGCGTCCCGCCGCGTCGACCGTCCGGCCAGCGCGCCGCGCCACAGCGAGGAACTGAGGGATCCACCGTGCCCACCGGCAGAGTGAAGTGGTTCAACGCGGAGAAGGGCTTCGGCTTCCTGTCCCGCGAGGACGGTCCCGACGTCTTCGTGCACAAGGACGCGCTCCCGGCCGGCACCGACCTCAAGCCCGGCCAGCGGGTGGAGTTCGGGATCGTCGCCGGCCGCCGCGGCGACCAGGCGCTGCAGGTGCGCCTGCTCGACCCGCTGCCGTCGGTGGCGGCCACCGTCGCCGCGGCCGCGCGGAAGAAGCCCGACGAGCTGGTCCCGATCGTCGAGGACCTGATCAAGCTGCTCGACGACGTCTCCGAGGGGCTGCGGCACGGCCGCTACCCCGACCGGGGCCATGCCCGGAAGGTGGCCGCCGTGCTGCGCGCGGTCGCCACCGACCTGGAGGGCTGAGCGCCGCTCAGCTCCCCAGGTCGCCGCCGGCGCGCAGGAAGCCGACCGGCCAGGCCGCGGTGAACTCGCCGCAGTCGCCGCCGGCGTCCTCGACGACCACCAGGTAGAAGGCGGGTGGGACGACGTCGGAGGAGCTGATCCCCTCGAAGGTCTCGGTGCCCGTGGGGACGTCGACCTCGCCGATCAGCTGCTCCAGCGACTCGTCGAACACCTGCACCTGCCACCCGCGCTCGGCGATCGCCTCCGGCACGGTCAGCGCGATCGTGGTGTCCGGGGAGACCTCGACGACCGGGGGACGGGTGCTGTAGCGCTGCCCCTCGCCGTCCAGGCAGTACTGGGTCGGCGCGGCGGTGACGTCCTGGCTGCCGGCCTGCACCCGCAGGTCCTGCGGGGTCGCGGGCTCACCGGCGCAGGCGGTCAGCGACCCGGCGGTGCAGAGGGCGAGCAGCAGGGCGGTGCGGGGCGTTCTCACGACCACGACGGTCCCACCGGCGTCGTCGGTGCGTCCGGGGCCCCCGCCGTCCCCGGCGCGGGGCGGCTGCGGTAGAGGCTCCACAGGATCAGCGCCACCGCCAGCACGAGCAGCGCCGCGGCGACGGTGAACCCGATCCAGCCGGTGGGCGGCAGCGCGATGCCCAGCGCCCCGCCGGCGACCCAGGCCAGCTGCAGCACCGTCTCGGAGCGGGCGAACGCCGAGGCGCGCAGGCTCTCGGGCACCTCGCGCTGGATGATCGCGTCGAGCGAGACCTTGCCCAGCGCGTTGGCCACGGCGGAGACGCCGGCGACCAGCACCGCCATGCCGAACCCGTAGAAGACCGCGGCCAGCACCGTCACCACCGCGGCGGCGGACGCGGCGTGCAGCACCAGCCGGTCGGGGGCGGCGGAGTGCATCCGCGACCCGACCGCGGTCCCCGTGAAGCTGCCCAGCCCCGCCGCGGCGGCCAGCGCGCCCAGGGCGAGGGTCGCCGACCATCCGTCGGCGAACGTCGCCTGCACGAGGAACGCGGCGAAGATGGTGAGGAACCCGCCCAGCCCGCGCAGCGCCGCGTTGGCCCGCAGCGCCAGCACCACGTGCGGGGAGACCCGCCGCCGGCGGCCGGGCAGCGGGATCTCGGCGGTGGTGAGCACGTCGGCCGGCTCCTCGCCGGTGGGGACGTCGACGTGCCGGGGGAGCCGCACGGCGAGCACCGCGCCGGCCACGAAGACCGCCGCCGTCGCCCACAGCTCCCAGTCGAAGCCGAGCAGCGCGGCCACCCCGGCGCCCAGCCCCCCGGCGACGCCGGCCGTGACCAGGCCGAACACCGACAGCCGGGCGTTCGCCGACGTCAGCGACATCGGCCCGGGCAGCACGCGCGGGACGACCGCGGCCCGCAGCACGTTGTGCGCCTTGGAGAGCACCAGCACGCCCAGCGCCGCCGGGTAGAGCCACAGGTCGTCGAAGTGCCGGGCCATGACCAGCGCGAGCACCGCCCGCCCGCCCAGCGAGACCGCCAGCGCCCACCGGCGGCCGCGCTGGAGCCGGTCCAGCGCCGGGCCGATGACCGGGGCCAGCAGTGCGAACGGCGCCATGGTGACCAGCAGGTAGAGCGCGACGTTGCCGCGCTGGGCGTCGGCGGTGGCGGCGAAGAACAGCGTCCCGGCCAGGGAGACGGCGATCATCGCGTCGCCGGCCATGTGCAGGGCGTTCACCCACAGCAGGTGGGTCAGCCCGCTGTCGCCGGCGCCGTCGGCCCGGCTCGCCGTGCGGACCCGGCGCGCGGCCGCGACCGTCAGCTCGCGGCTGCGGGCGGCGGCGACCCGGGTGACGGTGACCCTCGGCGGGGCAGGTGCGGGCGCCGGCCCGGGCCCTGGCGCGGGCAGCGGCCGCGTCTGCGGCCGGGGGACGCCGAGCGGGGTCGTGTCCACCGACGGCGCCGGCTCCTGCCCGCCCGTCCGCGGCCAGCGGCGAGCACCGGCGGGGCGGGGCGAGGAGCGCACGCCGCCCATGGTGCCGCACCGGTGCGGCGGTGCGGTCGGAGACGCCGGGCCGGCCGTCAGCCACAATGGGGGGCGTGCCCGCCTCCACCCCGCCCGTCCCGTCCCCGGCCGAGCCGCTGACCGCCGCGGTGGAGCCGGCCCGGGCGGCCGCCGTCGAGACGGCCGGGGCCGCCGACCTGGTGGGCGAGCACCTGGGCGCGACGGCGGAGGCCGTGGGGCCCGCGGAGCTCGGCGAGGTGCTCACCCACACCTTCGCCAGCCGGCTGCCCGGGTACGTGGGCTGGCACTGGGCGGTCACGATCGCCCGGGTGCCCGGCGAGGAGCGGGTGACCGTCGACGAGGTCGTCCTGCTGCCGGGCGACCAGGCGCTGCTCGCGCCGGCGTGGGTGCCGTGGCACGAGCGGCTGCGCCCGGGGGACCTCTCGGTGGGCGACGTCCTGCCGGCCACCGAGGACGACCCCCGCCTGGTACCGGCCTACACGGTCGACGACGACTCCGCCGACGACGCCGAGGGGCGCGTCGTCGCCCGAGAGATCGGGCTGGGCCGGGAGCGGGTCATGTCCCGCGAGGGGCGTGCCGAGGCCGTGGCCCGCTGGTCGTCGGGGGAGTTCGGCCCGACCTCACCGATGGCCCGTCAGGCCCCCGGCCCCTGCGCGACCTGCGGCTTCTGGCTCCCGCTGGCCGGCTCGCTCCGCGGGATGGTCGGCGCCTGCGGCAACGCCTACGCACCCGGTGACGGGCGGGTCGTGGCCGCCGACTACGGCTGCGGCGCGCACAGCCAGGCCACGCTCGTCGTCGTCCAGGACACCGAGGTGGTCACCTCGGCGCGCTACGACACCTCGGAGTACGACGTCCTGGCGGACTGACCGCGCTCAGCCGCGGTCGCGGGGGCCCAGCTGCCCCTGCAGCTTCATGACGCCGAGGCCGAGCACCGCCAGCCCGATGGCGGCCACGCAGGTCCAGGTCCACATGCGGTCCACCCGGTCGCCCAGTAGCAGGAGCACGACCAGCGCCACCGCCCACACGGCGATGCCGGCGATCACCACGCGCGCGGTGTCGACCTGCAACGGCGGGGGAGCCTGCTTGACGGGACGGGGCACGACGGCACCTTAGATCCCATCCTGGTCACGGGGCGACGGTGCCGGTCCCTGCATGTGGCACGCTGGCGCCGCTCGATGGCCACCCGCACCGCCCGGAGAACCCGCATGCCGCAGAAGTCCCGTCCCTCCGGTGGCGCCAGCGCCTCGGCCGCCGACGGCAGCACCCCCGCCGACGTCTCGGCGGGGCGGCCGCCGACCACGCCGCGCCGCAGCGAGGGGCCGCGGGTCCGCCCGAAGAACGGTCTGGACCGGTACTTCGAGATCAGCGCCCGCCGCTCGACGGTCAGCCGCGAGGTGCGCGGTGGGATCACCACCTTCTTCACGATGGCCTACATCGTGGTGCTCAACCCGATCATCCTGACCAGCATCGCCGGTCCGGACGGCACACCGGGTGCCGACGTCGAGGGGACGGTCCTGCCGTTCGGCTCGATCGCGGCCGTCACCGCGCTGCTCGCCGGTGCGCTGACGCTGCTGATGGGCATCGTCGGGCGCTACCCGTTCGCGCTCGCCACCGGCCTGGGCATCAACGCGATCGTCGCCGTCTTCGCGGCCACCCAGCTGACCTGGCCCGAGATCATGGGCCTGGTCGTGCTGGAGGGCCTGCTGATCACCGTGCTGGTGCTCACCGGCTTCCGCAAGGCGGTCTTCGAGGCGATCCCGGCCCAGCTCAAGATCGCGATCGCCGTCGGCATCGGCTTTTTCCTGGCGATCATCGGGCTGGCCGACGCCGGCATCATCCGGCCGGGCAACCCGCTGATCAGCTTCGGTGTGGGCGGCCAGCTCGCCGGCTGGCCGATGCTCACCTTCGTCGTCGGCCTGCTGCTCATGAGCCTGCTGGTGGTCCGCCGGGTCAAGGGCGCGCTGCTCATCGGCATCGTGGCGACGACGGTGCTGGCGATCGTCGTCGAGGCCGTCGCCGGCGTCGGCCCGCGCTTCGGCGAGGACGGCGAGAACCCCCGCGGGTGGTGGCTGCAGGTGCCCGAGCTGCCCGACGACGTCGTCGGCACCCCCGACTTCTCCCTGCTCGGCAACTTCTCCCTGTTCGGCGGGTTCGAGCGCATCGGCGTCATCGCCGCCCTGCTGATCGTCTTCTCCATCATGATCGCCGACTTCTTCGACACCGTCGGCACGGTCACCGCGGTCGGCGCCGAGGGCGACCTGCTGGACGAGAACCGCAACCTGCCGAAGTCGCAGCCGGTCCTGCTCGTCGACTCGCTGGCCGCCGCCGCGGGTGGCGCGGGCAGCGTCTCGTCGAACACCACCTACATCGAGAGCACCGCCGGGGTGGCCGACGGCGCCCGCACCGGGCTGGCCAGCATCGTCACCGGCCTGCTGTTCCTGGTCGCGGTGTTCTTCACCCCCCTGGTGGCGGTCGTGCCCGCCGAGGCGGCGGCCCCCGCGCTGGTGATCGTCGGCGCGCTGATGATCAGCCAGATCAAGAACCTCACCTGGGACGACATGTCCCTGGTCATCCCGGCGTTCCTGACCATCGCGCTGATGCCGTTCACCTACTCGATCACCAACGGCATCGGGGCCGGCGTCATCAGCTTCGTGCTGCTGCGCGTGGCCGTCGGGCGACGCCGGGAGATCCACCCGCTCATGTGGGTGGTGGCCCTGCTCTTCCTGGTCTACTTCGCGCTCGAGCCGCTGCAGCAGCTGTTCTGACCAGGCGCTGAGTTAGGCTAACGACCGTGGGCCGGACGACGCTGGACACCGCCGCGCTCGCCCACGAGCTGCGGCTCGCGGTCATGCGGTTCTCCCGGCGGCTGCGCAACCAGCGGGTGGACACGTCGGTGACGCTCACCCACCTCGCTGCGTTGTCGACGCTCAAGCGGCACGGCCCGATGAGCCCGGGGGAGCTGGCCGCCCACGAGCGGGTGCAGCCGCCGTCGATGACCCGGGTCGTCGTCGCCCTGGAGAACGCGGGGCTGGTCACCCGCACGCCGCACCCCACCGACGGCCGCCAGGTGATCATCGGGCTCACCCCGGCCGCCGAGGAGATGCTGTCGGCGGAGGCGCAGGCGCGTGAGGCGTGGCTGGCCTCCCGGCTGCAGGAGCTCACCGCCGAGGAGCGGGCGGTGCTGCGCGAGGCGGCCGAGATCATGGACAAGCTCGCCGGTGGGTGACCTGGACGAGCACTGACCAGCGGACGCCGCCCGAGCAGGGGAGCGGCATGTTCCGGGCCCTCCGGGTGCGCAACTTCCGCCGCTACGCCTCGGCCAACCTGCTCAGCCTGACCGGTACCTGGATGCAGCGCATCGGCCAGGACTGGCTGGTGCTGCAGCTCTCCGACGACAGCGGCGTCGCCCTCGGGCTGATCACCGCGCTGCAGTTCGGCCCCTCGCTGCTGCTGAGCGCCTACGGCGGTGTCCTCGCCGACCGCTACCCCAAGCGACGGCTGCTGATCATCGCCCAGGCCCTCATGGGCCTGCTCGCGCTCGTGCTGGGCGTCCTGGTGGCCACCGGGGCGGTCGCGCTGTGGCACGTGTTCGTGCTGGCCGGGCTGCTCGGGTCGGTGGCCGCCGTCGACGTGCCGGTGCGGCAGTCGTTCGTCCCGGAGATGGTCGGCCCTGAGCTGATCACCAACGCGGTGAGCCTCAACTCGACGATCTTCAACGGCGCCCGGCTGATCGGCCCCGCCCTGGCCGGGCTGCTCATCGGCGCCGCCTCGGGGAACACCGCACCGGCGTTCTTCCTCAACGCGGCGAGCTTCGCGTTCACCATCGCCGCGATCGCCGGCATGCGCGCCGACGAGCTCACCCCGAGCCCCCCGGTCGCCCGGGGCCGGGGCCAGCTGCGCGAGGGGCTGGCCTACACCAGGGCCCACCCCGACCTGCTGCTGGCGATGGGCCTCGCCTTCGTCCTGGGCACCTTCGGGTTCAACTACCAGGTGACCATCGCGCTGATGGCCCGGGAGACCTTCGACCTCGGCGCGGAGGCGTTCGGGCTGCTGTCGACGTGCTTCGCGGTGGGGTCGCTGAGCGGCGCGCTGCTCTCCACCCGGCGCAGCGTGCGGCCACGGCAGCGGTTCCTCGTCGGCTCGGCTGTGCTCTTCGGCGCCTGCACCGTCGTCGCCGGGCTGATGCCGACCTACCTGGCGTTCGCCGCGCTGCTGGTGCCCACGGGGGCCGCGGCGCTGGTGTTCAGCGTGGCCAACAACAGCTTCGTCCAGCTCGGCGTCGATCCGCAGATGCGCGGCCGGGTGATGGCGCTCTACTTCATGTGCTTCATGGGCGGCACGCCGGTCGGTGCACCGCTGATCGGCTGGGTCGCCGAGCGCTTCGGCGCCCCGTGGGGGCTCGTCCTCGGGGGCGGGGTCTGCATCGTGGCCGGCGTCGTCGCCGCCGCCTGGCTGGCCCACCGCGGCTCGCTGCGGCTGACGGTGCAGCGCTCGCCGGTGCGGGTGCGCATCCGCCGCACCGTCCCCTCCGCGCAGGTGCGCACGGTGGAGGAGCAGCTCAGCCAGAAGGCCCCCGGTCAGCAGTCGCTCTGAGCGTTCCGCGCGTACCGTTCGCTGCACCGGTACCGCCCGTGCCCCGAGGACCACCATGGCCGCGCTCCTCCAGCTCATCGCACTGCTCGCCGCCTTCGCGGGCCTGGTCGCCGGCCTGGGGCCGCTGATCCGGCGGATCGAGGCGTGGTCGGCCCGCCGCCACGCGGCCCGCCACCCGGCGCCGCCCGGGCGGTCGCTGCAGGTCGTCGCCGCGGACGTGCGCCGGCTCGGCCGCCAGGTGGCGCTGGTGCCCGCCGGCATGCCCATGGCCCGGCGGCGGGCGCTGCTGGCGGCCTACGACGACGTCCTCGGTGAGGCGGCCGGGATGCTCGGCGTGGCCTCGGCGCTGGCGGAGCTGCCGGAGGGCCGGGCGCGCGAGGTCGAGCGCCTGCGGGTGGCCGCGGAGCTGCGCGCCGCCGGCTTGCAGGTGCCCCTCTGACCGCCGGGGCCACCCGTCGGCTGTTCTTCGCCGTCGACCCGCCCGACCCTGCGCGCCGCGACCTCGAACGCGCGCTCGGCCCGCTCCGCGACCTCCCGGGTGCGCCGCGCTGGGGCCGGCCCGAGCGCTGGCACCTGACGCTGCTGTTCCTGGGCGCGGTGCCCGAGCCGGTGGTGCCCCGTCTGGTGGCCTCGGCCGCGCCGGCGGTGGCCGCGACCCCGCCGATGGCGCTGCGGCTGGCCGGGGGAGGGCGGTTCGGGTCGCTGCGCCGCCCGCAGGTCGCCTGGACGGGGCTGGAGGGCGACGTCGAGCCGCTGGTCGCGCTGGCCGGCCGGCTGGCCGCCGTCGCCCGCACCCTGGGGCTCCCCGTGGAGGACCGGCCCTTCCGGCCGCACCTGACGCTCGGCCGGTGGCGCCCCGGCCGGCCCGCCGACGGCACCGTCCCCGACCGGCTGGCCGGCTACCGGGGACCCGAGTGGCCGGTGCAGGAGATCCGGCTGTGGGAGAGCCGCCTCGGACCGGCCCCCGCGTACACGGTCATCGCCGCCTGGCCCCTCGTGAGGTGAGCTGCTCCGCGGAACGCGGCTCGGTCGCAGGGGCCCGCGCCGAGCGTGCGAGGCGTCGGGGGGCGACGGGGTCCTTCTACCAGGCGTACTCCATCGGGGCGGCGCGGTAGCCGGGGAAGATCTCGTCGAGGCGGGCCAGGGCGTCCGCCTCCAGGGTGATCCCGAGCGCCCGCAACCCGCCCTCGAGCTGCTCCACGGTGCGCGGCCCCACGATCGGCGCGGTGACGGCCGGCTGGTGCAGCAGCCAGGCCAGCCCGACGTCGGCGGGGGCGTGCCCCAGCTCCCGGCACAGCGCCTCGTACCGCTCCAGCGCCGGCCGGTGCCGCTCGACCCTCTCCCGGGTGCGCTCCTCGCCGCGGCGCGCTCCCTCGGCCTTCTCCAGGGCGCCGGCGAGCAGGCCACCGGCCAGCGGGCTCCACGGGATGATGCCGACGCCGTAGTGCTGCGCGGCGGGGAGCACCTCCAGCTCCACGTGCCGGGTCAGCAGGTTGTAGTGCGACTGCTCGCTCACCAGGCCCTGAAAGTTTCGCCGGGCGGCCGCCTCGTTGGCGGCGGCGATCTGCCAGGCGGCGTGGTTGGACGAGCCGACGTAGAGCACCTTGCCCTGGGCGACCAGCGTCTCGCAGGCCTGCCAGATCTCCTCCCACGGCGTCGCGAGGTCGACGTGGTGGAACTGGTAGAGGTCGATCCAGTCGGTGCCCATCCGGCGCAGCGAGGCCTCGCAGGCACGCACGATGTTGCGGGCGGACAGGAACGTGTCGTTGGGCCAGTCGCTCATGCCGCCGTAGACCTTGGTCGCGAGCACCGCCTTCTCGCGCCGTCCGCCGCCCTGGGCGAACCAGCTGCCCAGCACCTCCTCGGTGCGGCCCTTGCCGGCGTCGAAGCCGTAGACGTTGGCCGTGTCGAAGAAGTTGATCCCCTCGGCCAGCGCCCGGTCGAGGATCGCGTGCGCGTCGCCCTCCTCGGTCTTCCAGCCGAAGTTCATCGTCCCCAGGCACAGCCGGGACACCGTCAGGCCGCTGCGGCCGAGGTGGGTGTAGTCCATGCCGGCCACCCTGGCACCCTGTCCGGCGTGCCGCAGAACGATGCCCAGGGTCTCTCCGAGTTCGACGCCGCCACGACGGTGCAGCGGTCCGAGGGCGGCGGCTTCGTCGCCGACCTCCACCCGGGCTGGGACGTCGGCGCCGGCATCCTCAACGGCGGCTACCTGCTCGCCGTCACCGCGCGGGCCGTGCTCGCCGACAGCCCCCACCCGCACCCGGTGGCGGTCTCGGCCAGCTACCTGCGCGCCACCCCGCCCGGCCCGGCCTCGCTGGCGGTCACGCCGGGCCCGGCGGGCCGGACGCTGGCGCACACCGGCGTCGTGCTCAGCGGCCCGGCGGGGCCCACGCTCAGCGTCCAGGTGACGACGGCGGCGCTCGGCGAGGAGGCCCCGCTGCGCTCGGTGCCGGCGCCCGACGTCCCGCCGGTGGAGGAGTGCCTGGACGCCGAACCGGGCGCGCAGATGGGCGGCCACCCCGTCCCGGCGGTCGGCCTGCGGCACCGCGTGGAGACCCGCCTGGACCCCGCCACCGCCGGGTGGGCGCTGGGCAAGCCCTCGGGGGAGCCGGTGATGCGTGCCTGGCTGCGGCTCGCCGACGGCCGCGAGCCCGACCCGCTGGCGCTGCTGCTGTTCGCCGACGTGCTGCCGCCGACGAGCTGGTCGATGGGGCTCATGGGCTGGGCACCCACGGTGCAGCTGCAGGTGCTCGTCCGGGCGCTGCCGGCGCCGGGGTGGTGCCTGGCCGAGGCCCGGGCCAACGAGGTCGCCGGCGGCTGGCTGGACGAGGAGTACCGGATCTGGGACTCCACCGGCCGGCTGGTCGCGCAGAGCCGGCAGCTGGCGCGCGCGCCGCGGTAGTCAGGCCTGCGGCAGCTCCACCTCGCCGGTGAGGTACCGCTGCACGGTGGGGCCGACCGCCGCGACGATCGACTCCGGCGCTGCGGAGGCCAGCGGCTCCACCCGCAGCACGTAGCGGGCCATCACCAGGCCGATGAGCTGCGAGGCGGCCAGGGAGCCGCGCGCCTCCCGCTCGGCGGTGGGCAGCCCCAGCGTGCCGACCACGCGCCGCAGGATCTGGGAGACCAGGAACTCGCGGAGCAGCTTCGCCGTCCACTCGTTGGCGACGGCGGAGCGGACCAGGGCCAGCGCCGCCGGGCGCATCGGCCCGTCCCAGACGCGCAGCAGCAGCCGCACGATGTTCTCGCCCAGGTTCTCGTGGCCGCCGGCGAGGACCTCGGGCAGCAGCTCCGCCGGGTTCGCGGGCGCCTCGATGGCGGCGAGGAAGAGCTTTTCCTTGTTGCCGAAGTAGTGGTGCACCAGCGCCGGGTCGACGCCGGCCGCGCCGGCGATCCCGCGGATGGTGGCGCCGTCGAAACCCCGCTCGGCGAACGCCTCCCGGGCCGCGGCCAGGACGGCGTCCCGGGTGTCGGGGTTCCCGGGACGCCGTCCCGGTCGTCGGGCCGGTCCTGCTGCGCTCAGCTGGTCCTCCTCCGCAGGGTCGCCGCCGCCAGGGCGAGGGCGAGCAGGGCGGCGCCGGCGACGATCCCGACGTCCACCCACATCGTGCCGGTCGCCGACGGCGACCGCCCGACCTCCTGCAGGGCCTCGACCGCGTAGGTCAGCGGCAGGACGTCGCTGATCGCCTGCAGCCAGCCGGCCATCTGCTCGCGCGGCACCAGCAACCCGCAGAGGAAGAACTGCGGCAGCACGACCACCGGCATGAACTGCACCGCCTGGAACTCGCTGCGGGCGAAGGCGCTGGCCAGCAGCCCCAGGGCCACGCCGAGGACGGCGTCGGCGACGGCGATGAGCACGACCAGCTCCAGGGGCCCGGCGATGTCGAGGTCGTAGAGCGTGACGGCCACGGTCACCGTGATCACCGCCTGCACGGCGGCGGCCAGCCCGAACGCCGTCCCGTAGCCCAGCAGCAGGTCCAGCCGCGACTGCGGCGTGGTGAGGAGCCGCTCGAGCGTGCCGGAGGTGCGCTCGCGGAGCATCGCGATGCTGGTGACCAGGAACATCACCACGAACGGGAAGATGCCGAGCATCGTCAGCCCGACCCGGTCGAAGGTGCTCGGCTGCCCGGGCGGCGCGGGCACGTCGGCCCACAGCAGCGCGAGCAGGCCCAGCAGCAGGCTGGGCAGCACCAGCATCATGGCGATCGTCCGGTGGTCGTGCCGCAGCTGGCGCAGCACCCGGGCGGTCGTGGCGGCGGTGAGCCGGGGGCTGAGCCGGCCCGTGGCCCGGTCGGGGGTGCGGGTGGGTGCCGCGGTGGTCACGCCGCCACCTCCTCGCGGGCGCGGATGAGCCGGAGGAAGGCGTCCTCCAGGTCGTCGGTGCCCGCCTCCGCGCGCACCTCCGCCGGGGTGGCGTCGGCCAGCAGCGCGCCGTCGCGCAGCAGGAGGAGCCGGTCGCAGCGGGCCGCCTCGTCCATGACGTGGCTGGAGACCAGCAGCGTCGCACCGGCGGCGGCCAGGGCGTGGAACCTCTCCCACAGCTCCACCCGGAGCACCGGGTCCAGCCCGACGGTGGGCTCGTCGAGCACCAGCACGTCCGGCTCGCCGACCAGTGCGCAGGCCAGCGAGGCTCGGCCGCGCTGCCCGCCGGAGAGGTCCTCGACCAGCTGCCCGGACGCGTCGGCGAGGCCGACGGCGGCGACGGCGGCGTCGGCCTCCTTCGCGCCCCGGCCGTGCAGGGCGGCGAAGTAGCGGGCGTTCTCGCGCACGGTCAGGTCGGCGTAGACGCTGGGCGCCTGGGTGACGTAGCCGACGCGGCTGCGCAGGGCGGGGGAGCCGGCCGGCTCCCCGAGCACGGTGACCGTGCCCGAGCGGACCACCTGCACGCCGACGACGGCCCGCATCAGCGTGGTCTTCCCGCTGCCGCTCGGGCCGAGCAGGCCGGTGACCTGCCCCGGCGGCACGGTGGTGGACAGGCCGTCGAGCACCCGGCGGTGCCCGCGGTCGACGACGAGATCGGTGACGGTGACGGCGGCGTCCATGCCCGGCCTCCCGCGATTCAACGGATGATGAATTCAACGGTAGGTGAGTTCTCGGCGTCCCGTCAACGGGTGAGCGCCCGGCCCAGTGCCGTGCCCGAGGACCAGGCGCCCTCCACCTTCGCCGGGGCGTGCCAGCCGTCGCCGCAGAGCCCGATCCCGTCGGCCAGGCCGAACGGCTCCTCCCGCGGGGCGGCCGGCCGGGCGAACGTCCAGCGGTGGACGTCGGTCCACCCGGGCTCCGCGTCGATGCCCAGGGCGGACCGCACCGCCGAGACCACGGCCGGCACGGCGCCGGCGGGGTCCTCGAGGTGCGCGGCGGCCAGCGCGGCGGTGGTGTGCGCGACCAGCACCGGGGCGCCGTCCCCGCGTCGGTCGCCGTCGTCGGCGATCCACTCCACCGCCGGGTCGTCGTGCACGAAGGCCCCGTGCAGGTCGGCCGGCCACCGGCGCCCGGTCCAGCCGAGCACCACGGCCAGGGCCGGCTGCCAGGTCTCCGCGGCGGCCAGCCGCCCCGCCGGGCCGGCCGGGTCCAGCAGGCGGGCGGCCTGGGGCCCCGGCATCGCGAGGACGGCGGCCGGCACGGCCCGCCCGTCGACGGCCGGGCCGGCGGTCACCTCCCGCACGGTCGTCCCGGACCGGACGGGCAGGCCGCTGGCGAGGTCGGTGGCGAGGCTGCGCGACCCGCCCGGCGTCCCGTACCGCATCGGCCCGGACTTCCGGTCCCGCAGCCCGTCCGGTCCGGCGACCGCGAAGGTGTCGGTCCAGGGGCGGGCCAGCCCGCGCGCCACCCAGTCGGCCACCACGGCGGCGAACGGGGAGCCCTCGCCGGCGGTGAGGTAGGAGGCGCCGAGGTCGACCGGGCGGCCGCGCACCGTGCGCGAGGACAGCCGCCCACCCGGGGCCCGGCCCCGGTCGAGCACCTGGACGTCGCGGCCGGCGTCCCGCAGGACGCGGGCGCAGGCCAGGCCGGCGATGCCGGCGCCGATCACGGTCACGGGGGAGCTGTCGGGAGCCACGGCTCGATCCTGGGGGTCGCGCCCCGCCGTCGCCCGCCCGGCAGAATCACCGGGTGCCCGAGACCATCACCGACCCGGCCGACGAGCGGGTGGCCGACTTCCGCGACCTGAAGGCGGGGGACCGCCCCGCCGGCACCCCGCGGGGCACGGGGACGGTGATCGTGGAGGGTGTGCCGGCCGTGCAGCGGCTGCTGTCCTCCCCGTACCGGGTGCGGGCGGTGCTCGGGGTGCCCGGGCGGGTGGCCGCGCTGGGGCTGCCCGACGACGTCCCGGCCTACGAGGCGGACAAGTGGGTGCTGTCCGAGATCATCGGCTTCCGGCTGACCCGGGGCGTCGTCGCCTCGGCCGACCGGCGTCCGCCCGCCGAGCTGGACCCGCTGCTCGCCGGGCCCGACGCGGCCGCGCCCCGGCGGCTGGCCGTCCTGGAGGCGCTCAACGACGCCGAGAACCTCGGCTCGATCGCCCGCTCGGCGGTGGCCCTGGGGGTCGACGGCCTGCTGCTGGACCCGCGCTGCGCCGACCCGCTGTACCGGCGCTCGGTGCGGGTCTCGATGGGGCACGTGCTGGCCCTGCCGTTCGCCGTGCTGCCCGACTGGCCGGCCGGGCTCGGGCGGCTGCACGACGCGGGGTACCTCACCGTCGCGCTCACCCCCGCCGCCGGCGCCGTCGACCTCGGCGAGATCGACCCGCGGGCGCACCCGCGCACCGCCGTGCTGCTGGGCGCCGAAGGGCCCGGGCTCACCCCGGAGGCGCAGGCCGCCGCTCGGGTGCGGGCGCGCATCCCGATGCGCAGCGGGGTGGACTCCCTCGGCGTGGCCGCCGCGGCGGCCGTCGCGTTCGCAACGCTGCGCTAGCGGCCGGGACCTAGCCGCGCAGCGAGAAGCGGGCCAGCATCGCGCGGGCCTCCTCGGCGTGCGCCGGGTGGCACATCACGTCGTACCGGCTGGCGGTGATCTTGCTGGTGCTGGTGAAGTCCCGCTTGCCCCGGGTGGCGGCGTAGCTCATGCCGCCGAAGGCGGCGCCGAAGGCCAGACCGATCAGCAGGCCGGTCAGCACCGAGCCGATCCAGCCGCTGCCGTCGGGGGCGAAGATGCCGAGCAGGAGCCCGACGAACAGACCCCACCAGGCACCCGCCGCCGCGCCGGCCGCGATCGCGCGCCCCATCGTCATGCGACCGGTCACCGTCTCGACCATGCGCAGGTCGGTACCGATGATGGTCACGTTCTCGACCGCGAACTTCTCGTCGGAGAGGTAGTCGACGGCGGCCTGGGCCTGCTCGTAGCTGTCGTAGGACCCGACCTGCACGCCGCCGAGCGGCATCGACACCGAAGCACTCATGCCGGGTCAACTACCCAGCCGGGCCCGGTGTTCCACGCGGAGGGGCTCAGCGGTTGCGGCGGACCCCGAAGACGATGTCCTCCCACGCGGGGATGCGGGCGCGCGGGTCCTCGTCGTCGTCGGTGCCCCCGCCGCCCCGGCCGAGCACCACGGTGTCGTGCTCGGCGACCTCGTCCAGCAGCGCGGCCATCGACTCCTCGTCGGCCGGGGTGCCGTCGGGGGCGTGCACGTCGCGCACGTGCGCGTCCTCGTCCGGGGTGGGCGGCGGCTCCGGGCTGCGCACCACCTGCACGGGGCGGCTGCGCGGCGCCGGTGCGGGCTGGCCGGCCGGCACCTCGGGGACGACGCGCACCAGGCGGGTGCCCTCGGCGAAGTCGGTCGTCGCGGCGTCGTGCGGGGCGACGGTGCGGGAGGGGAGGTCGAAGTTCCACCGGGCGGTGCCCGACTTCGCCCCCGCGCGCCACTCGCCGGTGACCACCCAGGTGCCGTCCTCGTCGCGGTAGGCGTCCCACCGGACGGCGTCGATGTCGGTGTCGATGAGCCGCAGCCGCTCGACCATGAACTGCTGGAGCGCCGCACCGGGCGCCCCCTCGGTGAGCCGGACGCGCGCCTCGCGCGCCTGCGTGGCCACCCGCTCGCGCTCCTGGAGCACGGGGTGCGCGAAGCGCATGATGCGCTCGACCCGGGCGCCGGTGGCGGCGGCGACCTGCTCGGGCGTCTCGCCGGCGCGGATGCGGGACTGGATCACCCGCGGCGGCAGCTCGGTGCCGAGGTCGACGTCGATCTGGGTCAGGCGGCGGGCGTCGCCCCGGGCGGCCGCGCGCACGCGCTCGTCGATCGGGAGCTCGAACCGCTCGCCCTCGGGGTGGTCGGGGCTGTCGGCCACGAGGACGAGGCTCTTCCCGTCGTCGGAGAGTGCCACGAGGCGCAGCGTGCGCATGGGCGACCTCCTGCAGCCGGCGCGGCGGGCCCGGACGAGACCCCGGTCCCGGAGGTTATCCGGAGCGGCCGCCCGCGGCACGCAGGCGCCCCGGCGTGGCGCGGACCGCGCGACTCCCCGGGGAGGGGGTTCGGCGGGCCCCGGCCCACGCCGATGAGAGCGCTGGGACCTGCCCGGGACGAGCCGCCGCCACAGCGGGGGGCTCGCCGGCGCCGCGCCGAGCCGAGGAGGAGCGATGGCCAGCCCCGCGACCCAGCAGTGGACGACCGCGCCCGCCGCGTGCCCCGCGCTGCCCGTGCTCGCCCCGCCGGAGGCGCTGCCGGCCGCGGTGCGCCGCGCCGTCACCGGGATCGCCGGTGCCACCGCCGCCTGGTGCCCCGCCCCGGCCCCCGACGGGCACCGCGTCGCCTACGTCACGGACCGCTCCGGCCTGCCCCGGCTGGAGGTCGCGGCCCTGGACGGGGCCACCCCGCCGGTCCAGGTGTCCGGCGCCGACCAGGAGGTCATCTCGGTCTCCTGGTCGCCCGACGGCGAGCGGCTGGCCTACCTGGTGAGCCCGGGCGGATCCATCTGCGCGGAGCTGCACGTGGTGCGCCCCGACGGCTCGGGGCGGGCGCTGGTGGCCGGGGCCGATCCGCGGGCGGCCGTGTTCGCCGGGTGCTGGGTGGGGCCGCGGCACTACGCGTGCTCGATCGCCCCGGGCTCCGGGCCGGACGCCGACGTGGTGCTGGTCGACGTGGTCACCGGGGAGCAGCGGACGCTGGCCTCCGGTGGCTTCCTCGCCGTCACCGCGGTCTCCGCCGACCGGCGCACCGTCCTGGCCCGGCGCGGCCCGCGCGCCTACCGGCACATCGTCGTCATCGACGTCGCCACCGGCATCCAGCGACGGGTGGTCCCGCTGGACGCCCCCGGCGGGATCGCCTCCGAGGACGGCCGGTTCGCCGACGGCGGGGCCACCGTGCACGTGCGCGCCGCGCTGCCGGGCCCCCCGGGGACCGACCGCGCCGGCCTGGTCGCCGTCCCCCTCGACGGGGAGGGGGTGCCCGGCCGCGGCCGCGTCGTGCTGCGGCGCCCCGACGCCGACCTCGACGGGTACGTGGTGCGCGCCGACGGCACGGTGCTGGCGGTCTGGAACGCCGACGGGGTCAGCGAGCTGTGGCTGCACGCACGTTCCGACGGCGCCGTCGTGCGGCGCATCGCGCTGCCCGAGCCGGTCCTCTCCGGCTGGGCGCCGGCGCCCGGCGGCGGGGCGCTCGTCGCCGAGCTCTCCGGCCCCCGCACGCCCCGCGGGCTCTGGCGGGTGCCGCTGGACGGCGCCGCCGCCGAGCCGCTGCCCTGCTCGTCCCCGCGGCCGGAGGTGCCCGGACTCGTCGAGCCGGTGCGCCACGAGTACCTCACCCCGGACGGCCTCCGGCTCTCCGGCTGGCTGTACGTGCCCGAGGGCAGCCGCGGCCCGAACCGCACGGTGGTCAGCTTCCACGGCGGGCCGGAGGGGCAGGCGCGGCCGAACTGGTCGCCGATCACGCAGAGCATGGTCGCCGCGGGGTTGACCGTCTTCGCCCCGAACGTGCGGGGCTCCGGGGGGTTCGGCCGCGCCTTCCTCACCGCCGACGACGGACCGGCGCGGGAGCACTCCTTCGCCGACGTCCGGACGACGGTGGACGAGCTGGTGACCGCGGGCATCGCCGCCCCCGGCCGGGTCGGCGCGCACGGGTGGTCCTACGGCGGCTACCTGACCCTCGTCGCGCTCACCCGCTGGCCCGAGCTGTTCGCCGCGGGCACCTCGCTGGCCGGCATGAGCGACCTGCGGACCTTCTTCGCCGGCACCGAGCCGTGGATGGCGGCGGCCTCGGTGACCGAGTACGGCGACCCGGTCGCCGACCGGGACCTGCTGGCCGGCCTCTCGCCGATGACCGCCCTGGACCGGATCACCGCGCCGGTGCTGCTGGCCCACGGGGACCGCGACACCAACGTGCCGGTCGCGGAGTCGGTGCAGGCCCACCAGGCGCTGCAGGCACGCGGCGCCCGCGCCGACCTGCTGCTCTTCCGCGGGGAGGGCCACGCGATCGTGGGACGCGAGCACCTGGTGGAGCTGGGCGAGCGGCTCGCCGCCTGGTTCGATCGGTGGCTGTGAGCGGGGAACTCTTCGCCGGCTACCCCACCGACCGCGGCGACGAGGCCGTCGGTGCCGACGGCCGGCTGCGCGACGGGTGGGCCGGGCCGGTCGCCGCCCTGGAGCGGCTGGGCGCCGCCGGGCTGGCGGCCGCGGAGGAGGAGCTGGCGCGGCGGCGGCAGGAGCGCGGCGTCGTCGTCGGCACCTGGGCCGACGGGCGGCAGCAGCTGCGGCCGGTGGTGCAGGACCCGGTGCCGCGGGTGCTCGACGCCGCGACCTGGCGGGCGCTGTCGGCCGGCGTGGCCCAGCGGCACCGGGCGCTGAACGCCTTCCTCGCCGACGCCTACCGCCCGGCCGGCCGGCGGCGGGGCGACCCCGACCGGGCCGCGGAGATCGTGCGGGCCGGTGCCGTGCCGGAGTGGGCGGTGGCGAACGGCCCGGGCCGGGACCCCGAGGCGGTCGCCCGCGCCTGGCCCGGGCAGCCGCGCGCGACCGTCGCCGCGGCCGACCTCGTCCGGACGGTGGACGGCCGCTGGGCGGTGGTCCGCGACCACCTGCGCGCGCCGTCGGGCATCGGCTACGCGCTGGCCGACCGGGAGTGCACCCGCGCGGTCCTGCCGGAGCTCCTCTCCGGCGCCGGCGACCGGCTCCGCGACCCCGCCGACGCCGTCCCGCTGCTCGCCGCCGCGCTGGCCGACGCCGCACCCCCGGGCGTGACGGGGCCGCGCACCGCCGTGCTCACCCAGGGCGAGGGCGAGGGCGCCTGGTTCGAGCACCGGGTGCTCGCCGAGGCGCTCGACGCCCCGCTGGTGCGCGCCGGTGACCTGTGGCCGCGCAGCGACGGGGGGGTGGAGGCGGTGGTCGACGGCGGTCGCGTGCCGGTCGACGTCCTCTACCGGCGCTTCGACGACGCCCTGCTCGGCGCCTACCCGACCGGCGCGGGGGTGCCCCTGGACCTCGCGCTGACCGAGGCGGTGCGGGCCCGCAGGCTCGGCCTGGCCAACGTTCCGGGCAACGCGGTGGCCGACGACGCGGCCGGCTACGCCTGGGTGCCGGCGATGATCCGCTTCTACCTCGGCGAGGAGCCGCTGCTGGCCTCCGCGCGGACCTGGGTGCTCGCCGACCCGGCCGCGTGGGCCGAGGTGGCCGACCGGCTGCACGAGCTCGAGGTCGAGTCCGTCGCCGGGTACGGCGGCCGGCGCGTCGTGCACGGCCCGTCCTGCCCGGCCGCCGGGCTGGCCGCGCTGCGGGCCGAGATCGCCGCCGCCCCGCACCGGTTCGTCGCCCGCGAGCCGCTGGCCCCCTCCACCGCACCGGCGCTGGCCGGCGGGTGCCTGCACCCCCGGCCGGTGGGGCTGCGGGTGTTCTCCGTCGCCGGGCGCACCACGGCCACGCTGCCGCTGGCGCTGACCCGGGTGGGCGGCGACGGCCTCCTCGGCAAGGACACCTGGCTGCTGCGCTGAGCACGCCCCGGCTCAGGCGGGCGGGCGCACCGCCGACCGGATGCGGACCGTCGTCCCCTCCGGGCTGGGGACGGCGGTGACCTCGGCGAAGGCGCTCATCAGCGTGGAGCCGCGGCCGCGGTCCATGCTCGGCACCCGCTCCCGCCACTGGCCGTGGTCGCGCACCGTGATCTCGACGAGACCGCCCTCGACGAGCGCGGTCACCTCCACCACCGGCTCGGTGGGGTCCTGGGCGTGCTCGATCGCGTTGCTGGTCGCCTCGCACGCGGCCACGAGCAGGTCGTAGGCCTGCTCCTCGCCGACCCCGGCCTCGGCCAGCAGCACGCGCAGCCGCCGGCGCACCACGGGGATGGACGAGAGCGCCGAGGGCAGCCGCCAGCGCGCGCGGGAGCCGCTGCCCGTGGCGTCCCCGGCGCGGGGAGCCGGCACCGCGTCGGCGCCGGGCCCCGGCCGCTCCACGTGCGTGGACGCCAGGGGCGCCGGCAGCGGCGAGGTCGCCGGCCGGGTCGAGGAGGCGACCTCCGGAGGAGCGGCCGGTGCCGCTGCGCGGCCGCCCGCGCGCTCGAGCGCCACCCGCACCCGGGCGAGCAGCTCCGCGGCCCGGAAGGGCTTGGCCAGGTAGTCGTCCGCGCCGGCCTCGAGACCCTCGACCGAGGCCTCCTGCCCGGCACGGGCGGTGAGCATGATCACCGGGAGGTCCCGGGTGGCCGGGTCCGCCCGCAGCTCCCGCAGCAGCCCGAACCCGTCGACCCGCGGCATCATCACGTCGGTCAGCACCAGGGCGGGACGCCGGGCCGCCACCGCGGCGAGCGCCTCGGCGCCGTCGGCCGCCGTGCGCACCGCGTAGAACGGCTGCAACAGGCGGGTGAGGTAGCCGCGCAGGTCGGCGTTGTCGTCGACGACCAGCACGTCGGCTGCGTCCGGGTCCTCCGGCCGCCCGGACGGGCGCGAGCCGACCTCCTCCCATCCCTCGGCCTCGCCGTGGGCGGCGTCGGAGGGCACCGCCGCGGGGCCGTCGGCGGCGTCGGGCTCGCCGAAGGGCAGCGCGACGGTGAAGGTGCTGCCCCGCCCCGGCTCGCTGGTCACCGTGACCGCGCCGCCGTGCAGCGCGGCCAGCTCCTGCACCAGGGCCAGGCCGATGCCGGTGCCCTCGCGGGTCCGGGCAGCGGCCCCCGCGACGCGGTGGAAGCGCTGGAACAGCTGGGGGAGCTCCTCGGCGACGATGCCCACACCCGTGTCGGCGACGGTGAGCTCGAAGCGGCCGTCACCGCCGCGGAGGGCGACGTCGATGCCGCCCACGAAGGTGTACTTCACCGCGTTGGCGAGGAGGTTGACGACGATCTTCTCCCACATGCGGGGGTCCACGTGGGCGGGGCGGTCCAGGGGCGGGCAGTCGACGGTCAGGCGCAGCCCGGCCCGCTCCGCCGCCGACCGGAAGATGCCGGCGAGCTCGGCGGTGAAGGCGGCCACGTCGGTGGGCACCCGCACCGGCGTGGCGCGCCCGGCCTCGATGCCGGCGAAGTCGAGCAGGTCGTCGACCAGGCGGCGCAGCCGGCGGCCGCTGCGGACGGCGAGGGCGACCTGCTCCCGCACGTCCGGGGTCAGCACGGCGTCCGGGTCGTCGAGCACGTCCTGGAGCGGGCCGAGCAGGAGGGTCAGCGGCGTGCGCAGCTCGTGGCTGACGTCGGTGAAGAACGTCGTCTTGGCGCGGTCCAGCTCGGCGAGCGACTCGGCCCGCTGCCGCTCGACCTCGAAGGCGCGGACGGTGCCCAGCGCGCCGGCGAACTGGCCGGCCACCAGCTCGTGGAAGGAGGTGTAGTCGGCATCCAGCGCGCGGTTGGGCGACGTGCCGAGCACCAGCAGGCCCACCGGCTCGGCGTCACGGCCGGCGCCCAGCGGCAGCACGACCGCGTCGGTCACCCGGTCGCCCCACGGCCCGCCGGTCAGGCCCAGCGAGGCGACCGGCGGCAGCACGGCGTCCGCCCCGCCCGCCTCCGGCAGCAGCCCGTCGTCGACCCCGGTCACCGCGACCCGGGCGAAGGCGCCTTCCCCGGTGGCCAGGTAGACGGCGGCGAAGGGGATGTCGAGCGGGTCCTCGGCCAGGGCGGCGCACATGCTCGCGACGGTCTGGCGGGCGTCGCCCAGCTCCGCGCTCGCGACCGACAGCGAGTGCAGCAGCTGCTGGCGGCGCGCGGCGAGCAGCTCCCCGGTCACCTCGGTGCACACGGCGTGCATGCCGGCGACGCGGCCGTCGTCGTCGAAGGCCGGCGCGTGGGAGACCGTGAAGTAGGTCTCCTCCCGGTAGCCGGCGCGCTCGAGCAGCAGCAGCAGGCCCGGCAGCCAGGAGGCCTCGCAGGTGGCCATCGCGTGCTCGACCGGGGGACCCAGGGCGTCCCAGCCCTCGGCCAGCGTCTGCCGGATGTCCTGGCCGATCGCCGGGTGCTTCGCGCCGATGAGGGGCGCGTAGGCGTCGTTGTAGAACTGGAGGAAGTCCGGGCCCCAGGTCAGGACCATGGGGAACCGGGACACGAGCACCGTGCGGACGGCGAACCGCAGGCTCGCCGGCCAGCCGGCGACCGGGCCGAGGGGGGTGCTCGCCCAGTCGATACCGGCCATGATGCGGCCGGCCCCGCCCCCGGCGGCGAACAGGTCGGCGCCGTCGGAGCCCGCCGGGACATCGGGACCCACACCCACCTCCACCGAGAGATCCATGCTGCACGAAGTCGTCGGCCCCCTGCAGGGACCCGCCGCGAGCCCGCGAGCGGTGGGGGCGGCGGGTCCGCCTAGAGCCGCTCCACCACGTGGTCGATGCAGACCGTCAGCGCCTGCACGTCGTCCGGGTCGACCGCCGGGAACATGCCGATGCGCAACTGGTTGCGGCCCAGCCGGCGGTAGGGCTCGACGTCGACGACGCCGTTGGCGCGCAGCGTCGCCGCCACGGCCGCGGCGTCGACGGAGCCGGCGAGGTCGACGGTGCCCACGACGTAGCTGCGGTGCGCCGGATCGGCGACGAACGGGGTGGCGTAGGCAGACCGCTCGGCCCAGCCGTAGAGCCGGGACGAGGACTCGCGGGTGCGCTCGACGGCGGCGGACAGCCCGCCGAGGGAGAGCAGCCAGTCGATCTGGTCGGCCAGCAGGAAGAGCGTCGCGAGCGCCGGGGTGTTGTACGTCTGGTCCTTCGCGGAGTTGTCGACGGCGATCGACAGGTCGAGGAAGGCGGGCACCCAGCGGCCCGAGGCCTTGATCTCGGCGATCCGCTGGAGCGCATCGGCCGACATCAGCGCCACCCAGAGCCCGCCGTCGGAGCCGAAGGACTTCTGCGGCGCGAAGTAGTAGACGTCGGTCTGCGAGACGTCGACCGGGAGGCCCCCGGCGCCGGAGGTGGCGTCGATGAGCACCAGCGCGTCCTCGGTCCCGCTGGGGCGCGAGATCGGCGCCATGACGCCGGTGGAGGTCTCGTTGTGCACCCAGGCGTAGGCGTCGACGCCCGGCGTGGCCGCCGGCAGCGCGAGCGAGCCGGGTTCGGCGGTGACCACCACCGGTTCGCCGAGGAACGGGGCCTC
This sequence comes from Blastococcus sp. MG754426, assembly GCF_021699055.1. Lineage (GTDB taxonomy): Bacteria > Actinomycetota > Actinomycetes > Mycobacteriales > Geodermatophilaceae > Blastococcus. The sequence continues at coordinate 55,037 of NZ_SSXC01000002.1, read as the reverse complement.
CGCCGCCGCGGCGGCGAACCGGGCGGAGAACTCCCCGAAGGAGCCGAAGGCGGCCCGGTCGCGGATCAGCCCGAACAGCGCGGCGTCCCAGAACGCGTTGGTACCGCCGTTGCCCAGCACCACCTCGTAGCCGTCGGGGAGGTCGAACAGCTGGGCCAGCCCCTCCCGGACCCGGCGGACCAGGGCCTTCACCGGCGCCTGGCGGTGGGAGGTGCCCATGACCGCGGCCCCCTTGCCGGCCAGGGCGCGCAACGCCTCGGGGCGCACCTTGGACGGACCGCTCCCGAACCGGCCGTCGGCCGGCAGGAGCGCGGCGGGGATGGTGAGGGTCATGCCGTACGCGGCCTCTCGAGGTGACGTGCTGGAACGGCCACCCTTCAGGGCCCCACGCCGAGCCTGCGGGGCGTGGGGGGAGGGGTGGTCCTTCGTCAGGCCGGCTGCGCGGCCTTGGTGTTGATGGTGTCCCAGCCGTCGACGGCGTCGGGCTTGCGCGGCGCGGGACCGATGTAGCGGGCCGACGGGCGCACGAGGCGGCCGGTGTTCTTCTGCTCGAGGATGTGCGCGCACCAGCCGGCGGTGCGGGCGCAGGTGAACATCGAGGTGAACATGTGGCTGGGCACCTCGGCGAAGTCGAGGACGATGGCCGCCCAGAACTCCACGTTGGTCTCGACCGGCCGGTCGGGGCGCCGCTCGCGCAGCTCCTTGAGGGCGGCGTTCTCCAGGGCGAGGGCGGCCTCGAAGCGCGGGGCGCCGAGCTCCTGGGCCGAGCGGCGCAGCACGCGGGCGCGGGGGTCCTCGGCGCGGTAGACGCGGTGGCCGAAGCCCATCAACCGCTCCTTGCGGTCGAGCAGGTCCTTGACGTACTTCTCGGCGTCACCGGTCTTCTCGACGTCGTCGAGCATGTGCAGCACCCGGGAGGGGGCGCCGCCGTGCAGCGGGCCGGACATGGCGCCGATCGCGCCGGACATCGCGGCGGCGACGTCGGCACCGGTGGAGGCGATGACGCGGGCGGTGAACGTCGAGGCGTTCATGCCGTGCTCGGCGGCGGAGGTCCAGTAGGCGTCCACCGCGGCCACGTGGCGGGGGTCGGGCTCCCCGCGCCAGCGGACCATGAAGCGCTCCACGATCGTCGCGGCCTCGTCGATCCGGCTCTGCGGGACGGCGGGCACGCCGATGCCGCGGGCGGACTGGGCGACGTAGGACAGCGCCATCACCGCGGCGCGGGCCAGCTGGTCGCGCGCCTCCTCGGCGCTGATGTCCAGCAGCGGGCGGTAGCCCCAGAACGGGGCCAGCATCGCCAGGGCGGCCTGGACGTCGACGCGGACGTCGCCGCTGTGCACCGGGATCGGGAACGGCTCGGCCGGCGGCAGGCCGGGGCCGAACTTGCCGTCGACCAGCAGTGCCCAGACGTTGCCGAAGGTGACCTTGCCGACCAGGTCCTCGATGTCGACGCCGCGGTAGCGAAGCGCACCGCCGTCCTTGTCCGGTTCGGCGATCTCGGTCTCGAAGGCGATGACGCCTTCCAGGCCGGGTACGAAGTCGTCGGCCATCTCGCAAGCTCCTCTGCGCGCGGGACCCACGTGCGCTCGGGGGACCGGCGCACGGTTGCCAGCCGACCCTAGGCCGTCCGGCCCGGCCCGGCACAGCCGGGGCGGCACGGGCGCCTTCCCGCGCCGTCCCGCGGGCCCGGTGCCAGCATGTCGGCGTGCCCGATCTGACCCGCATGCGCAACGACTACACCCTCGGGCGGCTGCGCGAGGAGGAGCTCGCCCCGTCCTGGGTCGAGCAGTTCGACCGCTGGTTCGCCGACGCCGTCGCCGCGGAGATCCCCGAGCCCAACGCCGTCGTGGTGGCGACCGCCGACGCCGACGGTGCGCCGGACGCGCGGATCGTGCTCATGAAGGGCTACGACACCGACGGCATCGTGTTCGGCACCAGCTACGCCTCCGCCAAGGGCGCGCAGCTGGCGGTGAACCCGCGCGCCGCGCTCGTCTTCCCCTGGCACGCGCTGCAGCGGCAGGTGCGGGTGACCGGCCGGGTGGAGCGGATCGGCGACGCCGCCTCCGACGGGCTGTGGGACCCCCGGCCGCGCGGCTCGCAGCTGGCCGCGGTCGCCTCGGTGCAGTCGACCGTCGTGGATTCCCGGCAGGAGCTCGAGGAGCGCGTGCGGCTGCTCGACGAGCAGACGCCGGAGGGCCCGGTGCCCCGCCCGGAGGTGTGGGGCGGCTACCGGGTGGTCCCCGAGCGGGTGGAGTTCTGGCAGGGCGGGGCGGACCGGCTGCACGACCGGCTGCGCTTCGTGCGCGACACGGCCGAGGGCGGGGGCTGGATCGTCCAGCGGCTCGCCCCGTGAGCGCACGGCGGACGCGGTGAGCCAGCCCGTCGACCCGGTCGAGGGGGGCGCGCCGGTCGAGGAGCCGGTCCCGGAGCGGGTGCGCCGGCGCGGCTGGGCGATCGACACGACGCCGCTGCGGGACCCCCGCTACCGGCGGCTGTTCTGGGGCATCGCCACCACCACGATCGGCCAGCAGATGACGCTGGTCGCCGTTCCCTTCCAGGTCTTCCTGCTGACCGGCTCCTCGTTCATGGTCGGGGTGACCTCGGTGGTCGCGCTGGTCCCGCTGGTCGTCTTCGGGCTCCTGGGCGGGGCGATCGCGGACGCCATGGACCGCCGGCGGCTGCTGGTGGTCACCTCGGTCGGCGCGGCGGTGACCAGCGCGCTGCTCGCCGCGCAGGCGCTGCTCCCGGGCGGCGGCAACCTGGCCCTCCTGTGGGTCCTGACGGCCGCGGTCTCCGCCTTCACCGCGGTCAACTCGCCGACGCGCTACGCGGTCATCCCCGCGCTGGTGGGCACCGACCGCGTGCCCGCCGCCAACGCGCTGGCGATGACCGTCCGGCAGATCGGCGTGATCGTGGGCCCGCTGCTCGCGGGGCTGCTGATCGGGCTGGGCTCGCTGTTCACCGCGTACGCCATCGACGCGGTCGGTTTCGTGGTCGCGGCGGCGCTGCTGCGCGGGCTGCCGCCGCTGCCGCCGGGCCGCGACGCGGGGAAGCTGCGCCTGGGCGCCGCCGTGCGCGGGGTGGGGGAGGGGTTCGCCTTCCTGCGCACCCAGCCGGTGCTGCTGATGACCTTCGTCGTCGACGTCGTCGCGATGCTGTTCGCCTGGCCGCAGGCGGTGTTCCCCGAGCTCTCCGAGACCCGGTACGCCGAGTCGCCCAACAGCCTGGGCTGGCTCTTCGCGGGCATCTCGATCGGCGCGCTGGCGATGGGGCTGACGTCGGGCTGGGTGTCGAAGGTCGACCGGCAGGGCGCCGTGGTGATCGTCTCGATCGCCGTGTGGGCGGTGGCGATCATCGGCTTCGGCTTCGCGCCGACGCTGTGGCTGGCGGTCCTCTGCCTGGCCGTCGCGGGCGCGGGTGACATGGTGAGCGCGGTGCTGCGCAGCTCCATGCTGCAGACGGCGGCGCCCGAGGAGATGCGCGGCCGCATGCAGGGCGTCTTCATCGTCGTGGTGACCGGCGGCCCCCGGCTGGGCGACCTGCGCGCCGGTGGCCTGGCCAGCGCGGCCGGGGTGACCTTCGCGATGGCGTCCGGGGGTGTCGTGGTGCTGGTCGCGATGGCCGCCGTCGCGCTCCTGGTGCCCTCGTTCTGGTTCTTCCGCGCCTCGCGGTCGGCCGTCGACCGGACCGGCTGAGCGCCGGGACCCGGCCGGGCTCGCCCGCCCCCGAGAGTGGCGAGGCCGGCCGGGCGCACCGACGCCGTAACCGGTACCGGTGGTTCCTACTCGCCGGTAGTCCACATGGTGGGATCAGGCGAGCGCCCCGGCGACCGTGCGCAGGTCGGCGACCAGGGCGTCGTAGGCGGCGGCGCGCGCCTCGTCGGGGGTGCGCAGGACCGCCGACGGGTGGGTGGTCGCGAGGATCCACGTCTGGTGCGGGGCGTCCTCGTCGTCGTCCTCGGTCGGTGCCGGGGCGCCCGGCGGGGTCCAGGGCAGCAGCCGGCCGTGGTCGCGGGTGATCCGGAACGACGGCGAGATCAGCCCCTTGGCCGCCGTCGCACCCAGGGCCACGACGACCTCGGGCTGCAGGACGGCGAACTCCGCCTCCAGCCACGGCCGGCACGCCCGCAGGTGCTCGGCCCGCGGCGTCTGGTGGATCCGCCGCTTGCCCTTCACCGTGTGCGAGAAGTGCTTGACCGAGTTGGTGACGTAGCTGTCCCGGCGGTCGATGCCCGCGTCGGCCAGGGCCTGGTCGAGCAACCGGCCCGCGGGGCCGACGAACGGCTCGCCCCTCCGGTCCTCCTGGTCACCCGGCTGCTCGCCGACGAAGACCACCCGGGCGGTCTCGGGCCCCTCCCCGAACACCGTCTGGGTGGTGTCCTGCCACAGCTCGCAGGCCCGGCACCCGGCCGCGGCCGACCGCAGCCCCGCCAGGCCGACCCCGGCAGGCGGCCGCGCCACGCCGTCGCTCTCGCTCATGCGCCGATGACACCGCAGGAGGCGCCCCGGCGCGACCGGTCGCGCACCGTTCCCGGACACGTCCCCGGTACGTCGTCGTCCCGCAGGCCACCGACCGATACGGTCGGTCGACACAGGAGGACGACGGCAGGAGGACCGGTGCTCGAGTTCGACGGGCTCCGCAAGAGCTACGGCGACAACCAGGTGCTCGACGGCGTGGGCTTCGCCGTCCGGCCCGGCTCGATGTTCGGCTTCTGCGGCTCGAACGGTGCCGGCAAGACGACGACGATGCGCATCGCGATGGGCCTGGTGCTGCCCGACGCCGGCGAGGTGCGCTGGCAGGGCCGGCGGCTCGACCAGGTGCTGCGCCGCCGGGTCGGCTACATGCCGGAGGAGCGCGGGCTGTACCCGAAGATGAAGGTCGGCGAGCAGGTGGCGTACCTCGCCCGGCTCCACGGCCTCGACCGGGCGGCGGCCGCGCGGGCGTCCGAGGAGTGGGTCGAGCGGCTGGGCCTGGGCGCCCGCCGCGGCGACCCGGTGGAGAAGCTGTCGCTGGGCAACCAGCAGCGCGTCCAGCTCGCTGCCGCGCTGGTCAGCCGCCCCGAGGTGCTCATCCTGGACGAGCCGTTCTCCGGGCTGGACCCCGTGGGCGTCGACTCCCTGGCCGAGGCGCTGCTGGACCAGGTCCGCAGCGGTGTGCCGGTGGTCTTCTCCAGCCACCAGCTGGACCTGGTCGAGCGGCTGTGCGACTCGGTCGGCATCCTCGCCCGCGGGCGCATGGTCGCGACCGGCACCGTGGAGGAGCTGCGGCGGCGGGAGGCCGGTCGCCTGCTGCGCGTCGTCGTCCCCGACGCCGCCCCGGGCTGGGCCACCGCCCTGCCGGGCGTCCGCGTCGTCTCCGAGCAGGCCGGCGACACGCTGCTGGACCTGGCCGGGCACGCCGACGACCAGGCGGTCCTGGCCGCGGCGGTGCGGACCGGGCGGGTCGCGCACTTCGCCTGGCGGGAGCCCACGCTGGTGGAGCTGTTCCGCGGCGCCGTCGCCGATCCGCGCACCGAGCAGGAGGTGGCGGCGTGAGCGCCCCGGACCCGACCCGGGACGCCGGGCGCGACCCGGGCAGCGCCGAGCTCGTCCGGCTCGTCGCCGGCCGCGAGATCTCCGCCCGTCTCCGGGACAAGAACTTCATCATCGGCGTCGTCCTCACCGTCGTGCTGCTGATCGGCATCCTCGGCTTCCAGGTGGCCGTGAACTCCGGCGGCGAGGAGCCCCGGCTGGGGGTGGTGGGCGACACCGCCCAGCTCGGGCCGGCCGTCGAGGCGCAGGGCCAGGCCATCGGGATCGACGTCACGGTGGTGCCGCTGGACGACGAGGCCGCGGCGCGCCAGGCGGTGGAGACCGGGGACGTCGACGGCGCGCTGCTCGCCGGTGGCGGTCCGGCGCCCGAGCTCCTGGTGGAGGACCGCGACGCGACGATGGAGGCGGTGGTCAACGCCGCCGTCAGCGGGGTGGCGGTCGCCCAGCAGCTGGCCGAGGCCGGCGTCGACCTGGACGCGGTCCCCGAGGTCGAGGTGACCGCGCTGGCAGCCGACGACGAGGAGGACCAGCAGCAGGTCCTCGTCGCGATCATCGGCGTGGGGTTGCTCTACGGCCTGCTCATCATGTTCGGGCAGTTCGTGGCCCAGGGCGTGGTGGAGGAGAAGGCCAGCCGCGTGGTGGAGCTGCTGCTGGCGACCATGCGCCCCTGGCAGCTGCTCGCGGGGAAGATCATCGGGCTCGGTGTCCTCGGGCTGGCCCAGATCGTGCTCATCGGCGTCATCGCCGTGGGGGGCGCGCTCGCCTTCGACGTCGTCGCCGTACCGGGTGCCCTGATCGGCACCGTGGTGTCGGTCGTCCTGTGGTTCGTGCTGGGGTACGCGTTCTACGCGGCCGCCTTCGCGGTGGCGGCGTCGCTGGTCAGCCGGCAGGAGGACCTCGGGAGCGTCCTGACCCCGATGATGGTCCTGCTCATCGGCGGCTTCTTCGTCGGCATCCAGGCGGCGGCCGACCCCGGTGGCACGCTCGCGGTGGTCACCTCCTACGTCCCCGGCCTCTCCCCGCTCGTCATGCCGGTCCGGCAGGCCGCCGGCGAGGCCGCCGCGTGGGAGGTCGCCGTGGCCGTGGCGGTCATGCTGGTGGCGATCGTGGCGGCCGTCCGCCTGGGCGGCCGGGTCTACGCCGGGGCGCTGCTGCGCACCAGCGGGAAGACCAAGCTGCGGGAGGCGCTGAGGGCCGAGCGCGCGTAGCGGTTGCCCGCCGGGCCGCGGGGTAGCCGGGCAGGCATGTCTTTGCAGCTGGGCTACACGATGATGACCGAGCAGGCCGGGCCGAGGGACCTCGTCCGCCATGTGGCCGGTGCCGAGGAGGTCGGGTTCGACTTCGCCGTCAGCAGCGACCACTACTCCCCGTGGCTGGACGAGATGGGGCACTCGCCGAACGCGTGGGTGACGCTCGGGGCGGCGGCGCAGGCGACCAGCCGGATCCCGCTGATGACCTACGTGACCTGCCCGACCTTCCGCTACCACCCGGCGGTCGTGGCGCAGCAGGCCGCGACGCTGCAGATCCTCTCCGAGGGCCGCTTCACCCTGGGCATCGGCGCGGGGGAGAACCTCAACGAGCACGTCGTCGGCGGCGGGTGGCCCGCGGCCGACGTGCGGCACGAGCGCATCGTGGAGGCGCTGCACATCATCCGCGACCTGTTCGACGGGGAGGGCTACACGAACTTCCGCGGGGAGCACTTCGACGTCGAGTCCGCCAAGCTGTGGGACCTGCCGGACAAGCGGGTGCCCATCGGCTTCGCGGCGGGCGGCAAGCAGGCGGCGACGATCGCCGGCGAGCTGGCCGACGTCCTGGTCGCCACCGACCCGATGAGCGAGCTCGTGGAGCAGTTCGAGAGCGCGGGCGGCGCCGGGAAGCCGAAGGTCGCGCAGATGCCGATCAGCTTCGGCACGGACCGGGACGCCGCCGTGCAGCGGGCGCACGGCCTGTTCCGCTGGTTCGGCCTGGGCTGGAAGGTCAACGCCGAGCTGCCCGGCACCAGCGCCTTCGACGCCGCGAGCCAGTTCGTCACCCCGGACGACGTCGCCGGGTCCATCCCGTGCGGCGACGACGTCCAGGCGGTGATCGAGGGCGCCCGGGAGTACGCCGAGGCGGGCTTCACCCACCTGGCCCTCGTGCAGATCGGTGGCGACCAGCAGGAGCCCTACCTGGAGTGGGTGCGCGGGTCCCTCCTGCCGGCCTGGCGGGAGGCGTTCGGCAGCTGATGGGCGGCCCGGGTCGGCTGATCGGGTGACCGGCCGGCCCCGTGCCGCTCCGTTGGGGTGAGGTCGGGGGGCGAGGGGGCGCGCAGCGCGCCCCCTCGCCGCGATCATCTGCGGCATGACCGAGGACCTGGACGTGCGGCTGCGGCGGCTGCTCGCCACCGACGACGCCGACGCCCTGATCGACCTCGGCTGCGACCTGGCCGACGCCGGCCGGCAGACCGATGCCGAGGCCTGCTTCCGCCGCGCGTTCGACCTGGGCGACTCCGTCGCCGCGTTCAACCTCGGCAACTCGCTCGCCGCCCAGCAGCGCTGGGAGGAGGCGGTCGAGGCCTACGAGGTCGCCCTGCGCGGCGGCGAGGCCGACGCCTGGCGCAACCTGGGCCTGGTGCTCGAGGACCTCGGCGACCTGGCCGGCGCGATGCGCGCCTACCGGGGGGCGGCGACCGCCGGCGACCTGGAGGGTGGCCTGCAGCTGGCGTTCCTGCTGCGCGAGCAGGGGGAGCGCGAGCAGGCCATGGCGGTCGCGGAGGAGTTCGCCGCCGCCGGCGACGCCGAGGCGGCGGCCGTCGTCGCCTGCTGGCGCTGGTGCTCCACGCTGGACCCGGCGCTGGAGGACGACCTGCGTGCCGGTCAGCACCACTTCCCGGCCGCCCGCGCGGACCTCGCCCACCTGCTGCGCGAGACCGGCCGGTCGGCCGAGGCCCGGTCGGTGCTCGAGCGGGGCGCCAAGCTCGGCGAGCAGGTGGCCTGGCTCCCGCTGGGCAACCTCTACCGCGAGGAGCTCGGCGACGAGGAGGCCGCCGAGGAGGCCTACCGCAGCGGCATCGCCGCCGGCGACGCCTACTGCCACCAGAACCTCGGCGTGCTGCTGGCCGACCGCGGGGACCTCGAGGGCGCCGTGGAGCAGTTCCGCCTGGGCGCCGCGGCCGGCGACCAGCTCGCGGCGCAGTGCCTGCGGGAGCTGGAGCACTGAAGGACCGCGGGCCCGTCGACCGCGCCGCGGCCGGCCGGCGAGATCGGCGTTCTCGGGCCGTCGGGGAGCCGGAGGGCCCGAGTTCGCCGATGTCGTCGCCGTCGGCGAGCCCCTGGACGAGCCCGTAGCGGGGGCGACACGAGCGCGTCACCCGCGTCCCCGATACTGCAGGTGTGAGCGAAGCCACTGTCGACGTCGCCGACCTCCGCCGCCACGGTGCTCCCGGCACCGCTGACCGGGCGGACGACGAACCGCTGCGGGAGGACATCCGGCTGCTGGGACGCGTCCTCGGCGAGGTCATCGGCGAGCAGGCCGGGCCCGAGGTGCTGGAGCTGGTCGAGTCCACCCGGGTGGAGGCCTTCCGCATCCGCCGCTCCGAGGTCGACCGCGCCGGGCTCGCCGCCCGCCTCGCCGGGCTGGACGTCCGCTCGGCCAACCACGTCATCCGGGCGTTCAGCCACTTCTCGCTGCTGGCCAACCTGGCCGAGGACATCCACCACGAGCGCCGCCGCCGGCACCACCGGCGTGCCGGGTCCCCGCCGCAGCAGGGCAGCCTGGCCGCGGCGTTCGCCCTGCTGGACGAGGCCGGCGTCGCGGAGGACACCGTGGCCCGCGAGCTCGCCGGCGCCCTGGTCTGCCCCGTCGTCACCGCACACCCCACCGAGGTGCGCCGCAAGACCGTCTTCCAGGTCCAGCGCCAGGTCACCGAGCTGATCCGGCAGCGGGACCGCGCCGCCGACGGCGACGTCGACCCGGAGTGGTCGGCCCGGCTGTGGCGCTCGGTGCTCACGCTCTGGCAGACGGCGCTGCTGCGGCTGTCCCGGCTGCAGCTGACCGACGAGATCGACGAGGCGCTGCGCTACTACGAGCTCTCCCTGTTCGAGGTGGTGCCGGCGATCAACGCCGAGGTGCGCCGCGCGGTCGAGCAGCGCTGGCCCGGGGCCGGGGTGCTGCGCCGGCCGCTGCTGCTGCCCGGCTCCTGGATCGGCGGCGACCGCGACGGCAACCCGTTCGTCACCGCGGAGGCGCTGCGCCGGGCCACCTCCCGGCAGGCCGGCACGGCGCTGGCCCACCACCTGGCCGAGCTCGCGGCGCTGCGCAGCGAGCTGTCGATGTCCGACCGGCTGGTCACGCCGACGCCGGCGCTCTACCACCTCGCGGAGGTGTCCCGGGACGACTCACCGTTCCGCGCCGACGAGCCCTACCGGCGGGCCCTCACCGGCATCTCCGCGCGGCTGACGGCCACCGCCGCCCGGGTGCCCGGCGCGGAGCCCCCCGACACCGGCCCGCTGCCGGCGCTGCCCCCGTACGAGGGCCCCGACGAGCTGCGGGCCGACCTCGACGTGGTCGACGCCTCGCTGCGCAGCCACGGCGCCGGTGCGCTCGCCGACGACCGGCTGCGGCGGCTGCGCGAGGCGGTCGAGGTGTTCGGCTTCCACCTGTGCGGGCTGGACCTGCGGCAGAACTCGTCGGTGCACGAGCAGGTCGTCGGGGAGCTGCTCGCCTGGGCCGGGGTGTGCGACGACTACGCCGGGCTCGACGAGGCCGCGCGGGTGGAGCTCCTCGCCGGGGAGCTGACGCTGCGCCGCCCGCTGGTGCGCCCCGACGCCGAGCTCTCCGAGGAGACGCGCAAGGAGATCGACGTCCTGCTCGCCGCGGCCGAGCGGGTGGCGCTGCTGGGCCCGCGGACCATCCCCAACTACGTGATCAGCATGTGCGAGTCGGTGAGCGACGTCCTGGAGGTCGCCGTCCTGCTCAAGGAGGTCGGCCTGCTCGACCCGGCGGGCCCCGACGGCCCGACCTGCCCGGTGGGCATCTCGCCGCTCTTCGAGACGATCGACGACCTGCAGGCGGCGGCGACCACGCTCGGCGCGGTGCTCGACCAGCCCCTGTACCGGTCGCTGCTGGCCAACCGGGGAAACGTGCAGGAGGTCATGCTCGGCTACTCCGACAGCAACAAGGACGGCGGCTACCTCGCCGCGAACTGGGCGCTCTACCGCGCCGAGCTCGACCTGGTGGAGCTCGCCCGCCGCGAGGGCATCCGGCTGCGCCTCTTCCACGGCCGCGGCGGCACCGTCGGCCGGGGCGGCGGGCCCAGCTACGAGGCGATCCGCGCCCAGCCACCGGGCGCGGTGGCCGGGGCGCTGCGGATCACCGAGCAGGGCGAGGTCATCGCCGCGAAGTACGCCGACCCCGACCTCGCGCGGCGCAACCTGGAGGCGCTGGTCGCCGCCACCCTGGAGTCGACGCTGCTCGACGTCGAGGGCCTCGGCGCCGACGCCGACGAGGCCTACGCCCTGCTCGACGACCTCGCCGCCCGGGCGCAGCGGGCCTACCGGGAGCTGGTGCACGAGACCCCCGGGTTCGTGCAGTGGTTCCGGGCGGCCACGCCGATCGGCGAGCTGGCCGAGCTGAACATCGGCAGCCGCCCGCCCTCGCGCAAGGCCGGGGACTCCATCGCCGACCTGCGGGCGATCCCCTGGGTGTTCAGCTGGTCGCAGACCCGGATCATGCTGCCCGGCTGGTACGGCACCGGGTCGGCGCTGGAGGGGTGGGTCGGGGACTCCGCCGAGCGGCTGGAGCAGCTGCGCGAGCTGCACCGCCGGTGGCCGTTCTTCCGCACCGTGCTGTCCAACATGGGGATGGTGCTGGCCAAGACCGACCTCGGGCTCGCTGCCCGGTACGCCGAGCTGGTCCCGGACGAGGAGCTGCGGGCGCGGGTGTTCGACCGGATCACCGCCGAGCACGAGCGCACCCGCCGGATGGCGCTGGCGGTCACCGGCGACGAGCTGCTGGCCGACAACCCGTCGCTGGCCCGGTCGATCCGCAACCGTTTCCCCTACCTGGAGCCGCTGCACCACCTCCAGGTGGAGATGCTGCGGCGACGGCGGGGCGGCGAGGACGACGAGCTGACCAGCCGCAACATCCAGCTGACCATCAACGGCATCGCGACCGCGCTGCGCAACAGTGGCTGAGGCGGGGCTGCGCACGGCGACCAGCGCCGACCTGCCGGTGGCGGCCGAGGGGCTGGGGCTCTCGCCGGCCGCGCTGGCCCCGGCGGTGCTCGACCCGTGGGCGCGGGTGCTGGTCGGCGACGAGGGCCAGGTGGTGCTGGTCCGCCGGCAGTGGACCGACGAGGCCACCGCCTCCGCCGTGGTCATCCGAAGGGCCGGCGTGCCGCTGGACCACCCGGCCGTGCTCGCCGCCGCGGCGGGGTGGGGCTGCGACCGCGTACGGCACCTGGCGACCGGCCGGTGCACCGACGTCCCCCCGCCCCCGGCGGACGCGCCGCTGGCGCTGCGCTTCGCGCACCTCGCGGCCCTGGCGGCCACCCGGGTGGAGACGGCGGTGGCGCTCGCGCACGGCACCGGTGAGGCACGGACCAAGCGCGACGGCAGTCCGGCGCTCGCCGCCGACGCGGCCGCCCACGACGCCGCCGTCGAGGTGCTCGGCGCGCTGGGCGTGCCGGTGCTCAGCGAGGAGAGCCGCGACACCGTGGTGGACGCCGGTCGGCCGTGGGTGGTGCTCGACCCGCTCGACGGCACCGGCAACTTCGCCGCCGGGCTGCCGCCGTGGGCGTTCTCGGCCGCGCTGGTGGACGGCGGCCGCCCGGTCGCCGGGCAGGTCGCCGACCTCTCCTCGGGCCGGCGCTGGGCGGCGGTCGAGGGGCACGGCGCCGTCCGGGACGGGGTAGCGGTGCGCACCCGGCCCGGCGGCACCGTCGTCGTCCCCAGCGGGCCGCGGGGCACCGCGGTGGCGGTGCCGGCGACGGCCCGCCGGGTGCGGATCACCGGCTGCACGGCGGTCGACCTCTGCCTGGTCGCCGACGGCGCGGCGGCGGCCTGGCACGACCTGGACCGCGGTGGCACGCACGTGCACGACGTCGCCGGTGGGCTGGCGGTGCTGCTCGCGGCCGGGGGCACCGTGCTCACCGACCGCGGGGAACCGCTGCGGCTGGCACCTGACACCGGCGCGCTGATCCGGTTCGTGGCCGCGGCCGACGAGGCGTCGGCGCGGGAACTGCTCGCCGTGCTGCGCTGAATCAGCGGCCCCGGGCCGCGGCCGCCCGGACCGCGGCCAGCAGCCCCTCGCGCTCGTGCAGGGTGGTCCGGGCCCGGCCGCGGCTCGCGCCCAGCGCCTGCTCGGCGGCGTCGATGGCCCGCCAGTCGTCCAGCAGCACCGGTTCCGCGCCGCGGGCCCGCAGGGTGCGCACCAGGTCGTCGACCGGCCCGCGCACCCGCAGCGTGCCGTCGGCGGCGTCGGCCAGCAGCGCGGCGATCGTCTCCCGGGCGTCGTGCTTGTTGTGCCCGACCACCCCCGTGGGGCCGCGCTTGATCCACCCGGCGGCGTACTCGCCGGGCGACGGGCGCCCGTCGCGGAGCACCCGCCCGACGCCGTCGTGGGCGACCGTGCCGGTGCGCCCGTCGACCGGCAGCCCGGGCAGCGGGGTGCCGAGGTAGCCGACCGAGCGGACCACGAGGTCGGCCGGGAGGACCTCGAACTCGCCGGTGCCGATCGCCCGGCCGTCGCCGTCGACGGCGGTGCGCTCGACCTCGACACCGGTGACCCGGTCGGTGCCCAGCAGCCGCACCGGGCGGGAGAAGAAGCGCAGCCGCAGCCGGGTGCGGCCGGGCTCCGGCGCGTGGGCCGACCACTCGCGCAGGACGGCGAGGTTGCGGGTGGCGTTGCGGTCGGCGGCGGCCCGGGCCTCGGTCTCGGCGTCGAGCTCGAGGTCGGCGGGGTCGACCAGGACGGTGGCCGCGGCCAGCCCGCCGAGCTCGCGCAGCTCCTGGGTGGTGAAGGTGGCCTGCGCCGGGCCGCGGCGGCCGAGCACCGTCACCTCCTCGACGGGGGCGGCGGCCAGCGCGTCGATGACGTGCTGGGGCATGTCGGTCGGCTCGAGCTCCGCTCCGGTGCGGGCGAGGATGCGCCCGACGTCGAGCGCGACGTTGCCCACGCCGATCACCACCGCCCGCCGGACACCGGTCAGGGCGGCCTCCACGGTGGCCCGGTCGGCGTCGGGGTGGCCGGTGTACCAGGCCACGAGGTCGGTGGCGGCCAGGCTGCCGGGCAGCTCCTCGCCCTCGATGCCCAGGTGCCGGTCGAGCGCGGCGCCGTAGGTGTAGACGACGGCGTCGACGTGCGCGCGCAGCTCCTCCAGCGGGAGCTCGGTGCCCACCTCGACGTTGCCGACGAACCGCACCAGCGGGTGGTCCAGGCTCCGGTGGAGCGTGTCGCGGATCGCCCGCATCTTCGGGTGGTCGGGGGCGATGCCGTGGCGGACCAGGCCGAACGGGGTGGGCAGCCGGTCGACCAGGTCGACGGCGACCGGTACCTCGCTCTGCCGGGTCAGCGCGTCGGCGGCGTAGATGCCGGCCGGTCCGGCGCCGACGACCGCGACGCGCAGCGGGTGGTCAGCAGCCGGGGGAGGGGGAGTGCCGTCGTCGACCACCCTGGCATCCTGGCCCGGCCGGGGCCGCGCCACCAGGGCAACCGTCCGGGCGCTTCGATCCCCGTCGTCCCCAGGAGGGCCCCGTGTCCGTCGTCGTCGTCGCCACCATCACCCCGAAGCCCGAGGCGGTGGACGCCGTCCGCGAGGCGATCCTCGCCGCCGTGCCGCAGGTGCACGCCGAGCCCGGGTGCGAGCTCTACGCGCTGCACGAGGGCGACGGCGTCTTCGTGATGGTGGAGCGGTGGGAGAGCCCCGAGGCGCTGCGCACCCACGGCAAGGCCGAGGCGCTGAGCACCCTGGGGGCGGCGCTGGCCGGCAAGCTGGCCGCGCCGCTGGACGTCCGCCGGCTGACCCCGGTCCCGGCGGGGGAGCCGGGCAAGGGCGCTCTCTAGCCGCTCGCGCCCCTGCGGCAGGCGTGGTTGTGGTCGAGGTCGTCCTCGACCCACTGCACCATCGCCACCCGGCCGCCGGGGACCAGCGGGTCGGCGTCGCAGCGGTCCCGGGCGTCGGCCCGGTCGTCCGCGCCGGCGAGCCAGCTGTCGAGGTCGGCCAGGTTGCTCGCCGCGGGCACGTCGCCGACGATCCGGCCCCACTGGTAGCCCGTCGAGTACACGCCCACCCGGCCGTCCCGCTCGGTCAGGTACTCGGTCATCCCCTCCAGCGTCGCCCGGTTGCGCGCGCGGGCGTCGGCGGATCCCTGCTGCCAGGTGTTCATCGTCTCGACGTCGAGCCACCACGTGTAGTGCTCGGGGCGGCTGTCCAGCGGCACCGACCGCGCGGCGGGCCGGAAGAACCACTGGACGCTGGTGCGCGCCCGCTCCCAGCCGTACTGCCAGCTGCAGGCCATCGAGTTGGCGCCGTCGCACTCGCCGTAGGGGGTCTCGCCCGCGGAGGGCCAGGTGACGACCCGGTCGCGCACCTGGCCGGGGTTGGCGGTGTTGAGGTACAGCTGCAGCGGCGGCTGACCGGGCACCTCGCCCGACGAGCCGGCGCCCCACTCCAGCTGCTCGGCGAGGCAGGGGTTGGTGCGGGTGGCCAGCCCGCCGTTCACGCCGACGACGGCGAACGCCGCATCGTCGGGGAGGTCGTCGCCGCACTGCGGGTGGGAGACGTCGTAACCCGTGCTGGTCCGCGGGGCCTCCCGCTCCACCGGCGCGGCCGAGGCCGCGGTGGGGAACCCAACCAGCCCGGCCACCGCGGTCACCGTGATCGCCCAGCGTGACCGACGTCTCATCCTCCTCGACGGTACACGCGCCGCCGGTGCCGGCCGGTGGGTTCAGGCGGCCTGGCAGACCGGGCACCAGTAGAGGTTGCGGCCGGCCATCACCTCGGTGCGGACAGGGGTGCCGCAGACCCGGCAGGGCAGCCCGGTGCGCCGGTAGACGTAGTGGGCGTCCTCCCGGGTCACCGCCCCGCTGCGGCGGGAGCGGTCCTCGAGGCGGGTGGTCACGATGCGGCCCATGCGGACCCCGGCCCGCATGAGGGTCACCAGGTCCCGCCACATGGCTGCCCACAGGTCGGCGCCGACGGCCTTGCCGGGGCGGAACGGCGAGACGCGGTGCCGGAACAGCAGTTCGGCGCGGTAGACGTTGCCGACGCCGGCGAGCACCGACTGGTCCATCAGCAGGGCACCCACCGCCGTGCGGCTGCCCGCGATCCGCCGGTGGGCGACCGCGCCGTCGGCACGCGGCCGCAACGGGTCGGGCCCCAGCCGGCCGAGGATCCGCTCGACCTCCGGGGTCGGGAGCACCTCGCACGCGGTCGGGCCGCGCAGGTCGGCCCACACCCCGGCGCCGTCGGGCCCGTCGGCCACCCAGCGCATCCGCAGCGCCCCCTTGGCCACCGGGGGCGTGCCGGTGCCGGTGAGGAAGGTGCCGTAGAGGCCCAGGTGCACGTGCAGGTGGTCGCCGCCGAAGCGGGCGAACAGGTGCTTGCCGTAGGAGAACACCTCGTCGAGCACCCGGCCGTCCAGCAGCGCGGCGCCGGCCGCGAACCGGCCCTGCGGGCTCGTCACGTGCACCGGGCGGCCGGCGAAGGGGAGCTGGAGGTGCCGCGCCAGGCGGAACAGCGTGTGGCCTTCGGGCACCCGGGCAGCCTAGGTGGCGCCCCGGACCGCCCGCCCGGCGGACGCCGGCTCAGCGCTCGGCGGGCTCCAGGCCGAAGTGCGGCCGGTCCTCGGCCGCGACGAGGTCGACCAGCTCGGGGTGCTGCTGGATGTAGTGGCGGACGAAGGAGCAGTAGGGGAGCACGGTCAGCCCGCGCTCGCGCGCCGCGTCGAGGACGCCGGCGACCAGCGCCGTGCCGATCCCCTGCCCGCCCACGGCAGGGTCCACCTCGGTGTGCGGGAGGGTCATCTGACCGTTGTCCACGTGGTAGCTGGCCAGTCCGACGACGCGCTCGCCCTGCCGGACCTCGAAGCGCCCCCGCTCGGGGACGTCGACCACCGTGGTCTCCATCGTTGCGACCCACCTTCCTGACCCCCGGCGACGCTGCCGGGGCTCGGCTCGTTCCCCAGCACCGTAACCCGCTGGAAGCGTCCGCTCTCTCTCCCGTACCGACGAGTCGGGTGCTGCGGTGGTTCCGCGGGGCCACCGGCTAGCCTCTGGGCGTCGGTCCGGCGCGGTGGTCCAGCGCCGTGGCCCCCGTAGCTCAGGGGATAGAGCATCGGTTTCCTAAACCGTGTGTCGCAGGTTCGAATCCTGCCGGGGGCACGCACAAAAGCGCAGGTCAGCGAGCTCTCAGGGTCGATCGAAGGCGATCACCTCGGCGCCCGACCGGCCCGATGTCAGCAGAATGTCAGCACGAGCGGCGTCCAAGCGGTCGGCGAGGGCGTCCAGCTCGTCACCGAACAGGTGGCCGTAGAGGTCCAGGGTCATCGCCGCCTTGGCGTGGCCGAGCATCGATTGCACCGCCTTGACGTTGGCGCCCGAGGCGATGGCCAGGGACGCGGCGGTGTGCCGCAGCTCGTGCGGAGTCAGGCCGGGGAGGCCTGCCGCAGCCGCCGCGCGGTCGAACCAGCGACGGCGCACGTTCGAGACACGGAGCGGCGTGCCGGTCTGCGAGGAGAACAGGAGGTCGTCAGGAGCTTTACCGGAGACCTGCTGGGCCAGCTCCTCCCGCAGGAACCTCGGCACCACGACGGTCCGGTGCTGGTGCGTCTTCGGTGGGCCGAAGATCAGCTGCCCGTTGACCTCGACCACGGACTCCACGATGGCGATCCGGCCGCGTAGCGGGTCCACACGCCGCACCCGGATGGCCGCGGCCTCACCCCAGCGGAGTCCGGTGTAGCCGAGCACCAGGAGGAGCAGGCGGTGCGGTCCGGCCCCATCCGCGAGCTCGGCCAGCTGGGCGTGGGTGAGGTACCGGCGCTCGGACTTGGGCAGCCGGGGCAGGTCGACTCCGGATGCGGGGTTCCGTGCCAGCCGGCTGTCCTTGACGGCGTCCTCCAGCATCGACGTGAGGAGGTGGTAGGCCTGTCGGGTGCGAGAGGCGGACAGCCCGGCGGCCCGCATGGCCGCCACCCAGGCCACGACGTCCGATCGGCGAATCTTCGTCAGCGGCACCGCTTCCCAGGTCGGGAGCACCTGGGTGGTCAGCAGCGACCGATACGAGGCGAGCGTCTTGGGCTTGAGGTGCACGCGGCCGGCGATCCACGTATCCGCCCACTGCCCGACGGTCAGCTTCGATCTGCCTGGGTCGACCCAGACGTCGTTGCGGATGGCGGCCTTCTGCTCCTCTTCCCAGCGGTCGGCGTCCCGCTTGAGCTTGAACTTCCCGTTCGTGTGCTGCTTGCCGGAGGCATCCCGGTAGAAGCCCACCCAGCGGTCTCCACGCTTGTACGCCATCGCTCAGCCTCTCAGCCCGATCGTCCGTCGGTGTGCCACCTGGAGGCGCATCGAGGTCCGCTCAGCTTCGCCTGCTCGGGGGCGCACCAGTAGGGCCGCGGCTCGATCCTGCTCCCCAGACACTCAAGCTGGGTCGCGAGCTGCACTCCCGTCCGGACCTCGCTGAGAGTCGATCCAGCTCCGTAGGTCGTCGGAGCGGTAGAGGACTCGGCGGCCGAGGCGGAAGCTGCGCGGCCCGGTGCCCAGGTGGCGCCAGTAGCGCAGGGTCGCGACGGGGGCGCGGAGCAGTTCGGCGGCCTCGGTGATGGTGAGCAGCTCGGGTTCGCGGTCGGCGGGGTGGTCGGACATGGCTGACTCCGGTCTGGTCGGGGCGTGCTCCGTCACCGGAAGAAGGCGCCGATTCGGAGCTGGTGATGACAGCCGACAGCCAGGTCGTGCAGAAATCCTCCAGTCGCAGCCCGTGGGTCGGGCTTCGGGGCGGACCGCCGGCCGGACTCGCCGTCATCGCCCGATGCCCAGGCCAGCACCCTTCGGGCCCATGGACGGCACGCGACGCTCGGACTCGGGACGGCGAACGCCGGGGCCCGGGCCATGCCCCCGTGCGGCCCGGTCGAGCGGCCGGCTCGGTGCGTAGCGGTCGGCCTCCCGGGCGGCGAGTGCGGCGGCGTGGCTGGGGCCGAGGTCAGCGCGGTCGCGACTGAAGGCGGCGATCCACTGCTCGCGTGCCTCGTCGACGTCGGCGGCGACGAGGTGGGCGGTGTTGGCGCTGCGGCCGCGGGTCATGCCGACGTAGGCCGCGGCGGCGCCGGTGTGATCACCGAGGACCAGATGCGCTGCGGTGACGGTGGCGCCTTGGACGCCGTACACGGTGCTGGCGTAGGCCAGCTCGACGTGGTCGGTGACGTAGGCGGCGGGCAGCTCCCGGACCACGTCGCCAGCCGAGGTGACGTCCCCGCCGGAGCTGTCCCCTTTCCCGGTGTTGGGGGTGACGAGCAGGCCGCCGCGTTCACTGACTGCAGTGACAGTCCAGGTGTCGCGGTTGGCGACGTCCAGGCCGCGGTCGTTGCAGCGGGTGGCGATCCGATCGCCGGCGCCGATCCGCTGCCCGGTCCGGGTGGTCACGACGGCGGTGTCGTCGACCCGGCCGACGGCGGCAAGCCGGTCCCGGACCGCAGAGTTGAGCGCAGCGACCTGCTCGCGGGTGTCGGCCACCAGCGCGACATCGGCTGTGGGTCTGTCGGCGGCGATCTCGGCGACTGCGGTCTGCAGGGCTTCGGTGTCGCGGTGCAGCTGTATCCGGCCGCGGGCGAGGAGGGCGTCGAACACCGCGCCCGGATCGTCACCTCGGCGCATCGCCAGGGTCAGCTCGGCGTACTCCCGATCCGGCACCGTGCGGCCGGTGTCGTCGCAGCGCGTGAACCGGTGCACCGACTCCAGCTGCAGACACGAGCCGGGGTCGACCCGTTCGGCGGCGCCGGCGGCGAGGTCCAGCACACCACCCCGCCCCACAGCGGCGAGCTGATGCCGGTCCCCGAGCAGCGCCACGCGCGCTTGACACTCGTCGGCGATCGCCAGCAGGGCACGGGCGGTGTCCTGGTCGAGCATCCCGGCCTCGTCGATGACGAGCAGATCGCCCGGCCGCAACCAGGCGACCGCCGGCGCGAGGTACTCGCGACCGGTGCGCGGGTCGAGCTGTCCGTCGCCGAGCCGGGACCAGTCCCCCGAAGCGGTCCATCGCCACCCGTAGGCGTGGGCCAGCCATGCCGCCGTCCCAGTGGCCGCGCCGGTCTCCGCGTTGGCGACCTTGGCCGCCTTCAGCGTCGGCGTAACCACCACCAGCCCCCGCCCCTGCAGCTCGAGCAGAGCACGGGTGACGGCCAGGGTGGTGGTCTTGCCGGCCCCGGCCGCGCCCTCCACCACGATCAGCTGCCGACCGCCGGTCAGAAGCGTGACGGCCGCGGTCTGGCCGTCGTCGAGCCGGGCGCTTCTTCCAACGGAGGCCCACGTCGGCTGCAGTTCCCCCACGGGCGGTTGGCCGGCCCGTACGGCGAACCGCGCTTGCAGGTCGGTCTCGACGTCCAGCACCGGTCGGGACGTCCAGTCCCGGATGTGCTCCGGCATGCCCTCGCGGCCCAGCAGCGACACGCAGCGGCCGACTGCCCGGGCGGTCAGGTCCTCGGCCAGCTCCAGCCGCACTGCCGCGTCGGCCACAATGCCGTCGGCGGCGAGCAGTTGCTCCACCTCACCGCGGATGTCGGCGGCGTTCCACGCCGACCGGGCGGCCCCCAGGCGCGCCAGTACGCGTTGGACGGCCCCGTCCCGGTCCAGGGCCCCAACCGCCGTCAGGGCCATCGGAACCGGCGCGCTGGGGGCGCGAAAGCCCAGTCCGGCCAGCTCCGACCGCCAGCGTTCGTCGTGGTCCTCACCCGGGCGGCGGCGGACCTTGTCCGGGCGGCCGTCGGCCCACGCCCGCGCCTCCCACGCCCGCCGCAAAGCCGGGCCGGCAGATTCGCCGGGATGCGCCTGTGTCCATTGCCGTTCGTAACGGGCGATGTTCGCGGCGATCTGCGCCGCCCGCGCGCTCATCGGACCGACGTACGGAGCGAGCTGCAGTAGTTCTCCAGTGCCATCCCGGGTGTAGCCGTTCGCGGCGAACGCGGCGTTCAGCTCCGGATCGCAGGCCATCGCCGCATGCCCTACTCCGTTGATTGCGCCGAGAAAGTCGCGGACGCCGACGGTGTGTAGCCCGCGCCATTTCGCGGCCGCAAACACCCGCGCGAGCAGTTGCAGGTGCAGGTGGCGGTGGGGATCCCCGGCGCGGGAGGTGTAATGCCGCACCGTCACCGCCTCCAACAGCTCCACCGGCACCTGCACCTGCGCCCCGCGCGGGCCTACGCGGGTGGTCGCGTGCTGCGACAACCAGGCGATGATCTGCTCCCCGGCCCGGTCCTGCGCCGCGTCGTACGCGGCGGCGATGTCCGGGTGCAGCGCGGCCGCCAGCGACCAGGACTTCGGTCCGTTGACGACCAGCTCGACGAACCGCACCGCCCGGTCGTCGGTGCGCAGTCGGCCCCGCGGCTCACCGGTGGCCGGATCGACCCCGGACACCCACCCCTCGTAGCCGTCACCAGACAGCGGAGCCAACTCACGGACCCGACCAGCACCGGCGGCGTAGCGACGGGCGATCCCGGCGCCCTCGGCCAGGTAGTAGTCATCCGCCCGGCCGCGATTACCCTCGAGGTAGTGGCGGGCGCCCGCAGGCGCCCCGGTGTAGACCTTCACTCCGCCGCGCATTTTTCAACGCCGCCCAACAATGACCAGCACGCCGCCTCCAGAAATGCCGAAGGGCCCCGCAAAGCGGGGCCCTAGCTACCTCCATTGGTAGCATGCGTGCCGTTCCTCGTAAATGGTCGAGATTCGCTGCACCGCTCACGGAGCGGCCGTGAAGCGCTCTGCGGGGCGACGACTCGGTTGCGAGGCGATCGGCCCACCGGTTCCAGCGCGCTGGAGGTGTGAGCACACGTCCCAGACGTCCCCGCTCGGTGCCGGACGTTCCGCCGTGACATCAGAGCCGAGGTCGCGGGACAACGCCTGCAAGTTGTGGCCCTTGTTCGACCCGCGCTCCACGGAGGCAGTTGGGCCGCCCGGCCCCCGAGCTTCTGTCACACCCTTGCCCAACATTGGGCTCGTGAGCGCGATGTCCCATGGGCCTTCAGGTCGCCTCGGAGACCGGGGATCGCCACGAGCAGCTAGCCGTCTTCGGGGCGCGTGTCCGAAAGTTGCGACTTGCAGCCGGCACGCGTCAGCCGGACCTGGCCGAGAAGGTGGAACTCGACCGGATCGCCATCAGCAGCATCGAGCGAGAACTCTCAGGCGTGGTCGTCGTCCTACCAGCTGCCATCGTCCGCGCCCTGGGCGTCCGGCCGAGCGACCTGCGCCCCGAAGGCTGGCCATGCACCTAAGTTCCGCGTCGACTCGTTTCGGTCCGAGCGCGCTGCGCGTCCCCAACAGACGTCGGACACACCTCCAGCCAAGCTCCCCACGTCGGTCGATCGAAGTCGGCGCCGTCGAAGGGAACTGCCGAACCGAGCGTCGCGACCGCGTCACGCCTGCCACGGACGTGACACCATGACGACTCTGGCGCCTCATCTGCGCCTCCTTGCACGCCTCACCAGGCGTCGCGAGCTTCGCGCCAGAGCGACTCTTCAGTTGAAGCTACGCTGACCACATGGCGGGCAGGCACCTCAAAGAGCTGTTCCGCGCCTTCCGTATGAACGACGAGTTGGCGTTTCGTCGCGCGGCGACCGAGATCATCGAAGAGGAAGAGGGAAAGCACCACTTCGCGCTTGCCCGAGATCTGCAGCGGCTCATGGCAGGGGGAAGCTCGGCTGGTCTGGATGTCGGTTCCTATGCCGTTCTCCCCGAACCACCCAAAGACCGGGAGGGAGACTGGGCGCTAGCTGAAGTGCGGACGCCGGAACGGACACTCGACGAACTCGTAGTGAGCCCGCGAGTCACGGCCACCCTTAGGGACATCGGCACCGAAGTCCCCCTGTGGGCCGAACTCGACCAGCATGCGGTTCCGCGCCGCCAGCGCTTTCTGTTCCAAGGGCCTCCTGGATGCGGAAAGACGAGTGCCGCGGAGGCCCTAGCGCACGAGTTGCGTCGCCCCTTTGTCGTCGTCCGACTCGACGCGGTCGTGTCTTCTTATCTTGGCGAGACGGCGAGCAATCTTCGACGGGTCCTCGACTACGCCAACCAAGCACCATTCGTTCTGCTATTCGATGAGTTCGACGCCTTGGGGCGCACGCGCGACGACGCCGCCGAGCACGGCGAGATGAAGCGCGTCGTGACGGCGTTTCTTCAGATGATCGACAAGTACCGTGGGCCGAGCATTCTGATCGCAGCGACAAACCATCCAGCCCTCCTGGACGCGGCACTGTGGCGGCGCTTCGACGAAGTCATCGACTTCGGCAAGCCATCCGTCCATGAGCTGCGTCGGCTCATTCGCCTTCGGTTGCGGCCCGTCCCCCACAAGGGCGTGGACGTGGAGAGGTACGCAAGCGCACTGAAGGGCCTACCCCATGCCGCCGCCGAGAAGCTCGTATGGGACGCCCGTCGCTTCGCACTCATGTCCCAGCGCAAGGAGGTGACATCTGACGACATGGACGGAGCGCTCTCGCGTGTAACGGCCCGTCCATGGTGAAGTACTGAGCGTGGCCGAGCATCCCGAACTGCCCCCACGGCGATTGGTCGATTCCCGCCGGACACCAGTCGGGGGCACGCCTCCACCCCCTCGGAACCCTCGCCGCCACGGAGCCACTCTGGGCCAACAAGTCGTGGCGGTCCGCCAAGCACGCAGGCTCACAAGCGGCGTCGACCCCGATCTCGTGTTCAAGATTCGAGCGACACGTACACGCCTAAGCGAGGACATGCTGACGGCCCGAGGAATCAGCCCCCTCGGCGAGACCGCCGACTACACATACTTCGTCTTGACGCATGACGAAGGGGCGCAACTTACCCAAGCCCTCACGTCCTACGCTGCCCAAGGCGCTGACCGGCTAGGCGCTAAGGGGCCGGCGGCGACGCTCTTCGATCGCATCGACGCCATCGAGCCCTACGGCCCGGAGGATCGCCGAGGTCCCGGCATAGACGATGCGCTTGAGTCACCCACACACAGCGTCGTAGACGTCAGCGTTTGGCCCTCTGATGACCACGAGGAGGCTCGCCGACGTGCCGAGATCGTCACGGCGGTGGTCCAGGCGGCCCAGGGCCAGGTCATGACCTCGAGTGTCTCGCAGCGACGAACCGTCCTCCGAGTCCGGGTAGGGACAACGGGACTCGTCGACCTCCTGAACACCAGCGTGGTCGAGCGAGTGCGCACTCCGCCGATGCCCTACGTCGACCCTAGTGACTGGCGTCATGTCGAGGCCGACGACCTCACCGTCACGAACATCTCCGGCGCAGCGGTCGGCGTCCTCGACGACGCGCCCGCCACGGGCCATCCCCTACTCAAGGGCCTGATCGCCAGCGTCTCGGAAGTTGGTCCTGACGGGCACGCCTGGGAACCCCAGGGCCACCATGGGACTCAAGTTGTGGGACGAGTCCTCTTCCCTTGGTTGCACGACGAGTTGCGGGATCACACCGCTCTCACCGCGGTCGGCCAGGTGCACGTGGCCAGGGTCTTGGAGCCCGTGCCTGGCGACGGAATCGCTACACAGTTCGCTGGAGGCGATGAGGGAGAGCCCCCGTACCTAGTCATCGAGCGAGCGATACGCAGCTTGCACGAGGAACATGGAGTTAGGGTCTTCAACCTCAGTTTCGGCCTCCGGGAGCCCTTCGAGGCATCGCATGTAGGTGAGCTCACCGAGGTGCTTGATGACCTTGCCCGGGAACTCGATATCGTCATCGTCCTTCCGACAGGGAATGCGCCAGTCTACAACAATGCTGAAATGCAAGGCGGACAGCACGCCGATCGCGACTACCCGAGCTACCTCAGGGAAGCCGAGCACCGCCTCACAGAGCCTGGCCTCGCCGCCTTGGCCCTCACCGTCGGGTCTATCGCACACAGCGACGCCCCCGAGGAACGAATGCCGCCTCGCATCGCAGACAAGGCTATAGCCGAGGTCGGACACCTCTCCCCATTCAGCCGCACTGGACCCGGAGTTGGCACGAACAGGGCGCGAGTCAACAAGCCTGACCTCGTCCACGAGGGAGGCAACTGGGTACTGACGGACATGAACCAGGTAGTCCGCGAAGACCCGGGCGTTGGGGTGGTTAGCACAGCGTTGGACGCTTCCGGCCGCCTATTTAGGGCCGGCTGTGGCACCAGCTTCGCAGCCCCAGCCGTAGCGCGGTGCGCTGCCGACGTGCTGCATGCGTATCCAGAGGCCAGCGCCAATCTCGTCAGAGCGCTCCTAGGGGCCTCTGCTGTGGAACCAGCTGGAGCCGCTGCCCATCAAGACCTGATCGAACGTCGACGGCTCTATGGTGCCGGTCGACCGGACGGCATCGGGGCTACGACCAGCGGAGCATCAGCGGTCACGATGACCTTCGACGGCGATCTGGCAGTTGACACCGTCGCTATCCACCCACTTCCAATCCCCGAGCCCTTCGCGTCCGGAAAGAGCCATTCACGGCGCATACGTGTCGCACTAGCCTTCGATCCGCCCGTTCGTCGACAGCGACGCGAGTACCTCGCTGGAACCATGCAAATGGACCTATATCGGGCTATCGACATCGAAGAGTTAGCTGAGCTTGTTGCCAAGCAAGACCCCGACGATCCCACGCCGCCGATTTCGGACCGGCGGCGAGTGAAGGATCTTGGGCCTGGCGTTGACAGTGTGCGGAGCAGCACCCTGCAAGTCCGCAGTTGGGCACCGAAGCTGCTGAAGGTTGATGACGGTGACAACTACTACTTGGTCGTGACTCACCGTACGCAAACTTGGTCTCGCACCGACGATGCCGCGGTGCGACAGCGGTACGCCTTGGCAGCCACCCTGGAGGACCGAGGACGGGTCGGCCTCGATCTGTATGCCCTCGTCACTCAGCAGGTCCGGGTGCCGGCGCGCGTGCGCCTCCGCACATAGCCGCGTCAGTGCCCTGCGCCGGCCCTGGCAGCCGAAGCCGCTAAGCAAGAGCGCTGTTACGGCGACGATCAGCGACGAGCTGGACATCGTGAGCGCGGCGATCTCCGGCCGCAGGACCAGGCCAGAGGCTGGCTCGGAGACGCCCGCGGCTATCGGCGGCGCGACGGCGTTGTAGTTGTCAACGGCGGGCGAAAGCTGACCCCCTGGCGGCAGATGAAAACTGACCCCCTGGTGGTCATGCGTCGTCGGTGGCGGCCGTGGTGCGGCCGAGGTCGCGGTCTCGGAGTCGGTAGCTGTCGCCCTTGAGGGAGATGACTTCGGCGTGGTGGACCAGGCGGTCGATCATGGCGGCGGCGACGACTTCGTCGCCGAAGACCTCGCCCCAGCGGCCGAAGGGCTTGTTGCTGGTCACGATCAGGCTGGCCCGCTCGTAGCGGCTGGAGACCAGCTGGAAGAACAGGTTCGCGGCCTCGGGCTCGAAGGGCACGTAGCCGACCTCGTCGACCACCAGCAGCGGATAGCGGCCGAGCCGGCGCAGCTCGTCCTGCAGCCGGCCGGCGTGGTGGGCCTCGGCGAGGCGGGTGACCCACTCGGTTGCGGTGGCGAACAGGACTCGGTGGCCGGCCTGGCAGGCGCGGATGGCCAGGCCAGTGGCGAGGTGGGTCTTGCCGGTGCCGGGCGGGCCCAGCAGCAGCACGTTCTCCCGTTCGGTGACGAAGTCCAGGGTGCCCAGATGCGCGATCAGGTCCCGTTTGAGGCCGCGGGCGTGGTCGAAGTCGAACTCCTCCAGGCTCTTGCGGGCCGGGAACCGGGCGGCGCGGATCCGCCCCTCCCCGCCGTGGGACTCCCGTGCGGAGACCTCCCGCTGCAGGCAGGCGATGAGGAACTCCTCGTGGCTCCAGGACTGCTCGCGGGCCCGTTCGGCCAGCCGGGGCACCGCTTCGCGCAGGGTGGGCGCCTTCAGCGCCCGGGTCAGGAACGCCACCTCCGCCTCGAGGTCCCGGCCGCTCATGCCACGCCTCCGTCGGTGAGTCCGAGAGCGGCGTCGTAGTCACTGAGCGGCCGGATCTCGACCTCTTCGGTCTTCGGGGCCGGCCGCAGCCGGCCGAGTCGTTCCGCGCGCAACGCCCGGGCGGCGGTCACGTGCTCCTCGGCAGAGATCGTCTGGTGAGTGGCCCAGGCTCGGGCGTGGTCGGCCACCGACCGGCCCTCGCAGAGCACCCGCACCCGGTCCAGATCGGCGATGACCTCGACCCGGCGGCCGATCACGCCCGGATGCACCGAGTAGTCGTTGCCGTCCAGCCGCACGTAATGGTCCCGAGCCAGGCGGGTGCTGGCCCGCCAGCCGGTGGCCGGTGCGACCGGCGGCAGCGGCAGCATCCGCTCCAGGTCAGCGGCGATCCGGTCGGTCGGCGCGCAGCCCAGCGCCCGGCGGGGACGGGTGTTCACCAGCGCCAGCCAGGCCGCCAGCTGAGCGTTGAAGTCCTCCGGCCCAGTGAAGCTCCGGCCGGGCAGGAACGAGCGCTCCAGATAGTCGTGCAGCCGCTCGACCAGGCCTTTGGCCTCGGGATCGGCCGGCCGGCAGATCAGCACCTTGGTGGCCAGGGTGCCGCGGAAGCCCTGGCAGACGGTGGTGAGCTCGCTGCGCCCGCCGCGCCAGCGGCCGACCGCGCCCTCGCCGTCCCAGACCAGCACCCGCGGCACCGCGCCGAGCGTGGCGAGCAGCTGCCACCAGCCGGCGAACAAGTCCTCCGCGGTGCGCGAGGGGATCAGCACTCCGGCCGCCCACCGGGAGTAGCCGCAGACCATGGTCAGCACCGGCAGCTGCTTCGCCGTTCGGGTCTGGCCGTGGTCGACCGGCAGCGTGATGGGTGGGAACCACAGGTCGAACTGGGCGATCTCGCCGGCCGCATATGCCGTCCTGGATGCCGGGTCGGGCGGCAGATAGACCGGGCGCAGCTCGGCCACCCGATCCCGCAGCACCCGCACCGACCGGTCCCAGCCGATCCGCTCGGCGATCACCGTGGCCGGCATCGTCGGAAACGCCTGCAGCAGCTCCCGGATCCGCGGCTCGACTTCATCGACCACCGACCCCCGCGGCGGGCGCTCATAGCGGGGCGGGCCGGCGCTGCGCAGCGCGGCTCGCACCGTGTTCTTCGAGACGCCCATGACTCGCGCGATCACCTTGATCGGCATCTGCTCCGCCCGATGAAGCCGGCGGATCTCCGCCCAGTCCTCCACTGAAAGCACCCGCTCCCTCCCCGGCTCAAGTCGAGCCAGGGTCTCGGAGGGGGTCAGTTTTCGGTTGCCGCCAGGGGGTCAGTTTTCAGCCGCCGTCGACAGTAGTACCCAAAGCGATGGACTCATCGCACCCCTGACGTCCACCCACAGCTTCGGGCCGCTTCCCCCAACCGGCGCTACCCGGATGCAGCGGCTCGGGGGAAGGGTGGGCCGCAGGCTCATCCCGCAGGGACGCGTAGCGCCCTTCCGGCGAGCCGCTGCATCCGGCAGCCTCGGCGGGCTGGGAGCGGTCCGACGAGAGGTATCGCGTTAGCCCGGCCGGGCCCGCAGTCAGCTCCCCCTGCCCCAGGTACTGGGACTGGGACTGTCGATCTTCGGCGCACCACTCGCCGTCGGCGGTGTTCGGGCATCGTGCAGGGACAGGGGCGATGGTGTGGCCGCGGAAGGCCCATCCGAAGGACGCGAAGCGCCCCTGCTCGCGACTCGAAGCTGTCGACGCAATCGGGCCATCGCGGGACGGGGCGTGAAGTTCGTGGGGCCGCTCTGTCAGCACCATGTCAGCACTTTGCTAGCAAAACGCCCGTCGAGCACCATGGCCTACAAGTTGCGTTCATCGACGAAAGTCCAGCTCAGCCGTCGCTTCCGGTCACCTTCTACGACAACCAACTGAGCTCGGAACACTTTCCTAAACCGTGTGTCGCAGGTTCGAATCCTGCCGGGGGCACCGCGCGTCGCCGCCCGTTCCCGCGCCCCGCGTGACGTGGCAGTCTCGGTCGATGACGACGAGCCGGGAAGAGCAGTCGCTCGGGCGCGGGCAGCCCTCGTCCCAGGGCACCGGCACGGCCGCGGGCGAGGGTGAGCTCGCCCGGCGGCTGGCCGATGCGGCACGCGACCTCCAGGAGCGGTCGGGCCCGCAGGAGGTGATGGACGAGATCGTGGCCCTGGCGGTGCGCATGGTGCCCGGCGCCGAGGAGTCGTCCATCAGCATGACGCGGAAGGCGCACGTCTACTCCGCGGCGGCCACGGGCGACCTGCCGCGGAGCTTCGACCGGCTGCAGGGGGAGACCGGCCAGGGGCCTTGCGTCGACGCCCTGCTGAGGGAGCGCACCGTCCGGGTCGACGACCTGGCCGGCGACGCGCGCTGGCCGTACCTCGCCGCTCGGGCGACCGACCTGGGCGTGCGCAGCCTGCTGTGCTTCCAGTTGTTCGTGCACGGCGACAACCTGGGCGCGCTGAACCTCATGTCGGGCCGGGGAGCAGCGTTCGGGGACGAGTCCGAGCACGTCGGCCTGCTGCTGGCCAGCCACGCCGCGGTCGCCGTGGCCGATGCGCAGGAGCTCGAGCACGTGAGCGCGGCGCTGGTCCACCGGGACGTCATCGGGCAGGCCAAGGGCATCCTCATGGAGCGGTTCAAGATCACCGCGGATCAGGCCTTCGGCCTGCTCGCCAAGGTCAGCCAGGACAGCAACCGCAAGCTCCACGCGGTGGCCGAGGAGCTCACCCGCACCGGCACCCTGCGTCCCTGACCGGTGCGCACCGGGGGCGGGATCCCGGCAGGCCGCTCAAGCACCGCGTTCACCCGGCCGATGGAGTGCAGGTCAGGTCGTCGTCACCGAACGTGAGCGGAGCAACCAGCGTGTCCATCTCCACCGGCGTCACCCGGGTCCTCGTCCTCGCCGACGCGCCCGTCCTGCGTCGCGGCCTGGTCGGCATGATCGACGAGACCGCCGGCCTGCAGGTCGTCGGTGCGCCCGGCGAGCCGCGCCGAGCCCTCGTGCTCGCCGAGTCGGCCCGCCCCGACGCGGTGGTCGTCGAGCTCGGCTCCGGCCGCAGCGCCACGCTCACCGCCGTCCGCGACCTGCGCCGCCGCTTCCCGCGCACCGCCGTCGTCGCCGTGGCCACCTCGGAGGACCCGGCCGTGGTCAACGAGGCGCTCGCCGCCGGCATCCGCGGCTACCTGCTCATGAACACCTCCGCCACGCTGCTGGGGTGGGCCGTGCTGGCCGCCCGCGCCGGCCGCACCGTCGTCGACCCGCAGATCCGCCGGGTGGAGGCCGGGACGGCTGTGCCCGTCGCCCGCGAGCTCACCCCCGCGGTGCCGCTGACCCGCCGCGAGTCCGACGTGCTCGACGAGCTGGTCCAGGGGCAGTCCAACCGGCGGATCGGCGAGAACCTGTTCATCTCCGAGGACACGGTGAAGTCGCACGTCAAGGCGATCCTGCGCAAGCTCGGCGCCCGCGACCGCGCGCACGCCGTCTCGATGGTGCTGTCGGCCCGCAACGGCTGCACCTGCGGCTCGCACGACCTGACCGCCGCCCCGGTCGAGGTCTGACGGCAGGCCGCCGCCCGGCCCGCACGGGGTTACCGTGCTGGCATGGTCGGCCTCCTGACCGCGCTGCTGCTGGTCGTGCTGCTCGCCGGGATCGTCGTCTGGTGGGTCTCGGTGCCGCAGCCGGCCGGCCGGGCGCTGCCCGCGCGCGAGCGGGCGCTGCGGGAGCGGGCGGTCGCGGCCGCCCGCTGGCACGCCGCGCACGACGAGGTCGACGGCGTGACCCGGGTGCTGCTGCGGCGCAGCTGCCCCGGTCCGGACGGGCACCCGGAGGTGCTCGAGGAGCGGGTGTTCGAGACCTTCCCGGCGGACGACCCGCTCTGGGAGGCGCGCTTCACCGAGGCCATGGCCGGTGCCCGGTTCCGCTGCTCCTACCTCAACAACGAGGAGGGGCGGGCGTAGCCGCTCGGCCGGAGGGCAGGATGGGCGGCATGGGTCAGGTCGTCGCCACCACCGAACGTGTCCTGCGCGCCCCGGCGGACGTGGTCCGCGCCGCGCTCGCCGACTACGCCGTCACCCGGCCGAAGGTGCTCCCCGAGCAGTACAGCGAGTACCGCGTGGAGGCCGGCGGCCAGGGCGCCGGCACGAAGGTGCACTGGCGCCTGCAGGCCACCTCCAAGCGGGTGCGCGAGCAGGACGTCGTCGTCACCGAGACCCCGGACGGTGCGCTCGTGGAGACCGACACGAACTCCAGCATGGTGACCACCTGGACCGTCAGCCCCGCGGACGCCGGGGTGAGCACGGTGCGGGCGCGCACGACCTGGACCGGCGCGAGCGGCATCGGCGGGTTCTTCGAGCGCACCTTCGCCCCGAAGGGGCTGGCCCGCATCCAGGACGCGCTGCTCGACCGGCTCGAGCAGCAGGTCACCGCCGGCTGAGCCCGGAGGGCGTCAGGACGGCGAGCGCTCCCCGCCCGGCCAGCGGTAACCGGCCGCCTCGATCCGCCGGCACAGCTCGTCGCGCAGCCCGGCGCACTCCGCGGTGAGCGCGGCGAGCTGCCCGGTGTCGACCCGCAGCCCGGCCCGGCCGATGGCCCCTGGATCCAGGCCCGGCGCCGGACCGGCCTCCTCGCCCCCCGTCACGGGTGCGTGCTCGACGTACTGCTGGACGGCCGAGACCACCGAGCGGCGCAGGCCGGCCGGGAGCCGGTCGGCGGGGTCGGCCGCGGCCGAGAGGGCGAGGGTGGCGTCGAGCAGCACCGCGACCGCCGGTGCGGTGCCGAGATCGGCGTCCCGCGGGCGGTAGGCGTGCAGCAGCGGGTAGGCCCGGTGCTGCTGGCCCAGCGTCGACAGCGTCGACGACAGCGACGAGAGCGGCACCACCGCCGGGACCACCGAGCCCGGGGTGGTCAGGCCGGCGGCCATGTCCGCACCCGTCTGCCCGAAGCCGGTCACCTCCGCCGCGAAGCTGCGCTTGACGACCACCGCGGAGATCACCGAGGTCAGGTAGGAGACCCCGAGGGTGATCAGCAGCATCCCGCTCAGCGCGGCGGCCATCGTGGCCAGCTGGGAGCCGGCGCCGTCGGGCTGGTAGCCGCCGTTGCCCAGGGTGGCGATGCTGTACCCGGCGAAGTAGAAGCGCTCCCAGAGCGACGCCGGTGCCCCGGTCGAGGAGCCGACGACCGCGCGGCCGTCCCCGAGGAACACCAGCGACCAGCCGAGCCAGAGCAGGCTGAACCAGGCGCCGACCGTGAGCCCGACGAGGATGACGCCCGGGCCGCCCACGGCGCGCACCGCCGCGGCGTCGGCGACGGCAGGCCTCCGGGCCAGCCGCCACACCGCGCCGGTGACCAGCCGGGTCAGCGGACCGGGTCCGCTGGCGACGGCGAGCGTCGTCCGCACCTCGTCGACGACGGCGAAGGCCACGATCGCCAGCCCGAGGGCGTCCCACCACCACCCGCCGGTCACGTGGTTCCCCGGGATCGTGCGTGCGCGCGGCGGTCGATGGTCGGCCTCCTCGGGTGCGGGCGGGCGGTCCCGGGAGAGGGTGACCGGGGAGGCCGCGGGCTACACACGGCCGCCGGCGGCGCGCGCGCCGTCCGCCAGGGACGATGGGCGGGTGACCGCAGCGCCACCCGCCGTCGACGGGCTCTCCGGGCTGACCGACCTGCTCGCCGGGGGCGGGGCGCTCGTCCTCTCGGGTGCCGGGCTGTCCACCGACTCCGGCATCCCCGACTACCGGGGCGCCACCGGATCGCTCCGCCGGCACACGCCGATGACCTACCAGACGTTCACCCGCGACCCGCGGGGCCGGCACCGCTACTGGGCTCGCAGCTTCATCGGGTGGCGGCAGATCGCCGGGGCCCGGCCCAACGCCGGGCACCGGGCGGTCGCGGCCCTGCAGCGGGCCGGCGCGGTGGCCGAGGTCATCACCCAGAACGTCGACGGGCTGCACCAGGCCGGCGGCGCGGTGGGCGTCCTGGAGCTGCACGGCGGCCTGGACCGGACCGTCTGCCTGGCCTGCGGTGACGTGGCCTCCCGGGCGGCGCTGGACCTCCGCCTGCGGGCGGCCAACCCGGGTTTCCGCCCCGAGCCGACCGACGAGGTCAACCCCGACGGCGACGTCGAGCTGCCCGAGGAGGCGCTCGACGGGTTCGTGATGGTCGACTGCCTCGCCTGCGGGGGTGGACCGCTCAAGCCCGACGTCGTCTTCTTCGGGGAGACCGTGCCCCGGGACCGGGTCGACGCCTGCTTCGCCCTGGTCGACGACGCCCGGGCGCTGCTGGTGCTCGGCTCGTCGTTGACCGTGATGAGCGGCTACCGGTTCGTCATCCACGCCGCCAAGCGGGGCATCCCGGTCGCCATCGTCAACTCCGGGGCCACCCGGGGCGACGCCAAGGCGTCGCTCAAGCTCGACGCACCGCTGGGCGTCGTCCTGCCCGAGCTCGCCCGCCGGCTGGCGTGACGCGCGAGGTCGGGCGCACCGACGACGGCCGGTGGATCGTCGTCGACGGCCGCCGCTGGCGCACCGCCGACCCCGCGCTGCCGGACGACGTCCGCGCCCGGCTGCTGCACCACCTCGGCGTGGCCCGCTCCGCCGTCCGGACCGGCCGGGGCGACGACGACGCGGTGGCCGCGGCCCGGGCCCGCGTGCAGCTGGCCAAGACGGGGCTGGGGGAGCGCGGCACCCCCTGGTGGGAGCAGGACGACGCCGCGCGGCGCGCGCGCTGGGAGGCGGCGCTGCGGGCGCTCGGGGGATGAGGCCCACCCGCGTCCGACGGTTCGCCCGCGCCGCGGCAGGGCAGGAAGCCCGGCGATGCAGACCTTCCTGCCGGTGGCGGACTTCGAGGAGAGCGCCCGGCTGCTGGACAACCCGCGCCTGGGCAAGCAGCGGGTCGAGACGCTCCAGATCCTGCGGGCCCTCGAGCTGCCCGACTACGGCTGGGCCAGCCACCCCGCCGTCCTGATGTGGAAGGGCCGGACGCCGGCCCTGGTGGCCTACGGGCTGGCGATGGCCCGGGTGTGGCGGGAGCGCGGCTTCGCCGACACCACCGAGGCCCAGATCGGGGAGTTCGCCCCCGAGGTCGTCGGCCGGTCGCAGGCGGAGCTGGCCGCGGCCGGCCTGCTGCCCTCCTGGGTGGGCGACGAGGAGCTGCACCGCTCGCACCGGTCCAACCTGGTCGCCAAGGACCCGGAGTTCTACCGCGGCCGGTTCACCGAGCTCTTCGGCCCCGAGCCCGACGACCTGCCCTACCTGTGGCCGGGGCCCGACGACGTCCCGCCCGCACCCGGGCCCGAGGGGGTGCCGGTGTGGGTGGTGCGGCCCCGGTCGCACAACGAGCTCGGCGCCTGCCTGGCTGCCGGCGTCGTGGGGCTGGGCACCCAGTCGGGCATCGACGTGGACGCGGGCGGGATGGCGCCGGCCGAGCTGCGGGCGCTGTCCCGGGAGATCTCCGGCCGCCGCCCCGCCAAGGACCTGCGGCAGCTCTCGGCCTTCCTCGACGAGGTGCGACCCGGCGACCCGGTCGCCCTCCCGGTCGAGCACGGCGCCGGGCTGCTGCTGGGCGAGGTGGCGGGGGAGTACCTGTTCCAGGGGCGGGAGCTGCTGCCGCACCGCCGGCCGGCCCGCTGGGACCGGGTGGTGCCGCGGGCGGCCGCCCGGCCACCCGCGACCCTCCAGGACCCGCGCGCGCTGTTCCGGGTGACGCTGGACCCCGCCGTCCTGGGCTAGCCCGGCAACGGCACGTTCTGCAGCCGCACCTGCCCGCGGGCGACCAGCTTGCCGTCCTCCCGGGTGAGGGCCACCTGCCACAGCTGCTGGGTACGGCCCTGCTGCACCGGCTCGGCGACGACGTCGACCCGCCCCTCGGTGACGCTGCGGAGGAAGTCGGTGCTGTTGTTCACCCCGACGGCGAACTGGCCGCGGTCGCGCACCGCCAGGCTCGCCCCGATGCTCGCCGCGGACTCGACCACCGTGCAGTAGAGCCCGCCGTGCACCACCCCCCAGGGCGTGTGCTGCTCGGGGCCGAGCTGCACGTGCCCGGCCACGCGGGTGCCGGTGGCCTCGGTGACCTCGAACCCGGTCGCGGCGACGAACGCGCTCGCCGGGCGGTCGGGCTGGGTCACGCGTCCCACACCAGGCAGAAGGGATGGCCCACCGGGTCGGCGTAGACGCGGAAGTCGCCCCCGCCGCCGGGCAGCTTCCGGGCGCCCAGCGCCAGCACCTTCGGCTCGGCCTCCTCGATGTCGGCGACCCGGATGTCGAGGTGGAACTGCTGCGGTCGGTCGGGGTCCGGCCAGTCCGGTGGCTGGAGATCCGGCGCCTGCTGAAAGGCCAGCCGGTAGCCGGCGCCGGTGACGACGACCCAGTCGTCGCCGGGCCCGCCCCGGCTGATCTCCATGCCGAGCAGGTCGGCGTAGAAACCGGCGAGGGCGTGCGCGTCGGGTGCGTCGAGCACGACGGAGTGGAGTTGACCGATCATGGCGCCATCCTGACGCGGTCCCCGGCCGGCCGACAGCCGGCTCACGGCCCCCGGTCGCGCGGATCCCGCCAGCAGGGCCGGTGGCCGCATACCGGAGGATCGGGGGCATGCCCGACCCCGCCGCGCCCGTCCTCGGTTCGCTGATCTGGTCGCCCGCCGCCGAGCGGCCCGAGCTGCTGGCCCCGCCGGTCGCCGCCGCGCTGCCGGTGCTGGCCGGCCCGGTGTGGGTCGCGGAGATCGCCGACGACCTCGCCGACACCGCCGCCTTCACCGAGGCCTACGGGGTGCCGCTGGCCGCGTCGGCCAACTGCGTCGTCGTCGCGGCCCGCCGGGGAGGGGAGACGACGCTGGCCGCCTGCCTGGTCCTCGCCACCACCCGGGCCGACGTCAACGGGCTGGTGCGGCGGCACCTGGGGGCCCGCAAGGCGTCGTTCGCCCCGCAGGACGTCGCCGTCGCCGGGAGCGGCATGGCCTACGGCGGCATCACCCCGGTCGGGCTGCCCGCCGCCTGGCCGGTGCTCGTCGACGCCGCCGTCGCCGATGCCGAGGTGGTCGTCATCGGCTCGGGCACCCGCGGCAGCAAGCTGGCCGTGCCCGGCGCGGTGCTGGCCGCGCTGCCCGCCGCGCAGGTGCTGGAGGGGCTGGGCCAGCCGCTGCCCGCCGAGGCGCCGCCGCCCGCGCAGCCGCTGCGGCTGGACCGGGCGCCGGACGACTCCGACGTCGGCTGGGGGGAGCGGCCCGCCGAGGGCTCCGACGACGACCGGCGCTACCACGAGGACCGGCCGCCGCACTGGGGCAGCGACTAACGGCCCTCGTGCAGGGTCCCGCCGCGAGCTTGTGAGTGGTGGGGGGCACGAGGGTCCTGCTGCTGCTGCGCGCGGAGCAGGTCGCGGATCTCGACCAGCAGCTCGACCTGCGTGGGTGCCACCGGGCCGGGCTCCTCGCCCGTCGCGCGCCGTTCCAGCAGCCTCTTCATCGGGGTGACGACCACGAAGTAGACGACGGCCGCGGTCAGCACGAAGGTGATCACCTGGTTGACGAAGCTGCCCCAGGTGAACACCTGGCCGTCCACGGTGACGGTGCCCCCGTCCACCCCACCGCCGCCGACCAGGCCGATCAGCGGCTCGAGGAACGACTCGGTGAACGAGTTCACCACCGCGGTGAACGCGGCGCCGACGACGACGGCGACCGCGAGGTCGACGACGTTGCCGCGGAGCAGGAAGTCCTTGAATCCCTTGAGCATGGGGTTCATCCAACTCGCTCGCCCGGGCCTCCGGCGGGGGCCGCGCCGGGTCGTGGCGGCGGCAGGCTGACCGTCAGCGTGGCGCTGGCCGCTGCGGCGGCGAGCCGGGCCGCGGTGTCCCCGTCGACGGCGAGGACCAGCAGACCGGCGCCGTCGTCCCCGGCCGGGGCGGCCAGCACCAGCGCGCCGGCCGCCACCCGTTCGGCCGGCCCCGCGTCCGGGCCGGCCGCCAGCACGTCGACCCGGTCGCCGGCGCGCAGCAGCGCCGCGACCGCGAGATCGGCCAGCCGCACGGGAGCGGCGACCTGGCCCGCGGGCAGCAGGGCGGTCAGCCCCGCCCCGACCAGCCGCGCGTCGGTGAGCGGTTCGCCGCGGCGGACGTGCCCGGCGAGCACCCGCTCCGCCAGTTCCTCCGGGGTGGACGTCGCACCGTCGGGCACCGCCCCGGGCGGCAGCCGGACGAGCGCCAGGTGCTCGCTGCCCAGCGCGGTGCCGGCGGGCAGATCCGCGGCCGCCACGACGACCTCGGCACCGGGCGGTTCGGGGCCGCCGGTGGGGGCCGGTGCGGGACGCAGCGCCAGCCCGAGGGCGAGCGCGGCCAGCAGCGTGGCGCCCAGCCGGCGCGCGGTCAGCAGCGGGAAGCGGGGGCGGCGCGGGCGGAACACGCCTCCGACCCTGCCCGGCGCGGCCGGCGCGCGGAGCGATCGGGCGCGGGCTGTGGAACCGCGGTGGGGCTGTGGAAGGGCCCCACCGCCGTCGCGCTAGTTGGCGGCCTTGGCCGCGCTGCCGGAGGTCGCCGCCGGGGTCGCGGCGGGGGCGGGGGAGGAGCTCTCCTTGGCCGGCGTCGAGGAGGTGCCCGACGAGCCGTTGCTGCCCGCCTTCTCCGAGGTCTTGCCGGTGGAGCGGCTGTCGGTGCGGTAGAAGCCCGAGCCCTTGAAGACCACGCCGACCGAGCCGTAGACCTTGCGCACCGCGGCGCCGCACTCGGGGCACTCGGTCACCGGGGCGTCGGTGAAGGACTGCACGACCTCGAACTCGTGCTTGCCCTCGGCGTTGGCGCAGGCGTACTGGTACGTGGGCACGGCGTGGCTCTCCCTGGTCGAGCGGAGTGAGGGGTCCGGGTTGGCACTCGCACCCGGAGACTGCCAATGATGCGCCATGCGGTGACCCGTCGTCCACGTCTGCCGGCGAGCATCACGTCCGCGTCGCGCCGGCGGGGGCGACCGCGCCCACGGTCGTGCGGTCCGCGGCCCTGGCCGGCACGCGGCCGCGGTACCAGGCGGTGAAGAGGGCGATGGCCAGCAGCAGCTCGGCGACGTCCCCTCCGTGGTACATCCACCGGGCGGCCAGCTCGTCCCGCGACACGGCGTGCGCCGCCCCGGGCGGGAACAGCGCGGCGTGGGCGTAGAGGAGCTTGGCGAGGTAGCTGTGCGCGGCGGTGGACGCGAGCAGGGCGACCAGCCGCGTTCCCATGCCCGGCCGCCCCGGAGCCGGGTCGGGGCCCGCGATCGCCCAGACGAAGAGGCTGCCGGCGAGCACGAAGTGGACGTTCACCAGGGCGTGCAGCAGCGCGCTGCCCGTCGTCGCGGCGTAGAGGGGCGTGAGGTACAGCAGGTAGAGGGTGCCGGTGGCGAGCGCCGCCGCGGTGAACGGGTGGCCGAGCACGTGCAGGTACCGGCTGCCGAGGACCGTGCCGATGCGCCGGCGCACCGGTGTCGAGGACGCACCCAGCAGCAGCGTGACCGGCGCCGCCAGGACGAGCCCGAGCGGCGCGAACATGCCCAGCAGCAGGTGCTGCGCCATGTGCCCGGTCGGGTCCCGGTGCGCGAAGGCCGCCACGGGCGGGGAGACCGCGGCGGCGACGAGGCCGACGCCCGCCGTCCAGCCGGCGGTCCGCGCCGACGGCCACGGCCGCTGCAGCCGACGCTGCGCGCGGCCGGTCGCGGCCAGGTAGACCGCGACCGCCGCGCCCGCCAGGAGGATCGTGGCGATCCAGTGGCCGGTGGCGACGCCGGCCGCCGGGGCGTGCTCGTGCGGCACGTCAGCCGGCCCGGCCGGCAGCTCCCGCGGTGCGCCCCTCGTGCCGGCTGCGGACGGCCAGCACGACGCCGACCAGGAGCAGCACGCCGCCGGCGGCGTTCCAGGCCAGGTCGTAGGGCAGCAGGTCGACGCCGTAGCGGACCTGGTGCACGCGCAGCACCTTGTGGTCGACCAGGCCGTCGAACAGCTGGAAGCCGCCGAGCCCCAGGAACAGCCCGGCCCAGGCGGAGCGCGGCGCGAGCGCGTGCCGTCGTCGCAGGTCGGCGAAGAGGAAGAAGCCGGCGACCAGCAGGACGAGCTCGGCGGCGTGCAGCAGCCCGTCGGACATCAGGGCCACGCTGCTGGTCGACCGGTCGTAGAAGTGGTGCCAGGCGAGCACCTGGTGGAAGACGATCTCGTCGACGGCGGCCATCAGGCCGATCCCGATGACCGCTGCCACGAGCAGCGACCGGCGACGGTCCGGGCGGGCCGCGTCCGTGCGGGTCCGGCCGGGGTCCGCTGCCATGCTGCCCGCCTCCCCGGATGCTCCTGCTGCCCGGACCCATCCTGTACCGCGCACGCGGCGCCCGCCTCCCCGCGGGACGGGCAGGCGCACCCCGGCCGCGTGCCGCCGCGCCTACCGGGTGGCGAGCCGGAGCCGGGTCAGCCGGTAGGCGGCGCCCACGGCGACCACGATCGCGCCGCCGACCACCGCCTCCACGGGCAGCGACACGACCAGCACCAGGCAGCCGACCACGCCGAGCACCTGCAACGGCCGGGGGAAGCGGCGGTGCGGGCGGTCCTGGGTGAAGGCGGCCGCGTTGGCGACGGAGTAGTACAGCAGGACGCCGAAGGAGGAGAAGCCGATCGCGCCGCGCAGGTCGACGGTGAGCACCAGGAGGCAGACGACCGCGGCCAGGGCGAGCTCGGCGTGGTGCGGCACGGAGGACCGCGGGTGCACCGCCGCCAGGAAGCGGGGGAGGTCGCCCTGCCGGGCCATCGCCAGGCCGGTGCGGCCGATGCCGGCGACCAGCGCCAGCAGCGCACCCAGCGAGGCAGCGGCGGCGCCGATCCGCACGACCGGCTCCGCCCACGTCCACCCGCCGCCGTCCACCGCCGCGGCCAGGGGCGCCGCGGTGGCGGCGACGCCGTCCGGACCGAGGGCCACCAGCACCGCCACGGCGACCACCGCGTAGACGGCGACGGCGATGCCCAGCGCCAGCGGGATGGCCCGCGGGATGGTCCGCGCCGGGTCGCGCACCTCCTCGCCCATCGTCGCGATCCGCGCGAAACCCGCGAAGGCGAAGAACAGCAGGCCGGCCGACTGCAGGACGCCGTGCACCCCGCCCTCGCCGAGCGTCCACCCGCTCAGCCCGTCCGTCGTCGCCCCGCCGCCGAGCAGGCTCGCGGTGACCGCGACCGCCAGCGCGAGCAGGACGACGCTGACGATGACGCGGGTCAGCCCCGCGGTGCGGGTGATGCCGCGGTAGTTGACCGCCGTCAGGCCCAGCACCGCGGCCACGGCGACCGGCCGCTCCCAGCCGGCCGGCGCCGCGTACGCGGCGAAGGTGAGCGCCATCGCCGCGCAGCTCGCGGTCTTGCCGACGACGAAGCCCCATCCGGCGAGGAACCCCCACCACGGGCCGAGCCGCTCGCGGCCGTAGACGTAGGTGCCGCCCGAGGTGGGGTACTGCGCGGCCAGCTGCGCCGACGCCGTGGCGTTGCAGTAGGCGACCACCGCCGCCAGCGCCAGCCCGATCAGCAGGCCGGCGCCGGCGGCCTGCGCGGCGGGGGAGAAGGCGGCGAACACCCCGGCGCCGACCATCGAGCCGAGCCCGATGACCACCGCGTCCGTGGTGCCCAGCCGCCGGACCAGGGCGGGACCTGTGCTCACGGTGCTCCTCGCTCGCGACGGCGTCGGCCGACGATAGCGGGGCGGTCAGCGGTGGGCGGCGGGCTCGTGGTGGGCGTGCGCGGCGGTCTCGAGCTGGAAGGTGGAGTGCTCGATGCTCAGCGGGAAGTGCTCGGCGAGGCAGGCTTGGAGCTGGTCGAGGACCTGCGGGGCGTGCCCGTCGTGGAAGCAGCCGTCCTCGACGACGACGTGCGCCGAGAGGACCGGCAGCCCGCTGGTGATCTGGGAGGCGTGCAGGTCGTGCACCCCGATCACGTGCGGCAGCGACAGCAGGTGGCTGCGCACGGCGTCGAGGTCCAGCCCCGGCGGGGTGCTCTCCAGCAGCACCGACACCGTCTCGCGGAGCAGCTTGATCGTGCGCGGCACGATCAGCGCGACGATCACCAGCGAGGCGACGGCGTCGGCCTGCAGCCACCCGGTCAGCGCGACGACGGCCGCCGCCACCAGCACCGCGACCGAGCCGAGCGCGTCGTTGACCACCTCGAGCAGCGCGGCCCGCATGTTCACGTTGCCGCCGTGCCCGCCGCGGGTGAGCACCGCGATGCCCGCGAGGTTGGCGGCCAGCCCGATGCCGCCGAACACCAGCACGGTGGTGGCGGCGACGGGCGGCGGGTCGGCCAGCCGGGCGAACGCCTCCACCGCGATGTAGCCGCCGACGGCCAGCAGCACGGCGGCCTGGAGCGTCGCGCCCAGCACCTCCGCGCGCCGGTAGCCCCACGTGCGCCGGGACGTGGCAGGCCGCGCGGCGAGGGTGGCCGCGACCAGCGCGATGACCAGCCCGGCGGCGTCGGTCGCGGCGTGCGCGGAGTCGGCGAGCAGCGCCAGCGAACCCGAGAGGAGCGCGCCGACCAGCTGGACGACGAGCACGCTCGCGGTCAGGGCGAGCACCACCGCCAGGCGCCGCCGGTTCCCGGCCGCGGCGGCGTGCCCGTGGTCGTGCGCGCCGCTCACCGCGATGTCCGCGCGGACGCACCGCAGCTGTCGCCCGAGGTCGCGCAGCAGGTGTCCACCCCGGCGCCCGGAGCCGGGCGGCCGGGCGCGCAGCAGCCCTCGCCGCGCCACGCCTCGACCGCCTCGCGCAGCGCGACGGCGGCGATGACCAGGCCCGCGACCGGGTCGGCCCAGCTCCAGCCCAGCCACGCGTTGAGCACCAGCCCGGCGAGGACGGCGGCGCTCAGGTAGGTGCAGAGCAGCGTCTGGGTGGAGTCCGCGACGACGGCGCCGGAGCCGAGCGCCCGGCCGGTGCGGCGCTGGGCCCAGGAGAGGAACGGCATGACGACCAGGGAGACCGCGGCGAGCGCGATGCCCACGGGCGAGGCGTCCGGGTCGCCGCCGGTGGCCAGCGCGCGCACCGACTCGAACGTCACGTAGGCGGCCAGGGCGAAGAAGGAGACGGCCATCAGCCGCAGCGCCTGCCGCTCCCGCGACTCCGGGAGGTGGTGCCGGAACTGCCACAGGATGATCAGCCCGCTGGACACCTCGACGACGGAGTCCAGCCCGAAGCCGATCAGCGCGACCGACCCGGCGGCCAGCCCGGCGGCGATGGCGATGACCGCCTCGACGACGTTGTAGGCGACGGCGGTGCCCGTGAGCAGCTGCGCGCGGCGGCCGAGGCGCGCGCGCTCCTCGGCGGCCGGGGGAGTGGTGGTCGCGGCGCTCACCGGGCCGGCTCCTCGCCGTAGGCCGGGCACAGCGTCACCGCATCGCCGGTGGCGGCGAGCAGCTGCTCGGCGGCGGCGAGCAGCCCGAGCACCTCCGGGGTCGCCGCCAGCGACCACAGCGACGCA
Source organism: Blastococcus sp. MG754426 (assembly GCF_021699055.1). Classification (GTDB taxonomy): domain Bacteria; phylum Actinomycetota; class Actinomycetes; order Mycobacteriales; family Geodermatophilaceae; genus Blastococcus. The sequence goes on along the minus strand of NZ_SSXC01000002.1, from coordinate 12,970 downwards.
CGTCCCCGCGGACGGGAGGTGACCAGGCCGCAGTCCCGGAGGCACGCCAGGTGCGCCGAGACGGTGGACTGGGCGAGCCCGAGGTGGCGGGTCAGCTCCACCACCTTGTGCTCGCCGAGGGCGAGGTGGCGGACGATCGCCAGCCGGCTGGGGTCCCCGAGACTGCGGAACAGGCAGGCGGCGGCCGACAGCGCCGCCGCTTCGTCGACCGGTACGTCGGCGGGGCGGGCGGCCCGCGCGATCATCGTCACCCGGCGATGATAGCGCCGGACCCCGGCTGCTCAGCCGGCGACGTACTCGGCGAGGTGCTCCCCGGTGAGGGTGGACCGGGCGGCGACCAGATCGGCCGGGGCGCCCTCGAACACCACGCGGCCGCCCCGGGACCCCGCGCCGGGACCGAGGTCGACGATCCAGTCGGCGTGCGCCATGACCGCCTGGTGGTGCTCGATGACGATCACCGTCGTGCCCGAGTCGACCAGCCGGTCGAGCAGGCCCAGCAGGTTCTCCACGTCGGCCAGGTGCAGGCCGGTGGTCGGCTCGTCGAGGACGTAGACGCCGCCCTTCTCGGCCATGCGGGTGGCCAGCTTCAGCCGCTGGCGCTCGCCGCCGGAGAGGGTGGTGAGCGGCTGGCCCAGCGTCAGGTAGCCCAGCCCCACGTCGGCCATCCGGTCGAGGATGGCGTGCGCGGCTGGGGTGCGCGCCTCCCCGCCGCCGAAGAACCCCTCGGCCTCGGCCACGCTCATGGCCAGCACCTGGGCGATGTCCTTGCCGCCCAGCCGGTACTCGAGGACCGCGGCCTGGAAGCGCCTGCCCTCGCACTCCTCGCAGGTCGACTCCACCGTCGCCATGACGCCGAGGTCGGTGTAGATGACCCCGGCGCCGTTGCAGGTCGGGCAGGCGCCCTCGGAGTTGGCGCTGAAGAGCGCGGGCTTCACGCCGTTGGCCTTGGCGAACGCCTTGCGGATCGGCTCGAGCAGGCCGGTGTAGGTGGCGGGGTTGGACCGGCGGGACCCCCGGATCGCGGACTGGTCGACGACCACCACGCCCTCCCTGCCGGCGAGGTTGCCGTGGACCAGCGAGCTCTTGCCCGACCCGGCGACGCCGGTGACCACGGTCAGCACGCCGGTGGGGATGTCGACGTCGACGCCCTGCAGGTTGTTCTGCCGCGCCCCGCGGATCTGCAGCGCACCGGTGGCCTGCCGCACCTCCGCCTTGAGTGCGACGCGGTCGCCGAGGTGCCGGCCGGTGAGGGTGCCGCAGCGCCGCAGCTCCTCGACGCTGCCCTCGAACACGACCTCGCCGCCCTCGGTGCCGGCGCCCGGGCCGAGGTCGACGACGTGGTCGGCGATCGCGATCGCCTCCGGCTTGTGCTCGACGACCAGCACGGTGTTGCCCTTGTCGCGCAGCCGGAGGAGCAGGTCGTTCATCCGCTGGATGTCGTGCGGGTGCAGCCCGATGGTGGGCTCGTCGAAGACGTAGGTGACGTCGGTCAGCGACGAGCCGAGGTGGCGGATCATCTTGGTGCGCTGCGCCTCGCCGCCCGACAGCGTGCCCGCCGGGCGCTCCAGGGAGAGGTAGCCCAGCCCGATCTCGACGAAGGAGTCCAGGGTGTGCTGCAGCCCGGCCAGCAGCGGCGCCACCGAGGGGTCGTCGAGGTCGCGCAGCCAGGTGGCGAGGTCGCTGATCTGCATGCGGCACAGGTCGGCGATGTTCTTGCCCCGGATCCTCGACGACAGCGCCTCGGCGCTCAGCCGCGTGCCGTCGCAGTCCGGGCAGGTCGTGAAGGTGACCGCCCGCTCGACGAAGCGGCGGACGTGCGGCTGCATCGCCTCGACGTCCTTGCTGAGCATCGACTTCTGGATCTTCGGGATCAGCCCCTCGTAGGTGAGGTTGACCCCCTCGACCTTCACCTTGGTCGGGCCGGCGTGGAGCAGGGTGTGCAGTTCCTTCTTCGTGTACTTCGCGATGGGCTTGTCCATGGGCAGCCCGGCGCCGGCGAAGATGCGGCCGTACCAGCCGTCCATGCTGTAGCCGGGCACCGTCAGGGCGTCCTCGGCGAGCGACTTCGCGTCGTCGTAGAGCGCCGTCAGGTCGATGTCGTTGACCGAGCCCATGCCCTCGCAGCGCGGGCACATGCCGCCGAGGCGGGTGAACGTCACCTTCTCGGCCTTGGCGCCGGCGCCGCGCTCGACGGTGATCGCCCCGCTGGCCGAGATCGACGGCATGTTGAACGAGTAGGCGTTCGGCGAGCCGAGGGCGGGTTCCCCGCGCCGGCTGAACAGGATCCGCAGCATCGCGTTGACGTCGGTGGCGGTGCCCACGGTGGAGCGCGGGTTGGCCCCCATGCGCTCCTGGTCGACGATGATCGCCGTCGTCAGGCCCTCGAGGACGTCGACGTCGGGGCGCGCCAGGGAGGGCATGAAGCCCTGCACGAAGGCGCTGTAGGTCTCGTTGATCATCCGCTGCGACTCGGCGGCGATCGTGCCGAAGACCAGCGAGCTCTTGCCCGACCCGGAGACCCCCGTGAACGCGGTGAGCCGCCGCTTGGGGATCTCGACGGAGACGTCCTTCAGGTTGTTCTGCCGCGCCCCGACCACCCGGATCAGGTCGTGGGCGTCGGCGGCGTGCACCGAGATCGGCTCGGTCAGCGTGCTCATCGTCTCTCCGTCCGTCCGGGCCCCCGCCCGTGTGGCGAGGGCCCGGTGTCTACCAGGGGTGTCCGACAGGGATGACCGTCCGGGCGGCCGGATCTCAGCGCAGCTCCTGGATGCGGACGGTGTTGCCCGCGGGATCGCGGAACGCGCAGTCGCGCACCCCGTAGGGCTGGTCGGTCGGCTCCTGCATCACCTCCGCGCCGGTGGCCTGGATGCGGTCGAAGGCGGCGTCGACGTCCTTGGTGGCGAGGACGACGGAGGCGTAGGTGCCCTTGGCCATCATCTCGGCGATGGTGCGCTTCTCGTCCTCGGTGATCCCGGGGTCGGCGGCCGGCGGGTGCAGCACGATCGAGGTCGCCGAACCGTCGGCCGGGCCGACGGTGAGCCAGCGCATGCCCTCGTAGCCGACGTCGTTGCGCAGCTCGAAGCCGAGGGCGTCGCGGTAGAAGGCCAGCGAGGCCTCGGGGTCGTCGTGCGGGAGGAAGGTGTGGTGGATGGTGAGGTCCATGCCGGTCACGCTAGGGACGGCGCCGGTGCCGGCGCTTCTCGATTCCTGACCGGTCTGGTGACCTGCTTGGCGGTGCACGGGGGGATGCCCACCGTGGCCGCCGCGGCCTCCCGCCGGTAGGTGCTCGGCGGCACCCCGACCAGCTCGGTGAAGCGGGTGCTGAAGGTGCCCAGCGACGAGCAGCCCACCGCGAAGCAGACCTCGGTGACCGTCAGGTCGCCGCGCCGCAGCAGCGCCATCGCGCGCTCGATGCGCCGCGTCATCAGGTAGGCGTAGGGGGACTCGCCGTAGGCGCGCCTGAACTCCCGGCTCAGGTGCCCGGCCGACAGGTGGGCGCCCCGGGCGAGTGCTGCGACGTCCAGCGGCCGGGCGTACTCGCGGTCGATCCGGTCCTTGACGCGGCGCAGCCGCGCGAGGTCGCGCAGGTGCGGGTCGGCGGCGGCTCCGCTGGTCACGGGCAGGATGCTGCCACCCCGCCGCCCCGGCGTCAGCGGCCCTGGCGCTCCCGGTAACGGGCGGCCCGGCGGGCGGCGGCGACGCGCTTGCGCTCGCTCTCGGCCTGCTGGCCGGCCAGGCCGGCGCGCTCCCGGGCGGCGGTCGCGGTGCCGGCGGGGTAACCGGCCTTCACCACCCGGTTCTCGGTGGTCTCGGGCATGTAGGCCAGGGAGTAGATGAGCGCCAGGAAGATGCCGCCGCCCGCGACCGCCAGCCGCAGCTCCCACGAGGCGGGCAGGAAGGCCACGACCAGCGCGATGGGGATCGAGAGCTGGACCATCGTCCGGAGGAGGTGACGGGCCCACCAGGTGCCGGTCGTCGTGTCGTGCAGCACCCAGCCGCGGTGCCGCGCGGGCAGCCCGCCACCGAGCGCGTACCAGAACCACCGGTGCGGGGCCGGGCGCACCACGGGGTCCGGCGTCCGCTCCGCGTCGCTGTCCACCGGTCCATGGTCCCACTGCCGCCCGCCGTGGGGGTGTTCACCCCAGGTGGCGCAGGAAGGAGCCCGGATCGGTCAGGAACTGCTGCCAGTGGGCCGTCAGCTCGAGCTCCTCCCAGGTGGTCTCCCGCAGGCCCCACGGGCCGACCTCGAGCAGCCGGGCACCCGGCAGGGCGGCCAGCACGGGGGAGTGGGTGGCGACGACGACCTGCGCGCCCCGCGCGACCAGATCGCCGAGCCGGGCGACGAGGGAGAGCACGCCGGTGAAGGAGAGGGCGGCGTCGGGCTCGTCGAGCACGTACAGGCCCGGACCGCGGGCCCGGTCGCCGAAGAGGGACAGGAACGCCTCCCCGTGGGAGAGCTCGTGGAACGCCGTCTCGGCGCGCTGGGGGTTCCGGTTCTCCTCCAGGTAGCTGTAGAGGCCGTGCAGCGTCTCGTCCCGCAGGAAGTACGCCCAGCGGGGAGCCCCGGGGCTGCGCTCCACGACGAGGTCGAGACCGCCCGGCTCGCTGCTCCGGGTGCGGTGCCGGGCGGCGGCCGACCCGCCCTCGGAGTTGAGCCCCAGCGCCGCGGCCAGCACCTCCAGGACCGTCGACTTGCCCGAGCCGTTCTCGCCGACGAGCACCGTCGCGCCCGGCCCGAGCTCCAGCCCCTCGCAGAGGACCTGCGCGATGGCCGGCACGGTCGCCGGCCACGCGTCCACCGGGTGCGGCGGTGCGGCCGGGTCGGGCCTGAGCCGGCGCACGGGTCGGCGGTCCACGCGGCCATCCTGGCTCAGCTGGTGCGGTCCTGGCTCACCTTCCACCGTGAGCCAGGACCCCTGACGACCAGGACACCTGATCGTCCCGGCAGCTCAGCGGCCGAGGTGGCGGTAGCGGTGCAGCCGGGTGCGGAAGCGCTCGGTGTCGTCGCGGCCGAGCAGCCCGGCCAGCTCCTCGCCCAGCACCCGGCCCAGCCGCAGGCAGAACTCGGCCGGCTCGTCGGCTGCGTCGGGCCGCTCGGGGACCACCCGGTCGACGATCCCCGCCCGCCACAGGTCGGTGGCCCGCACGCCCTGGTGCGCGGCCATCTCGCCGGCCCGGTCGACGGTGCGGTGCACGATCGCGCTGGCGCCCTCCGGCGGCAGCGGGCCCAGCCACCCGTTCGCGGCGGCGAGGACGCGGTCGGCCGGCACCAGCGCCAGCGCGCCCCCGCCGGTGCCCTGGCCCAGCAGCACCGCGAGGGTCGGCGCCTTGAGCACGACCAGGTCGTGCAGGCAGCGGGCGATCTCGCCGGCCAGGCCGCCCTCCTCGGCCTCACGGGAGAGCGCCGCGCCGGGAGTGTCGATGAGCGTCACCAGCGGCAGCCGCAGCTGCTCGGCCAGGTGCATGCCGCGTCGCGCCTCGCGCAGCGCCGCCGGCCCCAGGGGCGCCGACAGCGACTGCCCGCGCCGGTCCTGCCCCAGCACCACGCACGGCGCCCCGCCGAAGCGGGCCAGCGCCAGCAGCAGCCCGGGGTCCTTCTCACCGGCGCCGGTGCCGGACAGCCCGACGACGTCGGTCGCCGCCGTCCGCAGCAGCCGCCGCACGCCGGGGCGGTCCTCCCGCCGCGACGCCGTGACGACCTGCCAGGCGCTGCGACCGTCCTCCGGGTCGTCCGTGTCCGTGCCGTCCTCCGCCGTCGGCCGTTCGGCGTCCCGGACGTCGAGGTGCCACGTCTGGCGGGCCGAGAGCACCCGCAGCGCGCGGTCGGCGACCTCCGCGATCTGCTCGGGCGGGACGACGGCGTCGATGAGGCCGTGCTCGGCCAGGTTCTCGGCGGTCTGCACGTCGGCCGGGAACGGCTCGCCGTACAGCGCCTCGAACACCCGCGGGCCGAGGAAGCCGATCGAGGCGCCGGGCTCGGCGATGGTCACGTGCCCGAGCGACCCCCACGAGGCGAGCACGCCGCCGAAGGTGGGGTGGCGCAGGTACACGAGGTAGGGCAGGCCCGCCTCCTTGTGCCGGGCGATGGCGGCGGTGATGCCGATCATCTGCAGGAAGGCGACGGTGCCCTCCTGCATCCGGGTGCCGCCCGAGACCGGCGCCGCCAGCAGCGGCAGCCCCTCCTCGGTGGCCCGTTCCACCGCCGCGATCAGCCGCTCGGCGGCGGCGACCCCGATCGACCCGGCGAGGAAGCCGAACTCCCCGGCCACGACGGCCACCCGGCGCCCGCGCAGCCGGCCCTCGCCGGTGATCACCGACTCGTCCTGCCGCGACCGCTCCGCCGCGCGGGCGAGGTCGGCGGCGTAGTCGGCCGGGACGTCGCGGGTCGGGACGGGGGAGTCCCAGGACTGCCACGACCCGGGGTCGAGGACCAGGTCGCGCAGGGTGCGGGCGTCCGGGCGGCCGCTCACGCGTCGGACCCGTCCAGCCAGGCGCGGATGGCGTCCCCGTCGGCGCCCAGCACCGGGGGAGCCGTGTGCTCGCGGCGGGTCGTCTCGGTCTCGCCGTCGGCACCCGGGGAGAAGAAGCGCAGCGGCGGCCCGGGCAGCTGCAGCCGGCCGAGGGTGGCGTGGTCGACGTCGACCAGCAGCCCCTGGGAGAGCGCCTGGTCCCACCCGTACACCTCGTCGATCGACCGCACCTTGCCCGAGGGGATGCCGACCTTCGCCAGCCGGGCCAGCAGCTCCTCGGCGGGGATGTCCGCGAACGCCCCCTCGAGCAGCGCGATGACCTCGGCGCGGTGCTCCACCCGGTCGCCGTTGGTCACCATGCCGGGGGCCTCGGGGTCGAAGCCGAACTCGGCGCACAGCTTCCGCCACAGCGAGTCGTTGGCGCAGGCGACCTGGACGCTGCCGCCCTGGCAGCGGAACAGCCCGTAGGGGGCGATCGAGGGGTGGTGGTTGCCCTGCGCGGCGCCGACCTCGCCGGCGACGGTCCACCGGGTGCCCTGGAAGGCGTGCACGCCGACGATCGCGGCGAGCAGCGAGGTGCGCACCACCTGGCCGCGGCCGGTCCGGTCCCGCTCGATCAGCGCGGCGAGCACGCCGTAGGCGCCGTACATGCCGGCCAGCAGGTCGCCGATCGGGACGCCGACCCGCTGGGGGTCCTCCGGCCCGGACCCGGTGAGCGACATCAGCCCGCCCTCGCCCTGGGCGATCTGGTCGTAGCCCGCGCGGCCGCCCTCGGGGCCGTCGTGCCCGAAGCCGCTGATCGCGAGGGTCACCAGCCGCGGGTTGAGCTCGGCCAGCACGTCGGTGCCGAAGCCCAGCCGGGCCAGCGTGCCGGGCCGGAAGTTCTCCATCAGCACGTCGGCGCGCTGCAGCAGGCGGGTCAGCACCGCCTTGTCGGCGTCGTCCTTGAGGTCGAGGGTGATCGACTCCTTGTTCCGGTTCGTCGAGAGGAAGTACGTCGACTCCCGGTCACCGCTGTCCGGCTGCACGAACGGCGGCCCCCAGCTGCGGGTGTCGTCGCCGGTTCCCGGCGTCTCCACCTTGATCACCCGCGCGCCCAGGTCGCCGAGCATCATGGCGGCGTGCGGCCCGGCGAGGGCGCGGGTCAGGTCGACGACGAGGACGCCGTCCAGCGGTCCGGGCATGGTTGCTCCCTCGGTCGGGGGGCGCGGCTCCGGTGGCTGCGCTCCGGAAGTGTCTCAGCGCTGAGGTATCTCTGGCCAGCCGGGTCACAGCCAGCCGGGGACGACGAACACCAGCCACGACAGCAGCGGTCCGACGGCGACCACGATCCCCGCGTAGGCCAGGATCTGCTTGTAGAACCGGTCCCGGTCGACGTCCTGCGCGTTGGCCAGGACCAGCGCGCCGTTGGTGGAGAACGGGCTCACGTCGACGATGGTCGAGGCGACCGAGAGGGCGACCACCACGCCGACGGCGCTGATCGAGCCCTCCTCGAGGAACGGCACCGCGAGCAGGATGGCGACCCCGATGATCGCCGTCGACGACGCGAAGGCGGACACGACGCCGCCGATGTAGGCCAGCAGCAGTGCGATCAGCAGCGGCACCCCGAGGCCGATGACGGCGTCGCCGACGTAGTCGATGGTGCCGGCCTCCTCGAGGACGAACACGAAGGTCAGCACGCCGGCGATGAGCAGGATCGTCGACCAGCTGATCTGGGTGACCGCGCCCTTGTGCTGCTGGGCGGAGAAGAGCGCCAGGACGACGGCGACGGTGATCGCGACGAACCCGATGTCCAGGTCGAAGGCGAGCGCCAGCACGGCGACGACGAGCAGGCCGACGAGCGTGAGCACCTGCTCGAAGCGGACGGGCGCCGGGCGCTCGGGGTGGATGTGCTCGTCGTCGTCCCCGCCGACCGCGGGGCCGGGTGCCGCGCCGTGGCCGCGCACGAGCGTGCCGTGGGCGTGCTCGGTGCGGGCGAGGGGCTCCGCGGCGACCTTGCGGCCCAGCAGCTTGCGCCCGCCGAGGGCGAAGAACAGGACCAGCGCGATGGCGATGTTGAAGAACAGCGCCCCGAGGAAGACCGCCAGCGGGCTGCCGGGCAGGCCCTCGCGCTCGACGATCGAGTTGACGGTGACGCCGTAGACGCTGATGGGGGAGAAGCCCCCGCCCTGCGCGCCGTGGATGACCATCATCCCCATCAGCAGCGGGCTGATGTCGTGCCGGGCGGCGAAGGTGAGCGCGATCGGCGCGATGATCGCCACCGCCGCCGGGGAGAGCGCGCCGATGGCGGTGAGCACGGCCGTGACGGCGAACATGATCCACGGGATGGCGGCGACGTGGCCGCCGACCAGCCGGACCGCCCCCCGGACCAGCAGGTCCACCGTGCCGTTGTTCTGCGCGATCGCGAAGAGGTACGTGACCCCGATCAGCGTCAGCACCAGCCCGGCGGGGAAGCCGGCGATGATGTCGTCGGTCGAGAGCCCGACCGAGAGGGTGCCGACGACGAAGGCGGCGACGAAGGCCAGCGCACCCATGTTGATCGGCAGGACGGTCGCGATCGCGAAGATCACGACGAGGGCCACGATGGTGACGATCTCGGGTGACACGGTCACTCCACGGAGTCGGGGGCTGGGTGCGCCCACTGTGTCAGTGACCCGCCGGTAGCGCCTGCCAGCCGCCGGAAGGCGTCACCACGGCGGTCACCCGGACGTCGTGCGGCTCGGTGGGGAGCCGGTCCACCAGCTCGTCGTCGAACACCACGGCGACGAGCACCGCGCCGGCCGGGGCGTGCCGCAGGGCGCGGTCGTAGTAACCGCCGCCGCGGCCCAGCCGTGCGCCGTCCCGGGCGACCGCCGTGGCCGGCACGACGACGGCGCCGGCCGCGGCCAGCGCGCCGGGGCCCAGCCGCGGGCCGACCGGTTCGAGCAGCCCGAACCGGCCCGGGGTGAGCTCCCCGGTGTGCACCGCCCAGTCCAGCTCCCGGCCGCGGGCGGGCACCACCGGCAGCAGCACGCGGGCGCCCGTCCCGGCCAGGGCGCCCGGCAGGCGGCCGTGGCCCGCCTCGGTCGGATCGGGGACGAACGCGGCCACCGTCGGGATCCCGGCCAGCCGCGCGGCCAGGGTCGCGGCGACCGACCGGGCGGCCGCCGCCCGGTCCTCGCCGGGGCGTTCCGCGCGGCGGCGCAGCAGCTCGGCGCGGAGCGCGGCCTTGGCGGTGACCCCGTCGGGCGAGGTGCTCACCGGCGCAGCCTAGATAGGCTGCCCGGCATGTCGATGCCTCCCACCCGTCCGGCCCGGAAGGCGGTCATCCCCGTCGCAGGCATGGGCACCCGCTTCCTGCCGGCCACCAAGGCCGTCCCCAAGGAGCTGCTCCCGGTCGTCGACCGGCCCGCCCTCCAGTACATCGTCGAGGAGGCCGCCCGCGCCGGGCTGCCCGAGGTGCTCATGGTGACCGGTCGCGGCAAGGCGGCCATCGAGGACTTCTTCGACCGCACCCCCGAGCTCGAGACCGCCCTGGAGAAGAAGGGCGACGAGGGGCGGCTGTCCGCCGTGCACGAGTCCACCGACGTCGCGCAGGTGCACTTCGTGCGCCAGGGCGAGGCCCGGGGGCTGGGCCACGCCGTGCTGCAGGCGGCCGCCTTCGTCGGTGACGAGCCGTTCGCGGTGCTGCTGGGCGACGACCTGATCGACGCCCGCGACCACCTGCTGGAGCAGATGCTCGCCGTCCAGGCCGAGCACGGCGGCTCGGTGATCGCGCTGCTCGACGTCGGGCGGGAGAACATCGACAAGTACGGCGCCGTGGCGGTCGAGCCGACCGGCGACGGCAGCGACGTCGTGGCCGTCACCGGGCTGGTGGAGAAGCCCCCCGTCGACGAGGCGCCCAGCAGCCTGGCGATCATCGGCCGCTACGTGCTCGCGCCGGAGGTCTTCGACGTGCTGCGGGAGACCGCGCCCGGGCGCGGCGGGGAGATCCAGCTGACCGACGCGCTGGCCACCCTCGTCGAGCGCGGCGAGCCGGTCCACGGCGTCGTCTTCGGCGGCCGCCGCTACGACACCGGCGACAAGCTCGACTACCTCAAGGCCGTGATCCGGCTGGCCTCGGAGCGGGACGACCTCGGCCCGTCGCTGCGCGGCTGGCTGCGCGACTTCGTCACCGAGCTGCCCGCCGAGGGCGCGTCGCCGTCCTGACCGGCGGCCGCGAGGGCACGATCGCACCTGCGGCCCGGCGCCGGCCCCGTCCGGGGGCGGTGCCGCCGCGGGGTGCGGTGCCGGCCCACGGCACGGCGGGACGACGGTGGTGAGGATGCTCGGGCAGAGCGAGGACGGCAGCAACGGAGGCGAGTTCCGGGGGTACCGGGACACCGCCCAGGTCGACGTGCCCGCGGCCCCACCCCGGCGGACCGGCCCGGTCGGGGGCCTGCCGGCCTCCGCGTCCGGCCCGTCGCCGAACTCGGCACCCGGCCCGTCGGCGGCGCAGCGGGGGCTCACCGGCCCGGTGCCGCTGCCGGCCGACGGGCGCTCCGACGCCTCGCCGCTCGTGCGCACCGTGGAGCGGCACCTCGACGAGATCCTCGCCGCCGTGCCGCAGCCCGACCCGATCGAGCTCGCCGTCCTCGACGCCCAGGGGCTGCTCTGCGCCGAGGACGTCGTCAGCCAGCGGGCGCTGCCCGCGTTCGACCAGGCCGCCCTCGACGGCTACGCGGTGCGGGCGGAGGACGTCGAGGGGGCGACCGTCGCCGGCCCGGTGGAGCTGCCCGTCGTGGGCGAGAGCGTGGCCGGGGCCGGCGAGCCGTCGTCGATCGGCCCGGGGCTGGCGATGCGGGTCGCCACGGGGGCGATGCTGCCGGCCGGCGCCGACGTCGTCGTCCCGGCCGTGTGGACCGACGGCGGCGCCGCGCGGGTCGCCGTGCAGGCCGCGCCCCCGGTCGGCAGCTACCTGCGCCGGACCGGTGACGACGTCGCCCCGGGGCACCCGGCCGTGCAGGTCGGCACCCCGATCGGCCCCGCGCAGATCAGCCTGCTGGCCGCCGTCGGCCGCGACCGGGTCTCCGTCCGCCCCCGCCCGCGCGTGGCGGTGCTCAGCGCCGGAACCGAGCTGGTGGAGATCACCTCGCCGCCGGCGCCGGGCCAGGTGGTGGACGTGAACAGCTACGCGCTGGCCGCGGCCGCCCGGGACGCCGGGGCCGACGCCTACCGCTGGGGCATCCTCCCCGGCGACCAGCGGCGGCTGGCCGAGGTGCTCGAGAGCCAGTTGCTGCGCAGTGACCTGGTGCTGCTCTCCGGCACCTTCAGCGGCCCGGCCTTCGACATGGTGCAGGAGGCGCTGGCCGCGCTCGGGGGCATGCGCGTCAGCCAGGTCGCCATGCACCCCGGCCCCGCGCAGGGCTTCGGCCGGCTGGGGCGCGACGAGGTGCCGGTGATCTTCGTCCCGGGGGAGCCGGTCGCCGCCCTGGTCGCCTTCGAGGTGTTCGTCCGGCCGGCCATCCGCCTGATGCTCGGCAAGCGGCAGCTCTTCCGGCGCACGGTCCAGGCGATCTCCGGCCAGCACCTGCTCTCGCCGCTGGGGTACCGCCAGTACCTGCACGGCACGGTCATGCGCCACCCCGACGGTGGCTACGTCGTCGAGCCCGTGGGGGAGGCCACCGACGCCCTGCTGGCCCGGATGGCGCGGGCGAACTGCCTGATCGTCATCGACGAGGACGTCACCGAGGTGGCCGCCGGCGGGCTGGTCACCGTCATGCCGCTGCTGCTCGGCGGCTGACCGCGCTCGCCGTGACCGATCCGCTGCTGCACCCCGGCTGGCCCGCCCGGCTCGTCCGGGGACCGGTGGAGCTGCACCCGCTGCGCCGCCGGGACGCCGCGGAGTGGAGCCGGCTACGGCTGGCCAACGAGGACTGGCTGCGGCCCTGGGAGCCCACGGCCGCCGTCTCCTGGCAGGCGCGGCACACCCCCGCGAGCTACCGGGCGATGCGCCGGGTCATGGCCCGCCGCGCCAGCCTGGGCACCTCCCTGCCGTTCGCGATCCGCGTCGACGGCCGCCTCGCCGGTCAGGTGACCGTGGACAACATCGTCCGCGGGGCCTTGCGCGCCGGCTACCTCGGCTACTGGATCGACCGCGCGGTGGCCGGGCGCGGGATCGCCTCCCTGGCCGTGGCGCTGGCGTGCGACCACGCCTTCGGCCCGGCCGGCCTGCACCGGCTCCAGGCCGACATCCGCCCGGAGAACGGGCCGAGCCGGCGGCTGGTCGAGCGGCTGGGCTTCCAGCGCGAGGGACTGCTGCGCCGCTACCTCGACATCGACGGCGACTGGCGCGACCACGTGAGCTACGCGCTGCTCGCCGAGGACCTGCCGGCCGGGGTGCTGGACCGCTGGGAGCGGTCGGCGCCGGGTCGACCCGTCGACTGACTGTGAGGCTGGCCGGGTCGGTCCTTCAGTGATGGGCTGACGGCCGGCAGCGGTGAGCGTGACCCGTCGTCTGACTGGCTTCGTGCCTTTGGCCG
>NZ_SSXC01000001.1 GCF_021699055.1 Blastococcus sp. MG754426 | reverse complement strand
CCCTCGCACGCTCGGGGCGAGCCTCGGGAGGGGGCCGGCGGACAGTCGCACCGGGCGGGGCCCTCGTGCCCCGCCCGGTGCTACTTCTCGAAGCCGGGGAGCCACTCCTCGAGCACCGTGCGCCAGTCGGCCTCGGCATCGAGCTGGCAGAGCACGCCGATCGACCCGATGGTCACCCGGTGGATGAGCAGGTAGGCGGGCGGCAGGTTCAGCTGCCTGCCCAGCCGGTTGGCCTCGGTCCGCGGGTCGCCGATCCGCATCGCCTGCTCCTGCATCCACGCGCGGGTGAAGCGGAACCGGTCGGCGGCGATCGGCTCCAGCAGCGGGAGCAGGTAGTCCAGGACCGCCTCCGGGTCGACCTGCACCCCCGGCCGCACGAAGCCCTCCGCACGCAGGTCGGCCAGCACCTCCGCCGCGCGTCCTTCCAGCGCCCACCGCACCAGCCGGCCGATCGGCTCCGGGTGGCCGTCGGGCAGCCGGGCGGTCGCGCCGAAGTCGATCACGCCGAGGCGGCCGTCGGGCAGCATCCGGAAGTTGCCCGGGTGCGGGTCGGCGTGCAGCAGGCCGGCGCGCTGCGGCCCGGAGAAGTGCAGCGTGGCCAGCAGCCGCCCGGCGCGGTCGCGCTGCTCCCGGGTTCCCGTGGCGATGATCCGGGACAGCGGCGTCCCCTCGATCCACTCGGAGACGACGACCTTCGGCGCGCTGGCGACGATCCGCGGGACGGCGATCTCCGGGTCTCCGGCGTAGGCGGCGGCGAACGCCCGCTGGGCGTCGGCCTCGAGGCCGTAGTCCAGCTCCTCCACCACCCGCGCCTTGAGCTCGGCGATCAGCGGCTTCACGTCCAGCCCGGGGAAGACGGCGGCGAACAGCCGGGCGAAGCGGGCCAGCTGGTTGAGGTCGCTCATCAGCGCCGTCGCCGCGCCGGGGTACTGGATCTTCACGGCGACGTCGCGGCCGTCCCGCCAGGTGGCACGGTGCACCTGGCCGATGCTGGCCGCCGCGGCCGGCGCGTCGTCGAAATCGGCGAAGCGCTGGCGCCACGTGCCGCCCAGCTGCTGGGCGAGGACCGCGTGCACGGTCCGCACCGGCATCGGCGGCGCCTCCTCCTGCAGCTTGGTGAGCGCCTCGCGGTACGGCGCCGCCATCTCCTCGGGGACCGCCGCCTCGAACACCGACAGCGTCTGGCCGAGCTTCATGGCGCCGCCCTTGAGCTGGCCCAGCACGGCGAACAGCTGCTCGGCGGTGCGCTGCTGCAGCTCGGCGTTCACCGCCTCGGCCGGTCGGCCGGACAACCGCTTGCCGATCCCCAGGGTGGCGCGCCCCGCGGCACCCAGGGGCAGGGAGGCCAGGCGCGCGGTCCGTGCGACCGATCCCCCTGGCATGGCCGGTCGCTCGTCGCTCACGCGTCCTCCTCGCCGGCGGCCGGGCGGAGCGGCGCCGTGTCGTGCCCGGTGAGCCCGAGAGCTCGGTCACCGGCCATTGTCGCCCGAGCGGCGGGGCTCCCGCCCGCAGGGCGTGCTCCACCCCCCTCCGGGGGGCCGTCGCCGGCGGCCGCAGCGCCGCAGCCGCACGACGGGTGCGGGGGCCATCGGCGCAGGTGGGGCAGGAGGTCGGGCGGGCGCAGCTCGACGGTGGCGTCGAGGGTGGCCGGCGCGCCGCGCCCGTCGATGCAGGCCAGCACCTGGCCGGCCGCGAGCACTGCGGTGAGCAGGCAGGTGAGGGTGGCGCCGCTGGGCGGTGGCTCGGTCGCGGTCAGCTGGGCCGCGAGCCGGGGCCAGCGCGGATCGGCGTCCCGGCGGTGCAGGTCCGCGCAGCGCAGGCAGCTGCTGGCGCCGGGCACGACCAGGGGGCCGACGACGCCGGTCTCCCCGCGCACGGTGGCCACCAGGTGCACCCCCGGTACCCCCGGCACCACCGGGTCGGAGGCGGCCCACGGCCGGGTGAGGACCACGAGGTCGGGCCGGAGCCCGGCCGGGAGGGGCCCCAGGTCGGTGAGCGGGCTCGCCCGGCGGACGGCGTCCGCCGCGGCCACGGCACGGGGGCGCCCCTCGTCCGCGGCGGTCACGCCGCCCACCACGGCATCCGCGGCGCTGACCACGCCCGCGTCCCGGACCACGACGCGGCCGACGCCGCTCGCGGCCAGGACCGCGGCCAGCGGCGTGCCCACGCGCGTGGCGCCCTCGACCACCACGGTCGCCCGCCGCCGGGCCCGCCACCCCCCGGCACCGGGGGAGGAGCCGGCGGCAGGCAGTTCCACGGCCGCGCGTGCGGCCGCGGCGGGGCCGGGGTCGATGGCGAGCAGGTCGGCGGGATCGAGGTCGTGGACCAGGCCCGCGGAGCGGAGGGCGTCGACCGCGGCGTCCACGAGCCCCGGCGCCAGGCCCTCCCCGGCGGCCTGGGCCCGCACCGCGCGCCGTGACCGTCGGCCGTCGAGGGCGCGCAGCACGGGCCCCAGCCCGGCGGCGGGCGCCAGGAGCAGCCCGTCGGTGGAGTCCACGCCGCCGACCTGGACGCTCCCGGCGTCCCCGGCGAGCAGCGGGGTCGCCGCGGGGAGGAGGGGATGGGCGTTGTCGCTCACCCGGGCAGGGTGGCAGCCGGGCAGCACCCCCCCGGGCCCGTCGTCCACAGGCCCCACGACGACGGCGGCGCCCCCCTCAGGGGACGCCGCCAGGTGACGTGCCGGAACGGCACCCTCCAGGGGCCCGCGCCGAGCCTGCGGGGGGCGGGGAGGAGGGTGGTCCTCCCTCAGGCCTTGCCGAGGATGCGGTTCATCTTGGTGCCGCAGACCGGGCAGGTGCCCTGCGCCATGCGTCGCCCGGACTCGCTCACCTTGACCTCGCCGTCGAAGTCGCGCTTCTCCTTGCACTTCACGCAGTAGCCGTTGTAGCTCTCCGCCACGGGATCTCCTCGTCTCCGGGGCGCCCCGGCTCGCACGCCGGGCGCCGTTCGCGAGAACGCTACCCGTGGCTGCCCGCGCCGACCGCCCGACGCCGGGCCCGTCCGGGGCGTCCGGCGGTGCCGGGCGCGAGCGCGTTCCCCACAGCTGTGGACGGAGCTGTGGACGCCATGGGGACGGCGTGGCGTGTCGCTGTGCGGAACCGGGGGACGGATCGGGGACGGTCCACCGGCAGCCACCGCGGACGGCGCGCCCACCAGCGCAGACGTCCCCGGGCAGGGTGTGGACCCCCGCGCCCGGGCACCCTCGTCACCGGGTGGAGCGGCGGCGATGTCCACCGTCCGTGCGACCTGCACCCGAGCGGGTGTCCCTGCGCGGGCGCCACGCCCGGACGGTGCCCTACGGTCTCCTCGTGCCCGGAACGACTCCTCCTGCGAGCGCCCTGCCTGAGCCGGCGGACGGCGACGTCGTGGAGGTCCGGCGCAGCAGCCGCCGCCGCCGCACGGTGACCGCCTACCGCGAGCTGGGGCGCACCGTGGTGCTCATCCCGGCGGCCTTCAGCCCGGCCGAGGAGCAGCGCTGGGTCGAGCAGATGGTCGCCAAGCTGCGCACCCGCGAGGAGCGGCGCAAGCGCTCGCTCGGGGGCGACGCCGAGCTCCTGGCGCGGGCGCGGGCGCTCTCTGCCGCCCACCTCGACGGCCTCGCCGAACCGGCCAGCGTGCGGTGGGTGGACAACCAGCACCGCCGCTGGGGCTCCTGCACGCCGGCGGACCGGACGATCCGGCTCTCCAGCCGGCTGCGCTCCATGCCGGAGTACGTCGTCGACTACGTGCTGGTGCACGAGCTGGTGCACCTGCTCGAGCCGGGGCACGACGAGCGGTTCTGGGCCCTGGTGGCGCAGTACCCGCGGGCGGAGCGGGCGCGCGGCTTCCTCGAGGGCGTCGAGCTGGCGTCCACCGCCGGGGCGGCGGGCGCCGACCCGCTCCCCGACGTGGACGGCTGAGCCGCTACCCCTCGCCGCCCAGCTCGCGCCGGTCCTCGTCCTCGTCCTCGGTCGGCGGGTCGTCGGACGGCCGGTCGGGCGCCTGCTCCGCGTCGTCGGCGGTCAGTGCGGCCAGCTCGTCGTCCAACCCCTGGCGGGCGACGAAGTCCAGCGGCTCGTCCAGGTCCTCCGACGTCGGCAGCAGGTCGGGGTGGGACCACAGCCGGTCCCGCTCCGCGCTGCCGTGCTGCTGACCCATCGCCCCCCACACCGTCGCCGCGTCGCGCAGCCGGCGCGGTCGCAGCTGCAGCCCGACCAGCGTGGCGAAGGTCTGCTCGGCGGGGCCGCCGGAGGCCCGGCGGCGGCGCATCGTCTCGGCGAGCGCGGCGTGGCCGGGCAGCCGGTCGGCCGCGGCGGCGGCGACCACGGCGTCCACCCACCCCTCGACGAGGGCCAGCAGGGTCTCCAGGCGCCGCAGGGCCATCTGCTGCTCGGGGGTCTCCTCGGGCTCCAGCACGCCGCTGCCCAGCAGGCGCTGGATGCTCTCCGGGTCGCTCGGGTCCAGCCCGCCGCCCATGCCGCCGGCCATCGCCTCGTTGATGCCCCGCTCGATCGCCTCGCGGTCGATGGTGATGCCGCGGGCGTAGGCGTGCACGGCGTCCTGGAGCTGCTGGCGCAGCCACGGGACGTGCGCGAACAGCCGCTGCGACGCCGCCTCCCGCAGGGCGACGAACAGCCGGACCTCGTCGGCCGGGCGGTCGAGGCCCTCGGCGAAGGAGGCCAGGTTCTGCGGCACGAGCACGCCGGTGCCGGCGGGTGCCAGCGGCAGCCCGACGTCGGTGCTGGTGAGCACCTCCCCGGCCAGCGAACCGAGCGCCTGCCCCACCTGGGCGCCGAACATGAGGCCGCCCATGCGGCCCATGATCCCGGCGATCGGGCCGAGGGACATCGCCGCTTCCTGGGGCAGGGCGCTGGTCATGGCCGCCACCACCCGCTCGGCCAGCGGGTCGATCAGCGCAGCCCACGCGGCCTGGGTCTGCTCCACCCACTCGACCCGCGACCACGCGGTGGTCCGCTCGATGCCGGAGGGCAGCTCGGTCACCTGGTCCAGCCACAGGTCGGCCAGCCGGAGCGACTCGGCGGCCGCGGCGCGCTCCTGCTCCGACGTCGGCTGGTGCCCGGCCGCGAGCTGGCTGATCGCGCCCTGCCGGGCGAGGTCCCAGTTGACCGGACCGCCCGACCAGTTCATGAGCTTCTGCAGCTCGGCGAACAGCGGCATCTTGCCGAGCACGTCCTCGGGCGACCCGCCACCGGCCATGCCGCCGAAGAGGGCGCCGAGGCCGAACGGGTCACCGCCCTGGTCGCCGCGGCCGGGCTCGCGGCGCTCGGGGTCGCGGTCGGACGGGCCGAAGCCGAACGGGATGTCGCTCATGCGCCCACGGTAGACGTGCGATCTTCGGCCGGTGAAGGCGTTCGCCGGCAGCGCACGGCCCCCTGCAGGGCCCGCCGCGAGCCTTCGAGCGGTGGGGGGCAGGAGGTCCTTCACCTAGGCTCGCGCCTCGTGACCCGTCGCAACGCCGTCCTCAGCGTGGGCGCCGTGCTCCTGCTGCTGTTCGGCGTGCTCGGCACGACCGTGCCCGTGCCCTACGTCGCGCAGGTGCCCGGCCCCACCTTCGACACGCTCGGTGAGGTCGACGGCGAGCCGATCATCGCGGTGGAGGGCCGGGAGCGCAACGAGGTGGAGGGCGACCTCAACCTGACCACCGTCGGGGTGAGCCGCAGCGGGCTCAGCCTCGTGCAGGCGGTCCGCGGCTGGTTCGACGACGAGGTCAGCGTCGTCCCCGAGGAGACGGTCTACCCACCGGACCGCAGCGAGGAGGAGACCCGGGAGGTCAACCGCCAGGCCTTCGTCACCTCGGAGCAGGCGGCCGAGAGCGTCGCCCTCGGCGAGCTCGGCTACCCGGAGAAGGTGGTCGTGCGGGGGGTCCCCGAGGGCTCGCCGTCGGAGGGTCAGCTGGAGGAGGGCGACGCCCTGGAGACCGTCGACGGCCGACCGGTGCCCGACGCCGAGGTCCTCGCCGACGTCCTGAGCGGCATCCCACCCGGCACGGAGGTCACCGTCGGCTACACGCGGCTGGGCGAGCCGGGCACCGCCACGATCACCACGCAGGCGGCCGAGGAGCGGGCCGGGTCGCTGCTGGGCGTCAACGTCCTCGACCAACCCTCGGCGCCGTTCGACGTCGACATCCAGGTGGCCGACGTCGGCGGCCCGTCGGCCGGGCTCATGCTCACCCTCGGGATCCTCGACCTGGTCGGGGAGGAGGACCTGACCGGTGGCGCGGCGATCGCCGGCACCGGGACGATCGACCTCGCCGGCAACGTCGGCCCCATCGGCGGCATCGCGCTGAAGATGGTGGCCGCACGCGACATCGGGGCCGACCTCTTCCTCGTCCCGGCCGGCAACTGCGCCGAGGCGCTGGCCGCGCCCGACACCGGCGTGCCGACGGCGCGGGTCGCCACGCTGGACGACGCCCTGACGGCCCTCGCCGACCTGCGCGCCGGCCGCACCCCGGAGGGCTGCTGACCCCGGCGCGCCGACCTGCCCCGGGAACCCCGTGCCGTCCGGTGCGTTGTCCATGAGGCCGGGTTCGCCCGGCGCCGCACCACCCGACCCCCGCGGTCGATCGTCGCGCGGCCGAGAGGCCGCGCCTGCAACTGAAGGAGACCGCTCGTGGCCATGCGGCCCCCCGTGCCGGTACCGACGCTGTCGCGGCGCGCGAAGCTGGTCATCGGCGCCATCGCCGTGCTGCTGGTGCTGTTCACCGCCGTCGGCACCCTCACCAACGTCTACGTCGACTACCTGTGGTTCGACGAGACCGGCTTCACCGAGGTGTTCTGGACCGAGCTCCAGGCCCGCGCGCTGCTGTTCGCCGTGGCGGGCGTGGCGACCGGTGGGCTCACCGCGCTGGCCATGTACCTGGCCTACCGCTTCCGCCCCACGTTCCGCCCCATGTCGCTCGAGCAGCAGAACCTCGAGCGCTACCGCCAGTCCCTGGAGCCGCGGCGCGGCCTGGTGCTCACCGGCATCGCCGTCGTCCTCGGCCTGTTCGCCGGGTTCACCGCGCAGAGCAGCTGGGAGACCTGGCTGTCGTTCCGCAACAGCACCGACTTCGGCCGCACCGACCCCCAGTTCGGCGTCGACCTGTCGTTCTTCGTCTTCGACTACCCCTTCTACCGGCTGCTGCTGGGCTTCGGGTTCGCGGTCGTCATCCTGGCGCTGATCGGCTCGCTGCTGACCCACTACGTGTTCGGTGGGCTGCGGCTGCAGACCCCCGGCCAGAAGCTGACCGGCGCCGCCCGCGTGCAGCTCTCGGTGCTGCTGGGCTTCTTCCTCGCCCTCAAGGCCGTCGCCTACTGGCTGGACCGGTACGGGCTGGTCTACTCCGGCCGCGGCGACGTCTTCACCGGTGCCAGCTACACCGACGTCAACGCCCTGCTGACACCGAAGACGATCCTGGTGTTCGTGGCGGCCGTGTGCGCCCTGGCGTTCTTCGCCAACATCGTCGTCCGCAACTTCCTCCTGCCGGCCGCGGCGCTGGTGCTGCTGCTGGTCTCCAGCCTGGCGATCGGCGTGGCCTACCCGGCGGTCGTCCAGCAGTTCGTCGTCGGCCCCAGCGCCAACGAGAAGGAGGCGCCCTACATCGAGCGGGCGATCGCGGCGACGCGGGACGCCTACGACCTGACCGAGATCGACTACGTGAACTACGCGCAGCAGGCGACGGGCGACGAGGTCGATCCCGAGGCCGCCCTGGCCGATCTGCGCGCGGACTCCGAGACGATCCCGAACGCCCGGCTGCTGGACCCCAACGTGCTCTCCGACACGTTCACCGCGCGCCAGCAGATCCGCAACGTGTACGGCTTCCCCGAGAAGCTGGACATCGACCGCTACACGATCGACGGCGAGACCCGCGACTACGTCGTGGCGGTGCGCGAGCTCAACAGCTCGGGCCTCTCGGAGAACCAGAACACCTGGATCAACCGGCACACCGTCTACACGCACGGCAACGGGTTCGTGGCCGCGCCGGCCAACGAGGTCGTCGCCGGGCAGGAGGGTGGCGAGCCGCGGTTCACCACCCGCGACCTGCCCACCCGCGGCAACATCGACGTCGACGAGCCGCGGATCTACTACGGCGAGCTGATCGAGATCAACGGCCAGGACGTGTACTCCGTCGTCGGGGCCCCCGAGGGCGCCGAGCCGCGCGAGTTCGACCTCCCCGAGGGCGGGTCGGACGAGCGCCAGATCAACAACACCTACGAGGGCGAGGGCGGCGTCGAGATCGGCAGCTTCTTCCGGCAGCTGACCTTCGCGATCCACTACCGCGAGCGCAACTTCCTGCTCTCCAGCGCGGTCAACGAGGAGTCCAAGGTCCTCTACGTCCGCAACCCGCGGGACCGCGTGGAGAAGGTCGCGCCGTTCCTCGAGGTCGACGGCGACCCCTACCCGGCGGTCATCGACGGCGAGATCAAGTGGATCCTCGACGGCTACACGACGTCGGACTCCTACCCCTACGCCGAGCAGACGCAGCTGGGCGAGGTCGCCGCGGATGCGCTGACCGGCACGGGGACGACGGCGCTGCCGAACGAGACGGTCAACTACATCCGGAACTCGGTCAAGGCGACCGTCGACGCCTACGACGGCACCGTGACGCTGTACGAGTGGGACACCGAGGACCCGGTGCTCAAGACCTTCATGAAGGCTTTCCCGGGGGTCGTGCAGGAGCGGGAGTCGATGCCCGAGGCCCTGGTGGACCACGTCCGCTACCCGGAGGACCTGTTCAAGGTGCAGCGGGACATCCTGACCCGCTACCACGTCGACGACCCGCAGAACTTCTACAGCGGCAACGACCGCTGGCAGATCCCGGACGACCCGACGCAGAACACCGACCAGGCCCAGCCGCCGTACTACATCCTGGCGGAGCGGCCCGGCGAGGAGGGCGCGTCGTTCCAGCTGACCAGCGCGCTGAACGCCTTCAACCGGCAGAACCTGTCGGCGTTCGTCTCGGCGTCCAGCGATGCGGACACCTACGGGCAGCTCCAGGTGCTGAGGCTCCCGGGGAACACGCCGTTCCGCGGACCGCAGCAGGTGCAGCAGTCGTTCAACACCAACGACGAGGTCGCCCGTGACCTGAACCTGTTCCGCAGCGCGGACTCCACCCCGGTGTTCGGCAACCTGCTCACCCTGCCGATCGGCGACGGCGGGCTGCTCTACGTCGAGCCGCTCTACGTCGAGGGCACCGGGGAGAACTCCTTCCCGCTGCTGCGCAAGGTGCTGGTCAACTACGGCGACCGGGTCGGCTACGCCGACACGCTGGCCGAGGCGCTGGACCAGGTGTTCGGTCCGGGGGCCGGGGAGTCGGCCGTCGACAGCGACGACACCGGTGCCGACGGCGATGCCTCCGGCGACCTGCCGGAGACGCCCGAGGAACCGGCGCCGGACACGCCGGCGCCGGCCGATCCGCCGGTCAACGGTGGCGGGGACGCCCCGAGCACCCCGGACATGGCGGCCGCGGTGGCCGACATGAACGCGGCGCTCGAGGCGCTCGCCACGGCGCAGCGCGACGGCGACTTCGCCGGCCAGGGGCAGGCGCTGGAGGACCTGCAGGCGGCCGTCACCGCCTACCAGGAGGCGCAGCGGGCAGCCGGGGCAGCCGACTGACGACCCCGGGCGGCGGGTGCCCCGGCACCTGCCGCCCGGGAGCTGGTACGGTGTTGTCACCGACGCGGGGTGGAGCAGCTCGGTAGCTCGCTGGGCTCATAACCCAGAGGTCGCAGGTTCGAATCCTGTCCCCGCTACCACCACGAAGGCCCGGCCCCCAAGGGGCCGGGCCTTCGTCGTTCCTGGCCTCCGGTCGTGCTCGGGCCCCGGGCGGAGGACCGCTCAGCGGGCGTGGAGCGCGCCGGCGTCGGCGTGCTGGCGAGACCGGTGGTCCTCCTCCCGCGGCGTGCGGCGGTACGGCGTGGGGCGGGGGCGCCCGGGTGCCGCGGGGGAGCGGGTGCGGCCGTGCGCGGTGCCCGGATCAGCGGGCGGAGGGGTGAGCGCGTGCTCCGGCGGGTGCGGCCTGGTGGTCAGCGCCGCGAGGAGGGTGTGCGGCCGGGTGCGGTCCTGCTCCGGCACCGGCGGGCCGCCGGCCGGCGGCCGGGCCGGCGCGGCCGGGAACGGTTCGCGCCGCGGCGGGTGCGCCGGGTCGGGCAGGCGCAGCTCGGCGAGGTCCTTCCACGTCGAGTGCCGCAGCCCGTCGACGGTGCACCGCACGCGGGCGGAGACCCGGCCGTCGGGGGTGTGCCGCCAGCCGAGCAGCTCGCCGGAGTACCAGATGCCGCGGTGGTGGATCTCCACCGGCTGCGGGTTCCCGACGAACCTGCCCGCCGCCCGATCCGCCGCCACGAGCCGGACTGTAGGCGGGGCGGCCGCGGGGGAGCCGGAGGCGCGCACGCTCCTCCACCCCGGCCGTGGCGGCCCGTCCCACCGTTCACACGGGTCCGTGCAGTCAGCTGCGCGAGGACTGCCGCCGGCGGTCCGACCGGCTCCTGGGGCGCACCGCGCGTGCCTGGACGAGGCCGGTCAGGCGGCGCTCGCCGGGCAGGCGGGTGCGGCGGAGGGCCTGGGCCACGTACTCGCCGAGGAGCGCCCCCGCGGCGAGGGCCAGCCCGACGGTGATCGCCGTCCCGAGCATCGTGATGCCGCCGATCGTGTCGCCCTCGGTGAGCCGGCGCAGGCCGCGGTAGATCGTGAGCCCGGGCAGCAGCGGGATGATGCCGGCGGCGACGTAGACCAGTGCGGGGACCCGCTGCCGGGCGGCGAGCACGAAGCTGCCCAGGCCGATCGCGACGGCCGCCGCCGCCGTCGCCAGCGTGACCGAGAGCCGCGCCTGGTCCAGCCCGACGAACACGGCCCAGCCCAGCGCCCCGGCGGCGGCCGCGGGGGCCAGGGTGCGCCGGGGGGCGTGGTTGGAGACGGCGAAGGAGGCCGAGATCGCGGCGGCGGCGGCGAGCTGGAGCGGGACGTCCGCGAGGCTGCTGGACGGCGGGTCCCACATGGCGACCGGCACGCCCAGCCGCACCCCGATCGACAGGCCGACGGCGACGCCGCTGATGATCCCGGCGGTGAGCAGGAAGGTCTCGAAGGCCCGGGCGCTCGCGGTCACGTAGAAGCCGGTGATCGCGTCGTGCACCGCGCCGACGAGCGTGACACCGGGCAGCAGCAGCACGATCCCGCCGGCCACGACGAGCGAGGGGCGGACGCCGATGTCCACCGCCACCAGGGCCAGCGCCACTGACGTGGCGATCAGCCCGCCGACGGCGTTGAGGAAGAACGTCGGCAGGCCGCGGCGGCCCAGCCGGTCGATGGCGAGGTCGACGAGCACGGTCGCCCCGAACGCGGCTGCGGTCACCGAGGCGCCGGCGCCGAGCAGCACGGCCACCGCGGCGGCGAGCAGCGCCCGGGCGCCCGTCACGACCCACCGCCGGTAGGGCTGGCGGCTCCTCGCGACCGACTCCAGCCGGCGGTCGGCCTCCGCCGGGGTGACCCGGCCCGCGGCCAGGTCACCCACGACGTTGTGGACGGCGGTCGCGCGCGAGTAGTCCAGCTCGCGCCGCTGCACCAGGCGCAACCCGCTGACGGGCCCGGCGTCCTGGGCAGCGTGGCCGGAGACGGTGATCGAGGTGAAGGTGATGTCGCACTCCACCCGCACCAGGCCGCAGGAGCGGGCCACCACCGTGCAGGTGGCGGTCACCTCGGCGGCGCTGGCCCCGGCGGACAGCAGCAGCTCACCCGCCCGGAGGGCCAGGTCGACGGCGCGGTGGGCGTCCTGCATCGGGAGGGGATCCGGTGGCACCCGCCCACGATCCCCGACGCACCGGGGCCCGCGGGGGTGGGCCTCGTCACCCGCGGGAAGATGCAATTTCCGGTGCTTGCTGCAACTCTGGATGATCGTGCCGGCCGACGGGTACCACCCGGCCGGCGGTGCACGCCGGTCGTCGGCCGGCAGTCCCGTCCCCAACTGAAGGAACCGCCCCTCGTGCGAAGAACCTCCGCCGTCTTCTGGGCCTCGCTGGCCGTCGTGCTCCCCTTCATCCTCTGGGGAGCCCTCTCACCCTCGTCGCTGGACTCGGCCGCCGGCGCGGCCCGCTCCTTCGTCGTCGACCGGTTCGGCTGGTTCTACCTGCTGACCGCGACGATCGTGCTGGTCGCCGTCATCGTGCTCGCGGCCACGCGGTGGGGGCGGATCCGGCTGGGTGCCGACACCGACCGGCCGGAGTACAGCACCCGCGCCTGGTTCGCGATGCTGTTCAGCGCCGGGATGGGCATCGGCCTGGTGTTCTGGGGTGTGGCGGAGCCGGTGTCGCACTTCCTCACGCCGCCGACGGCCACCCCGGAGAGCACGGAGGCCGCCCGCGACGCGCTGCGCTACTCCTTCTTCCACTGGGGTCTGCACCCGTGGGGCATCTACGCCGTCCTGGCGCTGGCCCTGGCCTACGCCCGGTTCCGCCGCGGTTGGAAGGCGACCATCAGCGGCGCGCTGCGGCCGGTCCTCGGTGACCGCGTCGACGGCCCGCTCGGCACGGCCGTGGACACCGTCGCCGTCGTCGCCACCGTGTTCGGTGTCGCGACCTCGCTCGGCCTGGGCGCCGCGCAGATCAACGGCGGGCTGAACTCGCTGAGCGACGGCATCGCCATCGGCTCCGGCGTGCAGCTGGCGATCATCGCGGTGGTCACCGTCCTGTTCCTGATCTCCGCGCTGTCCGGCATCAACCGCGGGATCAAGTGGCTCTCGACCGCCAATGTCGTGCTCGCCGTCGCGCTCTTCGCGTTCGTGCTCTTCACCGCGTCCTCCGGCCGGCTGGTGGGCGCGTTCACCACGACCCTCGGCAGCTACTTCGCCGAGCTGCCCACGATGAGCCTGCAGACCGGCCCCTTCGACGCCGAGCGTTCGGAGTGGATCAACGGCTGGACCATCTTCTACTGGGCGTGGTGGATCTCCTGGTCGCCGTTCGTGGCGACGTTCATCGCGCGCATCTCGCGCGGCCGCACCATCCGTGAGTTCGTCGTCGGCGTGCTCGCGGTGCCCACGCTGGTCAGCGGGCTGTGGTTCTCGGTGTTCGGCGGCGCCGGCATCCTCGCCGAGCAGGAGGGCGCCGGGCTCGCGGGCCAGGCGACCGAGCAGCAGCTGTTCGCCCTGCTGGACACCCTGCCCGGCGGCGTGATCGCCGGGATCGGCGCGATGATCCTCATCGTCACCTTCTTCGTGACCAGCGCCGACTCGGCCACCTTCGTGCTCGGCTCGCTGAGCAGCCGTGGCGGTCAGGACCCGGCGCGGGTGGTCAGCGTGATCTGGGGCCTGGTCATCTCCGCCTCCGCCGCCGTCCTGCTCGTCAGCGGGGGCCTGGGCGGGGTGCAGACCCCGGCCGCCTGGACCGGTGCGGTACCGTGGTGGCACAGCGCGGGGTGGAGCAGCTCGGTAGCTCGCTGGGCTCATAACCCAGAGGTCGCAGGTTCGAATCCTGTCCCCGCTACCAAGCGCAGAGGCCCTGCCTGGATCCTTCCGGATCCGGGCAGGGCCTCTGTCGTAGGCGGCGGACGCCGACCCGCGGAACGCCGGCCGAGGACGTCAGGTGGGTCGGGTCACCCTCGTGGCGTGACCGCCGCGCGGACAGGCTCCACCGGGGTGCCGGCCGTTCCACCGGCGGCCGGTCCCGCCTCGGTGTGGTGGAGCACTGCGCTCCCGGCTCCCGCCGGGCCCTGCGCGTCGGCGGCGGACCGGCCGAGCAGCCAGACGACCAGCAGCACGGTGAAGATGACCACGATGACCCCCACGGCCAGGGTGATCATCCGCCGCCGGGCCGGCTTCCAGCCCCCCATGCGGGACTCCGGGTCGTTCGGTCCACCGTTGCCGCGGTGGTCCCCTCCTGCGCTCATCGGTCCTCCCGGGATGGCCCGGTGCCACGCCAGCGGCTACCGGAGGTCGGGGTGCGGTCTCAGCCCGCGTCCGGGTCGATCAGGGCGAGGCCGGACGCGGGGTCGGGCCGACGCCGCAGGTGGGTCGGGCTGGTGGTCACGACCATCTCCAGCGTGGGCCGGGTCACCGCGCGCAGGAGGTGGCCACCGACCGTGGAGCCGTCCCGCAGGCCGCAGACGACGTGTCCGTGGACCTGCCACCCGCCGTCCGCGTCCAGCGTGATGTCGCCGGCCAGCGTCAGGACCTCCGCCTGGCTGTCCACCGGGATCTCGAGGTAGCGCTGCTCCTCGAGGTCGTAGAAGCCCAGGGTCGCCTCGGCGAAGGCGCCGATCGCGGTGAAGGAAGCGGCCGGCAGGTCCACGCTGCGCGCCCATCCGGTCAGGGTGGAGACGACCTCGTCCCCGGTCTCGAAGACGAGCGCCTGCTGTCGAGGCGGGCCGTCGGTGAGCGTGATCGCCTTCATCGTTCCCTCCCGGGGGCGCGAGCTCCTGGTGCAGGCCCGGTACCGGCCCGCCCCGCCGCCCGTCGGCGTCGGTCCGCACGTCCTGACCGGCTGAGCGTCCCCCCTCACCTCGGCGGGCGGCACGGTCATCCGATCGTAAAGTCCCCCGTCGGTTCCGTCCCAGCTCGACGGGTAGCGCGAGGACGGACGGTGCAACCGACGGGAGGGATCTCCCCATGAGCCAGACTGTCGCCGACGTCCTGCTCGACCGCCTCCGGGAGTGGGGGGTCGAGAAGGTCTTCTCCTATCCCGGTGACGGGATCAACGGCATCCTCGAAGCCTTCGGGAAGCAGGACGGCCTGCACTTCGTCCAGTCCCGGCACGAGGAGATGTCCGCTTTCGAGGCGGTGGGGTACGCGAAGTTCACCGGGCGGGTGGGCATCTGCATGGCCACCTCCGGCCCCGGCGCCATCCACCTGCTCAACGGTCTCTACGACGCCAAGCTCGACCACGTGCCCGTGGTGGCGATCGTCGGGCAGACCGACCGGACCGCCATGGGCGGCTCCTACCAGCAGGAGGTGGACCTGCTGTCGCTGTTCAAGGACGTAGCGCACCACTACGTGCACGTGGTGAGCGCGCCCGAGCAGCTCCCCAACGTGATCGACCGCGCGATGCGGATCGCCGCGGCCGAGCACGCGCCCACCGCCGTGATCGTCCCGGCGGACGTGCAGGAACTGGAGTACAGCCCGCCGACGCACGAGCACAAGATGGTCCCGTCCAGCAGCGTGCACACCTCGACCCCGACGGTCGTCGCGGACGACCCGTCGATCCGGGCGGCCGCCGACCTGCTCAACAGCGGCAGCAAGGTGGCGGTGCTGGTCGGGCAGGGCGCGCGCGGGGCCCGCGCCGAGGTGGTCGAGGTCGCCGACGTCCTGGGCGCCGGCGTCGCCAAGGCGCTGCTCGGCAAGGACGTGCTGCCCGACGACCTGCCGTTCGTCACCGGCTCGATCGGGTTGCTGGGCACCCGCCCGACCTGGGACATGATGAACGACTGCGACACCCTGCTGACGGTGGGCTCCAACCTGCCCTACAGCGAGTTCTTCCCCGAGTACGGCCAGGCGCGCGGCGTGCAGATCGACCACGACGCGAAGTTCATCGGCATGCGCTACCCGTACGAGCTCAACCTCGTGGGTGACGCCGCCACCACCCTCCATGCGCTGCTCCCGCTGCTGGAGCGCAAGACCGACCGATCCTGGCGCGAGGGCATCGAGGACGACGTCCGGCGCTGGTGGGAGACCATCCACATGCGGGCGATGACCGACGCGAACCCGGTCAACCCGATGCGGCTGTTCTGGGAGCTCAACGACCGGATGCCGGGCAACGCGATCATCACCGCGGACTCCGGGTCGGCGGCCAACTGGTACGCCCGCCACCTGCGGTTCGGCCCGGACGTGCGTGGCTCCCTGTCCGGGACGCTGGCCACCATGGGCCCGGCGGTGCCCTACGGCATCGGCGCCAAGTTCGGCCACCCCGACCGGCCGGTCGTCGCCTTCGTCGGTGACGGGGCGATGCAGATGAACGGCCTGGCCGAGCTGATCACGATCTCCCGGTACTGGAAGCAGTGGGCGGATCCGCGGCTCGTCGTCGCGGTGCTGCACAACAACGACCTCAACCAGGTCACCTGGGAGATGCGCGCCATGGGCGGCTTTCCGAAGCTGGCCGACTCGCAGACCCTGCCCGACGTCTCCTACGCGGACTTCGCCGCCGGGCTGGGCCTCGAGGCGATCACGGTCGACGACCCGGAGCAGGTCGGGCCTGCCTGGGACCGGGCGCTGGCGGCCGGCCGGCCGGCCCTGCTCGACGTGCACGTCGACGCCGACGTGCCGCCGATCCCGCCGCACGCGACGCTCGAGCAGATGACCGAGACGGCCAAGTCGCTGTTCAAGGGGGACGAGGACGCCTGGGGCGTGGTCAAGCAGGGGGCCAAGACCAAGATCCAGGAGTTCCTCCCGCACCGGAGCTGACCGATGGCGGTCACCGACCTGCCCCCGCCCACGGACCGGCCGCCGGAGCCGGCCGGGCCCGGCCGGGTGGACGTCGCGGCGCTGGCGGCCGACCTGCGCCGCCGGGTCGACGGCGGCGTCCGGTTCGACGAGGGCACCCGTGGCGCCTACTCCACCGACGCCTCGAACTACCGGATGCCGCCGTTGGGGGTCGTGGAGCCCTGCACCGTGGAGGCGGCGGTCGAGGCGGCCGCGGTCTGCCGGGAGCACGGCGTGCCCCTGCTGTCCCGCGGCGGGGGCACCAGCCTGGCCGGGCAGACCACCAACGCCGCCGTCGTCCTGGACTGGAGCCGGCACTGCAACCGGCTGCTGGAGCTCGACACCGACCGGCGGACCTGCGTCGTGGAACCGGGGATCGTGCTCGACCACCTCGATGCCCGGCTCGCCGGGCACGGGCTGACCTGGGGGCCTCAGCCGGCGACGCACTGGACCTGCACGGTCGGGGGGATGCTCGGCAACAACGCATGCGGCGCGTCGGCGCAGGTGTACGGCAAGGCCGTCGACAAGGTCTCCCGGCTGGAGGTCCTGCTGGCCGACGGCACGCGCATGTGGGTGGGCCCCACCTCCGACGAGGAGTACGACGAGATCATCCGGGCGGGCGGTCGCCCGGCCGAGGTCCACCGCGGCCTGCGGGAGCTGCGGGACCGCTACCTGGCCGAGATCCGCACCGGGTTCCCGCGGATCCCGCGGCGGGTGTCCGGCTACAACCTGGACGCCCTGCTCCCGGAGAACGGCTTCGACGTGGCCCGGGCGCTGGTGGGCAGCGAAGGGACCCTCGTCACCGTGCTGCGCGCGGAGCTGCAGCTCTCCGAGCTGCCGCGGTTCCGCCGGCTGGCGGTGCTCGGCTACCGCGACGTCGTCGCGGCCGGTGGCGACGTGGCCCGGGTGCTCCCGCACCGGCCGCACCGGCTGGAGGGCGTCGACGAGGTGCTGCGCCGGAACCAGGACGAGCTCGGCATGAACCCGCGGGCCCTGGAGAAGCTGCCCGGCGGCAGCGGCTGGCTGCTGGTCGAGCTCGCCGGGGACGTCGAGGAGGAGCTGGCCGGCCGGCTGGACGGGATGATCGCCGATCTCCGGTCCGGCCCCGAGCCGCCGGAGGTCCTGGTCCTGACCGATCCGCAGGACCAGGCGGACATGTGGGCCTTCCGCGAGTCCGGGCTCGGGGCGACCGCGCATCCGCCGGACGCACCCGACACCTGGCCGGGGTGGGAGGACTCCGCGGTCGCCCCCGAGCAGCTGGGCGACTACCTCGCCGACCTGCGTGCACTGCTCGACCGGCACGGGCTCACCCCCTCGTCGCTGTACGGCCACTTCGGCCACGGCTGCGTCCACCTCCGCATCCCCTTCCCGCTCGGGGAGGCCGGCGGGGAGGACCCGTACCGGTCGTTCCTGGAGGACGCCGCCGACCTGGTGGCCCGGTACGGCGGGTCGATGTCCGGCGAGCACGGCGACGGGCAGGTGCGCGGTGAGCTGCTGCCGCGCATGTTCGCCCCGGAGCTGGTGGAGGCCTTCGGGCGGACCAAGGCGCTGCTGGACCCGCAGAACCGGATGAACCCGGGCAAGGTCGTGGCCCCGTACCCGCTGGACGAGCACCTGCGGCTCACCGGCGGGTACCCGGCCTGGGAACCCCCCGTCGCGTTCGCGTACCCGGAGGACGGCGGGTCGTTCGCGAACGCCGCCGCGCGGTGCGTGGGGGTCGGCAAGTGCCGTTCCTCGCTGGAGTCCGCGTCCGGCCAGGTCATGTGCCCCAGCTACCAGGTGACCGGGGACGAGGAGCACTCCACCCGTGGCCGGGCGCGGCTGCTGTTCGAGATGCTGCGCGGTGACGTGATCCGCGACCGGTGGCGCTCGACCGCCGTCCGCGACGCGCTGGACCTGTGCCTGGCCTGCAAGGGCTGCCGCAGCGACTGCCCGGTCGACGTGGACATGGCCACCTACAAGGCGGAGTTCCTGTCCCACCACTACGCGGGCCGGCTGCGCCCGCGGACGCACTACACCCTCGGCTGGTTGCCGCTGGTCGCCCGCGTCGCCGCGCTGGCGCCACGAGTGGTCAACGTGCTGACCCAGACGCCCGTGCTGCGCACGGTCGCCAAGCGCGTCGGCGGGGTGACCCCCGAACGGGACCTGCCGCTGTTCGCGCCGCGGCGTTTCACCTCCTGGTACCGGGAGCGGGGACCGCGGGGCACCGGGGAGCGCGGCGAGGTGCTGCTCTGGCCGGACACCTTCACCGAGTTCTTCCAGCCGCACATCGGCCAGGCGGCGGTGACGGTCCTGGAGGATGCGGGCTTCACGGTCCGGATCCCCGACCGCGAGCTGTGCTGCGGGCTCACCTGGATCTCCACCGGTCAGCTGGGCACGGCCTCGCGGATCCTGCGCCGGACGGCGGGCGCGCTGGCACCGGACCTGCGCGCGGGCACCCCCGTGCTGGCGCTGGAGCCCAGCTGCACCGCGGTCTTCCGGTCCGACGCGCCCGAGCTGCTCCCGGACGACGAGGACGTCCGGCTGCTCGCGGAGCGCACGCGGACTCTGGCCGAGCTCCTGGGCGAACGGGCCGCCGACTGGGCGCCGCCCGCGGCCGACCGCGCCGCGGTGGTGCAGACCCACTGCCACCACCACTCGATCATGGGCTTCGACTCCGACCGCGAGCTGATGCGCAGGGCCGGGTTCGACGCCGACGTGCTGGACTCCGGCTGCTGCGGGCTCGCCGGCAACTTCGGGTTCGAGCGCGGTCACCACGACGTCTCCATGGCGTGCGCCGAACAGGTGCTGCTGCCCACCGTGCGTCAGGGTGATCCGCAGGCGGTCGTGCTCGCCGACGGCTTCAGCTGCCGGACGCAGGTCGAGCAGGGGGGGACCGGCCGGCGGGCCGTGCACCTGGCCGAGGCCCTGGCCGGGCTGGTCACCGGCGCGCGACTCGGGGACCGCCCGGAGCAGGTGCTGGCGCCCGCCCCGCGGCCGCCCGGCCGCCTCGCCCAGGCGCTGGCGCTGGCCGCGGCCGCCGGCGCCACCGGTGCCGCGGTGGGCGGGCTGGTCACCGGCGTCCGGCGGGTCGTGACCGGGGGGCGGCCGTGACGGCCGCCCCCGACACCCCGGTGCGGGGCGTGGAGGTCGCCGTCTACCAGGTGCCGACCGACCTGCCGGAGGCCGACGGCACCCTGCGGTGGGACGCGACGACGGCGGTCGTGGTCCGCGCCCGGGCGGGCGGGCGCACCGGGACCGGCTGGACCTACGCGGACGCGGCGACCGCCGCGGTGGTGCGGGGGCTGCTGGCCGGCGTCGTCGAGGGCCGGTCGGCGCTGCACCCCCAGGGGGCCACCCACGCCATGGCGCGGGCCGCACGGAACGCCGGGGTGCCCGGCTTGGTCGCCATGGCGATCTCCGCGGTCGACGTCGCGCTCTGGGACCTCAAGGCCCGGCTGCTCGACCTGCCGCTCGCGGCCCTCCTCGGCACCGTGCGGCAGGACTCGCCGGTGTACGCCAGCGGCGGCTTCACCACCTACGACGACGCGCGGACCCGCGAGCAGCTGGCCGGCTGGCTCGACCGGGGGTTCGACCGGGTGAAGGTCAAGATCGGGGAGTCGTGGGGCGGCGCGGAGGGCCGTGACCTGGCCCGCACCCGGCTGGCCCGGGAGGTCGTCGGGGACGGGGTGGACCTGCTGGTCGACGCCAACGGCGGCTACACCGCCAAGCAGGCGGTCCGGGTCGGCCGGGAGCTCGACGACCTGGGGGTCGTCTGGTTCGAGGAGCCGGTCTCCTCCGAGGACCTGGCCGGGCTGCGGCTCGTACGCCGCACCCTGGACTGCGACGTCGCCGCCGGGGAGTACGGGGCCCGCATCGAGGACTTCGCCGCCCTGTGCGGGACCGGCGCCGTGGACTGCCTGCAGGTCGACGCCAGCCGCTGCGGCGGGGTCACCGAGTGGCTGCGGGCGGCCGCGGTCGCGGCGGGGCACGGGCTGGAGGTCTCCGCGCACTGCGTCCCGACGTTGCACGCGCACCTGGGCCCGGCCACGCCCAACCTGCGCCACCTCGAGTGGTTCCACGACCACGAGCGCGTGGAGGCGCGGCTGTTCGACGGCGCACCGGAGCCGCGGTCCGGGCGGGTCCGCCCCGACCCGGGCGCACCCGGGCTCGGCGTGACCCTCCGGGAGGCCGACGTCGCTGAGCTGCGGATCGGCTGACCGGCTCAGGCCGGCTGCTGGCGGGACCGCCGCCGCGCGTACCAGTACGCGAGCAGGGCGAGCACCGGCGGGGCGACGACGAGGGACGCCCGGAGCACCCTGATGACGGTGGCGACCGGCGCGCCGATGACCTGCGCGATGACGTCGCTGGCGGCGCCGAGCGACAGCAGCACCGTCACCGTGACGAGCAGCGCCACGAAGGCGACCCGGACGGGCGCGTGGAAGGGGTGCTCGCTGAGGTCCTGCTCGGCGGGGGAGCGCCGCCGGAACAGCGCTTCCAGCAGCGGCCAGAGCAGCGCCGCGCCGCCGAGGGCCGCCGGCAGCAGCACCCCGCCGAGCAGCGGGTTGGTGATCGTCGCGCCGAGCACGGTCACGTCGACGGCCGGGAGCAGCAGGATGGCCCCCTCCATCGGGAACAGGTACCAGTCGGGGTACATGTCGTTGCCGGCCACCCCCGGCAGGAACGGGCCGATGTGCGTCACGTCCCCGAAGGGCACCAGCGTCGCGGCGAGCACCAGCAGCGCGCAGACCAGCGCCACCAGCTGCGCGGCGCGCGACCGGAGGCCGACCCCGGTGGGCACGGCGACCAGCCACCGGCCGTCGGTGTCCCGCCGGCGGGGGAGGACCGTGTGCCGGTGGCTGACCACGAGCCAGAGGTGCGCGGCCAGGCCGAGCAGGAAGGCCACCGGCAGGAGCAGGACGTGCAGCCAGAACAACCGGGCGACGACGTCGTCGACGTCGGGTCCGGCGAACACGAGGTCGGCGAGCTCGGTGCCGACGTAGGGGATGCTCGCCGCGATCGTGTAGCCGATCCGGACGCTGCTGCCGGTGACCACGTCGTAGACCAGGTTCTGCCCCGTCCAGCCGAGGGCGAGGGCGAGGGCGAGCAGGACCAGCCCGACGAGGTAGTTGACGAAGCGGCGCCCCCGGAACGCGCCGGCCAGGAGGACGCGCAGCGCGTGCAGCAGCAGCGCGGCCACGAACAGGTAGCTGGCCGCGCGGTGCACCCGGCGCAGCAGGAGACCCCCCGGCACGTCCTCCTCGATCGTGACCACCGACGAGAACGCGGCGGGCAGCTCCCGTCCGGCGTACAGGGCGGCCGAGCCGTCGTACTCCACGAGCTCGGTGGAGGGTTGGTAGAAGAAGGTCAGCACCACGCCGGTCAGCAGCAGCACCACGAACGCGATCACCGCGACCGGTCCGAGCAGGAACGACCAGTGCGTCGGCACGAACAGCTCGCGCAGCCACCGGGGCCGGGTGGGGACCTCCTGGACGCTCATCCGCGCACCGGCCCGATCGGGGTCGGGAACCCGTCCGTCGCCACGAGGAAGCCGTCGCCGTCGACCCCGAGGGGCAGCTGGGGCAGCGGCCGGGACGCCGGGCCGAACGTCGGCACCGCGCCCCGTGCCGCGTCGAACGTCGCCTGGTGGCACGGGCAGAAGAGGGAGTCGGTGTCCTCCTGGTAGAGGCCGACCGGGCAGCCGGCGTGCGTGCAGATCTTGGAGTACGCGACGATGCGGTCGCCGACCACCCAGTCGAGCACCGTGGGTGGCTGGGCCTCCTGCGTCGCCAGCCGCACGAGCACCACGGCCGAGAGGTCGGCGCGGACCGACCCCTCGGGCCAGACGGTGCCGAACCCACCCACCGGCACGTCGGCGGCACGGATGCGCTGCCCCTCCGCGGTGACCAGGTGCACGCCGCGCCGCCAGGCCGTGACCGGCCCGCCGTCCCGGCCGGACCACGCCAGCAACCCGACACCGGTCAGCGCGCCGACGCCGAGGCCGCCCAGCCCGCCGAGGACCCACCTCCGGCGCACGGGGGTGGCGACGGCGGCTGCCGCTGCGGTCGCCACGGGGGCGTCGCCCGGGCAGCGCTCGTCCGGCCAGACCAGCTCCCGCGCGACCGGGCCGCGGACCTGCCCCACGACGACGGCCACGGCCAGCAGGGCACCGGTCAGCGCGAGCCCCAGCGCCGACGTCGGCCAGTCCAGGAACACGCCCGCGACGAAGGCCACGAGCAGGGCGGCGGCGACGGCGCCGACGCCGACCGGCACCGGACGGCGCAGGCGGTCCCCGGCGGCGCCGGGACGGACCCCGGTCACGGCCGCGTGCCCCCCGTCTCCTCCGTCTCGTCCACCGGTGGACCGTCCGGCCGCAGGTCCGGCCGCCGGCCGCGCCGGGCGACGACGAAGAGCGTCCCGACGACGGTCAGGGCCAGCAGCGCGGTGAAGACGCCGCCGTACACCCGGCCGATGTCGGACAGGCCCAGCGGCGTGGTCTCGGCGTCGGAGAGGTCCTGCACGTAGGCGGCGATGTCGGCGGCGTCCTGCTCGCTGATCACCTCGTCGCCGAAGCGGGGCATCTCGAAGGGGCCCACGCGGAGGGCCTCCACGATCCCGGTGGGGTCGATCCCGGTGACCTCCGGGGCGATCGTCCCGTCGGCCGAGATGCCGCCGTTCCCGGCGGCGCTGTGGCAGGGCGCGCAGTTGGTCAGCCACAGCGGCTGCCCGCGGCCGGGGTCGCCCGGACCGACCTGGGGGATCCCACCGGTCAGCTCGAACTCCCCGGCCATCCAGGCGACCACCGCTTCCCGCTGCTCGTCGGTGAGCCGCTCCTCGACCGCGCCGACCTCCCGGTGCAGGAGCGGCATCCGCCCCGTCCGGATGACCAGGTCGACGTAGGCGACCGGCAGACCGCGCAGGTCCGGCCCCGCCTCCACCCCGGTGCCGGGGATGCCGCTGCCGTCGTTGTTGTGGCAGATGCCGCAGTACCGCTGGTAGACCGTCCCGCCCTCGGTGAGCTCCGCGGTCCGCGGTGCGGGGGCGGCCTCGACCGGCGCCGTCGCCAGCGTGAGCCCCGCGCACGCCAGGACCAGCGCCAGGACGAGCAGCCAGCGCGCCGGGCGGCGGGCGCTCACGGTGTCCCCAGCGAGTACAGGTAGGCGACGATGGCGTCGACGTCCTCGTCGGTCACGCCCAGGTCGGGCATGAGGTTGCCGGGGTCGATCCGCTGCGGGTCCTGGATCCACGCCTCGAGGTTCTCCCGGGTGTGCGGCAGCGTGCCCGCGACCGTCCGCCGCTCGACGATCGTGCCCAGCGGCGGGCCGACCCGCCCCTGCGGGCCGGCGACGCCGGGTACCTGGTGGCAGGAGGCGCAGCCGTACTCGCGCAGCAGCTCCCGCCCGCGCTCGGGGGAGGCCTGGAACTCCCCGTCCCCGCCCGTCGCGTCGGTGCAGGCCGTCAGCCCGGCCGCGGCGGCGACCAGCGCCGCGGCCAGCCGGGCCCGGGGGCCGCGCGGTCGCCCGGTCACCAGCACGGTCCGTACGCGAGGACGGGCGGCAGCGCCAGCACGATGAGGCCGACCGCGAGCAGGTTCATGGTGAGGCCGGTGAGCGCCAGCATCCGGTTGCGCGCGGGGCTGGGCACCGGGTCCCAGGCGCCGGCGGGGGGTGCCTCCTCCGGGTCGCGACGGCGCCGCCACGGCAGCAGCGGCCGGGGCTCCGGGCCCGGGACCGCGGCGGACTCCGGCTGCGGCGGCAGGTGGCGCATCGCCCACCAGGACGCCCAGCTCGCGGCGACGGCCGCACCGGCGAGCAGCACGGTGAGCCCGACCAGGTAGGCGGGGAGGACCGGGCTCTCGGTGGGGCAGGCCACCTCGACGGCCCAGTAGCCGGCCAGCAGGTGCAGCAGCCAGGCCGAGGTGCCGCCACCGACGCCGAACCAGAAGAGGACGGGGCGGCCGGCGGGTCGCCTGGTCTCCGGGGTCGCGGCGGTCACCAGAACCTCGGTGCCAGGTAGAGGGTGGCGGCGACGACGATCCAGGACCAGACGACGAAGTACCAGTAGTGGGCGGCGGTCACCACCATCTCCTGCTCCCGCGGTCGCATGCCGCCGGACCGCACCCGCAGGAGGACCACGCCGAGCCCGAGCAGCGCCAGCACGGCGTTGACGTGGTGGAAGCCGGCGAGGGCGAGGAAGAGGGAGCCGTAGACGTCGCGCTGCGGGTCGATGTCGTTGGCCGAGTAGTCGGCGAACTGCACCGCCAGGAAGGCCGCCCCCAGGGCGAGGGCAGCGGCCAGCGCGGCGGGGCCCCGGCCGTCGCTGCGGCCGGCCCGGGCCGCGAGGTGGACCGCGGCCACCGGGACGGCGCTGAGCACGAGCAGCCCGGTGGCGACCGCCGTCAGCCCCAGCGCGGGGGCCGGGGCCGGGGCGGGCGGCCAGGTGTCGAACCCGTCCCGGAGGTAGAAGTAGGAGAACAGCAGCGCCGCCAGCATCGACACCAGGACCAGCTGGAGCAGCAGCATCCCCCACCACCCGGTGCCCCGGGCGATGTGCGGGGCCGGGCGCGGAGCGGCCTCCCCGGTGTGCCCGCTGGTCCTCACCGCTGGTCCTGCCTGTCCCAGATCCACGCCACCCCGGTGACGACGGCGGCGAGCACACCGGTGAGGGCCAGCGGGTAGACGTCGATCATCGTGCCGATCAGGGCGACGGTGAGCGCGACGGCCATCACCAGCGGCCACCACGACTTCTGCGGCAGGGTGACCAGCTCCTCGGGGGCGGCGTCGAGGACGCTGGTCAGCACGACCTGGCGCACGGGTGCACGCGGCTCGCGCAGCTCGTCCTGCCAGGTGGCCGGGTCGTACCTCGGCCGGAAGGGGCGGGTGTCCCAGAGGGGTGACCGGCTGGCGACCTCGGGGATGCCGCGGAAGTTGTAGGCGGGCGGCGGCGAGGTCGCGTACCAGTCGAGGGTCTCCCCGCCCCAGGGGTCGTCGCCGGCGCGCTCGCCGTAGCGGGCCGAGTGCACCACGTTCCCCAGCGTCATGAGCAGGCCGAGCGTGAGGACGACGGTGCCCCAGGTCGCGATGGCCTGCGTGAGCTCCCACCCGGTGCTCTCGGCGTAGGTGTACAGGCGCCGCGGCATGCCCTGGAGACCGGTGATGTGCAGGGGGAAGAACGTCACGTTGAAGCCGATGAAGGTCAGCCAGAACCCGATCGTGCCGAGGCGTTCGTCGAGCAGCCGGCCGGTGATCTTCGGCATCCAGAAGTGGACGGCGGCCAGGACGGGGAAGAGGATCCCGCCGATGAGCACGTAGTGGAAGTGCGCGACGACGAAGTAGCTGTCGTGCGCCTGGGTGTCGAAGGGGACGGAGGCGACCATCACCCCGGTGACCCCGCCGAGGACGAAGATCACGATGAACCCGACGACGTACATCATCGGGGTCTTCCAGACCGCCCGGCCCTGCCAGATGGTGGCGATCCACGCCGAGATCTGGATGGCGCTCGGGATCGGGATGAACAAGCTGGCCACGGAGAAGAAGGCGAGCCCCAGCTGCGGGATCCCGGTGGTGAACATGTGGTGCACCCACACGCCGAACGACAGGATGCCGATGGCGACGGTGGAGACCGCGATCAGGCTGTAGCCGACGATCCGGCTGCGGGCGAAGACGGGCACGATCGTGGAGACGATGCCCAGGCCGGGCAGCAGGATGATGTAGACCTCGGGGTGGCCGAAGAACCAGAAGAGGTGCTGCCAGAGCAGGGACTCCCCGCCGGCCGCCGGGTCGTAGAAGTGCGTGCCGACCTTGCGGTCCAGCTCGAGCAGCACGCTGGCGACCACCAGCGGCGGGAACGCGAAGATGACGGCGATCCCCGTCACCAGCACGTTCCACGCCAGCAGGGGCATCTGGCTGATCTTCATGCCCGGCGCCCGGTAGCGGAGGATCAGCACCACCAGCTCGATCGCGCCCGCGATCGTCGCGATCTCCACGAAGGTCACGCCGAGCAGCCAGAAGTCGATCGAGGAGCTCGGGGAGTACTCGGGGCCGGTGAGCGGGGTGTAGGCGAACCACCCGCCGTCGGGCACCTGGCCGAACAGGAAGCTGCTGTAGAGGAAGATCCCGCCGAGCACGTAGATGTACCAGCCGAACGCGGTGAGCCGCGGGAACGGCAGGTCGCGGGTGCCGAGCATCAGCGGCAGGAAGTACATCGCGAACGCTTCACCCACCGGCACGGCGAAGAGGAACATCATCGTCGTGCCGTGCATGGTGAACAGCTCGTTGTAGGTCTGCGCGTCGAGGAAGGTGCTCTCGGCGCTGCCCAGCTGCCAGCGCATGAGCACCGACTGGATGCCGCCCAGGCCGAAGAAGACGAACGCGGTGACGAGGAAGCGCTGGGCCACCTGCTTGTGGTTGAGCGCGGTGAACCAGCCGGCCGCCCCGGGTTGGGTGGCCCAGGTGGCGGCGAGCCGGTCCTCCGTGGCGGGCGGGTCCTGGAGGGTGGTCACCGCAGGCCCTCCAGGTAGGCCAGCAGCGCCTGCAGGTCCTCGCCCGAGAGGTTGCTCGGCGGCATGCGGACGCCGGACTTGAGCCCCTGCGGGTCGAGGATCCAGCCGGCCAGGTTGCCCCGCGTGTTCTCCAGCATCCCGGCGGCGATGGTGTCGCGCGTCGCCAGGTGGGTCAGGTCCGGCGCGAAGTCCGCGCCCTCGCTGACGTCCTCGATGCGGTGGCACTGGCCGCAGCCGGCGGCCAGGAACACCTCGCGGCCGGCCTCCGCCAGGTCGCTGCCCGGTTCGGCGGGACCCGCCTGCAGGGCGCGCAGGTGCTCGCTGAACTCCTCCTCCTCCTGGGCGACCAGGACGAACTGCATGCGGGCGTGCTGGATGCCGCAGAACTCCGCGCACTCGCCGAGGTACCGGCCGGCCTCGTCGACCTGCAGGGAGAGGACGTTCGTGTGGCCCGGGAACAGGTCGAGCTTCCCGGCCACCGGGGGGATCCAGAGGCTGTGGATCACGTCCGCGGACGTCAGCTCCAGCCGGACCGGCCGGTCGACGGGGACGTGGATCTCGTTCGCCGTCACGACGCCGGCCTCGGGGTAGCGCACCTCCCACCAGAACTGGTGGCCGACGACCTCGACGGTCAGCTCCCCGGGCGGCGCGGGCCGTGAGGTCTGGACGCCGACCACCAGGCTGTAGACGAAGACGATCGGCAGCACGACGACGGGGACGACCACCCCCCACACGGCGATGAACGCCTTGGCGCCGCGGTCGTTCGCCCGCGGTTCCCGGTGCGCGCGGTGCCGCAGCGCCAGCACCAGGAAGACCACGGTGGCCAGCCACAGCAGGCCGCCCAGGACGATCATGAACCAGGTGAGGCCGGCGATCTGCGCCGCCTCGGGACCCACGGGGTCGAGCACCGAGCCCGGCGCCGGTGCCGCCACCGGAGCGGGTTCGGCAGGCACGGTCGCGGACCTCCGGGGCAGGTGGGCGGGAGCGCCTCCCCGGGCGGGCCCGCTGCGGTCCCAGCCGACCCTAGCGGCTCCGCCGTGCCGCACAACTGCACCGTCGCGCCACGCCCGGTGGCACGATCCTGGGCACGATGACCGAGTCCAGCCCCGGCGGAGCGGGCCCGCCCGCG
Source organism: Blastococcus sp. MG754426 (assembly GCF_021699055.1). Lineage (GTDB taxonomy): Bacteria > Actinomycetota > Actinomycetes > Mycobacteriales > Geodermatophilaceae > Blastococcus. The sequence goes on along the minus strand of NZ_SSXC01000001.1, from coordinate 264,987 downwards.
CTGTCCCTCCACGAGGTGGCCTGCCGGTACGGGGGCCGCACCGTGCTCGCCCCCCTCACGCTGCGGCTCGCGCCGGGGGCGGTGTGCGTCGTCGGCGGGGCGAACGGCGCCGGGAAGACCACCCTGCTCCGGATCGCCGCCGGGCTGGTCGAGCCGACGTCGGGCAGCCGCTCGGCCACCGGGCGGGCGCTCTACCTGCGCCCCGGCGCGGGGACGCGCCGCCGGCAGCGGGCGGTGGAGGCCGTGGCCTTCGCCGGTGCCCTGGCCGGGCGGCCGGAGCCGGCCGCCTCCGCAGCGGCGGCCCTGGCGTCCTGCGGGCTCCCCGAGGAGCTGTGGCACCGGGAGGCCGGCCGGCTGTCCGCGGGGCAGCACGCCCGGGTCACCCTCGCCGTCGCCCGCGTCGTCGCCCCGGCGGTGGTCTGCCTGGACGAACCGATGGAGCACCTCGACGCCGAGGGGCGGGCCGCCGTGCGCCGGACGGTGGCCGCGCTGGCCGGGGAGGGGGCGGCGGTGCTCGTCGCGGGTTCGGAGGTCGCCCGGCACCTCGGTGCGGCCGACGCCCGGCTGGAGCTCACGGCGGGCACCGTGACGGTGCTCGGGTGAGCGGTCGGGGCGCGGGGCGGCAGGCCCTCCCCGCCGGCACCCTGGGCACGGTGGCGGTGCTGGTGCGGAGGGACGCGCGAGTTGCCCTGGGCGGCGTCGACGGCTTCGCGTCGGTGCTGCCCTTCGTCGCGGCCGGCGTCGTCCTGGGCGGCCTGGTGCTCGGCCCCGACCCGGCCGCGCTGCGCACCGCGGCACCCGGCCTGGTGTGGCTGCTCGTGCTCACCGCCGCCGTCCCGCTGGCTCGGGTGGTCGCCGCGGCCGAGCGGGACGAGGACTCCTGGGACCTGCTGCGCGGCCTGGTCCCGCCCGGGGTGCTGCTCCTGGCCAAGGCGGCCGTCCTCTGGGCAGCGCTGGCGGTCACCTGGGGCACGGGGACCGTCCTCGCCGTCCTCCTGCTCGACGGGGCGGTACCCGTCGCCGGGTTCGCCGCCGCGCTGCTGGGCCTGGTGGGGGTCGCGGCGAGCACGACGGTGTTCGGAGCCCTGCTGGCGGCGTCCGCCCGTGGGGCGGGCCTGCTGGCCGCGCTCGTCCTGCCCGCCGGGCTGCCCGCGTTGCTCGCCGGGACGCAGGCCGGGACCGCCGCCGACCCCCTGCCGTGGCTCGCCCTCCTGGTCGCCTACGACCTGGTCGCCGGGGCGACCGCCTGGGCCGTCTTCCCCTTCCTCCTCGAGGAGTGAGAGGCTGGCCGGGTCCCGCCGACCCAGCCGTCCCCGAGGCCTCACGGTCGGGGGACCGCTCGACAGGAGGAGCGCGCGTGCCCAGGACCCCGGCGCCCGGTGGAGCGCTCCTCCCCGCCACCGCGGGTGTCGCCTCCGGGATCGCGCTGGTGCTGGCGCTGCTCGTCGCCCCCGAGGACGCGGTGCAGGGGCCCGCGCAGCGGTTGATGTACGTGCACGTCCCCGCCGCCTGGGTCGCCTACCTCGCCTTCGCGACCGTCCTGGTGTGCAGCGTCGCCTACCTCGTGCGCCGTGACCTGCGCTTCGACCGGTGCGCGCAGGCCGCTGCCGAGCTGGGGGTCGGGCTGACCGCGCTGGCCATCGGGCTCGGCATGCTCTGGGGCCGGCCGGTCTGGGGCGTCTGGTGGACCTGGGACGCCCGGCTGGTCACGACGACGGTGCTGCTGCTGGTCTACGTCGCCTACCTGGGCGTGCGCCGGATGGCCGACGACCCGCACGTCGCCGCCCGCCGGTCCGCCGCGGTCGGCGTCGTCGCGTTCCTGAACGTGCCCGTGGTACACTTCTCGGTCGTGTGGTGGCGGACGCTGCACCAGCCGCCCACCGTGCTCGGCCCCGACGGCAGCCCGCCGATCGACCCGGTCATGGCGTGGGCGCTGGCGGCGGGCGTGGTCGCCTTCACGCTCCTGGCGGTGCTGGTCGTCCGCCGCCGGGTGGCCGGGCTGCGGGCGGCCGGGTCCGGGACCGCGGCCGTCCTTCCCGCGGACGGCGCCGCGCCGGTCATCACCGTCGTCCCGGGGGGCGGGCGGTGAGCGGCCAGCTGGCGGTGGTCCTCGGCTTCCTGCTCACCGCCCTGGTGTGGCTCGCCTACCTGTGGGTCACCCGCCCGGGGCGGGACGGCCGGTGACCCGGCCGGCGCAGCGGCGCCGCACCCTCTCGCTGCGGCTCCTCGTGGTGGTCGGGGCCGTGGGCGGGGCGCTGGCCCTGCTGGGCGTCAGCGGGCTGGCCGACACGCTCGTCTACTACCGGACGCCGACCGAGCTCCTCGCGGAGCCGCCACCGGAGGACGAGCGGCTCCGCCTCGGCGGCCTGGTGCAGGTGGGCTCGGTCGAGCGCGTCGGGTCGGAGGCACGGTTCGCCGTCACCGACGGCGTCGCCACCCTCCCCGTCGTCTACTCCGGCGCGCTGCCGGCGGTGTTCGCCGAGGGGCAGGGCGCCGTCGTCGAGGGGCGGCTGGGGGCCGACGGCGTCTTCGTCGGCGACCTGGTGCTGGTCAAGCACTCCAACGAGTACCGGCCCGTCGGGGAGGCCGGGTGACGGCGCTGCTCGGGACCGCCTCGCTGGCCTCGGGGGTCGTCCTGGCGGTCACGGCCCTCGCGGCCTGGGTCGGGGTGGCGGCCGGTCGCGTGCCGGCGCGTTCCGCGCGGCGGCTCACCTACGCCGTCCTCGGTGCGGCGCTGGCGGCCGCCGCCGTCCTCGAGTGGGCGCTGCTCACGCACGACTTCGGCGTGCGGTACGTGGCGGAGAACGGGGGCCGCGCCGTCCCCCTGTACTTCCGGGTGACCAGCCTCTGGTCGGCGCTGGAGGGCTCGCTCCTGCTCTGGCTGGTCGTGCTCGCCGGCTACACCGCAGCCGTCGCGCGCCGCCCCGACGCCCGGGCGGCCCGGCACCACCCCTGGGTGCTGGTGACCCTGTCGGCCGTCGCCACCTTCTTCTTCGCGCTGGCGCTGTTCGGCGGCAACGCGTTCGAGCGGGTCTCCCCGGTCCCGGCCGACGGACCGGGCCCCAACCCGCTGCTGCAGGACAACCCGCTCATGGGGGCGCACCCCCCGCTGCTCTACCTGGGCTACGTCGGGCTCGCGGTGCCGTTCGCCTACGCGGTGGCGGCCCTCGTCACCGGCGACACCGGGCGGGGCTGGCTGCTCGCCGTCCGCCGCTGGACCCTGGTCGCCTGGACCTTCCTGACCCTGGGCATCGTCCTCGGCGCCTGGTGGGCCTACGCGGTCCTCGGCTGGGGCGGCTACTGGGCGTGGGACCCGGTGGAGAACGCCTCGTTGCTGCCCTGGCTGACCGCCACCGCGCTGCTGCACTCGGCGATGGTGCAGGAGCGCCGGGCGACCCTCCGGGTGTGGAACGTCTGCCTGGCGGTGGCCGGCTTCGTGCTCGTGCTGGTCGGCACCTTCCTCACCCGGAGCGGCATCGTGGACAGCGTCCACGCCTTCAGCCGGTCGACGCTGGGCGCGCTCCTCCTGGGCTTCATCGGCGTCGTCCTGGCCGTCGTCGCCGTGCTGCTGGTGTGGCGCGCCGACCGGCTCGGACCCGACGGGACCCTGCACGCCCGCCTCTCCCGGGAGACTGTGTTCCTGGGCAACAACGTCCTGCTCGTCGGGCTGGCCTTCACCGTCCTCCTCGGCACGCTGTTCCCGGTGTTCGCCCAGCTCGCCGACGGCAGCCAGGTGTCGGTGGGCCCTCCGTACTTCAACCAGATGGCGGTGCCGGTCGCCCTGGTCGTCCTGCTGCTCATGGCACTGGGTCCCCTGGTGTCGTGGGGCGGCGACACGGTGCCGGCGCTCGCCCGCCGGGTGGCGGTGCCGCTCGCCGTCTCGGTCGCGCTGGTCGCCTCCCTGGTGGCGCTGGGCGTCTCCGGGGCCGCGGCGCTGACCGCGTTCGGTCTCGCCGCCCTGGTCCTCGCCACCTCGGTGCAGCTGGTCGGGCAGGGCGCCCGGGTCGCCCGGCGGGCCACCGGCCGGTCGTGGCCGGGGTCGCTGCTGGAAGCGGTCCGCCGCCGGCGGCGGCTGCACGGCGGGCTGGTCGTGCACATCGGGGTCGCGCTGGCCGCGGTCGCCGTCGCGGCGTCCTCCTCGTTCTCCACGGCGACGGAGCAGCGGGTCGCGGTGGGGAACGCGGTGGCGGTGGCGGGCTGGACGGCGCGGCTGGACGCGGTCGAGCGCGAGCGCACGGCGCAGGAGATGCGCGTCGTCGCGCGGGTGGCGCTGGCGGAGGACGGCCGGGCCCGGGGTGCGGCGGCGCCGGAGCTGCGCACCTTCCCGGCGCACGCGATCACCGTGGCCTCCCCGGCGGTGCGCTCCACGCTCGCCGGCGACGTCTACCTGACCGTCACCGAGGTCGACCCGGACGGTGGCTGGGCGCTGCTCCGCATCGCCGTGAACCCGCTGGTGTCCTGGCTCTGGGCCGCCGGTGGGGTGATGGCCCTCGGGGCGGTCCTCGCGGGCTGGCCCGCCCGCCGGGTGCGGGGGCACCGGGCGACGCCGGGCGAGCCCGTGCCGAGCCTGGCGCCGGGGGAGCGGTGAGCGGCCGGCGGCGGGGGCTGCTGCTGGTGGCCGCCCTGCTCGCGGGCTTCGCGCTGGTGGTGCCGCTGGCCCTCGCGCTCGACCGCCCCCGCGAGGCGGCGTCCGCCACCGCCATGGTCGGCGGTCCGGCCCCGCCGCTGGCGGGCACCACGCTCGACGGAGGCCACGCCGACCTCGCGGAGCTGCGCGGCTCGGTGGTCCTGGTCAACGTCTGGGCGTCCTGGTGCGCGCCCTGCCGGGAGGAGATGCCGCTGCTGGTGGAGACGGCCGGGCAGTGGGGGCCGCAGGGCCTGCGGCTCGTGGGGATCGACGTCAACGACGACGACGCCGCCGCGCGGGAGTTCCTCGCCGGGGTGGGCGGGACGTCGTTCCCGAGCATCGTCGACGCCGACGGCCGGCTGGCGGTCGAGTGGGGCACCACCGGCGTGCCCGAGACCTTCGTGGTCGACCGGGACGGGACCGTCGTCGCACGGCGGGTGGGTGCGGTCTCCGCAGCCTGGCTGGCCGAGGAAGTGCTGCCCCTCCTGGAGGAGGCATGAGCGGCCGGCTGCGGGTCGCGGCCGTCGTGCTCGCGGCCCTCGCGCTGGTCGCCGCCCTCTGGTGGCGCCAGGAGCCCGCCCCGCGCACCGACCCGGCGGAGGCCGCCCGCGAGATCGCGACGGGGCTGCGGTGCCCCACCTGCGCCGGTGAGTCGGCGGCGGACTCGGCGGCGCCGGCGGCGCGGGGCATGCGCGCGGTCATCGCCGAGCGGGTGGCCGCGGGCGAGACGCCCGAGGAGATCCGCGCGCACTTCGTCACCCGCTACGGCGAGTGGATCCTGCTCGACCCGCCGCGGGAGGGCGTGGGCTGGGCCCTGGTGGTGCTGCCCGGCGTCGCGTTGCTCGGCGGCGTGGTCGCGGTCGGCGTCCTGGTGACCCGCCGGAGGCCCACCGCCCGGCCCGCGCTGACGCCCGCCGAGCGGGCAGCCGCCGAGGCGGCGGTGGCCGCCGCGCTCGGCCGCCGCGACCGGCTCACCGGTTCCGGCGACGACGAGCGGCTGGAAGCGGCGCTGCAGCTGCTGGACGACGTGCGTTCCGGCTCGCGGTCCGGGGGGCCCGCGCAGGCGGCCGAGGACGAGGTGCTCGCGGAGGTCCTGCGGATCACCTCGGCCGAGCCGTCCCCCCGCGAGGCCCCGGCCGGGCGCGACGGCGCACCCGCCGGCGCCGCGCCGGCGCGGGCACGGCTGCCGCGGCCCGCGGTCCTCCTCCCGGTGGTGGCGGTGGCCGTGGTCGGCACGGTCGCCGCGGTCGCCGTCCCGCGCGCCCTCGCACCCGCCGCGGCCGGGTCGGAGGAGGTGGGCGTCCCGGCCGGCCGGGAAGGGGCGGCGGCGGACGACCTCGCCGGCGAGCTGCTCCGGCAGGCCCGGGCACTGGACGACGAGGGCCGGTTCGCCGAGGCGGCGACCGCCTACCGGGCGGTGCTCGAGGAACGGCCGGAGGACCTGGCGGTGGCGCTGTCGCTGGCCTTCGCGCTGCTCCGCGACGACCGGCCGGGGGAGGCCGTGCCCCTGGTGCGGACCGTGCTCGACGCGGTGCCCGAGCACCCGGAGGCGCTGCTCATGCTCGGCTCCGCCGAGCACGCCCTCGGGGACCCGGCGGCCGACGCCACCCTGCGGCGCTTCCTGGAGCTGGCCCCCGGCCACCCCGCCGCCGACGCGGTGCGCGACCTGCTGGGGGAGGCGTGACCGCGCACCCCGCCCGCGCGCTGCTGCCGCTCGCGGTCGCCGTGGGCCTCACCGGGTGCACCGCCGAGTCCCCGCCGCCGGCGGCCGGCCCACCGGCGGCCGAGCAGCGGGTCGGGTTGACCGAGTGGGAGATCGTCACCGAGGGCCGGCCGCTGGCCGCGGGGGACGTCGAGCTGGTGGTGACCAACGCCGGGGCCGCGCCGCACGACCTCGCCGTCCGCGTCGACGGCGACCAGCGCGCGGTCACGCCGGTGCTCGACCCCGGGGAGGTGCACGAGCTGGGCTTCACCGTGGCGGCGGACGAGCGCGTCGAGCTCTGGTGCACGGTGACCGGTCACCACGCGGCGGGCATGCACACGCTCCTCGGCGTCGTCGCCACGGGGACCGGGCCGTGAGCGCCCCGCGTCCCGGCAGCACGCTGGCCCACGCGCTGGGTGGCGACGACTGGTCGGCGACCACGATCGCCGTGCTCGGGCTGGCCGCCCTGGGCTACACCTGCCTGCTGGCGTGGTCGGCCCCACGCCGCCGGTCCCCCTGGGCGGTCGCCGCCCCGGGAGCGGCGTGGCTGGCGGGCCTGGCGGCCCTCGGCGCCGCGCTCGCCTCGCCGCTGGAGCGGCTCGCGGAGGACTCCCTCACCGCGCACATGGTCCAGCACCTGCTGCTGACCATCGTGGCCGCACCGCTGCTGGTCGTCGCCGACCCGGTGCCGCGGGTGCTCAGCGCCCTGCCGCCCCGCGCCCGGGACGTGGTCGCCCGGCCGTGGGCGGCCGTGGTCCGGGGTGCCCGCCGTCCCGGCGTCGTCCTCGTCGTCGCCGTGGGGTACCTCGCGGTCGTGCTCCTGTGGCACCTGCCCGGCGCCTACGAGGCCGCGGTGCGCTCGGAGGCCCTGCACGTCGCCGAGCACCTGACGTTCCTCGCCGCGGCGGCCGTCTTCTGGTGGTGCGTGCTGCGGATCCCGCGCCGGCGGCTCGGCCAGCTGGTGGCCGGGCTGGTCGCCGTCCTGGTGCCGGCGTTCGGGGAGGCGGTGCTCGGCGGGGCCATGATGCTGTCGTCCACCCCCTGGTACGAGGTGTACGTCGGGACGGCGGCCGACCACGGCTTCGACCCGGTGGCCGACCAGCAGGTGGCCGGCGCGGTCCTGTGGGCCACCGGCACGCCGGTCTACCTGCTGGCCGCCGTCGTGCTCGTGCTGCGGCTGGTGCGCTCCGCGCCCGCGGAGGACGGGCCTCCGGTGCCGGTCCCGCCCATGCCCGGCCGGGCCCGCCCGGCGCTGGACGCCGCAGGCCGCTGAGCCCGCTCAGCCCGTCGCCGGGGGGCCCTCGGTGGTGGTGACGGCGCGGACGTCCTCGCGGAGGCTGTCCACCACCTCGTCCGGGACGATCGGCCACGCCCGGCAGAGCTCGGCCAGGGCGCCGGCCGCCAGCGCACCGGCGCCGCCGGCGAGGAGGCCGCTCGCCAGGGCGGCGGAGGTCGTGGGGCTGAGCCTGCGGTCCAGGAGGCGCAGCAGCAGGGCGGTGGAGCCGCCGACGGCCATCGCCCCGAGGACGCCGGCGGCGCCGAGGAGCGCGCCGGCGCGACCGGCCTGCCGTGCCTTCCCGGCCAGCTCGGCCTGGGCGTGCTGCAGCTCCTTCCGGACCAGGGTGGAGAGGTCGGCGCCCAGGGACTGGAGCAGGTCGCTGGTGGAGCTGCTCGGGCTCGGCTCGCTCATGGCGGTGCTCCTCGCGCTCGGTCGGGTGGCGGGTGCGGCACCGCGTCCGCTACCCGGGGGCACCGGGCGCCGAACCCGGACCGCGAGCGCGGACGTCAGGTCGCGGGCGGTCGCAGGGGCGGCGCCGTCGGCACCCCGAAGACCTCGCGCAGCGCCACCCGCGCCGCGTTGTCGCCGCACATGCCGTGGACCGCGGGCCCCGGTGGGGTGGCCGAGGAGGCCAGGTAGGTGCCGGGTACGGGGGTCCTGTACGTGTTCCACCGGGGCACCGGGCGGGCGAGCATCTGCCGGAGGGACGCCTCGCCGTTGGAGATCTCCCCGCCGACGTAGTTGGGGTTGTAGGCCTCCATCTCGGGTGCGCGCATGGTGTGCCGCGCGAGCACCGTGTCGCGGAAACCGGGGGCGAACCGCTCCACCTGCGCCTCGATCCGGTCGGTGAGGTCGGCGTCGGAGCCGTTCGGCACGTGCGCGTACGCCCACAGCACGTGCCCGCCGGACGGAGCCCTCGTCGGATCGGCCACGGTGGGCTGCACGGCGATCACGAACGGCCGCTCGGTGTGGCGCCCCGAGGAGGGGGCGGACTCGGCGGCGACCGTCTCCTCGAGGTCGCCGGAGAGGTGCACCGTGCCGGCGCGGCGGACGGCGGCATGGGTCCAGGGCACCGGCTCCGACAGCGCCCAGTCGATCTTGAACACCCCCGGGCCGTGGCGGTACCGCGACACCCAGCGGCGGTACCCCTCGTGGACCCGGTCGCCGGCCATCCGGACGAAGGCCCGGGGCGTGGTGTCCAGCAGGACGGCGGGAACGCCGTCGAACTCGCGCAGGTCGGTGACCTCGTGCCGGGTCACCACCTCGCCGCCCTGCTCCCGGAGCGCGCCGACCATCGCGTCGGCCATCCGCTGCGAGCCGCCCTCGACCAGCGGCCAGCCGCCGTGGTGGGCGAGCATCCCCTGCAGCAGCCCCAACCCGCCGGTGATCGCGCGGGTCAGGTCCAGCGTCCCGTGCGCTGCCGCTCCGGCCAGGAGCGCCCGCGGGGCGTCGGTGCGGAACCACCGGCGGGCCAGCCAGCGGACGTTCGGCAGGCCGTTGACGGCGAACGAGGCCATCGCCGGGAGGCTCCGCGTGGGGATGCGACGCAGCGCGCTCCCGAGGAAGTACTCCACCAGGTCGTCCCCCGCGTCGACCAGCGGGCCGAGCAGCCGGCGGTAGGCGGGGCCGTCGGGCCCGAACCCGTCGGCCGTCTCCTCCAGCGACCGGTGGGCCACCGCGGCCCGGCCGCCGTCGAGGGGGTGGGCGTAGGGGATCTCCGGGTGGAGCAGCCGCACGCCGCGGGACGGGAGGTCGAACTCGCGGAAGAACGGCGCGGTGGCGGCCATGGGGTGCACCGAGGCGCAGACGTCGGAGAGGAAGCCCGGCCGGGTCAGCTCGGCCGACCGGATCCCGCCACCGGGCCGCGCGTCGCGCTCGAGGACCTGCACCCGCAGGCCGGCGGCGGCCAGCCGCAGGGCCGCTGCCAGCCCGTTCGGCCCCGAGCCGACGACGACGGCATCCGGCTTCCCGCTCACCGTCCCCATGCTGGGCGAGGACCTGCCCAGGGGCCAGCCGACGGCGGCGATCACCTGCTCGGACGTGCGGGTCGCCCGGCGGGTGGCTAGCGTCGGGACCGGCAGCCGAACGGGCCGTGGTGTGCAACCCGAGACCGTGCCTGCACGCCCGGCACCCCGTCCGCCTCCCCGAGGGGCGGGCCCGCAGGAGGTGCGCGTGAAGACCTGGCTCGATGCGTGGCCGGTGGTCCGGCAGCTCACCGGCGAGGACCGGTCCGGCCGCGGCGACGCCGTCCGGAGCAGGCGGACCGACACCCTCACCCCCCGGACGGCCACCGCGGACCGGGTGGTGCAGAGCGTGTGCCCCTACTGCGCGGTGGGCTGCGGCCAGCGGGTGTACGTGCAGGACGGGGAGGTCACCCAGATCGAGGGGGACCCCGACTCGCCGATCAGCCGTGGCCGGCTGTGCCCCAAGGGCGCGGCCAGCAAGAACCTCGTCACGAACTCGACCCGCGAGACGAGGGTCCGCTACCGCCGCCCGTACGGGACGGAGTGGGAGGACCTCGACCTCGACACCGCGATGGACATGATCGCCGACCGGGTCATCCGTACCCGGCGCGAGACCTGGCAGGACGAGGTCGACGGCAAGCGCGTCAACCGCACGATGGGGATAGCGAGCCTCGGAGGGGCGACCCTCGACAACGAGGAGAACTACCTCATGAAGAAGCTCTACACCGCCCTGGGCGCGGTGCAGGTCGAGAACCAGGCGCGCATATAGCACTCCTCCACGGTCCCCGGTCTGGGGACCACGTTCGGTCGCGGCGGCGCGACGATGCCGCAGCAGGACCTGGCCAACTCCGACTGCATCGTCATCCAGGGCTCCAACATGGCCGAGGCCCACCCGGTGGGCTTCCAGTGGGTGATGGAGGCCAAGGCGCGGGGCGCCACGGTCATCCACGTCGACCCGCGGTTCACCCGCACCAGCGCGCTGGCCGACGTGCACGTGCCGCTGCGGGCGGGGAGCGACATCGCCCTCCTCGGCGGGCTGATCAACCACGTGCTCTCCCACGGCCTGGAGTTCCGCGAGTACGTCACCGCCTACACCAATGCGGCGGCCATCCTGCGCGAGGACTTCCGGGACACCGAGGACCTCGACGGGCTGTTCTCCGGGTACGACCCCGGGAAGGGGCAGTACGACGAGACGACGTGGCAGTACGAGGGCACGTCGGTGACCGCCGCCGCCGGGCAGCGCCAGGCCCCCAAGCCCGGGGCCTCGGGCTCCGCGGGAGGCGGGCAGCCGGGGAGCGCACCGGACGCCGAGGAGCACTCGGAGGGCAGCTCGGAGCAGGCCGGCAGCGGGGGGATGCCCGTGGGCGGGAAGCCGCAGCGCGACGAGACGCTGCAGCACCCGCGGTGCGTGTTCCAGGTGCTCAAGCGCCACTACGCGCGCTACACCCCGGAGATGGTGCAGGAGGTCTGCGGCATCGAGCCCGCCGTGTTCCTGAAGGTGGCCGACGCGCTGACCAGCAACTCGGGGCGCGAGCGCACCAGCGCCTTCGTCTACTCGGTCGGCTGGACCCAGCACACCGTGGGTGTGCAGTACATCCGCGCCGCGAGCGTGCTGCAGGCGCTGCTGGGCAACATGGGCCGGCCGGGTGGCGGGATCCTCGCCCTGCGCGGGCACGCCAGCATCCAGGGGTCGACCGACATCCCGACGCTGTACAACCTGCTGCCCGGGTACATCCCGATGCCGCACGCCCGCGAGGACCGGGACCTGGACGACTTCGTCGCCGAGGCGTCGGGCTCGGTCGGCTACTGGGGCAACATGCGGAAGTACGCCGTCAGCCTGCTCAAGGCCTGGTGGGGGGAGGCCGCGCAGCCGGAGAACGACTTCTGCTTCGACCACCTGCCGCGGCTGACCGGCGACCACAGCAACTACACGACCATCGCCGAGCAGATCCAGGGCACCGTGCCCGGCTACTTCCTGGTCGGCGAGAACCCCGTCGTGGGCAACGCCAACGGGAAGATGTCGCGGCTGGGGCTGGCCAACCTCGAGTGGCTCGTCGTCCGGGACCTGCAGATGATCGAGTCCGCGACCTTCTGGCAGAACGGCCCCGAGATCGAGACCGGCGAGCTGGTCACCGAGCAGATCCCCACCGAGGTCTTCTTCCTGCCCGCGGCCGCGCACGTGGAGAAGGACGGCTCGTTCACCAACACCCAGCGGCTGCTGCAGTGGCACTCCCAGGCGGTGGAGCCGCCGGGGGACTGCCGCAGCGACCTCTGGTTCTACTTCCACCTCGGCCGCACCATCCGCGAGAAGCTCGCCGGCTCCACCGACCCCCGCGACCGGCCGGTCCTCGAGCTCACCTGGGACTACCCGACGCACGGGCCCCACGACGAACCCAGCGCGCACGCGGTGCTCCGCGAGATCAGCGGTACCGGGCCGGACGGCACGGCGGTGTCCGGGTACACCGAGCTGGCCGACGACGGCTCGACCAGCTGCGGGTGCTGGATCTACTCCGGCGTCTTCGCCGACGAGGTGAACCAGGCGAACCGGAAGAAGCCGCGCACGGAGCAGGACCTGGTGGCGCCCGAGTGGGGCTGGGCGTGGCCGATGAACCGCCGGGTGCTGTACAACCGCGCCTCGGCCGACCCCCAGGGGCGCCCGTGGAGCGAGCGCAAGAAGTACGTGTACTGGGACGAGGACACCGGGAAGTGGACCGGGCCCGACGTCCCGGACTTCCAGGCCACCAAGCGGCCCGACCACGTCCCGGACGAGGGGGCGACCGCCGAGGACGCCCTCTCCGGCACCGACCCGTTCATCATGCAGGGCGACGGGAAGGCGTGGCTGTTCGTGCCGGCGGGGCTGGCCGACGGGCCGATGCCGACGCACTACGAGCCGGCCGAGTCACCGGTGCCCAACCCCTTGTACGAGCGGCAGGCGAACCCCGCGCGCAAGGAGCTCCGGGGCGCCTGGAACCGGGCCAACCCGGCGATGAGCGAGGTCTTCCCGTTCGTCGTCACCACCTACCGGCTCACCGAGCACCACACCGCCGGCGGGATGAGCCGCACCCTGGAGTACCTCGCCGAGCTGCAGCCCGAGTTCTTCTGCGAGGTGAGCCCCCAGCTCGCCGCCGAGCGCGGGCTGGAGCACATGGGCTGGGCCACGCTGGTCAGCGCCCGCAACGCCATCGAGGCGCGGGTGCTGGTCACCGAGCGGATGCGCCCGCTGCGGATCGCCGGCCGCGAGGTGCACCAGATCGGCATCCCATACCACTGGGGGCAGAACGGCATCACCACCGGTGACTCGGCCAACGAGCTGCTCGGGGTCGTGATGGACCCCAACGTGCACATCCAGGAGTCGAAGGTGGCCACCTGCGACATCCGGCCCGGGCGGCGGCCCCGCGGACCGGCGCTGGTCGAGTTCGTGGAGGAGCACCGCCGCCGGGCCGGCGTCGCCAGCGGACGGCTCGGGCCCAACGGCCGGGCCCCGATCGAGGAGCGGTCATGACGACGATCAGTTCGGCGAGCACCGCGTTCTCCGGCGACGACCCGCGCAACCGGCTGTTCGGGCCGGTCCCCGACGTCGCCGGTGAGCGGGGCTACGGCGAGGACCACCCGCCCCGGGTCGGCTTCTTCACCGACACCTCGGTGTGCATCGGCTGCAAGGCCTGCGAGGTGGCGTGCAAGGAGTGGAACACCCTCCCGATGGACGACGCCGAGGGGAACCGGGCCCAGCTCGGGCTGACCGGGGCCTCGTACGACAACACCGGCATGCTGGGCGCCAACAGCTGGCGGCACGTCGCCTTCGTCGAGCAGAGCCGCGCCGTCGACCTGCCGATGCCCACCGTCGGTGCGCCGGGCAGCGCCGGTGGGCAGCGCCCGCTGGCGGATCCGCCGGTCGTCCACCCCGGGGTGCCCGCGTCGTCGACCACGGCGGAGCAGAGCGCACCCCAGCAGACCACGTCGGGCGACCGGGAGATCCGGTGGTTGATGAGCTCCGACGTCTGCAAGCACTGCACGCACGCCGCCTGCCTGGACGTCTGCCCGACCGGCTCGCTGTTCCGCACCGAGTTCGGCAGCGTCGTCGTGCAGGAGGACATCTGCAACGGCTGCGGGTACTGCGTGCCCGCCTGCCCCTACGGCGTGATCGACCAGCGGCAGGACGACGGCCGGGTGTTCAAGTGCACCCTGTGCTACGACCGGCTGACCGACGGGCTCCAGCCGGCGTGCGCGAGCGCCTGCCCCACCGAGTCCATCCAGTTCGGCGACCTCGACGAGCTCCGGGCCCGTGCCGACGCCCGGCTGGCGGCACTCCAGGAGAAGGGGGTCGAGGGCGCCCGCCTGTACGGGCACGACGAGGACGACGGCGTGGGGGGAGCGGGCGCGTTCTTCCTCCTGCTGGACGAACCGGAGGTCTACGGCCTGCCGCCGGACCCGGTGGTGACCACGCGTGACCTGCCGTCGATGTGGCGGCACGTCGCGGCGGGTGCGGCGCTGGTCGTCGGCGTGGTGGCCTCGGCCTTCGCGGGACGACGCCGGTGACGGCGGCCGAGGGCGTCCCCGGGGCCGCCTGGCGCCGGGCGGACGGCCCGCCCGCGCAGGACCGGGAGCGGCGCCGCCGGTCGGGGGGCCGGCCGCCCCGCCCCGGCGAGTCGGTGGTGGGCGAGGCCGAGTTCACCTCCTACTACGGGCGCCCGGTCATCAAGCCGCCGGTGTGGAAGACGCCGGACGTGCCGCTGTACCTCTTCCTCGGCGGGGCGGCGGGTACCTCGGCGCTGCTGGGGACCATGGCGGAGCTGACCGGCCGCCCGGCCCTGGCCCGGGCGGCGCACCTGACCGCGGGAGGCGGAGCGCTCACGTCGGTGGGCTTCCTCATCCACGACCTGGGCCGGCCCGCGCGGTTCCTCAACATGCTGCGGGTCTTCAAGCCGACCTCGCCGCTGTCGGTGGGGTCGTGGGTGCTGGCGCCGTTCAGCGCGCTGACCACGGCGACGGCCGGTGCCCACCTGCTCGGCCGCTTCCCGCGGCTGCGGCTGCTCACCGGGCTGGGGGCGGCGGCGCTCGGCGGGCCGATGACGACCTACACCGCCGCGCTGCTCGCCGACACCGCCGTGCCGTCCTGGCACGAGGCGCACCGCGAACTGCCGTTCGCGTTCGCCGGTTCGGCGATGGCCGCGGGCGGCGGCATCGCCGTCGCCTGCAGCCCCGCGGAGGAGGCCGGGCCTGCCCGGCAGGTGGCCGTCACGGGTGCGCTGGTCGAGCTGGCCGCCATGCACCGCATCGAGCACGGGCACGGGTTGGTGAGCGAGCCGTACCGCACCGGACGGGCGGGCCGGCTGCTGCGGGCGGCCCGCGCCTGCACGGTGACCGGGACGGCGCTGACCCTCGCCGCCGGCCGGCGGCGGGTCCCCGCGCTGCTCGGCGGGGCCCTCCTGGCGGCCGGCTCGGCGGTCACCCGCTTCGGCGTCTTCGACGCCGGCCTGGCCAGCGCGCGGGACCCGAAGTACACCGTCGAGCCGCAGCGGGCCCGCGCGGCCGAGCGGGACGCCGCGGCCGCCGGCGCCCCGTCCTGAGGGCCGTCAGCGCGCCCGGCGCCAGGCGGCCAGCCCCGAGGCGACCGCCCCGGCGCCGAGTGCGGCGAGGGTCCCGTGGTGGCGGGAGGCCCAGATCTGCGGATCCCGGTCCCGTGTCCGGTGCCGGAAGCTGCCCCGGGCCCCGAAGTCGCGCCCGTCGGGCCCGTCGGCCGGCTCCCAGAGGTTGACCGGGTCGCCCGGCGAAGCGGGCTCGCCGCGCTGCTGCCCCTCGTACCCGTTCCGGGCGAGGTACCAGTCCATGAACTGGGGCCAGACCTTGTTGCCGACGATCGTCCAGACGGTCGGGTTGCCGACCCACCACGCACGGCGCCGGGGGTGCTCGCTCGCGTGCACGAGCGCCAAGGCCATCGTGTCGACCGGGTAGATCGGGGGCACCGGCTGCGGCCGTTCGGGCAGCTTGTTGAGCACCCAGTCGAACTGCGGGGTGTTCACCCCCGGCAGGTTGACCATCGTGACGCGCACGTTGCTGCCGTCGTGCCGCAGCTCGGTCATGAGCGACTCGGTGAAACCCTTGATGGCGTGCTTGGCCCCGCAGTAGACGCTCTGCAGGGGGATGCCGCGGTAGGCGAGCGCCGAGCCGGTCTGCACGATCACCCCGCGGTCGCGTGGCCTCATCCGCCGCAGCGCCGACATGGTGCCGTGCACGAACCCCAGGTAGGTGACCCGGGTGACGCGCTCCCACTCCTCCGCGGTGATCTCGTCGAACGGCGCGAACACCGTGCTGAAGGCGACGTTGCACCAGACGTCGATCGGCCCGAGCTCCTCCTCCACCCGGTTCGCCGCCGCCTCGACGGCCGCCGCGTCGGCGACGTCCACCGGGACCACCAGCGGGGTACCGCCGGCTTCCCGGACGTCCGCGGCGGCCCCGGCCAGGCCTTTCTCACCCCGGGCCAGCAGGGCGACCCGGTCCCCCCTGCGGGCGAAGGCGACCGCGGCGGCGCGGCCGATCCCCCCGCTCGCGCCGGTCACGACGACGACCTGACCGGTCCCGGCTCCGTCCGTTCCGCGCACGGCAGCTCCCTCCCGTGGTGGGCGCGGCCCGCCGCGCCACGTGGGTGCAGCGCCCCTCGGCGCCTTCGGTCCCCATCGGTGTGTTCGCCGGGCGCGGACCGCAAACCCGTCCCGGCGGCCGACCGGGTCGTCGAGCAGGGCGCGGGGAGCCTCAGTCGCCGGCGGCCGCGTCAGGTGCGTGGGCGTTCCCGCCGAACAACCGCGCGGCGACCTCGCGCCGGGTCGTGGTGAGCCAGGCGTGCTGCCGGTTCGCCTGCTCGACGAGCTGGTCGAGCCGGTCGGCGTCCAGGCGGTGGTCGGCGTCGGCCACCTCGCGGAGGCTCTCGAAGCCGCTGCGCTTGGCCCGGACGGCGGAGGCGAGGAACTCGAACTCCACGAGGTCGCTCAACGGGGAGCGGGAGAGCAGGCGGCCGTTGAGCTTCAGCCGCGAGACCTTCTCGCCGAGCCAGAGCGCGACCTGCTTGTGCCGCTGCACGGGGAGCCCCAGGTCGTCCATGATCGCCCGGAGCGCGGCGTTCTCCTCGTGCAGCTCGGTCAGCAGCTGCTGGAGCGGGGGCTCGTACTGCGTGCCCCCGTGCACGCCGATCATCCGCCGCACGAGCTCGATGCCCCCGATCGAGGCGGCCAGGTGGTCGTTGAGGTAGACGGCCAGCAGATCGACGTTGTGCAGGCCGGTGGGGGGACGGGACACGGGACCTCCTGGGGAGAGCGGCTGGGACCAGTGTCGCGGTCGCGGGGGTGCTCCGCGCGAGGTCCCGCCGGGGGACCCGCCGTGGCACGCAGGGGTGTACGGTGGGGAGACCGACGCGGGGTGGAGCAGCTCGGTAGCTCGCTGGGCTCATAACCCAGAGGTCGCAGGTTCGAATCCTGTCCCCGCTACCACTGTGATGTCGCAGGACATCGGCATAGCCCGGGCCCCACGGAAGTGGGCCCGGGCTAGCGCTTTTCCGAGGTGGGTCCGGCTGGTCGGCTGGTGGTCGAGGGGCGGACCGAGGGTGAGCGCGCGCAGTTGCTCGCCGGTGGCGGTGGCGGTGTCGATGACGCGGATGTGCAGGTCGTGGACCGGGACCAGCACGTGGGTTCCGGCGTCGGGTCGCGGGCAGGATGTCGGCAGAGGGAGCGGGGAGTGCCGGTCGTCCGCCGTGGCACAACCAGCAGCCGATGCCCGTCGGCGGTGAGCACGCCGGTGGCGTGGTCGCCTCGGAGCTCGATTCCGGTGACGTGCAGCGGACGGGGCCACCCCGCACCGATCGACGAATCCGGTCCCAGACGGCCAAGCGTCGGTCAGCCGAGGAGTCCGACCAGCCGGGGTGACCCCGTCCGCCTACACCTCACTGTCAGCCGACGCGATGCCGGAGCAGGCGGAGGTCGTCCACGGTCGGCCGGGCAGCCGGACCGCCCGGAGCGGGTGGGTCCTCCACGGCGGTGGGGTCGGACGGCAGCGGGGCGGCTGCGGCCGCCGACGGCATCCTGAGCGTCGCCACCCACTGGAACCAGGTACGGCCCCCGGCATCGGTGACGGTGACCGGTCCGGCGACCAGCATCGTGGCCCCGTCCAGCGCGCTCTCCGGGATCTCGCGGCGTTCGACGACGTCACGCAGCCGCGTGCGCAGCGCCGAGCGGGCCGCGGCGGCGTCGTCCCAGGGCAGCATCGCGGTGGCCCCGATCTCCATGGACCCACACTCCTTCCCGCATGTTCCGGTTCGCCAGTCGCAGGGGCACCCGGGCCGTGCGCCATCGGCCCTGGTCATCGCGGCCCCGATCGGGTACCGGCGACCGGCGGCGTGCCGACGTGGTCCGGGCCGTGGCGCCGGCCGAGCGGCACCGACCAGGTGAGCCGCGTGCCCCGGGGGTGGGCGGGGCAGATGTGGAAGGCGCCGCCGTGACCGTCGGCACGGCGCCGGAGGCCCGCCAGGCCGCTGCGCCGGGTGGCGTCACCCACGCCGCTCCCGTCGTCGGTCACCCGCAGGGTCAGCCGGCCGTCGCCGGTCCGGACGTCGACGTCCACGGTGGACGCCCGGGCGTGCTTGGCGGTGTTGGTCAGCGCCTCCCGGGTGACGGCGAGCAGGTCGCCGACGACATCGGGTGGCAGATCGTCCGGTAGCCCGGAGATGCGCAGCGAGGGGTCGAAGCCGAGAGCAGGACGGACGTCGGCGAGTACCTGCAGCAACCGGTCGCGCACGTCTTCCCGTCGAGTGCGCAGCGGGGAGTCGAGGTGGAAGATCGCCGCGCGGATCGTGTCGATGACCTCGTCCAGGTCGTCGACCGCAGTGCGCAGCCGGTCGGCCGCCCGGCCGGTGAGCGCACCACCGGCGACGCCGTGCAGCTTCAGCCCCGTGGCGAACAGCCGCTGGATGACGTGGTCGTGCAGGTCGTCGGCGATGCGTTGACGGTCGGCCAGCAGGGCGTGGAGCTGGTGCTGCGCCCGGGCTTCAGCGCGCTCGAGGGCCAGCGCGGCGTGGTGGGCGAACGTCGTGGCCCCGTCGGCGTCTGCGTCGGTGAACCCGGGACGACCGTCGAGCCGTGCCGCGACGAGCGCGCCGTGGACGCGGCCGGAACCCAGCAGCGGCACGGCCATCGCCGGGCCGAGCTCGACCTCACCGGTCAGCTCGGCGTCGGTCAGGTGCGGCAGGCGGACCGGTTCGGTGGAGGTCAGCACCCGCCCGGCCAGCGACGTCTGCACGGGCAGGCGGCGTCCCCGCAGGCGATCGGCGCCGGCGCCCACGCCGACCTCGACGGTCAGCTCGTCGCCTGCGGGGTCGGTGGGCCGCAGGACGAGCACCAGCTCGGCCTCGCCGATCTCGCAGGTCCGCTCGGCGATCAGCCGCAGGGGATCCGGCCCGCTGCCCGGTCCGGCCGACAGGACCTCGCGGGTGACCTCCACCGAGGCCACCAACCACTCGCCACGGGCACCGGAGCCCTGGTGCAGCCGGCCGCTCGCGTCACCGACCGGGGCGGCGAAGGCGCTGAGCAGCTCCCTGTCCCCGGCGGTGAACGGCGCTCGGTCGCCGGACATGGTGCACGCCCCTTCTCGGCGCTCCGACCTCGGTGACGGACCCCGGCTCGACCTGCGAGCCCGACCTGGCATGCCGTCGCCGGGCAGCGGCGCCCGCAGCTCGTCGGCAGGTCGGGTCACCGGGTGAGGGTCAGGCAGATCCAGCACAGCGGCCACTCCTCGGCCCCGTCGTCCGGCCAGCGCCAGTCCCGTGGGTCCAGCAGCACCACCGGGGCGGTGCAGACCGCCCGACCGACGATCAGCCCCTCACCGACCACCGCGTGCAGCCTGCCGCTCGGCATCTGCACCGTCTCCCCGGACCAGTCCCGGTCGGCCAGGTCGTCGGCGCCCACGGTCCACGGTCCCTGACCGGCCTCGCCCCGACTCCGCCCCGACTCACCCCGGCTCGTCGTCATCCCACCTCCCGACTCCGCTGCCCGCAGCCACGGCGGGTGCTCCGGACCCCTCGGCGGCGCTCGACCGGGTCGAGCGCCGGTTCCCGCGATCCCTTCCGGCCCGTGACGCCTGGGTGCCACTGCACCGCAGGACGGGCGGGAACTTCAAATACTGGAACGGATGTTGCTCGCTTTCCGGCCGACAGCCGCGCGTCGCGGACGACCCCGGCGGCTCGTTTCCTGGTAGACCGGCGGAACCTGGGTACCGGTGGACCCAACGGCGCGCCGGATCCTGGAGGGCGTGCGCAGGGGGTGACGAGACGTGCCGTCGGCGAGAGGTGTGGACCGCTTCGAGGTCTCGACCCGGGATGTCGTGCGGGCGCACGAGGCCATCCGGGACACCTTCGCCCCGCACCGGCTGCGGGTCCGCGGCTCCCCGGAGAACTTCGCCTACCGCCAGGCGACAGCTTCCGTCGGTGGTCTCGCCGTCGATGTCCTGCAGCACACGATGAGCGTCCGTGAGGACGTCGATCCGGTCCACGACACCTGGATCGCCGTGCTCGGCGGAGGTGATCTGGAGGTGTCGCACGACGGCGAGCAGGTCCGCATCGTCGCCGGCGACGTGGTCATGTTCCCCCAGGGCGCTGCGTTCACCTGCGAGTGGCGGCGGCTCGACCTCCACGTCGTCCGGGTCCCGACGAGCGAGATCACCCGGCGCGCCGCTGCGCAGAGCGGGCTGGACCCGGGCGAGTTCCGCTTCGAGGCCATCACCCCGGTGTCCGCCGCCGCAGCCCGCTACTGCCGGAACTCGGTCGGCTACCTGCACTCGCTGTTCGCCGGCGACGCCCCGCCTGTCGCCGAGCCGATCTTCCGGGCCGCCGCGATCGATGCCGCCGCGGCGGCGGTGCTGGCCGCCTTCCCCCACACGGCGACCGGCACCTCGGGCGCCGCTCCGCCCGGGCAGGTCATGCCGGCGGCGGTGCGGCGCACGGTCGAGTACATCGACGCCCACGCCGGCGAACCGCTGACCCTGGCCGACATCGTCGACGCCTCCGGGATCGGGCCGCGGGCGCTGCAGGCGGCGTTCCGCCGGTACCGGGACACCACCCCGACCGCCTACCTGCGCCGGGTGCGCCTGGATCGGGTGCACCGCGAGCTGCAGGCCGCCGATCCGACCACCGACACCACGGTCGCCGCCGTCGCGGCGCGCTGGGGATTCGCCCACCACGGCAGGTTCGCCGCCGCCTACCGGCAGGCCTACGGCCGCACGCCGCAGCAGACCCTGCTGTCCTGACCACCCGCGGGTGGTACGGGGCGACCCGGCCACGGCGGACCGGTCGCCTGCGGCCCGGTCGGGGACGTGGTCGTTCCCGCCGAGCACCCGCGCGGCGACCGCTGGAGGCTCTCGGAGCCGCTGCGCTCGGCTCGCACGGTGGCGGGGTGAACTCGAACACCCCCAGTCCGCTCAGCAGCGCGCGGGCCATCAGCCGGCCGCTGAGCTCCGGCCGCGAGACCTCCTCGCCGGCCCGGAGGCGATCTGCTCGTACCGCTGCACGGGGAGGCCCAGGTCTTGTCGGTCGTGCGAGCTGCTGGAGGCCCGGCCAAGCAGGTGACCGGGCCTCCGTGCCTGCGCGGGCGGGCGGCTCGCGGGGTGTGTTGTGTGTCACCACGATTCTCTCTAGCGTGCGGAGCACGACCGCCGCCCAGGGAGGACCTCTCGTGTCCGTCGACGCCGCACCAGCTCCCGGAACCGTTCCGCAGCCCCGCAGGGCGGGCGCCGCCGACCTCGGCATCGACCTGTCCGACCGCGACTTCTGGTCCCGCCCGCCGGCCGAGCGGCACGCCGTCTTCGACCGGCTCCGCGCCCAGCGCCCGTTCGCCTTCTTCGCCGAGCCGGAGATCCCCAACCTGCCGAGCGGGCCCGGATACCACGCGGTCACCCGCTACGCCGACCTGGAGGCGATCAGCTCGCAGCCCGCCGTCTTCTGCTCGGGTGAGGGAGCCGTCTCCATCCAGGACATCCCGGCCGACCTCAACGAGTTCTACGGCTCGCTGATCAGCATGGACGACCCGCGGCACGCCAAGATCCGCCGCATCGTCGCGAAGACGTTCACGCCGCGGATGCTCGAACGGGTGGTCGACTCGGTGGCGGTCGTCGTCGACGACGTCCTGGCCGCGGTGCGCCGGAAGGCGGCCGAGGGGGACGGCACGTTCGACGTGGTCGCCGACCTCGCCGCCCCCATCCCGCTGCGGGTCATCTGCGACATGATGGGCGTCCCGGAGCAGGACCGCGCGATGGTGCTGGCCAAGTCGAACGTCATCCTCTCCGGCGGTGACCCGGAGCTCGTCGAGGACGAGGAGGACCCGCTCACCGGGGTGCTCATGGCGGGCATCGAGCTGGCCGGGCTGATGGAGCGGCTGGCCGCCGAGCGGCTGGCGCACCCGACCGACGACCTGACGACGGCGCTGGTGACCACCGAGGTCGAGGGCGAGAAGCTCACCCACCAGGAGATCGCCTCGTTCTTCATCCTGCTGCTGGTGGCCGGCAACGAGACCACCCGCAACGCGATCTCCCAGGGGCTGCTGGCGCTGCAGGAGCACCCCGACCAGCGTGCCCGCTGGGTCGCCGACCCCGGGCTCACCCGCACGGCGGTCGAGGAGATCGTGCGGTGGACCAGCCCGGTCACCTGGATGCGCCGCACCGCCACCCGCGACGGCGAGCTGAACGGCTACCCGTTCGCCGCGGGGGACAAGTTCCTGCTCTTCTACGCCGCGGCCAACCGCGACCCCGTGGTGTTCCCCGACCCGCACCGCTTCGACCTCGGCCGCGACCCCAACCCGCACGTCGGGTTCGGGTCGAAGGGGCCGCACTTCTGCCTGGGCGCGCACCTCGCCCGGCGCGAGCTGGCGGTCACCTTCACGCGGGTCTTCGAGCAGCTGCCCGACCTGGAGGTCACCGGCCCGCCCGACCGGCTCCGGTCCTCGTTCGTCAACGGGCTCAAGCGGTTGCCGGCCCGGCTGGCGGGCGGCCGGTGAACCGCCTGGAGGCCGACCTCGAGCGCTGCGTGGGGTCCGGCGCCTGCGAGGCCCTGGCGCCGGACCTGTTCGAGGTGGGCGACGAGGGGACCGTGACGGTGCTGCGCCCGCGTCCCGAGGGCGCGGAGCTGCGCGACGCCGAGGAGGCGGTGCGGCAGTGCCCCACCCGCGCGCTGCGGCTGGTCGCGGAACAGCCCGCCCCGGCGGCGGGTTGACCGCGGCATGGAGACCACCGTCACCGACGTCCCCGAGGCCGACCGGTTCGAGATCCGCGACGGCGACCGCGTGCTGGGGCTGGCCGCCTACGAACGCCGCGGCGACACCGTCGTGTTCACCCACACCGAGATCGACCCCGACGCCGGGCAGTCAGGGCTGGGCAGCACCCTGGTCCGCGCCGCCCTCGACGAGGTGCGGTCGCGCGGGGGGTCCGTGGTGCCGCGCTGCTCGTTCGTGGCCGGCTGGATCGAGCGGCACCCCGACTACGCCGAACTCGTCGCCGACCGGGACCGCTGAGAGAGGACCCCGTCCTCCCCGCCCCTCGCAGGCTCAGGGTGGGACCCGGGACGGGGCCGTCAGAGGACCTTGGTGCCGTACATCTCGCCGAGCGGGTCGGCGATGAGCTCGATGCGGGCGCCGTCGGGGTCGCGGAAGTAGACCGACACCCCGCTGTGCACCTCGTGCGCGATCCCGGCCTCGGTCAGCCGCCGCACCAGCTCCTCCCAGCGCTGCGGGTCGACGCTGATCGCCATGTGGTGCAGCCCGCCGAGCACCTCGGCGTACGGGCCGACGTCCAGGCCGGGGAAGTCGAAGAACGCCAGCAGGTTGCCGTTGCCGATGTCGAAGAAGAAGTGCGAGGAACCGGGGTAGTCGCGGTTCTCGATCAGCTCGGTCAGCGGGAAACCCAGCACGTCCTGGTAGAAGCGCACGGTGCGCTCGACGTCGCTGCTGATCAGCGCGGTGTGGTGCAGCCCCCGCGCGGTCGAGGCCGGCCGGGTACCGGCCGGGCGCAGGTGCGCGGCCCTGATGCGGTCGCGCTCCGCCTCGAGGGCGGGCAGGTCGCGGTCCTGGTCGGTGGTGCTCACGGCGTCTCCTCGTCGGTCGGTGGTGACCGCCACAACCCGTGGGACGCGGATCTCCTTCCCTGCGGATGCCCGCGGTGCCACCGGCTGCCAGGGTGGAGGTCGTGCGCGTTCTCGTGGCCGGGTGGTTCAGCTTCGACGAGGTGATCGCCACCGTCGGCGACGAGCTGGGGGCGGAGGCCGTCACCGGCTGGCTGACCGAGCTCGGCATCGACCACGACGTCGCCTGGGCGCCGTACCTGGAGCGGGGCGTGCACTGGCGCGACGTCGACCCGGCCGGCTACACGCACCTGGTCTTCACCACCGGGCCGGTCGGTGACCTGCCGGGTCTGCGCGACCTGACCGCCGCGTTCGCCGGGGCACGCCGGTGGGCGGTCAACGTCTCCGTGGTCGACGACGCCGCCCGGACGATGTTCGACGCGGTGTGGGAGCGGGACGCCCCGGGGGTGACCCGGCCGGACCTCGCGATCGGGGCGCCCGCGGCCGACTCGCCCGTCGTCGCCGTCGCCTTCGCCCCGCTGCAGGGGGAGTACGGCGACCGCAGCCGGGCCGACCGCGTGCGCGGCGTCATCGAGGAGTGGCTCGCCTCCCGGGCCCTGCCGTGGTTCCCCGTCGACACCGACCTGTACGAGAAGCCGCACCCACGCCGCCCGGCTCAGGTCGAGGCGCTGCTCCGGCGGTGCGACGTCGTGGTCAGCATGCGGCTGCACGGCCTCGTGCTCGGGCTCAAGAACGACCGCCCGGTCATCGCGTGCGACCCGATCGCCGGTGGGGCCAAGGTGGCCGGCCAGGCCCGCGCGCTGGACTGGCCCCTGCTGCTGGACGCCGACGAGGTGACCGCGGAGACCCTGGACGCCGCGCTGGCCCGCTGCATGTCCGGTGAGCTGGCCGGCGCGGTCGGCCGCTCCCGGGACCGCGGGGAGGCCGGGGTCGAGGAGGCGCGGCGCTGGTTCACCGTGCAGCTGGGGCGCTGAGCGGGCGCTGCGCCAGGGCGAACCGCCGCTCCACCTCCGCCGGGACCGGCCGCCGCTGCCGGAGAGCGGCAGGCAGCCGGCGGGCCCAGCCGACCAGCGCCGCCCGCGCGGCCGCGTCCGACGGCGCCCGCCGGGCCAGCCGGGCGGTGGCTGCCATCGCCACCGGGAGCGGCCGGCGCAGCCAGTCCACCAGCAGGTCGTTGCGGGTCTGCAGCGCCCAGCGCTGCGGTGGGACGCCCGGCGGACCGGCCGGGTCGTGCCAGGCGACGACGTCGTCGGCGAAGCTCTGCTGCCAGCCGGCGGCCGCGAGGTCGAGCGCGAGCAGGTGTTCCTCGCCGGCGAAGAACAGCAGCGGGGAGAACCCGCCGACGGACAGGTACGCGTCGCGGCGGACCACCGTCGCGAACGCGGGGTAGCTCAGCACGTCCGGTCCCGGCGCCCCCGGCGTCCGCCCCAGGACCGCGGCCCGGTGCTTGCGGGTGACCGCGTCGACCGAGCCGTCGGCGGCCATCCGCACCCGCCCGGCCAGCAGCGCCACCCCGGGGTGGGCGTCGAGGAGGTCGGCGGCCCGGTCGAGGGCGCCGGTGTCCCACCACGAGTCGTCGTCGGCGAAGGCGACGTACGGGGTCCCGGCCCCCTGCACCCCCACCGTCCGCGCCACCGCCCCGCGGTTGGACGGCAGCTCCACCACCGCCACGGCCGGGTGCCGGGCGCGGACCGCGGCCACGGTGCCGTCCGCGGAGCCGTTGTCGACGACGACCACCGGGTGGGCGCCGTCGTCGAGGTGGGAGAGCGAGCGCAGCAGGGAGCCCCGCCGGTCCCGGGTGGCGACGACGACGGTCACGCGAGGGCTGGTCACCCGGTCCTGCGTACCGCGGCGGCGTGGTCCTCGAACACCGCCCGGGCACCGTGCGGTGAGGGCCGTCGGCCTGCGACGGGTGCGGCGGACGGGGGCGTCCCGGTCGCGGGATAGCGTTGCGGGAGCGGACGAGGAGGACCACCGTGATCGAACTGCGCACCCCCGGCGAGCTGGACGCGATGCGTGCCGCCGGCGCCGTCGTCGCCGACATGCACGCCGCGGTCCGCGCGATCGCGGCACCGGGTGTGCGGCTGACCCAGCTCGACGCGGTGGCCCGGGACGTCCTCGCCGACGCCGGCGCCACCTCACCCTTCCTCGGATACGCGCCGCTGCCCACGACCCCGCCGTTCCCCGGGGTGCTCTGCCTGTCGGTGAACGACGTCGCGCTGCACGGCATCCCCACCCCCGAGGTGCTCGAGGACGGCGACCTGCTCAGCGTGGACGCCGGTGCGGTGCTCGACGGCTGGGTCGGGGACGCCGCGATGACCTACCCGGTGGGCACCCCGCGGCCCGAGGACCTCGCGCTGGTGGAGACGACCGAGCGCGCGCTGGCGGCCGGCATCGCGGCGGCCGTCGTGGGCAACCGGATCGGCGACATCTCCGCCGCGATCGGTGCGGTCGGCCGGGCCGGCGGGTGCGGTATCAACACCGACCAGGGCGGCCACGGCGTGGGGCGCACCATGCACGAGGCGCCGTCGGTGCCCAACGAGGGTCGCGCCGGCCGCGGGGTGCCGCTGCGCCCGGGCCTGGTAATCGCCATCGAGCCGTGGTTCCTCGCCGGCGGCAGCGACGACTACACGGTCGACGCCGACGGGTGGACGCTGCGCAGCGCCGACGGCAGCCGGGCCGCGCACGTCGAGCACACGGTCGCGGTGACCGCGGACGGCCCGAGGATCCTGACCCTTCCGCGCTGAGGGGCGCCGCCGTGGGCCCGGTGTCCCGCCGGGCGGTCGTACGGTGCACGCCGTGATCCTCGAGCACGCAGAGCTGTCCGTGGCACCCGGCCGCGAGGCCGAGTTCGAGGCGGCGTTCCGGTCCGCGGCCCCGATCATCTCCGCGTCGCCGGGCTTCCGGAGGCTGATGCTCTCCCGGTGCGTGGAGCGGGAGAACGTCTTCCTCCTGCTCGTCGAGTGGAACAGCCTGGAGGACCACACCGAGGGCTTCCGCGGGTCGCCGGCCTACCAGGAGTGGCGGCGCCTGCTGCACCCCTTCTACGACCCGCTCCCCGTGGTGGAGCACTTCCGCCCGCTGTTCATCGTCGGACCGACCCCGGCGGGCGCCTGACCGTCACCCCAGCGCCTGCTCGAGGTCGGCCACGAGGTCCTCGACGTCCTCGATGCCGACCGACAGCCGGACCAGGTCGGCCGGCACCTCGAGCGGCGAGCCCGCGGCGCTGGCGTGGGTCATCCGCCCCGGGTGCTCGATCAGCGACTCCACCCCGCCCAGCGACTCGGCCAGCGTGAACAGCCGCGTCCGCTCGCACACCCGCAGCGCCGCCTCCTCGCCGTCGCGGAGCCGGAACGAGATCATGCCGCCGAAGCCGGACATCTGCTTGGCGGCCACCTCGTGACCGGGGTGGTCGGGGAGCCCCGGGTAGAGCACCGCCGCGACCTCCGGCCGGCCGACCAGGAACTCCGCGATCCGGGCCGCGTTGGCGCAGTGCCGGTCCACCCGGACGCCCAGCGTCTTGAGGCTGCGCAGCACCAGCCAGGAGTCGAACGGGCCGGCGACCGCCCCCATCGCGTTGTGGTTGTAGGCGAGCTTCTCGCCGAGTTCGGCGTCGCGGGTGACCAGGGCCCCGCCGACGACGTCGGAGTGCCCGCCGAGGTACTTGGTCGTCGAGTGCACGACGACGTCGGCGCCCAGCGTCAGCGGCCGCTGCAGGTAGGGCGAGGCGAAGGTGTTGTCGACGACGAGCAGCGCGCCGGCCTCGTGCGCGACCGCCGCCGTCGCCTCGATGTCGGTGATGTTCAGCAGCGGGTTGCTGGGGGTCTCGCACCAGACCACCCGCGTCGTCGGCCGGATGGCCGCGCGCAGCGCGTCGGGGTCGTCGAGGGCGACCGGGGTGTGCTCCAGCCCCCACTCCGACAGCACGCGGGAGATCAGCCGGAACGTGCCGCCGTACGCGTCCCCGCCCAGGACGACGTGGTCTCCCGCCCGGCACGCCGTGCGGAGCAGGGTGTCCTCGGCGGCGAGCCCCGACGCGAACGCCAGGGCGGTCGTCCCCTCCTCGAGCGCGGCCAGCGCGGCGTGCAGGGTGTCGCGGGTCGGGTTGCCGCTGCGGCTGTACTCGTAGCCGCCGCGCAGCCCGCCGACGCCGTCCTGCTTGTAGGTGGTGGTCAGGTGCAGCGGCGGGATGACCGCGCCGGTGGCCGGGTCGGGCTCCTGCCCGGCGTGGATGGCGCGGGTGTTGAACCCGGTCACCGGGCCACCCCCGCGAGGTGGCCGAGCACGTCCTGCCGGGTGACCACGCCGGCGGGCTTGCCGTCGACGTGCACCAGCAGCGCGTCGGCCGAGCCCAGCTGGGCGACGGCGGCGCTGACCGCCTCACCCGAGCCGACGATGGGCAGCGGCGGGCTCATGTGCTTCTCCACCCGGTCGGCCAGCGAGGCGCGGCCGGCGAACAGCGCGTCGAGCAGCGTCTTCTCGTCGATGGAGCCGACGACCTCGCCGGCGGTGACCGGCGGCTCCGCCCGCACGACGGGGAGCTGGCTGACCCCGTACTCGCGGAGGATGTCGATGGCGTCGCGGACGGTCTCGTTCGGGTGCGTGTGCACCAGCGTGGGCGTCTCGCCCGACTTGGCGTGCAGCAGCTCGCCGACGGTCTCGCCGCCGGTGGCCTCGACGAAGCCGTAGTCGGCCATCCACGCGTCGTTGAAGATCTTGCCCAGGTAGCCGCGGCCGCCGTCGGGCAGCAGCACCACGAGGACGTCGTCCTTCGTCAGCCGCTCGGCCACCCGGAGCGCCGCCACCACCGCCATGCCGCAGGAGCCGCCGACCAGCAGGCCCTCCTCGCGGGCGAGCCGGCGGGTCATCGCGAACGAGTCGCCGTCGGAGACCGCGACGATCTCGTCGGCGACCTCCTTGTCGTAGGTGCTGGGCCAGAAGTCCTCGCCGACGCCCTCGACCAGGTACGGGCGGCCGGTGCCCCCGGAGTAGACCGAGCCCTCGGGGTCGGCGCCGATGACCTGCACCCGGCCGTCGGAGGCCTCCTTGAGGTACCGGCCGACGCCGCTGATCGTCCCGCCGGTGCCCGCCCCGGTGACGAAGTGGGTGATCCGGCCGTCGGTCTGCGCCCAGATCTCCGGCCCGGTCGTCTCGTAGTGCGAGCGCGGGTTGTTCGGGTTGGAGTACTGGTCGGGCTTCCACGCACCGGGGGTCTCCCGGGCCAGCCGGTCGGAGACCGAGTAGTACGACCGCGGGTCGGCGGGGTCGACGGCGGTGGGGCAGACGACGACCTCCGCACCGTAGGCCTTGAGCACGTTGATCTTCTCCTGCCCGACCTTGTCGGGGCAGACGAAGATGCAGCGGTAGCCGCGCTGCTGGGCGACCAGGGCCAGGCCGATGCCGGTGTTGCCGCTGGTCGGCTCCACGATGGTGCCGCCCGGCTGCAGTTCACCGCCGGCCTCGGCGGCATCCACCATCCGCACGGCGATCCGGTCCTTCACCGAACCGCCGGGGTTGAGGTACTCGACCTTGGCCAGCACCAGCGGCGCGTCCGGGCCCAGGTGGCGGGTCACGGACGACAGCCGGACCAGGGGGGTGTTGCCGACCAGGTCGACGACGGACTCGGCGTACTGCACGGGGGCGCCTCCTCGTACCCGGGCCGGCCTCGTCGCCGCCCCGGTCGTGCTCATCCCACCAGACGGGGCCGGTCAGGGCTTGAGGACCACCTTCGTGCAGTCGTCCTCCTTGTCCCGGAACATGCGGTAGCCCTCCGGCGCCCGGTCCAGCGGCAGGGTGTGCGAGATCAGGAAGGTCGGGTCGATCTCGCCGTCGCGGATCTTCTCGTAGAGCGGCTTCAGGTAGCGGTGCACGTGCGCCTGGCCGGTGCGCACGGTCAGCGACCGGTTCATCAGAGAGCCGACCGGGAACTTGTCCATGAGCCCGCCGTAGACGCCGATGATCGAGACGGTGCCGCCGTTGCGGCAGGCCATGATCGCCTCGCGCAGCGCGTGCGGGCGCTCGGTCTCGGCCATGACGGCGGTCTTCGCCCGGTCGTAGGCGTCGACCGCGGCGGTCGGATGGGTCGCCTCCAGCCCGGCGGCGTCGATGCACCCGTCGGGACCGCGGCCGGCGGTGAGTTCCTTCAGGGCGTCGAGGACGTCGACCTCCTCGTAGTTCAGGACGTCGGTGGCGCCGGCCTCGACCGCCTTGTCCAGCCGGTAGCCGAACCGGTCGATGGCGACGATCCGCTCGGCGCCCAGCATCTTGGCGCTGGCCACCGCGAACAGCCCGACGGGCCCGGCGCCCCAGACGGCGACGACGTCACCGGGCGAGATGTCGCACATCTCCGCGCCCATGTAGCCGGTGGGGAGGATGTCGCTGAGGAAGAGGACCTGCTCGTCGGTCAGGTCGTCCTCGATCTTCAGCGGGCCGACGTCGGCGAACGGCACGCGGGCGTACTCGGCCTGGCCACCCGGGTAGCCGCCCACCAGGTGCGAGTAGCCGAAGATGCCGCAGGGGGAGTGGCCCCAGAGCTTCTCGGCCATGCCGGCGTTCGGGTTGGAGTTCTCGCAGACGGAGAACAGGCCCCGCTCGCAGGCGTTGCACGCGCCGCAGGCGATGGGGAACGGGACGACGACGCGGTCGCCGACGCGCAGGTTCGAGACCCCCTTGCCGATCTCGACCACCTCGCCCATGAACTCGTGGCCGAGGATGTCGCCCTTCTTCATCGTGGGGATGAAGCCGTCGTAGAGGTGCAGGTCGGAGCCGCAGATGGCGGTGGAGGTGATCTGCACGATCGCATCGCGGTCGTTGAGCAGCCGCGGGTCGGGGACCTCGTTGACCTCGACGTGGTTCTTGCCCATCCACTGGGTGGCGCGCACGGGGTGTCCTTCCTGGGGTCGGCGGGTCAGGAACGGGGCGCGGCGGGCTGCTGCTTCGCCATCCGGCGGGCCAGCGGGCCCTCGGGCGTGCCCTCGGAGCGGACCACCTGCCCGGTCTCGAGGATCTGCTTGAAGCGGGCGAGGTCGTCGCGGACCTGCTGGTCGGGGGCCTCGCCGAACAGCTTCGCGACCGCTTTGCCGGCCTTGCCGCCGGGCTGGGCGTAGGCCAGCCGCACCCGAACCTCGGTGCCCTGCTCCCCGGGGGCGGGGCGGAACTCGACCACCCCGGCGTTCTCGACGTCGGCACCGGGCAGCGACCGCCAGCGGATCCGCTCGCCCGGGGACTCCTCGACCACCTCGGCGTCCCACTGCACGGTGCGCCGGCCCGGTGCCTCGGCGACCCAGTGCCAGCGCCCGATGCCGGCGGGGCGCACCTCGCGCACGTGCGCCATGAACTCGGGCAGCCGGGAGAAGTCGTGCCAGCGGGCGTAGACCTCCTGCGGCGGCCTGTTCACGGTGGCGGCCGCGGAGACGTCGATCGCGCTCTTCCAGGGCGCCGAGGAGGGCAGCAGCTCGCGGGCGGCGCTGCGGCTGCCGGCCCGGCGGGACCGGGCGGCGGTGAGCAGGTCGAGCGCGGCCAGGCCGGCGACGGCGGCCGTGGCGGTGCGCAGCCGGCGCCCGCGCTCGCCACCGCGGCTCGACAGGGCCACCCCCATGGCGGTCAGGTCGATCGCGTCGCCGGCCACCCGGGTCCAGGCCCATCCCGGCCGGCCGGCGAGCAGCGGTCCGGCGTGCAGCAGCTCCCGGGCGCCGACGAGCGGGATCACCGAGAGCGCGGTCGCCGAGTCGTCGACGCCGGAGAACCGCGCGACGCCCTTCGGGTCGCGCAGCATCGCGACGCCCAGGCCGGTGCTGGCGAGGCCCAGGACGCGTGCGGTGCGGCGCGGACCGCGGCTGGCGGAGCGGGAGCTCATGGGGGTTCTCCTGACGGTCGGTCCGTCGATGCGGGGAGCGCGCCGGCGGGCGGGTGCGACGGGACGGTGGCGGCGGCGACGGCTGCACCCGGCCGCCTACCCGTGACCAGCACCCGGAAACTCCGCGGCACGCGGCCACGTCCGGTGACCGTCCGGGCACGGTGGTGGTGCGGCCGTCCGCGCGCCGTCGCCCGGCGGTGGCAGCGGCGGGGTGGAGGTCGTCGCGGGGGAGCGGGCGGGGCCCGCCGGACCTAGCCTCGGCGGGGTGGGCACGCCGGACGGAGCGCGCCGTCGGGGAACCGCCCTCCCGGCCACCCGCCGGGCCGTCCGGCGCCGGAGGGCGCTGCTCGCCGTGCTGCTCGTCGCCGGCTACGTCGCGCTCGCCGTCGCCGTCCTCACCGGCTCACCTCTGGTGGCGGCGGACCTCGCTGCCCTCCGCTGGCAGCCGGCCGCCCGGTGGCCGCACCTGGAGCCGCTGGTGTCCACCTCGGTCCTGCTCGGGCAGCGGTTCGTGTGCCTCCTGGCGATCGGCGGCTGGCTGGCCGTGCGGTTCGTGCGGGACCGGGACCCCCGGCCGGTCGTGGTGGTGGCGGTCACCACGCTCCTGCTGAACCTCACGGTGGGGGCGGCGAAGACCGCCTTCGGGCGGCTGGGGCCGCTGCAGCTCGGCGGGGACGCCCTGCTGCCGGGAGGCGCCGAGGTCTTCACCGACGGCATGGTGTTCCCCTCCGGGCACGCCGCCAACGCCGTCGCCATGTGGGGGGTGGTGGCCTACCTGGCCCGGCGCCACCGCCGGGGAGCCCCGGTCCTGGCCGCCCTCGTCGCGGCCGGCGTCGGCGCCTCGACCGTCTACCTCGGCACGCACTGGGTCAGCGACGTCCTGGCCGGCTGGATCGCCGGCGCGCTCGTGCTCCTCGCGCTCCCGGCGGTCGGCTCCCTGGCCGACCGGGTCTGCCGGCGCCGGTCCGCCGGCGCGCCGGTGCACGCGGCGCCGTCCCGCCGCACGGCTGCGGCCCTGCCGCCCCTCCCGCGGCCGGGATGGGCGAGGGATGCGGCGTGACCGCTGGCGGAGGTCTCGGCGGTCCGGCGAGGATGCGGGCATGCCCACCACGCCTCCCGCCGGTACCCGCACGCTCGGTCGCGACGGCCTGACCGTCTCCGCCCAGGGCCTGGGCTGCATGGGGATGAGCCAGATGTACGGCCCAGCGGACCGCGCGGAGTCGATCGCGACCGTCCACCGCGCGCTGGAGCTGGGCGTGACCTTCCTGGACACCTCCGACGTCTACGGCAGCGGCCACAACGAGGAGCTGGTGGGCGAGGCGATCGCGGGGCGGCGCGACGAGGTGCAGCTGGCGACGAAGTTCTCGCTGTCCCGGACACCCGACGGCGGGGTGCGGATCGACGGCCGCCCCGAGAACGTGCGCGCCTGCGCGGAGGCGAGCCTGCGCCGGCTGGGGGTCGAGGTGATCGACCTGTACTACCAGCACCGGGTCGATCCGCGGGTGCCGATCGAGGACACCGTCGGTGCCATGGCCGAGCTGGTGGCCGAGGGGAAGGTGCGCCACCTCGGGCTGTCGGAGGCCAGTGCCGCCTCGATCCGCCGCGCCGTCGCCGTCCACCCGATCGCCGCGTTGCAGAGCGAGTGGTCGCTGTGGACCCGCGACCTGGAGGAGGAGGTGCTGGGCGTCGCCCGGGAGCACGGCATCGGCATCGTGCCGTTCAGCCCGCTGGGCCGCGGCTTCCTCACCGGGGCGATCCGGAGCCCCGAGGACTTCGGTGCCGACGACTGGCGGCGCGGCCACCCGCGGTTCACCGGCGAGGCGTTCACGGCCAACCTGCGGCTGGTCGACGCCGTCCGGGAGCTCGCCGAGGAGAAGGGCGTGACGGCGGGGCAGCTGGCGCTGGCCTGGGTGCTCGCGCAGGGGGACGACGTCGTGCCGATCCCCGGCACCAAGCGCCGCACCTACCTGGAGGAGAACGTCGCCGCGGCCGCCGTCGAGCTCTCCGCCGAGGACCTGGCCCGGCTGGACGGCATCGCGCCCCCGGGGGCGGCCACCGGCGGGCGGTACGTGGACAGCAGCTACGCCTACGGCGACAGCCCGGAGCGCCGGCCGGCGCCGTGACCGGGGTGCACGTCGGCGCCGACCTGGGGACCAGCGGGCTGAAGCTGGTCGCGCTGCACGACGACGGCGCCGTGGTGGCCGAGGCCGAGGCGGCGTACGTCCACGACCGGCCGGCTCCGGACCGCGCCGAGATCGACGTGGCCGTCTGGCGGCGCGCCCTGGACGCCGCGCTCGCCGAGCTGGCCCCGGCGCTGCGCGGCGCTCCGGTGCGGGCCCTGGGGCTGTCCGGTCAGATGCACGGCACCGTGCTGGTGGACGGCGCCGGCGCCCCGGTGCGCCCGGCGGTGCTCTGGCCCGACGCCCGGGCGACCGGTGAGCTGGCCGCCTGGCGGGCGCTGCCCGCCGCCGACCGCGCGGCGCTGGCCAACCCGCTCGTGCCGGGGATGACCGGGCCGGTGCTGGCCTGGCTCGCCCACCACGAACCGGAGACGCTGGCCCGCGCGGCGGCCGTGCTGCTGCCGAAGGACGCGCTGCGGCTCGCGCTCGTCCCGGGCAGCCCGCCGGTCACCGACCGCAGCGACGCCTCCGGCACCCTGCTCTGGGACGTCCCCGCCGACGGCTGGTCGGCCGCGGCGACCGCCGCCGCCGGGGTGCCGCCCGGCCTGCTGCCGGCGGTGCGGCCCGGGACGGAGGTGGTGGGCACCGCACGCCTGCCGGGCGGGGACGTGCCCGTGGTCGTGGGGGCGGCGGACACCCCGCTGGCCCTCCTGGCGGCCGGTACGGCGAGCGGCCTCCAGGTGAACCTCGGCACCGGCGCGCAGCTGCTGCGCCCGGGCTGGCCGCCGCAGCCGGTCGAGGCCCCCGTGGTGCACGGCTACGCCGACGCCGACGGCGGCTGGTACGCGATGGCGGCGCTGCGGAACGGCGGCTCGGCGTGGGCCTGGGTGTGCGACGTCCTCGGCCTCTCCTGGCCGGAGCTGTTCGCGGCCGCCGCATCGGTCCCCGGTGCGGGGGGCGTCGTCTTCCGGCCCTTCCTCACCGGCGAGCGCGGGGGAGTGGCCGGACCGGACGACCGGGCCGGCTGGGTCGGCCTGCACCCGGGCACCACGCGGGCGCACCTGGCGCGGGCCGCGGTCGAGGGCGTCGTCCGGGCGATCGGCGCCGCGGCGGCGCTGCTCGGGCTCCCCGACGACGACGCCCCCGTGGTGGTCACCGGCGGCGGTGCGCGGACCGCGCTCGTGCAGCAGCTGCTCGCCGACGAGCTGCGGCGCCCGGTGCGGGTGCTGCACCTGCGCAGCGCGTCGGCCGTCGGTGCGGCGGTGCTGGCCGCCCGCGGTGCCGGTGCGGACGTCGTCCCCGCACGGGTGTGCGGGCCGGTGGTGGAGCCGTCCCTGCCCTGATCAGGAGGGCGGGACCGGCGGGGCCGAGGTCAGCTGGTGGACCGTCTCGGTCTGCGCCAGCTTCTCCAGCGCGGCGTCGTGCAGCCGGCCGTTGGTGGCCAGCGCGCTGCCGCCGGCCGGCCCGGGAGCGCCGGTGACGTCGGTGAACCGGCCACCGGCCTCCCGGACGATCACGTCGAGCGCCGCGAGGTCCCACAGCGACACCTCGGGCTCGCAGGCGATGTCGACCGCGCCCTCGGCCAGCAGCACGTAGCTCCAGAAGTCGCCGTAGGCGCGGGTGCGCCAGACCGAGCGGGTCAGGTCGAGGAACCCCTCGAGCCCGCCGCGCTCCTCCCACCCCGAGAGGCTGGAGTAGCTCAGGCTGGCGTCACCGAGCTGCGACACCTCCGACACGCGGCACCGGGTGGCCGACTCCAGCCGGCGCCCGGTCCAGGCGCCGACGTCCTTGGCCGCCCACCAGCGCTTGTTCAGCGCCGGCGCCGACACCAGGCCCACCACCGGCTCGTCGCCGTCGAAGAGCGCGATCAGCGTGGCCCAGACCGGCACGCCGCGGACGAAGTTCTTCGTCCCGTCGATCGGGTCCAGCACCCACCGGCGCGACCCGTGACCGGTGGTCCCGAACTCCTCGCCGAGGACCGCGTCCCGGGTGCGGGCACGGCCGAGGGTGATCCGCAGCTGCTCCTCGACGGCCCGGTCGGCGTCGGTCACCGGCGTGAGGTCCGGCTTGGTGTCGACCGTCAGGTCCTGGGCCTTGAAGCGGTCCATGCTGATCGAGTCGGCCTGGTCGGCCAGCACGTGTGCCAGCCGCATGTCCTCTGAGTAGCCCCGACCCGACGTCATGGGCACCCAACCTAGCGGTGCGTCAGTCGAAGACGGCGGAACTGACCCCGCTGGGACCCTCGTACTCCCGGTCGTCGATCTTCTTCAGCGCCTCGAGGACCTCGTCGTCGCCCCCGTGCTGCTCGGCGTGCTTGACGATGTCGTCCTTGCTGGCGGGGTAGTCGATGCCGGACAGGGCCTTCTGGATGTCGATCGGGCTCACCATGCGCCGCTCCCTACCCGCGCACCCGTCGACGATGCACCGATTACCGTCGGGTCGTGGACGCGGCGACGATCGCGGGGCTGCTCGCGGACCCGGTGCGGCTCAAGGTGGTCGCGGCGCTGGCTCTCGGCGCCGGGACGATCGAGGAGGTCGCCGATGCCGCGGGGCTGGGGCTCAAGGAGGTCGCCCTCGCGGCCCGCCGGCTCGCCCGCGCCGGGCTGGTGCACCGTGACGGCCACGCGCTGGTGCTGCACGCCGAGCGGTTCGGGGCGGCCGCGCGGGCGGCCGCGGAGGCCGCGCCCCCGCCCGAGCCGCTGTCGGACGACCCGGTGGCCGACGCGGTGCTCTCGGCCTTCGTCCGCGACGGGCGGCTGGTGTCCATCCCCTCGCAGCGCAGCAAGCGGCTGGTGGTGCTCGACCACCTGGTGCGCGTCTTCGAGCCCGGCGTCCGCTACCCAGAGCGCGAGGTGAACGGGCTGCTCGCCGTCTGGCACCCCGATGTGGCGGCGCTGCGCCGCTACCTGGTCGACGAGGGGTTCCTCACGCGCGAGTCGGGGGTCTACTGGCGCAGCGGCGGCTACGTCGAGGTGTGAGGTCGGCATCGCGACTTGTCGACAGGTGGGTGTGTCGACATGTCGCCCCCCCGCGAGCCACGCCGCGTGCCGACCTCTCGCGCGAGCCACGCCGACGCCGGTGACGTGCCGGCACGGGGCGTGCGGGGGCAGGGGGTCCGCTCAGTAGCCGGGGCCGACCTGGCCGACGGCGTCGAGCAGCACCCGCACCGCGTCGAGCTGTTCCCGGCGCACCGGTGGGCCGTCGGCGGCCCACGCGTCCAGCGCGCAGTCGGGGTCCTCGGCGGTGTGCCCGCACCCCGGTGGGCACTCCGTCGCGGCCTCGGCGATGTCCTCGAACGCCACCAGTACGTCGTCGGCGGTGACGTGGGCGAGACCGAAGGAGCGGATGCCCGGGGTGTCGATGACGGTGCCGCCGCCCGGCAGGTCGAAGAGCACCGCCGAGGAGGAGGTGTGCCGCCCCTTGCCGATCTTGCTGACGTCGCCCGTGGCGCGCAGCGCGTCCGGCACCAGCCGGTTGACCAGGGTCGACTTGCCGACGCCGGACTGGCCGACGAACACGCTCATCCGGTCGCGGACCCGGTCGAGCAGGTCGGCCAGCGGGAGCTCCCGCGACATCGGCACCGCCTCCAGCCCGAGACCGGCGTAGCGGTCGAGCAGCGGCCGCGGGGAGGCGAGGTCGGTCTTGGTGAGGCAGAGCAACGGCTCCAGCCCCCCGGCGTAGGCCGCCACCAGGCACCGGTCGAGGAAGCCCAGCGCGGGTTCGGGGTCGGTGACGGAGGTGACGATGACCAGCACGTCGGCGTTCGCGACGACGACGCGCTCGGTCGGATCGGTGTCGTCGGCGGTGCGGCGCAGCGACGTCGTCCGGTCCTCGATGACGACGATGCGGGCCAGCGAGTCCGGGCGCCCGCTGGTGTCGCCCACGAGCCGGACCCGGTCGCCCACGACCACGCCGTGCCGGCCCAGCTCCCGGGCCCGCATCGCGGTGACGTCGACCGGCGCGCCGCCGGGGCCCTCGACCCGCACCGTCATCCGCCCGCGGTCGACCGCGACGACCAGACCGGGGACGGCGTCGGCGTGCGCGGGCCGGGTGCGCGTGCGCGGGCGCGAACCGCGCCGGCTGGGCCGGACCCGGACGTCGTCCTCGTCCATGCGCCGGGCGCCCCGCTGCGCGCTCAGGGAACGGCCCCGATCGGCTCGCCCAGCAGCCCGGCCCAGCGCTCCCGGAAGTCGGGGAGGGTCTTGGTCACCGCGCCGGCGCCGGTGACCGTGATGCCGTCGACCGCCAGGCCGAGCACGGCGGCGGCCATGACCATGCGGTGGTCGGCGTAGGAGTCGAGCACGGCGGCCCGTCGCGGGCCGGGCTCGATCTCCAGCCCGTCGGGCAGCTGCCGCACCCGGGCGCCCACGGCGGTCAGCACCTCGTCGAGCGCCTGCAGCCGGTCGGTCTCGTGCCCGCGCAGGTGGGCGATCCCGGTCAGCCGGGACGGGCCGTCGGCCAGCGCGCACAGCGCGGCGAGCACCGGCGTCAGCTCCCCGACCTCGCCGAGGTCGGCGACCAGCGGCCGGATGGCGCCGGCGCCGGTGACCTGCAGGCCTTCGGCGGTACGGGTGACCTCGGCGCCCATGGCCGGCAGCAGCCGGTCCAGGTGCGCGCCGGGCTGGGTGGTCACGTCGGGCCAGCCGCGCACGGTGACCCGGC
The DNA here is from genome assembly GCF_021699055.1 of Blastococcus sp. MG754426. GTDB lineage: Bacteria > Actinomycetota > Actinomycetes > Mycobacteriales > Geodermatophilaceae > Blastococcus. The sequence goes on along the minus strand of NZ_SSXC01000001.1, from coordinate 226,674 downwards.
CGCCGGTGACCAGGGCGGCGGCCAGGAACGGTGCGGCGTTGGAGAGGTCGGGCTCGACCACCCGGTCGACGGCGGCGACCGGTCCGGGGGCGACCCGCCAGCCGCGGTCGGTGGAGGCGACGTCGACGCCGTGCTCCCGCAGGGTGGTCACCGTCATCTCGACGTGCGGCATCGAGGGCACCCCGCCGACCAGTGCGAGGTCCAGGCCCTCGTCGAAGCGGGCAGCGGCCAGCAGCAGGCCCGAGACGATCTGGGACGACTCCCCGGCGTCGACCTCGACGGGGCCGCCGCGCACCCGTCCGGCGCCGTGCACGGTGAACGGCGCCCGGCCCCGGCCGTCGTCGTCCACCCGTACCCCCAGGCCGCGCAGCGCGGCGATCAGGCCGCCGTTGGGCCGCTCGTGCAGCCGGGGGTCGCCGTCGACGCGCACCGGGCCGTCGGCCAGGGCGGCCACCGGCGGCAGGAACCGCAGGATCGTGCCCGCCAGCCCGGCGTCGACGGTGACGTGGCCACGCAGCGGACCGGGGGTGACGAGCACGTCGTCGCCGTCGTCCACCACCTGCACCCCGAGGGCGCGCAGCGCGGTGGCCATGAGGTCGGTGTCGCGCGCCCTCAGCGGCCGCACCAGCCTGCTCGGGCCGTCCGCGAGCGCCGCCAGCACCAGGGCCCGGGCGGTGAGGGACTTGGAGCCGGGCAGGGTGACGACGGCGTCGACGGGGGACGGGTGGTGCGGCGCCGCCCAGGCATCGGTCACGAGGACCATCCTGCCCGGTGGGCGACGCCGCACCACGAGGCCCCGTCCCGGGGCCTCGCGCCGAGCGTGCGAGGCGTGCGGAGGACGGGGTCCCTGCATCAGCCGGCCTGCGGCTTGTCCGCCTTCTTCACCGGCACGGTGCGCAGCAGCCGCCGGTTGGCGAACTCGAACATCGCCAGCTCGGACAGCTCGCGGCCGTAGCCGGACCGCTTGATCCCGCCGAAGGGCAGCTCGGGGGAGGAGGCGGTGGGCTGGTTGATCCACACCATGCCGGCCTCCAGCCGCTCGGCGACCGCGCGGGCGCGGTCGAGGTCGCCGCTCATCACCGTGGCGCCCAGGCCGAACGCGCTGTTGTTGGCCAGCTCCACCGCCTCGTCGGCGTCCTTCACCTTGTAGACGACGGCCGCCGGGCCGAACAGCTCCTCGCTGTAGGCCCGCATCTCCGGGGTGACGTCGGTGAGGATCGTCGCCTCGACGAAGGCCCCCGGGCGGTCGGGGCGCGTGCCGCCGGCCACCACGGTCGCCCCCTTGTCGACCGCGTCCTGGATCTGCGCGTGCAGGTCCTGCGCGGCGCGCTCGCTCGACAGCGGCGCCAGCGAGGTCGAGGGGTCGGCCGGGTCGCCGGGGGAGAAGGTGGCGAACGCCTGCTTGAGGCCCTCGACGAAGGGCTCGTACAGCTCCTCGGTGACGATCAGGCGCTTGGACGCGGTGCAGGCCTGGCCGGTGTTCTGCATCCGGCCCGCGGTCGCGGCCTTGACGGTGGCGGCCATGTCCTCGGCGTCGAGCACGATGAACGGGTCGCTGCCGCCCAGCTCGAGCACCGACTTCTTGAGGTGCTTGCCCGCCAGCGCCCCGACCGCGCTGCCGGCCCGCTCGCTGCCGGTGAGCGTCACGCCCTGGATGCGGGGGTCGGCGATCACCTGCTCGACGTCGGAGATGCGCAGGAAGGTGTTGGTGAAGACGCCTCCGGGTGCCCCGGCGTCGGCGAACAGCCGCTCGATCGCCACCGCGCACTGCGGGGTGATCTCGGCGTGCTTGAGGATGACCGTGTTGCCGAGCACGAGGTTGGGCCCGGCCACGCGGACCACCTGGTAGAAGGGGTAGTTCCAGGGCTCGATGGCCAGCAGGACGCCGATCGGCCGGGTCTCGATGACGGCCTCGCCCTTGCCCATCAGCGGCTGGATCGGCGTGGGCTCGAGGAAGCCGGGGCCGTTGTCGGCGTAGTACTTCAGGATCATCGAGCAGAGCTTGAGCTCGCCGACGGCCTCGTCGCGGCGCTTGCCCATCTCCGTGGTGATGAGGGCGGCGAGGTCGTCGCGCCGCTCGTCCATGAGCTCGGCGGCCCGCCGGACGACGGCGGCGCGCTCCTCGACCGGCCGCTCCCGCCACTCCTGGTACGCGGCGTGGGCCCGCTCGACGATCCCGTCGATGGCCTCGGTCGGGGTGAAGTCGAACTCCTTCTCCGTCTCGCCGGTGAAGGGGTTGACCGTCGCGTAGCGCCGGTCGGCGCTGTCGCTGGCGGTCTTCGGGTGGTCGGTCGGTGGGTTCTGCGTCGCGGTCACGCGGTGATCCTCGTCTCTCGTCGAGCGTTGCGACAATGGGCCCTACCCGGTGATCGCGACCGCACGCGCGGACGCCGGTCCGTCGGTGGCCGCACCTAGAGTGCGAGGGGAACAGCCCCGTGCCCCCGAGGAGGCGCCATGTGCGGTCGCTACGCGGCCAGCCCCAGACCCGAGGACCTCGTCCTCGAGTTCGAGGCGGTCCCCGCCGCGGGGCAGCCACCCCTGGCCGCGGACTACAACGTGGCGCCGACCAAGGACGTCTACGTGGTGCGGCACGCCAGGGAACGCGACGCCGAGGGCGTGCCCACGGGCGGTGGGCACCGCGAGCTCCGGTCGGTGCGCTGGGGGCTGGTGCCCTCGTGGGCCAAGGACGTGTCGGTCGGCAACCGGATGCTCAACGCCCGGGTGGAGTCGCTGACCGAGAAGCCGGCGTTCCGCAGCGCGGCCCGCTCGCGGCGGTGCCTGGTGCCGGCCGACGGCTGGTTCGAGTGGGCCAAGCGCCTGGACTCCCCGGCCAAGCAGCCCTACTTCATCACCCCCGAGGACGGCTCGGTGCTCGCCATGGCCGGGCTCTGGGAGGTCTGGGGGAAGGGTGATGACCGGCTCTACACCTGCACCGTGGTCACCGCCCCGGCGACGGGCGCCCTCACCGAGATCCACGACCGCATGCCGCTCGTGCTGCCGAGGGAGCGCTGGGCGGAGTGGCTGGACCCGGCGCGCGAGGACGTCGCGGAGCTGGCCCGTCCCACGCCCCCGGAGTTCGTCGAGGGGCTGGAGCTGCGCCCGGTGAGCCCGGCGGTCAACAGCGTGCGCAACAACGGCCCCGAACTGCTCGCCCGGGCGGACGGCGTGGCCGCGCCCGCCGACCAGCCGGCGCTGTTCTGACGTGCCGGCGGACGAGGCCCCCGCCCCGGTCGACGCGCCACCGCAGCCCCCGCCACCCGGCGGGGCGCTGCCGGCCTGGGTCGCGGCGGGGCTGACCTTCCTCAGCTCCGGCGCCGTCCTCGTGCTGGAGATCGTCGGCCTGCGGCTCATCGCCCCCTACGTCGGCGTCACGGTGCAGACGAGCACCGCGGTGATCGGCTTCGCGCTCGCGGCGATCGCGGCCGGCGCCTGGCTGGGCGGCGCGGCCGCCGACCGCACCGACCCCCGCCGGCTGCTCGCGCCGCTGCTGGTGGCCGGTGGCGCCCTGGTCGTCGCCGTGCTCCCGCTGGTCCGGTTCACCGGCTCGCTGCTCAGCGGCGCGGACGCCGGCGGGGTGCTTCTCCTGGCCGCGGTCGCCGTCGTCGTGCCCGCCGCGCTGCTCTCGGCCGTGCCGCCGATGGTGGTCAAGCTGCAGCTGGCCAGCCTGGACGAGACCGGCGCGGTGGTCGGGCGGCTCTCGGGCATCGGCACGCTCGGCGGCATCGCGGCGACGTTCGCGACAGGGTTCGTGCTCGTGGCGATCCTGCCCAGCAGCGTCATCCTCGTCGCCACCGGCGCGGTCACCGTGCTCACCGGTGTGGTGGTGGGCGTGGTGCTGCGGCGCGGGGGCGGCCCGCGGACGGTCCCCGCCGGCCTGCTCGCGCTGGTGGTGCTGGGCGGCGCCCTGGCGGCGGTGGCCCCCACCCCCTGCGAGGAGGAGACGGCCTACCACTGCGCGCGGGTGGTGGCCGATCCGGAGCGCCCCTCGGGCCGGGTGCTGATGCTCGACACGCTGCGGCACTCCTACGTCGACCTGGCCGACCCCACCCACCTGGAGTTCGCCTACGTCCGGGCGATCGCCGCGGTCGCCGACGCCGCCTTCCCCGCGGGCGAGCCGGTCTCGGCGCTGCACGTCGGTGGCGGCGGGCTGACCCTGCCGCGGTACCTGGCGGAGGTGCGCCCCGGGACCGACAGCCTCGTGGTGGAGGTCGATCCCGAGGTGGTGGCCATGGACCGCGAGCAGCTCGGGCTGGAGACCTCGCCGGAGCTGCGGGTGCGGGTGGCCGACGGCCGGGTGGGGCTGGCCGAGGAGCCGGCGGGGGAGCGCGACCTCGTCGTCGGCGACGCGTTCGGCGGGCTCTCGGTGCCCTGGCAGCTCACCACGCGCGAGGCGCTCGAGCTGGTCGACCGGGCGCTGACCGAGGACGGCGTCTACGCGGTCAACCTGATCGACCACCCGCCGCTGTCGTTCGTGCGGGCGGAGCTGGCGACGATGCGCGAGGTGTTCGACCACGTGGTGCTGCTCGCCCGTGCGCCGGTGCTCGCCGGGGAGGACGGCGGCAACGTGGTCGCGGTGGCATCCCAGCGGCCGCTGCCGGTGGCGGGGATCGCCGCGGAGCTGACCGACCACGACCTGGCCTGGCAGGTGGCCGAGGGGGAGGAGCTGGCCCGGTTCGTCGGCGACGCCCGCGTGCTGACCGACGACTTCGCCCCCGTCGACCAGCTGCTCACCCCCTACGCGACTCCCTGAGTCAGCGGCCGATCGGCGCGGTGCGCGCCCGGGTCAGCCGCACCAGCTCGGCCGGCGGCAGCTCCAGCTGCAGGCCGCGCCTGCCGGCGCTGACCAGCACGGTGGGGAACTCCAGCGCCGAGGAGTCCACGACGGTGGGCAGCAGCTTGCGCTGGCCCAGGGGGCTGATGCCGCCGACGACGTAGCCGGTGGCGCGCTCCGCGTCGGCCGGCTCGGCCATCGCCGCCTTGCGCCCGCCGGTCGCCGCCGCCAGCGCCTTGAGGTCCAGCGTGCCGCTCACGGGGACGACCGCGACGGTGAGCGAGCCGTCGACGCGCGCGACCAGCGTCTTGAACACCTGGCGGGCGTCGGCGCCGAGTGCGGCCACCGCCGCCTCGCCGTGCCCCTGGTCCGCGGGGTGCTCGGGGTCGTAGGGGTGGAGCGCGTGCGCCACCTTCGCCTGCTCCACGACCCGCACCGCCGGGGTTGCCGCCACGGCGCGGCAGCCTACCCAGGTGCGGCCGACGGGAATGCCGGCGCCGGGCGGTGCCGTTGGACCGGCCGTGAGCAGCACCCTCTCCACCCCCCGCGCCCGTGCCGCGCGCCGACGTCCCCCGGGCCGTCCGGACGCCGCGCGGCTAGGATCGACCGATGTGGCGCCCCGCGTCCGGGGGCCCCAGAGAGGACGGTCGGTGCCTGAGGAGTCCGCGGTCGACAACACCGGTCAGCTGCCCGAGGCGACCCCGGTCGAGGTACCGGAGGCGCGCGAGGGCGGCAGCCGCACCGAGCTCGCCGAGACCCGCGCCGAGCGGGATGCGCGGTTCGAGCGGGACGCGCTGCCCTTCCTGGACCAGCTGTACCCGGCGGCCCTGCGGATGACCCGCAACCCGGCCGACGCCGAGGACCTGGTGCAGGAGACCTTCGTCAAGGCCTACTCCGCGTTCCACCAGTTCGCCGAGGGCACCAACCTCAAGGCCTGGCTGTACCGGATCCTGACGAACACCTACATCAACAGCTACCGCAAGAAGCAGCGGCAGCCGCAGCAGTACCCCACCGACCAGGTGCAGGACTGGCAGCTGTACGCCGCCGAGGAGCACACCTCGTCGGGGCTGCGGTCGGCGGAGATCGAGGCCCTGGACCACCTGCCGGACTCCGACATCAAGGAAGCGCTGCAGCAGCTCCCCGAGGACTTCCGGCTGGCCGTCTACCTGGCCGACGTCGAGGGCTTCGCCTACAAGGAGATCGCCGAGATCATGGGCACGCCCATCGGCACGGTGATGTCCCGGCTGCACCGCGGTCGGCGCGGGCTGCAGAAGCTGCTGGCCGACTACGCCCGGGAGCGCGGTTTCGTCCGCGCCGGGGCCGGTGAGGAGGCGACCCGCCCGTGAGCGACGAGCTGGGGGCCGGCGAGCCCCTCGAGATCAACTCGTGCGACGACGTCCTCACCCACGTCTTCGAATTCCTCGACCACCAGACGTCCGACGAGCGGCGCACCGTGATCGCCGAGCACCTCGACGAGTGCTCGTCGTGCCTGCGGCAGTTCGGCATCGAGGCGGAGTTCAAGGCGCTGGTGCGCCGGCGGTGCGGCGGCGACAAGCCTCCGACGGGCCTGCGGGAGCGCATCAAGATGCAGCTGACGAGCGTCTCCTTCGAGGAGGACGGCACGCAGGTCAGCGTCGAGCGGCTGACCGTCGAGCACTCCGAGGAGCGCCCGACCGCCTAGCAGCGCCTGCAGACGGCAGAGGCCCAGGACCCGACGGGTCCTGGGCCTCTGGCGTCTGGCCCCCTGCAGGGCCCCGTCGCGAGCCTGCGAGCGGCGGGGGGCAGGGGGTCCTTCTTCAGGCGTTGGGGCGCTTGCCGTGGTTGGCCTTGTTCCCCTTGCGGGAGCGACGCTTGCGTCCGCGCTTGGACATCGCTGCCCTCCTCTCTCATGCTGCTGACGGGCCGGGTGGCCCAGGACCGGTGCGGGACCGGAACCGGCGCACGCGGGTGCGCGGCGCCGGACGACCCGCCAAGCTGACCCGACAAGCCTCTCACGGGGCGCACCGGCCGTGCGCCGGGCCGGGCGAGTTCGAAGAGGAGCAGCAGTGCCGCAGCTGGGGATCGAGACCGTCCTCGTCGCCGGACGGGGGCCGGCGGGGTGCGCCGCGATCCGGGCGTGCCAGCGGCTCGGTCTCAAGGCCGTGGCGGTGCACAGCGAGACGGAGCGCTCGGCCCGCCACGTGCGCCTGGCCGACGACGCGGTGCTCCTGGGGCCGGCGCCGGCCGCCGAGTCCTACCTCGCCGTCGACCGCATCGTCGAGGCGGCGCGGCGCAGCGGCGCGGACACGGTGCTCCCCGTCCCGCCCGCGCTGGCCGGCAACGCCCGGCTGGCCGGCGGGGTCATCGCCGCGGGTCTGCGGTGGGGCGGCCCCGACCCGGAGGTGCTCGAGCGGCTCGGCGGGGACGGCGTGGAGCCGGCCAGCGAGCGGGGGTTCCTCGCCTGGGTGACCGCCGAGGGGCTGCGCTTCACCACCCCGGTGGCCCGCGACCGCGCCGCCGGCATCGCCCGGGTCTCCTGGACCCCGGGTGAGCCCGGCCGGCTGCCGGCCGCGGCGCACCGCCTCGCCGAGGTCGGCTGGCGCGGGCTCGTCACCGTCGGGATCGCCCCCGACGGCTCGCTCGCCGAGGTCGCCGCGGGCTTCTCGCTGGACATGGCGGTGCTCGAGCGCTCCCACGGCGTGGACGCCGTCGAGCTGGCCCTCCGCAGCGCCGCCGGGCTCCGGGAGGCCGATGCCGCCCCCGAGGGCCGTCCCGCGCCGCGGGCCGCGGTCGCCGCGCAGCTCCGCGCCACCCTGCCCCCGGGGACCGCCGGGCGGATCAGCGGCCGCCTCCCCGGGGCCGGTCGCCCTCCCGCGGTCGACGACGGCGTCGCGCTGGTCGCGGTGAGCGGCTACGAGCCCGGTGACCGCCTCGACGGCTGGTACGACGCCCTGCTGGCCACCGTCAGCGGTGGGGCGGACGACGTGACGGCGGCGGCCCGTGCGGTCAGCCGGGTGCTGTCCGGGCTGCCCGAGGCCGGTGTGCCGCACGACGGGCCGGAGGTCTGCGCGGTGCTCGGGCGGCTCGCCGGGGACGGGGTCGCGCCGGCGACCTGATGCCGGGCGGCCGTGCTTGGATGTGGGCTCACGATCGGCGGGCGCGGGAGGTACCGGTGGCGGTGGAGGAGATCCACGCGGAGATGGTCTCCAGTGTCTGGAAAGTGCTGGTGCAGCCCGGTGCGCAGGTGTCGGCGGGGGACACGCTGGTGATCCTGGAGTCGATGAAGATGGAGATCCCGGTGCTCACCGAGCGCACGGGCACCGTGCAGGAGCTGCACGTGGTCGAGGGTGAGGTGCTCCAGGAGGGCGACCTCATCGCGATCGTCGCCTCCGCCTGAGAGAGGACCCCGTCATCCCCACCTCTCGCAGGCTCGGGGCGGTCCCCTGGACGCGGCCTCACAGCTGGCGGGTGTAGACCAGCAGGTCGACGCCCGGTACCGGCGTCCAGTCGCGCTCCGGCAGCCGGGTGAAGCCCAGCCGCTCGTAGAGCCGGTGGGCCGCGGTCATGCGGGTGCCGGTGGAGATGACGACGCGCCGCCGGCCGGTCTCCCGCGCCCGGTCCAGGCACGCGCGCACCAGCGCCTCGCCCACGCCGCGGCCCCGTGCTCGCGGGTCCACCACCAGCATGCGGAACCCGGCCTCGTCGGGGGACTCCAGCACCTCGCCGAACTCGCCCCCGGCCACGAAGGCCACGCTGCCGATCAGCTCGCCCCCGTCGTCCCGGGCGACCAGCAGCTCGGCCACGCGGGCGCGGCCGGCCACATCGGCCAGCTCGGCCGCGTAGCCCGCCGACGCCAGCCCGCCGTCGACGTAGACCTGCACGGTGAGGGCGGCGATGCGGTCGTGGTCGGCGGCCAGGGCCGGCTCGATGCGCAGGGCGGGGGAGGGCAGCACGGGCCCAGGCTAGGACGGCCACCGGCCTCGCCCGCCCGGGGTGGGCCCCGCCGCGGGTCCTAGGCTCGGACCACCATGAGCAGCCTCTCGGAGCGCCTCACCCGCGGCACGGAGTCCAGCCCGGCCCAGATCGACCACGCGCGGCGCCTGGTGGCCGACTGGCAGCTGCTGGCCGACCTCTCGTTCGCCGACCTGACGCTCTGGGTGCCGCAGCGCTGCGGGTCGTGGTGGTGCGTGGCCCAGGTGCGCCCGCTGACCGCGCCGACCAGCCGCCCGGAGGACATGGTCGGCGTGGAGCTGGACGCCGATGCCGCCGGCCCGTTCGCCGTGGCGCTCCGCGAGGGGCGGCCCGTCACCGACGGGGAGCCGGACTGGTCCGGGGCGACCCCGCGCCGCCGCGAGGTCATCCCGGTGCGGCACGAGGGCGTGGGCATCGCCGTCCTGGCCAAGGACACCAACCTCGCGGTGACCAGGTCGCCGTCGACGCTGGAGCTCACCTACCTCGACATCGCGGCGGACCTCTGCCTCATGGTCTCCGCGGGCACCTTCCCGCCGGTCACGATGCAGGACGCGGAGATGAGCCCCCGGGTGGGGGACGGGCTCGTGCGGCTGGACCGGGCCGGCCGGGTCACCTACGCCAGCCCGAACGCGCTCTCGGCCTACCGCCGGATCGGTGTCGCCGGCGACCTGGCCGGCGCCGTCCTCGCCGAGGTGACCTGCCGGGCGGTGACCGACCGGGTGGCCGGGGAGGCGGCGGCCGCGGGCATCACGGCGGCGGTCGCCGGGCGCTACCTGGACCCGATGGACGTCGAGGGCGCCAGCGCGACACTGCTGCTGCGGGCCCTCCCGCTGCAGGCCCCCGGCGCCGAGCACGGCGCGCTGGTGCTGGTCCGGGACGTGACCGACGTCCGCCGGCGTGACCGGGCGCTGCTGACCAAGGACGCGACCATCCGGGAGATCCACCACCGGGTGAAGAACAACCTGCAGACGGTCGCTGCGCTGCTGCGGCTGCAGGCCCGGCGGATGACCGAACCGGCCGCCCGGGCGGCGCTGGAGGAGTCGGTGCGGCGGGTGGCCTCCATCGCCGTGGTGCACGAGACGCTGGCGGGCAGCCGGGAGGACGTCGTCGACGTCGACGACGTCCTCGACCAGGTGCTGCCGATGCTCGGTGACCTCACCAGCGTGGGGCCCGCGGCCCGGACCCGGCGGATCGGATCGTTCGGGGAGCTGCCCGCGGCCGCGGCGACGCCGCTGGTGCTCGCGGTGACCGAGCTGCTGCACAACGCGGCGGAGCACGCCTTCCCCGAGGGGGAGCCGGGGGTCATCGAGCTGGTCGCCGAGCGCGAGGGCGGGGACCTCCGCGTGCGGGTCCGCGACGACGGCCAGGGGCTGCCGCCCGGTTTCGACCCCGCAGCCAGCGACGGGCTGGGGCTGCAGATCGTGCGCACGCTGGTGATCAGCGAGCTGGGCGGGAGCCTGGCGATGGGCCCGCTGGAGGGCCGCTCGGGCACGGAGGTGGTGCTGACGCTGCCGGAGAGCGCCTGGCCCCGGCGCTGAGCTCGGCCTCGGACGGCGCCGAGGCCGGCCCGGGGGACCCGGACCGGCCTCGTGGCGGTCGGTGCGACTGCGGTGGTGCGGACGCCGCCGGCTACCCCGGCGGCGCGCCGTCGTGCTCGGCGGTCAGGCGGTGTGGACCCGGGTGCGAGCCTGACGCCGCTTCAGCGCGCGTCGCTCGTCCTCGGAGAGCCCACCCCAGACACCGGAGTCCTGGCCGGAGCGCAGGGCCCAGTCCAGGCACGACGAGACCACCGGGCAGCGCTGGCACACGGCCTTCGCCTGCTCGATCTGGACGAGCGCGGGGCCGGTCGTCCCGATCGGGAAGAACAGCTCCGGGTCCTCGTCCCGGCAGAGCGCGCGGTGGCGCCAGTCCATGGCGTTGTACTCCTCGATGTCGTCTGCGGTCGGTACGTCAGTCGCTGTGCTCGGTCTGCGATCGCCGGCCGACGCCGGTGACCCGGCGTCATGTCGTGAGCGACTCCCTGCTTTGTTACCGGCAGGTTGCGTCCCGGCAGCGATGTTTTCACGTGCCGGACGCGTGTCAAGGGAAACGCGGTCAGCGCTGACCCCCGCGTGAGCAACCTCACCACGGCCGTGCTAGGCCCGCCACCCGGCAGGAGGAAAACCCTTGCCGGATGCGCGAGGAACAGGTCTCAGGCGATGACCCGCAGCGCGTGCGGGACGTTGGTGATCCGCACGCCCGTGGCGGTGCCGAGGTGGTCGCCGTCGACCTGCCAGCCCTGCGGCCGCACCGCCGTCACGGTCAGCTCCTGCAGGTCGTGCCACCGGTGCAGCCCGCGGCCGCGCAGGTCGGGTTCGGGGCGCATGGTCTGGCGCAGCGCGCGCAGCATCCGGGCGGTGCCGGTGCGCCCGAGGGCGAAGACGTCCAGCCCGGTGTCGAACGAGGCCTGCGGGGTCGGGTTCACCGGCCGGGCCCCCAGATAGGTCCAGGGGCTGACGTTGGAGACGAGGCAGAGGAACAGCTGCTCCACCGGCGGTTCCCCCGGTACCTGGAGGGTCATCGCGGGCCGCCGCCGCTCGCGGCCGAAGAGGAAGGCGCTGGTGCCCTCCCGGACGTAGAGGGCACCGGTCGACCGCCGTCCCCGCGCGCGCCGGGCCTCGACCCGGGCGATGACCTCGGCGTCGAAGCCGAAGCCCGCGGCGAAGACGAACCAGCGGGGGTCGGTCCACCCCGGGCCGTCGGCGGCGGCCTCGGCGCGGGCGACGGCCTCGGCCACCGCCGGCGCGACCCCGGTGACCGCCGCGGTGCTGGTGCCGGTCGCGCTCGCGGTGCCGAGGGAGACCGAGCGGGTGCGGCCGGTGCGCAGGGAGGCGAGGATCTCCGCGGTCGCCTCCACCGGGTCCCGGGACCGGCCGAGCGCGCGGGAGAACACGTTGGTCGACCCGCCGGGCACGACCGCCAGCGCGGGCACACCCGGCCCCGGTCCCCGCGCGAGCAGGCCGTTGACCACCTCGTTGACGGTGCCGTCGCCCCCGAGCGCGACGACGACGTCGAAACCGTCGGCGGCGGCCGTGGCGCCCAGCTCGTGGCCGTGCCCGCGGTGCGTGGTCTCGGCGACGTCGACCTTCAGCTCGCTGGCCAGGGCGCCGACGAGCACGTCGCGCATCTTCGCGGTGGTGGTCGTGGCCGCGGGGTTGACGACCACGAGCGCACGCATGCCGTCAGGCTAACCAGGGGATCGCGGTGCACGCCGGAGGGCGCCGGCGGGGACCGGGAGCAGCAGCCGGCCGCGTAGTCTCGGCGGTGTGACCGAGGACCGCGGCGCGCCCGCTCCGCCGCCCCGTCGCCTCGCCGACCGGCTGTTCGGGGCCTCGGTGGCGCAGCCGGTGGCACGCCCCGCCGAGCCGGGGAAGCCGACGCCGCAGGCCCCGCCGTCGCTGCGCCGGGCGGCGCTCGTGGTGGCGGTGGAGGGCCTCGCCTTCGGCGTCCTGACCCTGGTGCTGCTCTACCTCACGCTGACCGGGAACGCGGAGAGCGTCCCGCGCGCCCTCGCCGAGGTGGTGCTCGCAGCGCTGGCCGCCGGCGTGCTGCTGGCCGCCGCGCGCGGGCTCTGGCGGGTGGCCGCCTGGGCCCGCGCCCCGGTGGTGGCCCTGCAGCTGTTCCTGGGGCTGACCGGCTTCACCTTCGCGTTCTCGGCCCAGCAGCCGCTGATCGGGCTGCCGATCCTGGCGCTGGTGGCCGCGGTGCTGTACCTGCTGGCCGCCCCGGACTCGCGGCTGGCCTACGAGGACAGCTGAGCGCAGGGGCGACCCCTCACACGAGGTCGATGACGTCCGCGATGGAGTCGCAGACGCGGCTCGGGCGGAACGGGAAGCGGCTGACCTCGTGGGCCGCGGTGGAACCGGAGAGCACCAGCACCGTCTCCAGCCCGGCCTCGATCCCGGCGACGACGTCGGTGTCCATCCGGTCCCCGACCATGATGGTGGACTCCGAGTGCGCCTCGATCCGGTTCATCGCGCTGCGGAACATCATCGGGTTCGGCTTGCCGACGAAGTAGGGCTTCGCGCCCGTCGCGGCCGTGATCATCGCTGCCACCGACCCGGTCGCCGGCAGCGGGCCCTCGGGGGAGGGGCCGGTGACGTCGGGGTTGGTGGCGATGAACCGCGCGCCGCCCTCCACGAGCCGGATCGCCCGGGTGATCGCCTCGAACGAGTACGTCCGCGTCTCGCCGAGGACGACGTAGTCCGGGTCGGTGTCGCTCATGACGTACCCGACCTCGTGCAACGCGGTGGTCAGCCCCGCCTCGCCGATGACGTACGCCGAGCCGCCGGGGAGCTGCGTGGCGAGGAAGTCGGCGGTCGCCAGCGCCGAGGTCCAGATCGCCTCCTCGGGCACGAGCAGGCCGGTACGGCTCAGCCGGGCCGCCAGGTCGCGCGGCGTGAAGATGGAGTTGTTGGTGAGCACGAGGAACCGCCGTCGCCGTTCGACCAGCCGGTCGAGGAACTCCTTGGCGCCGGGCAGCGCGTTCCCCTCGTGGACGAGGACGCCGTCCATGTCGGTCAGCCAGCACTCGATCGGTCCGCGCTCGGTGGTCACGGCATGCACGCTAGCGCCGTGCGGTCAGCCCCGTCCGGCAGCGGCGAAGGACACCAGCGCGTCGTCGGTCAGGCGGAACACCGTCCACTCGTCCATCGGGACGGCGCCGGCAGCCCGGTAGAACTCGATCGACGGCGTGTTCCAGTCCAGCACCGACCACTCCAGCCGGCTGTAACCGCGCTCGACGCACACCTCCGCGAGGGTGCGCAGCAGCTCCTTGCCCAGCCCCGCGCCCCGGTGCTGCGGCTGGACGTAGAGGTCCTCGAGGTAGACCCCGTGCGTGCCCCGCCAGGTGGAGAAGTTGAGGAACCACAGCGCCGTGCCGACGACCTCGCCCCCGGCCTCCGCGACGTGGCCGAAGAGGGCGGGGGCGTCGCCGAACAGGCAGGCGGTGAGCTGCTCCTCGGTGAGCCGCACCTCGTGCAGCGCGCGCTCGTAGTCGGCGAGCTCCCGCACCAGCCCCACGACCGCCGGGACGTCGTCGGGGCGGATCGGCCGCACGGTCACGAGAGCGACTCCTTCAGCCGGGCGGGCACCAGCCGGCCCAGCGGTGAGAGCACCGGCACCAGCACCGGGGCCAGCAGGTAGCCGTAGGCCAGCACGCAGCCGGTCACGACGGGGAACAGGGCGAAGCCGACCACCAGCAGCACCGCGGTGGCGACCAGCCCGTACGGGCGGCCGCTCTTCGGGCTGACCAGCGACCGGAAGGACCGGAACCGGATGTTGGTGACCATCAGCACCGCCGGGACGGCGACCACCAGCAGCACCCAGAGCCGGTCGCGGCCCTGCATGTCGTCACCGAAGGCGAACACCGATGCCAGGACGACGCCGGCCGCGCCGGGGCTGGGCATGCCGGTGAAGTACCGCTTGTCGGCGGTCGGGTCGATCGTCGTGTTGAAGCGGGCGAGCCGGATCGCCGCGCACGCCACCCACAGGAAGCACACGACCCAGCCCAGCGGGTCCCACTCGTCGCGGCCCTCGGAGAACAGCGTGAAGGCCAGCAGCGCCGGCGCCAGGCCGAAGGACACCAGGTCGGCCAGCGAGTCGAACTGGAGGCCGAAGGGGGTCACCGCGCCCACCAGCCGGGCGACGGCGCCGTCGGTGATGTCGAACAGCACCGAGAGCCCGATGAGGACGGCGGCCAGGCCGTGGTCGCCGCGGATGGAGACCAGGATCGCGGCGAAGCCGCACAGCATGTTGCCGAGCGTGAACAGGCTGGGCAGGGTGGCCAGCGCCCGCCGGCGGGTACCTCGCACCGAGCCCCGCACGAACTCCACGGTGGCCGTGCGCCGTGTCGGCACCGCGCGCCTCAGCGGGTGGCGGGCCAGCGGGCGATGACGGTCTCGCCGCCCCGCACGCGCTGTCCCTCCGTCACGGCGATGGCGCACTCGCGCGGCACGAACACGTCCATGCGCGAGCCGAACTTCATCAGCCCCATCCGTTCCCCCGTCGCCAGCGTGCGGCCGACCCCGGTGCGGGTCACGATCCGGCGCGCCAGGACCCCGACGATCTGCCGGAAGACCACCGTGCGGTCGCCGTCACGGAGCCGGATCTCGCTGCGCTCGTTGCGGTGCGCCGACTCCTTGCGGTAGGCCGCCAGGAAGCTGCCCTTGCGGTAGGAGCTCTCGACGACCTCCCCGCGGTAGGGGGAGCGGTTCACGTGCACGTCGACGACGGAGAGGAAGACGCTCACCTGCTGCCAGCCGCCCTCGGGCGCGTCGCCGGGCGCCACCCCCTCCTGCGGCTCCCCGGCGACGATGACCACCCCGTCGGCGGGCGAGAGGACGTCGTCCGGGCCGGGGGGCGTGGTGTCGCACCGGCGGTCCGGGTCGCGGAAGAAGACCGCCATGTAGGCGGCGAGACCGAGCAGGGGCCAGGCGGCGAGGCGGGGCCAGCGGCGACCCGTGAGCCGGGCGCCGGTGGCGAGCAGGGCGGCCGGGGTCAGCGGGCCGGCGATGAAGGGCCAGCCGGCGGGGTCGATGCGCATGGTGGCCCCACGCTACCGGGGGCGGTCGCACCGGGCCGCGTCGTCACCGGACCGCCGGGTCCGGTGACGACGTCAGGGGCTCAGGAGGCGGGTGTGGCGGCGTTCACCAGCCAGCGGATGCCGAACCGGTCGGTGACCTGCCCGAACGTGTCACCCCACACCTGCTTCTCGAACGGCACGTCGACGGTGCCGCCCGCCGCGAGCTCCTCGAAGTACCGGGTGAGGGTCTCGGCGTCGTCCCCCGACAGGGAGCAGGAGACCTTGTCCGGCCCGCCCGCCGCCGGGTCGTGCCCGTCGGAGGCCATGAGCTCCAGGCCGGCGTCGGTGCGGAGGAAGGCGTGCATCACGCCGTCGTCCGGGTACTCGCCGCCCCCGCCGCCGGCGTCGCCGAAGGTCATCACCTCCAGCTCACCGCCCATCACCGAGCGGTAGAACTCCATCGCGGCTCGGGCATCGCCGGCGAAGTGCAGGTAGGGGTTGAGCCGGATGGTCATGGTCGCTCCTCGGGTCGGGGACGGTCCGAGGGGAGACGGGGCCCGCGCCGGGAACTCATCGGTGCCCGGGGACGCCACCGGCCGGTGACCCCGGAGGGGGTCACCGGCCGGTGAGGTGCTGGAACGGCCCCGTCGCGAGGAGGACGGGGTCCTCCTTTCAGGCCGCGGCCTTGGTCTCCCAGAAGATCTTGTCGATCTCGGCGATGTAGTCGAGGAGCTTCTGGCCCTCGGCCGGGTCCATGCTGCCCTTGCCGCCGGCCGCGCCGGCCTGCTTGGTGGCCTTGTTGAACAGCTCGTGCAGCTGCGGGTACTTCTCGAAGTGCGGGGGCTTGAAGTAGTCGGTCCACAGCACCCACAGGTGGTGCTTGACCAGGTCCGCCCGCTGCTCCTTGATCATGATCGCCCGGGTCCGGTAGACCGGGTCCTCGTTGCTCTGGTACTTCTCCTGGATGGCCTTGACCGACTCCGCCTCGATGCGGGCCTGGGCCGGGTCGTACACGCCGCAGGGGAGGTCGCAGTGCGCGGTGGCCTCCACGGCGGAGAACATGCGGAACAGACGCATGGGTGGTGCCTCCGGGTTCGTGGGGATGGGTCTTCTGCGACCCTACCCGCGGTGATCAGCGGGAACACGTCGGCCGGTCGCGGTCCGGAGGAGGTTCCCCGGCTGGCGACGCGCTGGGTGCTGGCCCGGGTGAGCGGCCCGTCGATGTCGCCGACGGTCCGCCACGGGGACCGCCTGCTCGTCCGCCGGCTGGGGGCGGGTGCGGCCGTGCGGGAGGGCGACGTCGTGCTGGCCCGCTTCCCGGCCCGGCCGGAGCTCCTGGTGGTCAAGCGGGTCCGCTGCGCCGTCGAGGGCGGTCACTGGGTCGAGGGCGACAACCCGTTCGTGGCCGACGACAGCCGCGCCTTCGGGGCCGCCGCCGTCGTCGGCCGGGTGGTGGGGCGGCTGTGGCCGCGCCCGGGCCGGCTGGCCCCGGGGCCCCCGGCGTCCGGGTCAGGCGCCGCGTAGCTGCGCGTACCGCTGCGCGCACTCCGCCATGGTGGGCAGCAGGCCCTGCTCCCGGGCCTCGGCGAGGGTGGGCGCCGCACGGTCCTTGGCCGACAGCTCCAGCGCGACGTCCGCCGGCCACGGCAGGGCCAGGTCGGGGTCCAGCGGGGAGACGCCGAACTCGCGCGCGGGGTCGTAGGGGGAGGAGACCAGGTAGGTCACCGAGCTGCCGTCGGCCAGGGCGAGGAAGGCGTGCCCGAGCCCCTCGGCGAGGTAGACCGCCCGCGGCTGCTCGCTGTCGAGGAGCACGGTGTCGTACGACCCGAAGGTGGGCGAGCCGACCCGGACGTCGACGACGACGTCGAGCACCCGCCCGGCCGGGCAGTAGACGTACTTGGCCTGACCGGGCGGCACGAGCGCGAAGTGCACCCCGCGCAGCACACCCGCCGTCGAGACGCTGTGGTTGGCCTGGGCGAGGGGCAGCGGGTGTCCCACTGCCTGAGACAACTGGTCGGCGCGGTACCACTCGGTGAAACGTCCACGCGTGTCGCCGTGCGGCGTCAGGTCGATCACGAAACTGTCGGGCACGGCGAGCTCGCGGATCTCCACCACCGCACCGTAGCGACAGACCGGCCGCCGGCCGGGTTTACGCTGCTGTGCCCATGAGCGGAAATGCGGCCTCCGGGGACCTCGTCGGCACCGACCGTTTCGCCTCCGACCCGGCGTTCGCGGTGCACGAGGGCGGCAAGCTCTCCGTGTCCTCGACCCGCTCGATCGGCTCGATCGCCGACCTCGCCCTCACCTACACCCCGGGCGTCGCCCGCGTCTCGAGCGCGATCGCCGCCGAGCCCGGCCTGGCCCGCCGGTTCACCTGGGCGCCCCGCGTCGTCGCCGTCGTCTCCGACGGCACCGCGGTGCTCGGCCTCGGGGACATCGGACCGGTCGCCTCGCTGCCGGTCATGGAGGGCAAGGCCTGCCTGTTCAGCGAGTTCGCCGGGCTCTCGGCGGTGCCGATCGTGCTCTCCACCACCGACGTGGACGAGATCGTCGAGACGGTCGCGGCGATCGCGCCGTCCTTCGGCGGCATCAACCTCGAGGACATCAGCGCTCCCCGCTGCTTCGAGATCGAGGCCCGGCTGCGCGACCGCCTGGACATCCCGGTGATGCACGACGACCAGCACGGGACGGCGATCGTGGTCCTCGCCGCGCTCCGCAACGCCGCCGCGGTGGTCGGCCGCGAACTGGGCGACCTGCGGGTGGTGGTCTCCGGCGCCGGGGCGGCCGGCGTCGCCTGCACCAAGATCCTGCTCGAGGCGGGGGTGGGGGAGATCGCCGTCGCCGACTCGCAGGGCGTCCTGCACGCCGGGCGCGAGGTCACCGGCACCAAGCGGTGGCTGGTCGAGAACACCAACCGGTCGGGGTTCGCGGGCACGATGGTGGCCGCGCTGGAGGGGGCCGACGTCTACCTCGGCGTCTCCGGCGGGTCGGTGCCCGAGGCGGCGATCGCCTCGATGGCCGAGGACGCCATCGTGTTCTCGCTGGCCAACCCGACGCCGGAGGTCGACCCGGAGATGGCCGCGAGGCACGCCGCCGTCGTCGCCACCGGCCGCAGCGACCTGCCCAACCAGATCAACAACGTGCTGGCCTTCCCGGGCGTCTTCCGCGGCGCCATCGACGCCGCCGCCACCCGCATCACCGAGGAGATGAAGCTCGCGGCCGCCTCCGCGATCGCCGGCGTCGTCGGTGACGACCTGCGGCCGGACTACATCGTCCCCAGCCCGCTGGACCGGCGGGTCGCCACCGCCGTCGCCGAGGCCGTGGCCGCCTGCGCCCGGGAGCAGGGCGTCACGCGGTGAGCGCGGGGCGGTAGACCCGCCCGAGGACGCCGGCCAGCAGTCGCTCGGCCACCGGCCGGGGGAGGGCCGCCACCAGGGCGTGCACGGGGGCCATGCGCTCGGGCAGCGACCCGCCGGAGACCCCGGCCAGCTCCAGGAGCGCCTCGACCTCCGCGACGGTCAGCGCCGCCGGGTCGATCGTGGCGGCCGCGGCCACCAGCCCGGGGTCCGGCACGGGGCGGGGGAGGGCGGCCGCGGCCCGCGCGGCGTCGCGGAGGTCGGCCAGCAGCGCCTCGACGCGCCCGGCGGTCGCTGCCGTGACGGTGAGGTGCAGGGTGGCGGGGAGGTCGCCGCCGTCCTGGGGGAAGGGCGGCTGCGGCTGGAGCAGCCAGCCGCGCGCGGTCATCTCGTCGGCGAGGTGCAGCACGTCGACGCCGTCGGGGCCGTCCGCGGCCAGGGCCACCAGCGTCGCGACCGGCCGGCCGACGACCCGGAGCCCGTCGATCGCGGCGGCCCCGGCGGCGAGCCGCACCGCGGCGCCCCTGGCCCGGTGGGCCAGCTCCCGGTAGCCGTCGGTGCCCACCCAGCGGTGCACCGCCCAGGCGGCCGCCATCGCGCCGGCGGGGCGGGTGCCGGCCAGGGTCGGGTTGACCACGGGGTAGCCGGGCCAGCCGGCGGTGCTGAACCAGTGTGCGTGCCGCAGCTCCGGGGTGGCGGTGAGGAGCAGCGAGACGCCCTTGGGGGCGTAGCCGTACTTGTGCAGGTCCACCGACAGCGACGTCACGCCCGGGACGGAGAGGTCGAACGGCTCGGGGACGTCGTCCAGGAACGGCAGCACCCAGCCGCCGATGCAGGCGTCCACGTGGCAGGGCACCCCGGCGCCGGCTGCGAGCCCCGCGACCTCCCCGACCGGGTCCAGGACGCCGTGCGGGTAGGAGGGCGCGCTGACCACCACCAGGACCGCGCGCTCGTCGAGCCGGCGGGCCACCGCCGAGGGGACGGCCCGGCAGGTGACCGGGTCGACCGGGATGTCGGCGACCTCGACGTCGAACAGGTGCGCGGCCTTGCGGAACGCGGCGTGGGCGGTGACGGGCAGCAGCATGCGCGGCCGCCCGGTGCCGCCCCGGGCGCGCCACTGCTCGCGCGCGGCCAGGACGGCGAGCTGGCAGCTCTCCGTGCCGCCGCTGGTGAGCGTCCCGACGGCGTCCGGGCCGCCCCCCAGCAGCTCGAGCGCGGCGCCGACGAGGTCGTTCTCGATGCGGGCGACGCTGGGGAAGGCCGTCGGGTCGAGCGCGTTGGTCCACTGGAACGCGGCCTGCGCGGCCCCGGCGAGTTCGTCCACCTCGGCGAGCCCGGAGTCGTAGACGTAGGCCATGGTCGCCCCGCCGTGGGTGGGCACGTCGCCGCGCTGCAGCGCGGTCAGCTCGGCGAGCACGTCCTGGGGCGTCACGCGGGGACCTCCTGGGTGGGGACGGCGTCGAGCCGGTAGCGGGCGAGGACGGGCAGGCTGGCGAGCACGAGCAGCGCGGGGACCAGGGTGAAGCCCAGCAGGATGGCGGAGACCGCGGTGTCCGACTGCGCGACCACGTCGTCCCCCCGGGAGGACACGTAGCCGGCGAGCGCGAGCAGCCCGCCCAGCAGGCCCGGCCCGATCGCCAGACCCAGGGTCTCCGCGGCGGTCCAGACCCCGGTGAAGACGCCGGCCCGGCGCTGCCCCGACGCGGCCTCGTCGGCGGCGATGACGTCGGGGAGCATCGCCAGGGGGAACATCTGCATGCCGGCGTACCCGATGCCGACGAGCACCACGAACGGCAGGACCACGGCGGTCCCCCCACCGGAGGCGGCGCCGAGCGCCGCGGCCGACGAGGTGAACACCCCCGACGAGACCAGGAGGCCGCGTCGCTTGCCGAACCGGCGGCTGAACCCCAGCCACAGCGGCATGACCAGGATGGCCGGTGCGACGAGGGCGGCGAACAGCAGCGTCCCCGCGGCTGCATCGCCGAGGACGTACCGGGAGAAGTACGGCACCCCGGCGAGCATCACGCCGATGCCGAGCGCCTGGACGACGAAGCCGGTGAGCAGCACCCGGAACGGCCGCGAGCCCCAGGCCAGCCGCAGCGTGGTCAGCAGCCGGCCCTCGCTGCGCACCCGGGTCAGCGTGGGTGCGTTGCGGGTGCCGATGACCGCCCCGAGCATGCCACCGGCCAGCAGCACGGCGACGAAGACGGACATGGCGAGGTAGCCGTCCCGCCCGCCGCCGAACGCGTCCACGACGGCGGGTGCGCCCGCGCCGGCCAGCAGGATGCCGACCGCCAGCGCGGCGACCCGCCAGGAGATCAGCGCCGACCGCTCGTCGGGATCGTCGGTGATCTCCGCCGGTTGCGCGACGTAGGGCACCTGGAAGAAGCCGTAGGCGGTGGCGGCGAGCAGGAAGGTGACCCCCACCCAGGCGGCGGCCACCCCCGGTGGGGCGCCGGGTCCCGCGAACACCAGGACGAACAGCGGGGGGAGCGCTAGCCCGCCGGCCAGCATCCACGGCCGGCGCGGCCCCCAGCGGCCCTCGGTGCGGTCCGAGCGGCCCCCGACCCACGGGTTGAGCAGCACGTCCCAGGCTTTCGGCGCGAACACCACCAGGCCGGCGATCGCCGCGGCCACGCCCAGCACGTCGGTCAGGTAGTACAGGAGCAGCAGCCCGGGGACCGTGCCGAACGCCGCCGTCCCGATCGAGCCCGTGGCGTAGCCCAGGTGCGTGCCCCGGGTCAGCCGGGCGCCGGGTGGGACGGTGGTCACGGGATCGAGACCGTAGCGCGTCAGTCGCCCTTGACGTTCACCAACTGGCGCAGGGTGTGCCGGACCTCCACCAGGTCGGCGGCGTCGGCCATCACGACGTCGACGTCCTTGTACGCAGCGGGGATCTCGTCGAGGAACGCGTCGCTGTGCCGCCACTCGATCCCGCGCATCGACTCGTCGAGCTGGGCCCGCGTGAACGTCCGGCGCGCCCTGCTCCGCGAGTACACCCTGCCTGCGCCGTGCGGCGAGCTGTTCAGCGACTCCGGGTTGCCCAGGCCGGTGACCACGTAGCTCGCCGTCCCCATCGAGCCCGGGATGAGCCCGGCCTGCCCCTCCTCCGCCTGGATGGCGCCCTTCCGCGACACCCACAGCTCCTCGCCGAAGTGCCGCTCGTGCTGGGTGAAGTTGTGGTGGCAGTTGACCCTCTCGAGCTCCGGCGTCGCGTCGGCACGCATGTGCCGGGCCAGGGCGTCGGCGACCCGGTCCATCATCTCCTCGCGGTTGAGCAGCGCGAAGTGCTGCGCCCACCGCAGCTCGGCGACGTAGCCGTCGAACTCCGGGGTGCCCTCGTCCAGCCAGGCGAGGTCGCGGTCGGGCAGGGCGAGGCCGTCGCGCCGCGCCCGCTCCTGCGCGATCGCGATGTGCTTCTGGGCGATCTTGTTGCCCACCCCGCGGCTGCCGGAGTGCAGGAAGAGCCAGACGCGGTCCCGCTCGTCCGCGGTCACCTCGATGAAGTGGTTGCCCGACCCCAGGCTGCCCAGCTGCAGCGCCCAGTTCGGGGCCGTCGTCGTCACCGCGTGCAGGACGCGGTCGCCGAGCTCCTCGGCCGTCGCCTCGAGCTCGGCGACCCGGCGCCGGGCGGTCTCGGTCAGCTTCCTGTTGTAGCGGCCGGCCGACAGCGGGACGGCGCGCTCGATGTCACCGCGCAGCGGTGCGAGGGGGCCGCGGGCCCGAACCTCGTCCACCGTCCAGGGCGTGCGGACGGCGATCATGCCGCAGCCGATGTCGACGCCCACCGCGGCCGGGATGATCGCGGCGCGCGTCGGCAGGACGGAGCCCACGGTGGCGCCCTTGCCCAGGTGGGCGTCGGGCATCAGCGCCACGTGCGGGTGCACGATGTCGAGGGAGGCGGTGCGCTCGGCCTGCCGGCGGGTCTCGTCGTCGAGGATGCTCGCCCAGTTCAGCAGCTTGTCCGCAAGTCTCTCCACCCCTGGATTCTGCGGGGACCGGTCACCTCCGGCGACTCGTTTGCCGGACCCCGCACCGGTGGGTACCGGGGCCCCATGGCGAGCGTTGCGGCGACGGGTCAGTGGGTCGACCCCGACGACGGCATCAGGTACCCCGCCGGGGAGGTGCACGCCTGGGAACGGGGGCGCAACGAGACGGTGTGCGGGCTCGCGCTCAGCCGGTCGCGGCTCACCCGTTTCCCGCACGTCGGCTGGCCGGACGTGCAGCCGGAGTCCGGGCGGCACGCCGAGGAGGTGCAGGTGGTGTGCCGCCGCTGCCGCGCCGGTCAGGGTGCCCGGCGCGACGACCGCGGGTGGACGCGGACGAACCCGCGCCCGTGAACCGGCTCAGCCCGCGCTGGTGAGCCGGTCCACGAGCGGGTCGAGGGCGGTGTGCAGGTCGGTGTTGGTGTAGGCGAGGACCACGGTGGCGACGACGAAGAGCGGCACCAGCGCGACCCGCTCCACGGTGGCGCCGGTGCGGATGGGTGAGAGCGCCAGTCGCTTGCGCTTCACCAGCCAGAGCAGCGGGACGGGCACCCCGGCCGTGGTGATCGCGTCACCGACCACGTGGGTGAGCACGCCGGCCGCCACCGCCCAGGGCAGCCACGACGGGGTGCCGGTGTGGTCGAGCAGCAGCCAGGCGCCGCCCCACGACAGCAGCAGGTTGCCCAGGATCGTCGTCTCGGTGCGGCCCGGGATGACGAAGTGCAGGGCGCGCAGCGCGAGCCCGATGGCCAGCGCCATCAGGAGCAGGCTGGACCAGAATGCGCCGGTGGCCGCCACGGCCAGCGCCCCGAAGGCGAGCGGCGCGAGGACGGCGTCGTGGGTACCCCAGCGGTGCCCGCCCGCCAGCGCGCCGATCGCCCCGGCCGGCACGTCGGTGACGGGGCCCCACATGTCCGACACGGTGGAGTTGCGGTGGTCGAGGTCGGGGAGCATCGCGAAACCGCCGACGGCGGCCACCCAGGCCCCCTGGGCGACCGCGCCCTGGACGGGCGCCCACGGCAGCGTCGCGGCGCCTGCCGCGAGGCCGGAGAGCGCATGGGAGTGACCGAGCACCTACCGAGCGTGCGGCCTGCGGGGCTGTCCGTGGCGGAGGCGCACCGGAGGACGGTTCGCGCATGCGCGGGGCGCGGGATACGGCTGCCCGTCACCACGCTCGTGCGCAACGCGGTGAGGTCTCCCGGAACCACCAGCCCGAGCGGCGGGACGGTCAGCTCACTCCTCGAGGTCGTCGTCGTCCGTGCCGCCGCGCGCCAGCCAGGTGGCCAGCCGCTCGACGGGCACCTCGAAGTCGGGGTGCTGGTCGACGAACGCCTGCATCTGGTCGGCGAGCCAGGCGAGGGTGACCTGCTCCTCGCCGCGCCGCTCGGCCAGCTCCTCCAGGCCCCGGTCGGTGAAGTACATGCCGGAGAACCTACGACGCCCGGCCCCCGGGGTGATCGGGGGCCGGGCGTCGTCGGTGTTCGCTGCGGGGCGCCGGTCAGTCCGCGAAGGCCTCGGCGACCAGCTTGCGCTGCTCGACCTCGTGCACCTTCGCCGAGCCGACCGCGGGGCTCGCCGACGCCCGGCGGCTGACCCGCCGGAGCGTGCGGCCCTCGGGCAGCTCCTCGGGCAGGTTGACCGCCATGAACTGCCAGGCGCCCATGTTCGCCGGCTCCTCCTGCACCCAGACCACGTCGGTGGCCTCCGGGTAGCGCTCGAGCTCGGCGCGGATCTGCTCGGCCGGCAGCGGGTAGAGCTGCTCGACGCGGACGATCGCGGTGTCGGCGATGCCCTCGTTCTCCCGCTGCGCCATCAGGTCGTAGGCCACCTTGCCGCTGCACAGCAGCACGCGCCGCACCGCGGAGCCGTCCAGCGGCTCTCCGCCCACACCGGTGTCGGGCAGCACGGGGCGGAAGCCCTCCTCGGTGAACGCCTCCACCGGGCTGACCGCCGCCTTCGCCCGCAGCAGCGACTTCGGCGTGAAGACGACCAGCGGCCGGTGCACGTCGGAGAGCGCCTGGCGGCGGAGCAGGTGGAAGTAGTTGCCGGGGGTGGTGCAGTTGGCGACGGTCATGTTGTTCTCCGCCGACAGCTGCAGGAACCGCTCGATCCGGCCGCTGGAGTGGTCGGGGCCCTGCCCCTCCATGCCGTGCGGCAGCAGCAGGACGACGCCCGAGCGCTGCCCCCACTTGGCCTCGCCGGAGCTGATGAACTCGTCGATGACCATCTGGGCGCCGTCGACGAAGTCGCCGAACTGCGCCTCCCACAGCACCAGGGCCCGGGGGTTGGCGACGGAGTAGCCGTACTCGAAGCCGAGCGCGGCGTACTCGCTCAGCAGCGAGTCGTAGACGAAGAACTTCGCCTGCTCCTCGGTGAGGTTGGCCAGCGGGGTGTACTCCGCGCCGTTCTCCCGGTCGATCAGCACCGAGTGGCGCTGCACGAACGTGCCGCGGCGGGAGTCCTGCCCGGCCAGCCGGACCGGCACGCCCTCCATCAGCAGCGACCCGAAGGCCAGCAGCTCACCCATGGCCCAGTCGATGCCGCCCTCGCTGGCCATCGCGGCCCGCTTCTCGAGCATCTTCTGGAGCTTCGGGTGCGGGGTGAAGTCCGGCGGGAAGGAGACGTGCGCGTCGCCGATGGTCTTGAGGACCTCCTGCGTGATCGCGGTCTGCACCGTGGACTCCTGCGGCGTGCGCGGGTCCATGACCGGCTCGGGCTTGGAGGAGTCCTGCGCGTCGTGGGTCTCGGCGAACGCCCGCTCGAGCTGCCCGCGGTAGTCCTTGAGGGCCTCCTCGGCCTCCTCGAGCGTGATGTCGCCGCGGCCGACGAGCGCCTCGGTGTAGAGCTTCCGGACCGAGCGCTTGCGGTCGATGATGTCGTACATCTGCGGCTGGGTCATCGAGGGGTCGTCGCCCTCGTTGTGCCCGCGGCGGCGGTAGCAGACGAGGTCGATGACGACGTCCTTCTTGAACTGCTGCCGGTACTCGACCGCCAGCCGGGCCACCCGGACGCACGCCTCGGGGTCGTCGCCGTTGACGTGGAAGATCGGGGCGTTGACCATCCGGGCGACGTCGGTCGAGTAGAGCGTCGAGCGCGCCGAACCGGGGCTGGTCGTGAAGCCGACCTGGTTGTTGATGACCACGTGCACCGTGCCGCCGGTGCGGTAGCCCCGCAGCTGGGAGAGGTTCAGCGTCTCCTGCACCACGCCCTGGCCGGCGAACGCGGAGTCGCCGTGCAGCAGCACGGGCAGCACCGTGAAGCCCTGCTCGCCCTTGTCGATCATGTCCTGCTTGGCGCGGACGATGCCCTCCAGGACGGGGTTCACCGTCTCCAGGTGGCTGGGGTTGCTGGCCAGCGAGACGGCGATCTCGGCGTCGGGCTTGAACGGGTTGCGGAACTTCCCGGTGGCCCCGAGGTGGTACTTCACGTCACCGGAGCCCTGGACGGTGCCGGGGTCGATGTTGCCCTCGAACTCGCCGAAGATCTTGGCGTAGCTCTTGCCGAGCACGTTGGCGAGCACGTTGAGCCGGCCGCGGTGGGCCATGCCGATCGCGACCTCGTCGAGGCCGTGGTCGGTGCCGGCGATGAGCACCTCGTCGAGGATCGGGATGACCGACTCCCCGCCCTCGAGGCTGAACCGCTTCTGGCCGACGTACTTGGTCTGCAGGAAGGTCTCGAACGCCTCGGCGGCGTTGAGCCGGCCGAGCACGTGCTTCTGCTTCTCGCGGTCGGGCTGGGCGTGCTTGACCTCGATCCGCTCCTGGAGCCACTCGCGCTCCTCGGGGTCGGTGATGTGCATGTACTCCACGCCGACGGTGCGGCAGTAGGAGTTGCGCAGCACGCCGAGGATGTCCCGCAGCGCCATGAGCCGTTCGCCGGCGAACCCGCCGACGGGGAACGTCCGGTCGAGGTCCCACAGCGTCAGGCCGTGCTGGAGGATGTCCAGGTCGGGGTGGGTGCGGACCTTGAACTCGAGCGGGTCGGTGTCGGCCATCAGGTGGCCGTTGCGCCGGTAGGACTCGATGACCTCGATGACCCGGGCTTCCTTGTCGATCTGCCCCTCGCGCGTGACCCGCACGTCCGGCATCCAGCGCACCGGCTCGTAGGGGATCCGCAGGGAGCGGAACACCTCGTCGTAGAAGCCGTCCTCACCCAGCAGCAGCGCGTGCAGCTTGCGCAGGAAGTCGCCGGACTCCGCGCCCTGGATGATCCGGTGGTCGTAGGTCGAGGTGAGCGTGATGATCTTCGAGACGCCCATCTCGGTGAGCACCTCGGGGCTCATCCCCTGGAACTCGGCCGGGTACTCCATGGCGCCCACGCCGATGATCGCGCCCTGACCGGCGGTCAGCCGCGGCACCGAGTGGTTGGTGCCGATGGTGCCGGGGTTGGTCAGGCTGATCGTCGTGCCGGAGAAGTCCTCCATCGTCAGCTTGTTGTTCCGGGCGCGGCGGATGATGTCCTCGTAGGCGGCCCAGAAGCCGGCGAAGTCCATCCCCTCGGCGGCCTTGATGGAGGCGACCACCAGCGAGCGGGAGCCGTCGGGCTTGGGCAGGTCGATGGCCAGCCCGAAGTTGACGTGCTCCGGCTGCACCAGCACCGGCTTGCCGTCCACCTCGGCGAAGGCGCTGTTCATGTTCGGGAACGAGTCCAGCGCCCGGACCAGCGCGTAGCCGATCAGGTGCGTGAACGAGATCTTGCCGCCGCGTGCCCGGGCCAGGTGGTTGTTGATGACGATGCGGTTGTCGGCCAGCAGCTTGGCCGGCACCGCGCGCACGCTGGTCGCCGTCGGCACGGTCAGCGAGGCGTTCATGTTCTTGACCACCGCCGCGGCGGCCCCGCGCAGCGGGGACTGCTTGCCGTCGCCGGCCGGCGGCTTGGGCGCCGCGGGGGCGGGCTTGGCGGCGGGCTGGTCGGTCTTCTGCACGGGCTGGCTCCCCGTCGGCTGGGACCCGGCGGCCGGGCGCTGGAGGTCGGGCTTCTTGGCGGGGGCGGCCGGGGACTTCACGGGCGCCGCCTTCTCCGGGGTGGCCTCCCGCGGGGCCGTCCTCTCCGGGGTCGGCGCCGCGTTCCCCGAGGGCGCGTGCTCCCGGTCGCCACCGGCCGGCGGACCGGGACGGTAGTCGGCGAAGAACTCGTGCCACGCCTGATCGACGCTGGACGGGTCGGCGAGGAACTGCTGGTACATCTCCTCGACCAGCCACTCGTTGGTGCCGAACCCGGCGACCGGGGACGAGTTGGACGACGGTCGGGATGAACTCACGCTTGACACGGGGTCGAGTGCCTTCTTCGTCTCGGGGCTGCGTCTGAGGGGCGCGTCGCTGGACCGGGTGTCGAGTCTACGCCCGTGCCGGGGCACCGACCGGGTGCGGAGCGGGTTCCGCGCGCCCGTCCCATCTGGTGGTCAGTGCGTGGCGCCGTGGGCGACGAGGAGCTCGACCAGGGCGTCGTTGCCGCTGGCCTGGTCCTCGTCGGCCTGCCGGTGCCGGGCCGCCGCCACGCGGCTGATGTCGAGCGCGCTGGCGCCGTCGTGCGTCGTGGCGTTCACGTCGGCGCCGGCGTCCAGGAGCGCCCGGACGATCTCCGGTGCGTCGCCGGTCGCGCCCGCCGCCACGGCGGTGTGCAGCGGGGTGCGCCCGGTGTCGGCGTCGCGGCGGTCGACGTCGGCGCCGGCGTCGAGGAGCAGGCGGACCAGCTCCGCGCTGCCGCCGGCGCTGGCCGCGTGCAGCGCGCCCCCGTCGGCGTCGGCGCCCCGGTCCAGCAGGAGCCGGGCGGCACGGGCGGCCCCGCCGAACGCCGCCCACGCCAGGAGGTCGACCCCGGTGGCCGGGTCGGCCAGCGCCGCGCCGTCGTCGAGCTCGGCGGCGAGCCGGTCGACGTCGTCGAGGTAGGCGGCGCTGGGGGCGTCGAGCACTGCGCCGAGCTCGACCAGCACCGGGACCAGGTCGGGTGCGTGCTCGAGCGCCACGTGCAGCGGCGTGCGGTGCTGGTCGGTGCGGGCGGTGAGGTCGGCCCCGGCCGCGGCCAGCAGCCGGACGACCTCGGCGCGGTCGCAGGCGACCGCCAGGTGCAGCGGGGTCCAGCCGCCGTGCCCGTCCCGCTCGACGACCCCCTGAAGGAGCTGCGGCTGTTCGGCGACCGCTGACCGGACGGCCTCGGTCTCGCCGTCGACGACCAGCCGGCCCAGCCGTTGGACGGTCATGCGAGTGGTCACGCGTTCTCCGTTCTGCGTTCGGGGCTGCCCGGCGCGTGCGCTCGACCGGTGCAGGGGTGCGGGGAGGCCCCGGCCCCTCAGGCGATGTCTCGGCGGACCGCCAGGAAGGTGCCCAGCAGGGCCGCCAGGAGACCGTAACCGAGCAGCAGGAGGCCGCCCTGCCAGGCCTCGAGCAGGTCCGGACCCTCGAAGGTCGCGGTGAGTGCCTCCAGCGCACCGCCCGGCATCCACTTGTACGCCCCCGACGTGGCCGGGATCGACCGGATGATCGGCTCGATGACGAACAGGTAGACCAGGCCGCCGACGATCGCGCCCACCTGGTTGCGCAGCAGCGCGCCCAGCCCCACGCCGATGATCGCGTAGATGACCAGGGCCAGCCCCGCACTGCCGAGCGTGCCCAGGTTGTCGGCGTCCAGCGCGGGAGCCGCACCCCGCGCGCCGGCGTGGACGGCGACGGCCGCGTAGTTCACGACGAGCACCACCAGGGCGAACAGCGCCGCCGCCACGGCGTAGGCGAGCAGCTTGGCGATCACGACGTTGCCCCGGCGCGGGGTGGTCAGGAACGTCGGGGTGGCCGTCCGGTGCCGGTACTCCTGGGTCATGCCGATGATGCCCACGATCAGGAACAGCACGTTGACGTTGACCGCGTTGGCCATCGCCAGCTCTTCGTAGAGCGGCGTGCCCACGGCCGGGATGCCCGACTCCGGGTTGCCGGCGAACGCGGTGAGCAGGACGGCGAAGCCGATCACCATGACGCAGGCGCCGAGGAGCAGGCCGAGCCAGACCCTGGTGGTGAACAGCTTGGTCCACTCCGCGCGGATCAGGTTGGTCATCGCGAGCCCTCCGGGGACGTCGCACCGGCGGCGTACTGCTCCTGGCCGGCGGTGAGCTGGAAGTAGATCTCCTCCAGGCCGCTGGTGCGCGAGCGCAGCTCGTGCAGCTCCACCCCGGCGGCGAAGGCGCGGGCGCCGACCTCGGCGGTGGTGCGGCCGGCGACGGTGAGGGTGTCGTCGCCGTCGAGGGTGACCGGCATGCCCTCGGCGCGCAGCGACTCGGCCAGCCGCGCGACCTGCGGGCTGCGCACCAGCACCGTGCCGCCTCCCTCGGCGCCCGAGCGGAGCTGCGCCATCGAGGCCTCGCGGACCAGCCGGCCGGCGCCGACGATGACGACGCGGTCGACGGTCTGCTCGACCTCGGAGAGCAGGTGGCTGGAGACGAGGACCGTGCGCCCCTGCTCGTGGGCGAGGTGGCGGATGAACCCGCGCAGCCACTGGATGCCCTCGGGGTCCAGCCCGTTGGCCGGCTCGTCGAGCACCAGGACGGCGGGGTCGCCGAGCAGCGCCGTGGCCAGCGCCAACCGCTGGCGCATGCCCAGCGAGTAGCCGCCGGCGCGCCGCCGCCCGGCGTCGGCCAGGCCGACCTGCGCGAGCACCGCGTCGGCGCGCTCCACCGGCAGCCCGGCGGCGCGGCAGTAGACCCGCAGGTGGTTGCGGCCGGAGCGGGCGGGGTGGAACGCGGTCTCCAGGACCGCGCCCACGGTGCGGACCGGCTCCCGCAGGGACGTGTACGGGGTGCCGTCGAAGGTGGCGGTCCCGGCGTCGGGGCGGACGAGTCCGAGCAGCATGCGCAGCGTCGTCGTCTTGCCGGCGCCGTTCGGGCCGAGGAACCCGGTCACCGTGCCCGGCTCGACGGTGAAGCCCAGGTCGCTCACCGCCCGGACGGAACCGAAGGACTTGGTGAGCCCCCGGACCTCGACCCGCACGGGGCCGGTCACGGGGGAGTGGGGGGTGGCGATGACGCTCCTCCTCGGCTGGTGACGCGTGTCCGGACCATCCAAGCGCACCGCGGTGACGATCCGGGAGCCCGCGCGCGCACGTCGCCCGACGTTCACCGGTCCGGTGCGCGTGACCCCGGGCACACCGCCGGCCGGCGTCGCCTAGAGTGCGCGCCGTGAGCGAGCCCGTGAACGCCTACTCCACGGTCGTCGTCGGCACCGACGGGTCGGAGTCGTCGCTGCGCGCCGTCGCCCGGGCCGGGGCGCTGGCCGGCGCCTGCGGCGCGACGCTCGTGGTCGCCTGCGCCTACCTGCCTGCGGAGACCGACGAGCGGGAGCTCGCCCGCGCCCAGGACGTCCTCGGCGACGAGGCGTACCAGGTGGTCGGGTCGCACCCCGCCGAGGAGACCGTGCGCACCGCGGCCGAGCGCGCCCTCGCCGCCGGCGCCGGCGAGGTGCGCACCGTGGCCGTGACCGGCTCCCCGGTCGAGACGCTGCTGGAGGTCGTCCGCCGCGAGAAGGCCGACCTGCTCGTCGTCGGCAACCGCGGGCTGAGCGGGATCAAGGGCCGGCTGCTGGGGTCGGTGCCGGCCGACGCGTCCCGCCGCTCGCAGTGCGACGTGCTCATCGTCCACACCACCGGCTGAGGTCCGCGACGGGCATGGGTGGTCCCGGGGAGGATCCCGACCTCGGCGTCCGCGAGGCGCTGGAGCGGCTGCTGCTCGACGGCCCCCGCCGGTACACCCGCCTGGACGTCGGGCGGATGGCCGGGATGCCGCCCGAGCGGACGCAGCGGCTGTGGCGGGCGCTGGGCTTCCCCGACGCCGCCGACGACGACCCCGCCTTCACCGACGCCGACATCGCGGCGCTCGGCGTCCTCTCGACGCTGATCGACTCCGGCTTCGTCGACGCCGGGAGCGAGGCCTCCATCGCCCGGGCGATGGGGCAGTCGCTGTCCCGGCTGGCCGACTGGCAGACCGACATGCTGGCCGACGCGCTCCTCCGCGGCGCGCGGGCCGACGAGGACCCGGCCGCGACCACCGAGCGGGCGGTGGCCGCCGCGCAGGCGCTGCTGCCCCGGCTGCGCGCGGTGCAGGACTACGTGTGGCGCCGCCACCTCGTCGCCAACGTCGACCGGCTGCTCGCGGCGACCGGGCCCGGTGACCGCCGGGAGCTCGCCGTCGGCTTCGCCGACCTGGTCGGCTACACCTCCCGCAGCCGGGGCATGGGCGGCCGCGAGCTGGGCGCGATGGTCGAGGACTTCGAGAGCACCGCCGCGGAGGTGATCGCCCGGCACCACGGCCGGGTGGTGAAGACGGTCGGGGACGGCGTCCTGTTCACCGCGCGGTCGGCCACCGACGCGGCCGACATCGGCCTCGAGCTCCCCGACGCCTGGGCGGCCGACGACCGGCCGCCGCTGCGGGTCGGGGCGGCGTACGGCGCGGTCCTGACCCGGCTCGGCGACGTCTACTCGCCGGTGGTCAACCTGGCCAGCCGGCTGACCTCCCTGGCCCGCCCCCGCGCGCTGCTCGTCGACCGAGACCTCGCCGACCGGCTGCGCCCGCTGGAGGGCTACCGGGTCCGGCCGCTGCGGCGGGTCTCCGTCCGCGGCTACGACCACCTGCAGCCGTGGCTGGTGCGGCGCGCCCGGGCGGCTGCGGAGGACCCCGGCAGCGGTTACGACGAGGACGCCTTCGACGTCGCGGACGACCCACCGGCGGGCCGGGACTGACCCCCGTCCGGCCGCTTGGCAGGCTGGAGGGGTGACCGCCACCCTCGTCGCCCGCGGACTGGCAGCCGGTCACGGCGCCCGCGTGCTCTTCTCCGACCTCGACCTCGTCGTCGCCCCGGGGGACGTCGTCGGCCTGGTCGGGGTGAACGGCGCAGGCAAGTCCACCCTGCTGCGGACGCTGGCCGGGGAGCTCCCGGCCGAGTCCGGGAGCATCTCCCTCAGCCCGCCGACCGCGGCCCTCGGCTACCTGCCGCAGGAGCACGAGCGGCGCGTGGGCGAGACGGTCGTGGCCGCGCTCGCCCGGCGCACGGGGGTCGCCGCCGCGCAGGTGCTGCTCGACGCGGCCACCGAGGCGCTCGCGGCGGGGGCACCGGGTGCGGACGACGCCTACGGCGACGCGCTGGAGCGCTGGCTAGCGCTCGGCGGTGCCGACCTCGAGGAGCGGGCGGCCGAGGTGGTGGCGGACGTCGCCCCCGGTGTCGGGCTCGACGCGCCGATGACCGGCCTCTCCGGCGGGCAGGCCGCCCGTGTGGGGCTGGCCTCCCTGCTGCTCTCCCGCTACGACGTCCTGCTGCTCGACGAGCCGACCAACGACCTCGACCTCGCCGGCCTGGACCAGCTGGAGCGGTTCGTGGCCGGTTCCCGCTCCGGCGTCGTCGTGGTCAGCCACGACCGCGAGTTCCTCGCCCGCACGGCCAACCGCATCGTCGAGCTCGACCTCGCCCAGCAGCTCGTGCGGGTGCACGACGGCGGCTACGAGGCCTACCTGGTGGAGCGCGAGGTGGCCCGCCGGCACGCGCGCGAGGAGTACGACGAGTTCGCCGACACCAAGGCCGGGCTCGAGGCGCGGGCGCGGATGCAGCGGAACTGGATGGCCAAGGGCGTCCGCGACTCCATCAAGAAGTCCAAGGACGGCGACAAGCACATCAAGGCGGCGCAGCGCGCGTCGTCGGAGAAGCAGGCGGCGAAGGCCAGGCAGACCCAGCGGATGATCGAGCGGCTCGACGTCGTCGAGGAGCCCCGCAAGGAGTGGGAGCTCCGCATGGAGATCGCCGCTGCACCGCTCGCCGGGGCGGTCGTGGCCACGCTCCGGGGGGCGGTCGCCCGGCGGGGCGGGTTCACCCTCGGGCCGGTCGACCTGCAGGTCGACCGGGGGGACCGCATCGCGATCACCGGCGCCAACGGGTCCGGGAAGTCGACCCTCCTGGCGGCGCTGCTCGGCCGGGTGCCGCTGGACGAGGGCACCGCGTCGCTCGGCCCGTCGGTCCGGGTCGGTGAGGTCGACCAGGCCCGCGGGCGCTTCCTGGGTCCCGAGCAGCTGCTCGACGCCTTCGGGGCCGAGGTGCCCGACTGGCCGACGGCGGAGGTGCGCACGCTGCTGGCCAAGTTCGGGCTCACCGCCGACCACGTGCTGCGCCCGGCGGTCACGCTCTCGCCGGGGGAGCGGACCCGTGCGGCGCTGGCGCTGCTGCAGGCGCGCGGGGTCAACGTGCTCGTTCTCGACGAGCCGACCAACCACCTGGACCTGCCGGCCATCGAGCAGCTGGAGCAGGCGCTGGCCGGCTACCCGGGCACCCTGCTGCTCGTCACCCACGACCGGCGGATGCTGGCCGCCGTCGCCACCGACCGGCTCCTCGAGGTCGACGGCGGGCGGGTCACCGAACGCTGACCGGGGTCAGCCGGCCGGCGTCCCGAGCTCGTCGGCGATGCCGACGCTGTCCATGCCCGCCCACGTGTCGGAGACGTGGTGCGCCAGCACCATGAGGTCGCGGAGCTCGCCGCTGCGGTCGCGGATGTGGTCCTTGAGCAGCGCCTCGCCGGTGAAGCCGAGGTCACCGAAGAGGGCGAGCGCCGGACCCTGCTCGGCGACGACCTCGACCACGAGCTTCGACAGCCCCGAGGCGACCGCGCCCACCAGCGCCTGCCGGGCCAGCTCCCGGCCGAGCCCGCTGCCACGGCGCGACGGCGCGACCACCAGGCGGATCTCCCCGACGTGGTCCGACCAGCCCGGGAGCGGGCGGACGGCGACGTAACCGGTGACCTCGTCCGTGCCGTCCCCACCCTCCCCACCGGTGTCGACGGCCACCCAGCGGCCGCCGGCGGACGCGCCGGTGGCCCACGAGCGGACCGTCTCCGGGTCGGTGACCTCCTCCTTGATGAAGGTCAGGTCCCCCGCGGGGAGGTCGCCGAAGAACCGCAGCAGCGCGTCGCAGCGCTCGGGCCCGAGTTCCACCACCGTCACGTCAGTCCTCCTGGAGCTTCTCGTCGGGGTCGAGCAGGTCGCTGCGCCGGCGGACGAAGTCGATGATCGTGGGCACCGTCGTCCTCGCCGCGGTCCGCCCGACGACCAGCCCCATGTGGCCGGCGTCGAGGCGGAGCTCGTGCTTGTCGGGGGAGCCGACCAGGTCGATCAGCGGGGCCGTGGCCGCCGGCGGCACGATGTGGTCGCGGTTGGCCCGCACGGTGAGGAACGGGACCTGGATGTCGGCGAGGTGGACCCGGTCCCCGCCGACGGTGAGCCGGTCGTTCACCATGCCGTTGGCCCGGACGAGCATCTCCGCCGTCTGCCGCGCGGCGGCGCCGGGGAAGGGCACGTGGTCGTCCGACCAGCCGGTCATGGCCTGGTACGACGCGACGTACTCGTCGTTCCAGAGCCGCTCCCAGAGGGTGACGTAGCGGGTCACCTCCGCGGTCGGGGTCAGCGCCCGGAAGCCCTGGACGACGACCGAGGGCGGGACGTTGCCGTCCGCGTCGAGGACCGATGCCACGTCCATCCCGCCGACGGCGAAGATGTCGGCGAGCGGGCCCATGTGCCGGAAGTCGACCGGGGTCGCCAGCACGGTGAGGCTGCGCAGCGGCGCGTCGGGGTGGTGTGCCGCGTAGAGCAGGGCGAGGTCCCCGCCGAAGCAGTAGCCGAACAGGTTGACCTCGTCGGCGCCGGAGAGCTCGAGGACCCGGTCGATGCCGGCGGGGATGTAGTCGTCGACGTAGTCCTCCAGCCCGTTGCCGGCGTCCCGCTCGTCGGGTTCACCCCAGTCGAGCATGTAGACGTCGAAGCCGGCCTCCAGCAGCTGCTCCACGAAGCTGTTGCCGGGCGTCAGGTCCAGGATGTAGCTGCGGCTCACCAGGCTGAAGACGATCAGCAGCGGGGGCCCGTACCGGACGCCGCCGTGGGTGTCCGGGTCGTTGCGGTAGTGCCACAGCTGGGTGCGGCCCCGCTGCCAGACGACGTCCTTGGGGGTCTGGCCGACCCCCGGCCGGTCGACGCCGGCGACGAGCTTGATGCCGTTACGGGCGCGGAGGGTGTTGCGCTCGACGTCGCGGCGGACGCGGTCGAGCACCGTCTGCGGGCTGGGCACCGTCGGCATCGCTGTCCTCCGTGGTCGGGCTCGTCGTCGGTCGCTGGGCGCGTGGGCGTGCAGCCGCGCTGCGGCGCCGCTCCTGCTCCAGCTGGATGGTCAGCCGCCGCACCTCGCGGTCGAGGGAGCCCACCTGGGCCCGCAGCCGGCTGATGTCGCTGCCCGCGGGCAGGTTGAGCAGGTGCCAGGCGCGGGCGCTCAGCTGCTGCGCCGACCGGCTCGCGAGGGTCTGCGCCCGCCGCACCAGGGCGGTGCCGAGCGCGAAGTGCTCGGTGCGGACCAGGCTCTCCGCCCGCGGTGCCACGGCCCGTTCCGCGGCGTCGAACGCCTGGCGCCACAGCGGGGCGCTCACCGGCCCACCCGCCGCGCGGCGTCGCGCGGGCGCTGCGCGAGGTCGGTCATCGGTCGTCCTCCCGGTCGTCGCTGGCTGGACGGCGAGGTGCCTACCCGGCTCGGCGGGTGATCTACCGCACACGGCCGATACGGTGGCCCGACAGCCCCCGACCGCGAGGAGACCCCCGCTCATGCCCGACCGCTCGATCCTCGACTTCTTCCGCCTCGACGACCGCGTCGCCATCGTCACCGGGGCCTCGTCCGGGCTGGGCGCGGTCTTCGCCCGCACGCTGGCCGAGGCCGGCTGCGACGTCGTGCTCGGCGCCCGCCGCGCCGACCGGCTCGCCGAGACCCAGGGCGCGGTGGAGGCGGCGGGGCGGCGGGCGATCAGCGTGGCCACCGACGTCTCCCGGCCGGAGGACTGCCAGGCGCTCGTCGACGCCGCCATGGCCGAGTTCGGCAAGGTCGACGTCCTCGTGAACAACGCCGGGGTGGGCACCGCGGTGCCGGCCACCCGCGAGACGCCCGACCAGTTCCGGCAGGTCATCGACGTCAACCTCAACGGCTGCTACTGGATGGCGCAGGCCTGCGGCCGCGTCATGCAGCCCGGCAGCTCCATCGTGAACATCTCCAGCGTCCTCGGCCTGACCACGGCCGGCCTGCCGCAGGCGGCCTACGCCGCGAGCAAGGCGGGGCTGATCGGGCTGACCCGCGACCTCGCCCAGCAGTGGACCGGCCGCAAGGGGATCCGGGTGAACGCCCTGGCGCCGGGGTTCTTCACCTCGGAGATGACCGACCAGTACCCCGAGGGCTACCTGGAGTCGCAGCTGTCCCGGGTGCTGGTCGGGCGCAAGGGCGAGCCCGAGGAGCTCGCCGCCGCGCTGGTCTTCCTGGTCAGCGACGCCGGCGGGTACGTCACCGGCACGACCATCCCGGTCGAGGGCGGGATGCTCACCAGCTGACCGGCCCGCGGCGGTGGCCGGCCCGGCGCACGTTCTCCGCGCGTTGCTCGACGGCGCCGTGGCGCACCAGGCTGGTGACCGCCAGGGCGAGGCCGCCCCAGATGATCAGCATCGCCACCACCATCATCACGATCGCGCTCGCGCTCACCGCCGGCCTCCCTCGTCGTAGCCGCTGACCGAGCGGTCGCGGGGCGTCGCCTCCGCCAGGGGTGCTCCGGGGTCGGAGCCCGGTGGCGGGCCGTCCAGGTGGGTCCCGGCGCGCCACGGCAGCCGGGCGAGCAGGAAGCCGACCAGCGGCAGCGCCAGGACCAGCAGCCAGCCGAAGCCGAGCAGGAGCCAGGTGGGGTAGTCCCCGTAGGGCGCATCCAGGTCGTCGCGCACCGCCAGCACGAGCACGACGGCCAGCCCCGCGGGGGCCACGACGCTGGTCAGCACCCGCCAGCCGCTGCCGAGCCGGGGGCGGCCGTGCACGTTGAGGTGGTCGGCGAGCCGGGGCAGCGCCCGGAGCCCCCAGGCGACGACCAGCATGCTCAGCAGCGCGACGACGAGGATGCCGTACTGGTTGACGAAGTGGTCGACGACGTCGAGCACGTAGATCCCGCTCGTGGTGCTGAAGAGCACCAGGCTCAGCACCGCGGTGGGCACCACGACGGCGAGGGTGGCGGTCAGCCGGCTGGTGTCGAGCTTGTCGCGGACGGCGGAGATGACCACCTCGATGACGCTGATCAGCGAGGTGATGCCGGCGATGACCAGCGAGCCGAAGAACAGGACGCCGATGAGCGCGCCCGCGGGGGCCTCGCTGATGATCGCCGGGAAGGCGACGAAGGCCAGGCCGATCCCGTCGTCGGCGACCTCACCGACCGCGACGCCGCCGGCCTGGGCCATGAAGCCGAGCGCGGCGAACACGCCGATGCCGGCCAGCAGCTCGAAGCTCGAGTTCGAGAACCCGACGACGAGGCCGGAGCCCGTCATGTCCTCGCGGCGGCCGACGTAGGAGGCGTAGGTGATCATGATGCCGAAGCCGATGGACAGCGAGAAGAAGATCTGGCCGAACGCCGCGGCCCAGACCGCGGGCTCGGCGAGCGCCGCCCAGTCGGGGGTGAACAGGGCGTCCAGGCCGGCCCCCGCCCCGGGCAGCAGCAGCGCCTGCACCACCAGGGTGGCGAAGGCGAGCACCAGCACCGGGATGAAGACCAGCGACACCACGCCGATGCCGCGCTGGACGCCGAGCGCCATGACCACCAGCACGGCCAGCCAGACGACCGCCAGGGGCACCAGCACCCCGGGCACCACGTCGGCGGTCACCTCGACGTCACCGGCCTGCAGGTACTCCCCGAAGAAGAAGGCCTCCGGATCGGCGCCCCACGCCTGGTCGACCGAGAAGAACGTGTAGCTCAGCGCCCACGCCAGCACGGCGGCGTAGTACACGGCGATGAGGAAGCAGATCGCCACCTGCCACCAGCCGAGCCCCTCGGCGCCGCGGCGGAGGCGGGCGAAGGAGAGCGGCGCGGAGCCGCGGTGGCGGTGGCCGATCGCGTAGTCGAGCAGCAGGAAGGGGATGCCCGCGGTCAGCAGCGCCACCAGGTACGGCACGACGAACGCTCCGCCGCCGTTCTCGTAGGCGACGTAGGGGAACCGCCAGATGTTGCCCAACCCGACCGCCGAGCCGATCGCCGCGAGGATGAAGACCCGCCGGGAGCTGAAGGCGCCGCGCCGGCGCTCCTGCTGGGCAGCGGCGCCCGCTGTCGAGCTCATCGGACCTCCTGCGTGGTGGTTGCGGCCGGCCTGCGGGCACCTCGGGCACCGGGCGGTACCGGCGCCCGGACCTCATCAAACACCCGCCGCCGTCCCCGAACACCCCGAGCCGTGCCGCTGCCCACCCACGACGAGAACAGGCCCCGCCGGCACCCTGGTCGGGTGCCCGCGGGGCCTGGCTGCTCGCTGCTGCCGGCCGGCTCCCGGGGCATCCCGGTCCGGCTCGCGTGGGTGCCCCCGGCAGGATTCGAACCTGCGCACCCGCCTCCGGAGGGCGGTGCTCTATCCCCTGAGCTACGGGGGCTCGGTGGTG
Source organism: Blastococcus sp. MG754426 (assembly GCF_021699055.1). GTDB lineage: Bacteria > Actinomycetota > Actinomycetes > Mycobacteriales > Geodermatophilaceae > Blastococcus. The sequence goes on along the minus strand of NZ_SSXC01000001.1, from coordinate 187,609 downwards.
GGGCAGAGGAGAAGTTACCAGCCCGCGGTCGACGCCCGTGCGGCGCCTCCCGCGGCGCCGGTCACGGCTCCGGGAGGGGGGTCCCGCCCCGGGCCGCGAGCATGCGGGTCATCGTCTCGACCTCGGCGCCCTGCGACCGGACCATCGACCGGGCGAGGTCCCGCACGGCCTGCACCTCGGCGTCGTCGGCGGCGTGGGCCGCCATGTCGAAACCGCCCTGGTGGTGGCGGATCATCAGCCGGAGGAACTGCACGTCGAACGCGGTGCCGGACAGGCTGCGCAGCTCGGCGAGCTCCTCCTCGGTGGCCATGCCCGGCATCAGCGCGCCCGCGCCCGTCTCCGTGCCCGCCATGTCGTGGCCGGCGTGCCCCTCGCCCGCGGGCATCCAGGCCATGGTGTCGCCGCCGGTGGGCGGGACGCCCCAGAGGGACAGCCAGCCCTGCATGCGCCCGGCCTGGTTGGTCTGCGTGGCCGAGATGTCGAAGGCGAGCTGCTCGACCTCGGGGTCGTCGCTGCGATCGGCGACGAGGTTGGCCATCTCGACGCCCTGCAGGTGGTGCCGGGACATGTCGCGGGCGAAGCCGGCGTCGACCGAGTCGGCCGCGGGCGGGCCATCCCGGCCGATGCCCAGTGCGACGGCCAGCCCCCCGCCGAGGAGGAGCAGGCCGACGCCGATGACGGCGAGGAGGGCGATCCGCAGAGGGCCGCGCCGGCCGGGATCTCCTGCGCTCACGGGATCGACCTCCTGGGGGACGGGGTCGTCACTGCGTGGCCGGGGCGTCGTCGCTCTCCAGCAGCGGGTCGGCCAGGAAGGTGGGGCTCTCGCAGGTCGCGCCCGGCTCGGGGAAGCTGTCGGCCTTGTACGTCATCAGGTCGGCGAACTGCTGGATCCGCTCGTCGTCGGCGCTGTCGACCTTCAGCTGGTGGCCCCACGACTGGAGGCTGATCGGTGAGTCCAGCCCCTCGTACGGCGAGAGCATCCGGCCGGAGACGCCCTCGACCAGCCCGGCGAGGGTCTCGACGTCGGCGTCGGAGACCTCGTCGGGGTTGTAGGTGATCCACACCGCGCCGTGCTCCAGGCTGTGCACCGCGTTCTCGTGCCGGATGTCGACGTCGTAGACCGTGCCCGTGCAGTCGGCCCAGAGGTTGGCGTGCTCCCCGCCGACCGGCGGCGACTCGGTGTACTCGATGGGGCCGTCGTCGTGCAGGCCCCCCTCGTAGTCGAAGACCTGGGCGCCGTCGATCTCGTCGATGGAGTCGACCCGCAGCGCGTCGGCCTCGCGCACCTGCACGACGGCGTAGGTGATGACGGCCGCGGCGAAGACGACGACGGCGATCGCCGCGGCGATCAGCCCCCACGGCCGCTGCTGCGCCACGACCTGCGTCGGCGGCCGGGTGCGGCCTCCTGCGCGCCCGCCGGACCGGGTGGCCCCGCCACCGGTGGCGCGGCTCTTGTCGGGCGTGCGGTCCTTGGCCAAGGCCTCTCCTCGTTCACGGGGCGCGTCCGCGCCGGTGCGGCGGGGGCCGGACGGGCCCGGCTCACCGGCGGCGAGTCTAGGTCGGCTCCCTGTGCGTCGGCTGGGAGCCGGGCGGGGGCGGCGGGGCGCCGTCGCCGCCATCAGTACGCTCGCCGGGTGACACCGGAGCAGCTCCAGGACGTCGTCCGCACCGCCGTCGCCGCGGTCGTCGGGCGCGGCGCGCTGCCCGTCGACGTCCCCGCGGAGGTCGTCGTCGAGCGGCCGAAGAACCCCGAGCACGGCGACTACGCCACCAACGTCGCCCTGCGCCTGGCCAAGCCCGCGGGCCGGCCGCCGCGCGAGGTGGCCGGACTGCTCGCCGAGGAGCTGCGCGCCCACCCGGGCGTCGCCGGCGTCGACGTCGCCGGACCCGGTTTCCTCAACATCACCCTCGCGCAGGGCGCGCTCGGCAAGATCGCCGTCGACGCCGTGACGGCGGGGGAGGCCTACGGCCGCACCGCGGCCCTGGCCGGGCAGAAGCTCAACCTGGAGTTCGTCTCCGCCAACCCGACGGGCCCGGTGCACATCGGGGGCAGCCGGTGGGCCGCGGTCGGCGACGCCATCGGGCGGCTGCTCGAGGCCAGCGGCGCGGACGTCACCCGCGAGTACTACATCAACGACGCCGGCGCGCAGATCGACCGGTTCGCCCGCAGCCTCCAGGCCGCGGCCAACGGCCGGCCCGTGCCCGAGGGCGGCTACGGCGGCACGTACATCGCCGACATCGCCGCGTCGGTCGTCGCGCTCGAGCCCGACCTGCTGGGTCGGGACGACGCCGAGCAGGAGCGGGTCTTCCGCGACCGCGGGGTGGCGCTGATGCTCGACGAGATCCGCCGGTCGATGCAGGGCTTCGGCGTGGACTTCGACGTCTGGTTCAGCGAGAAGTCCCTCTACGACAGCGGGGCCGTCGACAAGGCGCTGGCCACGCTGCGGGAGCAGGGGCACGTCTACGAGTCCGAGGGGGCGGTCTGGCTGCGCACCACCGACTTCGGCGACGACAAGGACCGCGTGCTGGTCAAGGCCGACGGCGAGACCACCTACTTCGCCTCGGACTGCGCCTACTACCTGGACAAGCGCGCCCGCGGCTTCGACCGCGTGGTGATCATGCTCGGCGCCGACCACTCCGGCTACGTCGGCCGGTACAAGGCGCTGGTCGCGGCCACCGGCGACGACCCGGCCGAGCACCTGCAGATCCTGCTCGGGCAGCTGGTCAACCTGCTCCGCGACGGCGAGCCGGTGCGGATGAGCAAGCGCGCCGGGACCATCGTCGTCCTCGAGGACCTCGTCGACGCCATCGGCGTGGACGCCGCCCGGTACGCGCTGGCCCGGGCGTCGGTCGACCAGCAGATCGACATCGACGTCGAGCTGTGGAGCCGGAGGACCAACGACAACCCGGTCTTCTACGTCCAGTACGCGCACGCCCGCATCTCCTCGGTGCTGCGCAACGCCGCCGACCTGGGCATCGCGCTCGGCGAGGCGGGCGCCGTCGACGTCGCCGAACTGGTGCACGACCGGGAGAACGACCTGCTGCGGGCCCTCGGGGAGTTCCCGCGGGTGCTCACCACGGCGGCCGAGCTGCGGGCCCCGCACCGGGTGGCCCGCTACCTCGAGGAGCTGGCCGGTACGTACCACCGCTTCTACGACGCCTGCCGGGTGCTGCCCCGCGGCGACGAGGAAGCCACGCCGCTCACCACCGCCCGGCTGTGGCTGTGCGCCGCCACCGCGGTGGTGCTGCGCAACGGGCTCGGTGTCCTCGGCGTGACCGCCCCGGAGCGGATGTGAGGGCGCACCCCGCGGGGCCCCTGCACGGGAACATCACCCCGCCCACGGCCGCCGGCGCCCCGCCGGAGGAGCTCGGCGCGCTCGACCCGCACGTCTGGCCGCGCTCGGCCACCCGTGTCGACGGCGAGCTGCACCTGGGCGGCCGGGCCGTCACCGACCTGGCCCGCGCGCACGGGACCCCGCTGTTCGTGCTGGACGAGGAGGACTTCCGCGGTCGCGCCGCGGAGTTCGCCGGCGCCTTCGACGACGCCGACGTGCACTACGCGTCCAAGGCCTTCCTCTGCGGCCAGGTGGCCCGGTGGATCGCCGACGACGGCCTGCACCTGGACGCCTGCAGCGGCAACGAGCTGGCGCTGGCCCTGGCCGCCGGGTTCCCCGCGGAGCGGATCGCGCTGCACGGCAACAACAAGTCGCTGGTCGAGCTGCAGCTGGCGGTCGACTCCGGCATCGGCCACGTCGTCCTCGACTCCTTCGACGAGATCGAGCGGCTGGTCCCGATGGCCGAGAAGCGGGTCGCCGACGGCGGGGCGCCGGTGCCCGTGCTCATCCGCGCGACCGTCGGCATCGAGGCGCACACCCACGAGTTCATCGCCACCGCGCACGAGGACCAGAAGTTCGGCTTCTCGCTGGCCACCGGCGACGCGCTGACCGCCGCGGTACGGGTGATCCGCGAGCCGGCGCTGCGGCTGACCGGGCTGCACAGCCACATCGGCTCGCAGATCTTCGACACCGCCGGGTTCGAGGCGGCCGCGCACCGCGTGGTCGGCCTGCTCGGCCAGGTGCACCAGGCCACCGGGGAGGTGCTGCCGGAGCTCAACCTCGGCGGCGGCTTCGGCATCGCCTACCTGTCCGAGGACGACCCGGTCACCCCGGCGGACGTCGCGACGCGGTTGCGCGCCGTCGTCGCCGCCGAGTGCGCCCAGCTCGGCCTGCCGGTGCCGCGGCTCGCGGTCGAGCCCGGCCGCGCGATCGCCGGTCCGGGCACGGTCACGCTGTACGAGATCGGCACCATCAAGCCGGTGCGGCTCGGGGCCAGCGGCGCCCCGGGCGCCCCGCTGGTGCGCAACTACGTGTCGGTCGACGGCGGGATGAGCGACAACATCCGCACCGCTCTCTACGACGCGGCCTACACCTGCGTGCTCGCCAACCGGGTCTCCGAGGCCCCGCCCGCGCTGTGCCGGGTCGTCGGGAAGCACTGCGAGAGCGGCGACATCCTGGTCCGCGACCTCTGGCTGCCCTCGGACGTCCAGCCCGGCGACCTGCTCGCCGTCGCCGCCACCGGGGCCTACTGCTGGTCGATGGCGAGCAACTACAACTACCTGCTCAAGCCCCCGGTGGTCGCCGTCCGCGACGGCGCCGCCCGGGAGATCGTCCGCCGCCAGACGCTGGCGGACGTGTTCGCCCTGGACGCGGTCCTCGCCGACCGCCCCGCCCCCTCGCCGGCGATCGACCAGCCGGCGCCCGAGCACCCCGCGGGAGCGACCTCGTGAACCGACCCCTCAAGGTGGCGCTGCTCGGCTGCGGCACGGTCGGCGGCGCGGTGCTGCGCGCGCTGCAGGAGCAGGCCGACGACCTCGGCGCCCGCGTCGGCCGCGCCGTGGAGGTGGCCGGCGTCGCCGTGCGCCGCCCGGACCACCACCCGGACGTGCCCGCGGACCTGCTGACCACCGACGCCCACGCGCTCGTCACCAGGGACGACGTCGACCTCGTCGTCGAGGTGATCGGCGGCATCGAGCCGGCGCGCTCGCTCATGCTCGCCGCCTTCGAGGCGGGCAAGTCGGTGGTCAGCGCCAACAAGGCGCTGCTCGCCGAGGACGGCGTGGCCCTCCACGCGGCGGCGGCCAAGGCCGGCGTCGACCTGTACTACGAGGCGGCCGTCGCGGGGGCGATCCCGATCCTGCGCCCGCTGCGGGAATCGCTGGTGGGCGACCAGCTGTCCCGCATCGTGGGCATCGTCAACGGCACCACGAACTACATCCTGTCGCGGATGGCCGAGACCGGCGCCGGCTTCGGCGAGGCGCTGGCGGAGGCCACCGAGCTCGGCTACGCCGAGGCCGACCCCACCGCCGACGTCGACGGCTTCGACGCCGCCGCCAAGGCCGCGATCCTCGCCTCGCTGGCGTTCCACACCCCGGTGTCGGCCGCCGACGTGCACCGCGAGGGCATCTCGACGGTGACCGCCACCGACGTGGCCCGGGCCGCGGAGATCGGCTGCACGGTCAAGCTGCTGGCCATCTGCGAGCGGGTGGACGGGAACGGGGACGGCGACTCGGTCTCCGTGCGGGTGCACCCGGCGATGATCCCGACCACCCACCCGCTGGCATCGGTCGGCGGCGCGTTCAACGCCGTGTTCGTCGAGGCGGAGGCCGCCGGGCAGCTGATGTTCTACGGGCAGGGCGCCGGGGGGGAGCCCACCGCGAGCGCCGTCCTGGGCGACCTGGTGGCGGTCGGCCGCAACCGGCTGGCCGGGGCCGCCGGGCAGGGGCCCTCCGGCTACGCCGACCTCGCCGTCCGGCCCATGGCCGAGACGCCGACGCGGTACCACGTGAGCCTCGACGTCGCCGACAAGCCGGGCGTGCTGGCCGCCGTCGCGCAGGAGTTCGCCCAGCACGGCGTGAGCATCTCCACCGTGCGCCAGACCGGCCGCGGCGACGCCGCCACCCTGGTCATCGTGACCCACAGCGCCCCGGACGCGGCGCTGTCGGCCACCATTGCGGCACTGCGGGAGATGCCCGCGGTCCGGGGCGTCACCAGCGTGCTGCGCGTGGAGGGTCTGCAATGACGGTCTCGTCGGTCGTGTCCCCGGGCTGGCCGGGCCTCATCGAGGCCTACCGGTCGCGCCTGCCGGTGTCGGACACCACCCCGGTGGTGACCCTGCAGGAGGGTGCCACCCCGCTGGTGCCCGCCCGCGAGCTCTCCCGGCGGACCGGCTGCGAGGTCTACCTCAAGGTCGAGGGCGCCAACCCGACCGGGTCGTTCAAGGACCGCGGCATGACGATGGCGATCACCAAGGCGCTGGAGGAGGGCGCGCAGGCGGTCATCTGCGCCTCCACCGGCAACACCAGCGCCAGCGCCGCCGCGTACGCCGCCCGCGCCGGCATGACCTGCGCCGTCCTCGTGCCGCAGGGCAAGATCGCGATGGGCAAGCTGGCCCAGGCGCTGGTGCACGGCGCCAAGCTGCTGCAGGTCGACGGCAACTTCGACGACTGCCTGGCCCTGGCCAGCAAGCTGGCGATCGACTACCCGGTCAGCCTGGTCAACAGCGTCAACCAGTTCCGCATCGAGGGGCAGAAGACCGCCTCGTTCGAGATCGTCGACGTGCTCGGCGACGCCCCCGACGTCCACTGCCTGCCGGTGGGCAACGCGGGCAACATCACCGCCTACTGGCAGGGCTACCGCGAGTACGCCGCGGACGGCACCGCCTCGCGCACCCCCCGCATGTTCGGCTTCCAGGCCGCCGGTGCCGCCCCGATCGTGAACGGCCAGGTGGTGGAGAACCCGAGCACGATCGCCACCGCGATCCGCATCGGCAACCCGGCGTCCTGGACCAAGGCGCTGGCCGCCCGCGACGAGTCCGGTGGGCGCATCGACGCCGTGACCGACCGGGCGATCCTCGCCGCCTACCGGCTGCTGGCCCGCAGCGAGGCCGTCTTCGTCGAGCCGGCCTCGGCCGCCTCGGTCGCCGGGCTGCTGCAGGTGGCCGAGGCCGGCGAGCTCGAGCCCGGCCAGCGGATCGTCTGCACGGTCACCGGGAACGGGCTCAAGGACCCGGAGTGGGCCATCTCCGGGGCGCCGGCGCCGGTGACGATCCCGGTCGACGCCGCCGCTGCCGCCGCCCAGCTCGGCCTGTGATGGAAGGACCCCGTCCTCCCCACCGCTCGCGCGCTCGCGGCGGTGCCCCGGGCGCGGCCGCGACCGACCGGGTGCGGGTGCGCGTCCCCGCCACCAGCGCCAACCTGGGGCCGGCCTTCGACTGCGCCGGCCTGGCGCTCGCGCGGCACGACGTCCTGGACTTCTCGGTGGAGCCGGCGGGCCTCACCGTCGAGATACGGGGCGTGGGCGCCGGCGAGCTGCCCACCGACGAGTCCCATCTCGTGGTCCGCGCCTTCCGGGCCGCCTGCGACGAGCTCGGCTGGGCGCCGCCCGGGCTGCGGGTGGTCGCGGAGAACGCCATCCCGCAGGGGCGGGGGATGGGCTCCTCCGCCGCCGCCGTCGTCGCCGGTGTCCTGGCGGCGTGGGCGCTGTGCCCCGGGGTCGAGAGCATCGACGGCGACGCCGTCCTCCGGCTCACCACCGAGATGGAGGGGCACCCCGACAACGTGGCGGCCTGCCTGCTCGGCGGGCTGACCCTGTCCTGGACGGGGGAGGGGGGTGTGGGCGCCGACAGCCTGCCGGTGCACGAGGACGTGCTGCCGGTGGTGCTCGTGCCCGACGCCACGCTGTCGACCGAGGTGGCCCGGGGGCTGCTGCCCGAGGTCGTCCCGCACGCCGACGCGGCCTTCAACGCGGGGCGCTCGGCGCTGCTCGTGCACGCCCTGACCTCCGGCGGTCTGCTGCTGGAGGCCACCGAGGACCGGCTGCACCAGCAGCAGCGCCGCGCGGCCATGCCGGCGTCGCTCGACCTGGTCGGACGGCTGCGCGCCGCCGGGCACGCGGCCGTCGTCTCGGGCGCGGGGCCGTCGGTCCTGGTGCTCGCCCGGCGCACCGTGCGCAGCGCCGACCGCGAGCCCGGCGCGGAGGAGGTCGGGGAGATCACCGCCCTGGCCGGCCGGGCCTGGTCGGTGCTGCCGCTGGCCGTCGACCCGACCGGCGCGCGGGTCGACCGCCCTGGTCCCCAGGTCTCGTCTCGGTAACGGGGAACACGCCGAGATCATCCGGTGTTGTCCTGCCCGTGGGCCGCGACTAGGCTCACGGCGTAGCCGCCCACTCGGGCGAGCCTCGCGCGGGGCCGAAGCAGTTGTCCGAACCTCTTCGCCGCTGATCCGCCCCGCACCTCTCGACCTGTCTCCTGACGCGCACCCGCCCACCGGGCCGGTCCGCCGGGGACCGGGCACCCCCTGCGCTGAGACGCGCAGGTCACCGCAGGGAAGGACCTGTACGTGAGCGAAACCACCGACCTCGGCACGACCGGCGCGCCCGATGCCGCCGCCTCTGCCGAGGGCACTGCCGCTTCTGGGTCGGCCGGGCGTCCCCGCCGCCGCGGCAACGGCTTGTCGGGCATGCTCCTGCCCGAACTCCAGCGCCTGGCCGGTGAACTCGGCATCCCGGGCACCGGCCGGATGCGCAAGAGCGACCTGGTCGCCGCCATCTCCGCCCGCCAGGTGGGCGCCGGCTCCGAGGCCACCGCGCCCGCGCCGCGCACGGAGAGCGGCTCCACCGGCGGCGCCGAGGCCGCGCGTGGTGCCGCCGCGTCGGCCGCGCCCCTCGAGGCGCCCGTCAGCGGTGGCGCCAACGGCGGCCCGGTGACCGGCGAGGCGCCCGCGCGCACCCGCCGCTCGGCCAGCCGCCCGGCCGGGGCGCCGACCTCGTCGGCCGAGGCCCCGGCGGTGGAGGCCGTCTCCGCCGAGGCCCCCGCCGCGGACGCCGCCCCCGCGCAGGACACGGCCCCCGCCGAGCCGCGCGAGGACGAGCAGCGCGACGGCGAGCGACCGCAGCGCACCCGCGGTCGCAACCGCGGCGAGCGGGACGGCGGCAACCGTGACGGCGGCGAGCGCACGGAGCGCGGCAACCGTGACGGCGGTGACCGGGCCGAGCGCGGCAACCGTGACGGCGGTGACCGGGCCGAGCGCGGCAACCGCGACGGCAACCGCGGCCCCGACGGGCGCAACGACCGGGGCGGCCGGCCGGACAACCGGAGCGACAACCGGACCGACGGCGGCCGCGCCGACGGCGGCCGCAACGACCGCCCCGCCGACGACGAGGACGACGACTTCGAGGGCGGCCGCGGCCGCCGCGGCCGTCGCTACCGCGACCGCAACAAGCGAGGTGGCCGCGACCGCTTCGAGCAGGGCGAGCCGACGGTCAGCGAGGACGACGTCCTGCTGCCGGTCGCCGGCATCCTGGACGTGCTGGACAACTACGCCTTCGTCCGCACCTCGGGCTACCTGACCGGGCCGAACGACGTCTACGTCTCGCTGTCGCAGGTGCGCCGCTACGGCCTGCGCCGCGGTGACGCCATCACCGGCGCCGTCCGCCAGCCGCGGGAGGGGGAGCGCAAGGACAAGTACAACGCGCTCGTCCGCCTCGACACGGTCAACGGCCTGGACCCCGAGCAGGCACGCAACCGGCCGGAGTTCACCAAGCTGACCCCGCTCTACCCGCAGGACCGCCTGCGGCTGGAGACCGAGTCGCACCTGCTGACCACCCGGGTCATCGACCTCGTCATGCCGATCGGCAAGGGGCAGCGCGCGCTCATCGTCAGCCCGCCCAAGGCCGGCAAGACGATGGTGCTGCAGTCGATCGCCAACGCGATCACGACGAACAACCCCGAGTGCCACCTGATGGTCGTCCTCGTCGACGAGCGTCCCGAGGAGGTCACCGACATGCAGCGCTCGGTGAAGGGCGAGGTCATCGCCTCGACCTTCGACCGGCCGCCGGCGGACCACACCACGGTCGCGGAGCTGTCCATCGAGCGGGCCAAGCGCCTGGTCGAGATGGGCCACGACGTCGTCGTCCTGCTGGACTCGATCACCCGCCTCGGCCGCGCCTACAACCTGGCCGCTCCCGCCAGCGGGCGCATCCTCTCCGGCGGTGTCGACTCCACGGCGCTGTACCCGCCCAAGCGCTTCCTCGGCGCGGCCCGCAACATCGAGAACGGCGGCTCGCTGACGATCATCGCCTCGGCGCTGGTCGAGACGGGCTCGACGATGGACACGGTGATCTTCGAGGAGTTCAAGGGCACCGGGAACGCGGAGATCAAGCTGGACCGCCGGCTGGCGGACAAGCGGGTCTTCCCGGCGGTCGACGTCAACGCGTCGGGCACCCGCAAGGAGGAGATCCTCATGTCGCCCGACGAGCTGGCCATCGTCATCAAGCTGCGCCGGGTGCTGGCCGCGCTGGAGCCGCAGCAGGCCCTGGAACTGCTGATCGACAAGCTGAAGAAGACGCGCAACAACGTCGAGTTCCTCATGCAGATCCAGAAGACGACGCTGGGCCCCGGCCAGGAGTAGCGGGGGTCACCGGTCGGCCGGTCTCCCGATCTGGGAGACTGGTCGACCGAGCCCCGTCGGCGCGGCCGGAAATAGCCCTCCGGTCCCCGGCGTTCTGACCGACCGAACGACACAGACTTCGTAGAAGAGGCAGCAGCCATGAAGCCCGACATCCACCCGGCCTACAACGTCACCACCGTGACCTGCGGCTGCGGCAACACCTTCACGACCCGCAGCACCTCCCCGACCGGTCAGCTGACCGTCGAGACCTGCTCCGCCTGCCACCCCTTCTACACCGGCAAGCAGCGCATCCTCGACACCGGCGGCCGCGTGGCCCGCTTCGAGAAGCGGTTCGGCAAGCGCGGCACCTCGGCCGACGCCAAGTAGCACCCCCGACGGCGCCCGTCCCACCCTCCGCGGTGGGGCGGGCGCCGTCGTCATGTCCGGCCCGGACCCCCGTGGCGTTATGTGCACATAACGCCGGGGCGGTTCGTGCACGAACCGCCCTCAGGAGGGACAGATGAGCAGCACCGAGACGTCGGCGCCCGACCGGCTGGCCGGGTTGCTCGCCGAGCACGCCCGCCTGGAGCAGGAACTCGCCGATCCGGCCGTCCACGCCGACCAGGCGCGCGCCCGCCGGATGGGCCGCCGGTACGCCCAGCTGGCGCCGCTGGTCGAGACCGCGCGCGGGCTGGAGCAGGCCCGTGACGACCTGAGCGCCGCCCGGGAGCTGGCCGCCGAGGACGCGTCGTTCGCCGCCGAGGCGACGGCGCTGGAGCAGCGGATCGCCGAGCTGACCGACCGGCTGCGCGAGCAGCTGCTGCCCAAGGACCCCGACGACGACAAGGACGTCATCCTCGAGATCAAGGCGGGGGAGGGCGGCGCGGAGTCCGCGCTCTTCGCCGGCGATCTGTTGCGCATGTACCTCCGGTACGCCGAGCGGCGTGGCTGGGCCACCGAGGTCCTCGACGCCGTCGACGCCGAGCTCGGCGGCTACAAGGACGTCGCGATCGCGGTGAAGTCCCGCACGGACGAGGGCATCTGGTCGCGGCTGAAGTTCGAGGGCGGCGTGCACCGGGTTCAGCGGGTGCCCGCCACGGAGAGCCAGGGGCGCATCCACACGTCGGCGGCCGGCGTCCTGGTGCTGCCCGAGGCCGAGGAGGTCGACGTCAGCGTCGACCCGAACGACCTGCGCATCGACGTCTTCCGCTCGTCGGGCCCCGGCGGCCAGAGCGTGAACACCACCGATTCGGCGGTGCGGATCACCCACCTGCCCACCGGCATCGTGGTCAGCTCCCAGAACGAGAAGAGCCAGCTGCAGAACCGGGAGTCCGCGCTGCGCGTGCTCCGCTCCCGCCTGCTGGCCGCCGCTCGCGAGGAGGCCGCCGCCGCGGCCAGCGACCAGCGGCGCAGCCAGGTGCGCACCGTCGACCGCAGCGAGCGGGTGCGCACGTACAACTTCCCGGAGAACCGGATCTCCGACCACCGCGTCGGCTACAAGTCGCACAACCTCGACCAGGTGCTCGACGGAGACCTCGACGGCGTGATCGACGCGCTGGTCGCCGCGCACACCGCCGAGCTGCTGGCGGCCGGCTCCTGACCGCGCGGTCGCTGCTGGGCGGGGCGGCCGCACGCCTCGCCGAGGCAGGCGTCGAGAGCCCCCGGGTGGACGCCGAGCTGCTGCTGGCGCACGCCCTGGGGGTGCCGCGCGCCCGGCTGCTCGTGCTCGACGAGGTCGACGACGCGGCCGCCACCCGTTTCGAGGCGCTCGTGGCCCAGCGCGCCGACCGGGTGCCGCTGCAGCACCTCACCGGCCGGGCCCCCTTCCGCTACCTGGAGCTCGCGGTCGGCCCCGGGGTGTTCGTGCCCCGGCCCGAGACCGAGCAGCTCGTGGGCTGGGCCCTGGAGCGGCTGGCCGGCATCGCGGAGCCCGTCGTCGTCGACCTCGGGTCGGGGTCCGGTGCGATCGCGCTCTCGCTGGCGCACGAGCACCCCGGCGCGCAGGTGACGGCGGTGGAGCGCGATCCCGGGGCGATCGCGTGGACGCGGCACAACGCCGGCGCGCGCGCGGCGGCGGGGGACACCCCGGTGGACGTCCTCGCCGGTGACATGACCGACCCAGGGCTGCTGCGCGAGCTCGACGGGCGCGCCGACCTGGTGGTGAGCAACCCGCCCTACGTGCCCGACGGTGCCCGGGTGCCGCGCGAGGTCGCCGACCACGACCCGCCGCTCGCGCTCTGGGGTGGGCCCGACGGTCTGGACGTCGTGCGCGGCCTGCTGGTCACCGCGGCGCGGCTGCTGCGCCCCGGCGGCTGGCTGGGCATCGAGCACGCCGACCAGCAGGGTGAGTCCCTGCCCGCCGTCGTCCGCTCCCACGGGGCGTTCACCGACGTCGACGACCACCCCGACCTCGCCGGCCGGCCCCGCTACACCACCGCCCGCCGCTCCGGCTGAGGCCTGCGGAAGACTGCACGTCCGTGGCCGACTTCTACGACTGCTCCGACCCGGAGGCGCGCGCCGCCGGCCTGGACGCCGCGGCGGCGGCGATCGGCCGGGGCGACCTGGTCCTCCTCCCGACCGACACCGTGTACGGCGTGGCCGCCGACGCCTTCTCCCCGGCCGCGGTGCGCCGGCTGCTGGAGGCGAAGAACCGGGGCCGGACCATGCCCGTCCCCGTGCTCGTCGGCGAGGCCTCCACCCTGGCCGGGCTGGTGCTGCAGACCCCCGCGGTGGCCACCCGGCTCGCCCAGGAGTTCTGGCCCGGCGGGCTCACCCTCGTGGTCGAGCACGCCCCGTCGCTGGCGTGGGACCTGGGCGACGCCGACGGGACGGTGGCCGTGCGGCTCCCCGACGACGAGCTCACCCGCGACCTGCTGCGCCGCACCGGGCCGCTGGCGGTCTCCAGCGCCAACCGTTCGGGCCGGCCGGCGGCGACCGACGCCCAGCAGGCGGTGCAGCAGCTCGGGCTGCACGCCGCGGTCGTGCTGGACGGGGGGGCGCGCACGAGTTCGGCGGCGAGCACCATCGTCGACTGCACGGGTCCCGCGCCGCGGGTGCTGCGCGTCGGTGCCGTGCCGGTCGAGCGGCTGCGCGAGGTCGTGCCCGAGCTCAGCGACTGACGGAGGCGCCTCCGGCCCCGGCCGCTGCTCGCGTCCCCTGCGCGCACGGGCCGGAGCGATACCGTGGAGCACTGACCGCCGCGGGACCCGGAGCCGGGGAGCGCGGGCGCCCGCACCCACGCCCAGGAGCGCGACCGAGATGAGCACGCCCTACTGGGGACCGGACTTCGAGGCCCTCGCCGCCGCCGACCCCGACATCGCCGGCGTGGTCACCGGGGAGCTGGACCGGTTGCGCAGCGGGCTGCAGCTGATCGCCAGCGAGAACTTCACCAGTCCCGCCGTCCTCGCCGCGCTGGGCAGCACGCTGTCGAACAAGTACGCCGAGGGGTACCCGGGGCGGCGGTACTACGGCGGCTGCGAGGTCGTCGACCGTGCCGAGGAGATCGGCATCGAGCGTGCGAAGGAGCTCTTCGGCGCCGAGCACGCCAACCTGCAGCCGCACTCGGGCGCCAACGCCAACCTCGCGGCCTACGGCGCCTTCCTCTCGCCGGGGGACACCTTCCTGGGCATGGCGCTGCCGCACGGCGGTCACCTGACGCACGGCACGAAGGTCAGCTTCAGCGGCAGGTGGTTCCACGCGGTCCAGTACGGCGTCGACCCGGCGACCGAGCACATCGACTACGACCAGGTGCGCGACCTGGCCCGCGAGCACCGCCCCAAGCTCATCGTCGCCGGCGGGTCGGCGATCCCGCGGCTGATCGACTTCGCCGCCTTCCGGCAGATCGCCGACGAGGTGGGCGCGATCTTCATGGTCGACGCCGCGCACTTCATCGGCCTGGTCGCCGGCAAGGCCATCCCGAGCCCGGTGCCGTACGCCGACGTGGTGACCTTCACCACGCACAAGGTGCTGCGCGGACCCCGGGGCGGCGCGATCGTCTGCCGTGCCGAGCACGCCAAGGCGATCGACAAGGCCGCCTTCCCGATGATGCAGGGCGGTCCCCTCATGCACGCCGTCGCCGCCAAGGCGGTAAACTTCAAGGAGTGCCTGCAGCCCGCGTACCAGGCCTACGCGCGCCAGGTGGTGGCCAACGCGCAGGCGCTGACCGAGGGGCTGGCCGCCGAGGGGCTGCGGCCGGTCGCCGGGGGCACGGACACCCACCTGGCCCTGCTCGACCTGCGGGAGACGGGCGTGACCGGCGCCGAGGCCGAGCAGCGGTGCGATGCCGCGGGCATCGTGCTGAACAAGAACGCGATCCCCTTCGACCCGCAGCCGGCCTCCGTGGCCTCGGGTATCCGGGTCGGCAGCCCCGCCGTCACCACCCAGGGGATGACCGAGCCGGACATGAAGGCGATCGCCTCCCTCATCGGTGCCGCCATCCGCGACGCCGACGGCAGCCGGACCGCCGAGGTCGCCGCGGGCGTCCGCGAGCTCGTCGGCGCCCATCCCGCGTACCCCGAGCCGGCGCGGACCGCCTGAGCCCGTGCGCGAGTACGTCGTCGTCCTGCTCACCGCGGCGCTGGTCACCTTCCTGGCCACGCCCGTGGTGCGGATGGTGGCGATCCGGCTGCGGATGATGGCCGCTCCGCGCGAGCGGGACGTGCACGTCATCCCGACCCCGCGGGGCGGGGGGGTGGCCATGTACCTCGGCGTGGTGGCCGCGGTGCTGGTGGCCTCCCGGCTGCCCGCCCTCCAGCGCACGTTCGACGACACCCAGGTCTACGCGGTCCTCGTCGCCGGCGGGCTGATCTGCCTGCTGGGCGTGCTCGACGACAAGTGGGGCCTGGACGCGCTGACGAAGCTCACCGGGCAGATCGCCGCGGCCGGCGTCATGGTCCTGCTCGGCGTCCAGCTGGCGTTCCTGTTCCTGCCCGTGGCCGACATCGGGACGGTGTCGCTGGGACCGGACGTCGGGGTTCCCCTGACCATCCTGCTGACCGTGTTCGCCGTCAACGCGCTGAACTTCATCGACGGCCTGGACGGGCTGGCCGCGGGCGTCTCGGCGATCGCCGCGCTGGCGTTCTTCGCCTACAGCTTCCACCTGGGGCTGACCGGCTACGTGGCGACCGCGAGCGCCCCGGCGCTGATCACCGCGGTGCTCGCCGGGGCGTGCCTGGGCTTCCTCCCGCACAACTTCAGCCCGGCGCGGATCTTCATGGGCGACTCGGGCTCGATGCTCGTCGGGCTCATGCTCTCGGCCGCCGCGGTGACCGCCACCGGCGGGGTGGACGCGCAGACGTTCGACTCGGCGGCCAGCCTGCTGCCGCTGACCCTGCCGCTGCTCGTGCCGATCGCGATCCTCTTCATCCCCTTCACCGACCTGGTGCTGGCCGTCGTCCGGCGCACGCGCAAGGGCCGGTCGCCGTTCTCGCCGGACAAGATGCACCTGCACCACCGGCTGCTGTCCATCGGCCACTCGCACAAGCGGGCGGTGCTGGTGATGTACTTCTGGGCAGCCCTGCTCTCCTTCGGGGCGGTCGGGATGTCGATCACCGGAGGGCGGGTCGAGCTCGTCGTCGCCGTCGCGGTCCTGCTGGTCGTGGGCGTCGTCGTGGTGCTCAGCCCGCGGGCCCGCAGAGCCGCCCGGGAGGCGCGCGCCGCGGAACTGGCGGCGCAGCGGGAGCGCAGCCGCGCCGACCACCCCACCGCCCGCGGCGCCCGCGCCGCCGCGGACCGATCCACCGACCAGACCACCGGGCCGGCCGCGCAGGCGGCGGTCCGGGCCGGCCAGGGAGCCCGATGAGCCAGCCCGACCCCGCCGACGTCCCGTGGGACATCTCCTTCCTCCGGCCGGGCGTCCTCGTCACCGCCGGCCTGGCCGCCGTCGCCGCGCCCGTCGCGGGAGCCCTGGCCGGGTGGGACGCCGTCTGGGGGGTGCTGCTGGGGGCGGTGCTCGTGATGGCGTTCTTCGCGGCGTCCTCGGCCGCGGTGGCCTGGGCCGGCCGCATCGGGGACACCCTCACCCTCCCCGTGGCGCTGCTGGTCTTCGGGCTCAAGGCGATGGTGCTGTTCGGCGTGCTCAACGCGCTGCCCGAGGACGGGTGGGTCGACCGGCGTGCGCTCGCGTGGACCGTCGTGGTGGGCGCGCTGGCCTGGAGCGCCTTCCAGATGCGCTGGGTCTGGACCCGGCAGCTCTACTACGTCCCGCCCCCCGCGCCGCCGCGGCCGGCGGCCGGGTCCCCCGGTCGGGCGGACCAGGAACACCCCTCGGGACGCGGCTGATAGTGTCCACGTCGATGGCCGAGGACACCTCCAGGACCGGGGGTGCCCGGCCGCGCCCTGCACCTCACGCTCGTCAGCCCAGCGGGGCCGACATGGCCTGGGGGGTCACCGGGACCTTGCTGTCCGGGATGGCCGTGTGGGGCGGGGCCGGGTGGCTGCTCGACCAGTGGCTGGACACGCGCGTGTTCTTCCCGGTCGGGATCATCCTCGGTGCAGCAGTGGCCATCTACGTGGTGGTCGTCAAGTACGGCACCGTCCCCCCGACCACCGGGGGGACGGCGAACAGCGCCACCGCGGGCCGGCGACGGAGCCGGCCCAGGACGCAGAAGGGACAACGGTGACCTCCAGCGCCCTCGCGCTCGACGGCGTGCTCGCTGTGGAGAGCGACCCCGGCGGCGGCTTCGTGGCCCCTGGCGTCGGGGAGTTCTTCCCCGAGACGCTGTTCGGCTTCTCGGTCCTCGGCATCCAGTTCGACATCGACCGGATCATCCTGGCGCTGTGGCTCGCGACCGCGGCGATCCTGGTCTTCCTGGTGATGGCCGCGCGGAAGGCGGAGATCGTCCCGGGCCGCCTGCAGTTCGTCGGCGAGTCGGGCTACTCCCTGGTGCGCGACGGCATCGCCCGCGACGTGGTCGGCCCCAGAGGTCTGCCCTTCGCGCCGTTCCTGGCGTCGCTGTTCTTCTTCATCCTCGCCAACAACGCGCTGGCGATCATCCCCGGCATCCAGATCTCGCCGATGGCGCGGTTCTCCTTCCCGCTGGTCCTGGCGGCGATCTGCTGGTTCGTCTACATCGGCGTGGGGATCAAGAACCAGGGCCTGTGGCCCTACTTCCGCGACATCATGTTCCTGCCGGGCGTGCCGAAAGCGGCCTACATCCTGGTGACGCCGCTGGAGCTGCTGCAGAACTTCATCGTGCGGCCCTTCACCCTGGCGATCCGACTCTTCGCCAACCTGTTCGCCGGCCACATGCTCCTGGTGACGTTCGCGCTGGGTGCGGTCTACCTGTTCCAGGTCGGCAACTTCTCCGCGGTCTTCTTCCCGCTGTCGGCGCTCATGGCCATCGTGATGACGTTCTTCGAGCTGCTGATCATCTTCCTGCAGGCCTACGTCTTCACGATGCTGATGGGCACCTACCTCAACGGTTCCGTCGAGGCCGCGCACTGATCAGCTTCGTGGTGGCCGGTACGCCGGCCCTCCGCAAGCGCACCACCGCTTCCCGCACCACCCCGCAAGCCGCCCGGCACCCGCTGGGCGACGACACAGGAGGAAACACCCGCAATGGATCTTCTGGCACAGGTCACCGGCAGCGTCGGGTCCATCGGCTACGGCATCGCCACGATCGGCCCGGGCATCGGCGTGGGTCTGGTCTGGGCCGCCTACATCCAGGCGACCGCCCGCCAGCCCGAGTCGGCCGGCCTCACCCGTACCTACGCCTTCCTGGGCTTCGCGCTCGCCGAGGCGCTGGCGCTCATCGGCTTCGTCGCCCCCCTCGTCTACGGCACCTGATCCGTACGCCGCCCGCGTACGGTCACCCATTCCAGACAGGGACGTTGAGAGCATGAGCATCCTGGCAGCGGAGAGCCCGAACCCGCTCATCCCGGTGGTCGGCGAGATCATCATCGGGACGATCGCATTCGCGGTCCTCCTCTTCGTGATGTGGAAGTTCGTCGCGCCCGGCTTCGAGAAGGCCTACCAGGCGCGTCGCGCGGCGATCGAGGGCGGCATCGAGCGCGCCGAGGCCATGCAGGCCGAGGCCAAGGCCGCGCTGGAGCAGTACCGCGCGCAGCTGGCCGAGGCCCGCAACGAGGCCGCGCAGATCCGCGACCAGGCCCGCGCCGAGGGCCAGCAGATCCTCGAGGAGCTGCGGGCGCAGGCGCAGGAGGAGTCGGCGCGGATCGTCGCCCGCGGCGAGGAGCAGATCGCTGCTGCCCGCCAGCAGGTGGTCAACGAGCTCCGCGGCCAGGTCGGCGGCCTCGCCGTCGAGCTCGCCGGCCGGGTCGTCGGCGAGTCCCTCGCCGACGAGGCGCGCCGGCAGGGCACGGTGGACCGCTTCCTCGATCAGCTCGACGGGATGGTCGCCGGCAGCCCCGACGGCCGCAGCGGCAGCACCGTCGCCGGGGGCACCCGCTGATGGACGCCTCGAGCCGTGCGGCGCTCCTCGCCGCCCGGGACCGGCTGGACGAGCTGACCCGGGATCCCTCGGGGTTCCTCGGGAAGGCCAAGGACCGGCTCACCGGCCAGGCCCGCGCCACCGGCGCCGAGGAGCAGCTCGCGCTGGCCGAGGAGCTGTTCTCGGTGGCGCGGCTGCTGGACGCGCAGCCGTCGCTGCGCCGGGCGCTCACCGACCCCTCGGGCAAGCCCGAGGAGCGGGCGGCGCTGGTGCAGCGGCTCTTCAGCAGCCGGCTCTCCCCGGTCGCCCTCGACGTCGTCGAGTTCAGCGTCCGGCAGCGCTGGTCGCGGCCGTCGGACCTCATCGAGGGCGCGACGTCCCTGGCCACCGAGGCGGCGTTCGACGCGGCCGGTGCCCGCGGCGAGCTGGACGGCGTGGAGGACGAGCTCTTCCGCTTCGGCCGGATCGTCGAGGGTGACCGGGAGCTGTCCCGGATCCTCAGCGACCGCAAGGCCCCGGCGGCGGGCAAGGCGGCCCTGCTCGACCAGCTGCTCTCCGGCCGGGTCAGCCCGGTGACCGAGCTCCTGCTGCGGAACGTGCTCACGACCTCGCACGCCGGCACCGCCGGGGTCGCGGTCGAGCGGCTCTCCGACATCGCCAGCCGGCGCCGCGGCCAGTCCGTGGCACGGGTGACGACGGCGGTGGCCCTCACCCCGGCGCAGGAGCGGCGGCTGACCGAGGTGCTCGGCCGCATCTACGGGCGCACCATCGGGTTGCAGGTGACCGTCGACCCGACGGTCCTCGGGGGCCTCCTCGTCCAGGTGGGCGACGAGGTCATCGACGGCAGCATCGCCCACCGGCTGGAAGCCGCCCGCCGGCAGCTCGCCGGCTGACCGCCCACCACCACAGATCACGACCCCGCAGGGAAGAGGACCAGAGCCATGGCCGAGCTGACGATCTCCGCAGAAGAGATCCGCAGTGCCATCCAGAACTACGTCACCGAGTACTCGCCTGACGTCTCCCGCGAAGAGGTCGGGATCGTCACCGAGTCCGGCGACGGCATCGCCCGGGTCGAGGGCCTGCCCTCGGTCATGACCAACGAGCTGCTCGAGTTCGAGAGCGGCGTCCGCGGTCTCGCGCTGAACCTGGACGTCCGCGAGGTCGGTGTGGTCATCCTGGGTGACTTCTCCGGCATCGAGGAGGGCCAGCAGGTCCGGCGGACCGGCGAGGTGCTCTCGGTCCCCGTCGGCGACGGCTACCTCGGCCGCGTGGTCGACCCGCTGGGCAACGCGATCGACGGTGCGGGCCCGATCGCCACCACCGGCCGGCGCGCCCTGGAGCTGCAGGCCCCCACCGTGGTCCAGCGCCAGTCGGTGCACGAGCCGATGCAGACCGGCATCAAGGCCATCGACGCCATGACGCCGATCGGGCGCGGCCAGCGCCAGCTGATCATCGGTGACCGCCAGACCGGCAAGACGGCGATCGCGATCGACACGATCATCAACCAGAAGCAGGCCTGGGCCACCGGCGACCCGTCGCAGCAGGTGCGCTGCATCTACGTCGCGGTGGGCCAGAAGGGCTCGACGATCGCCTCGATCCGGTCCGCCCTCGAGGACGCCGGCGCGATGGAGTACACCACCATCGTCGCGGCCCCCGCGTCCGAGGCCGCCGGCTTCAAGTACATCGCCCCCTACACCGGCTCGGCCATCGGCCAGCACTGGATGTACGAGGGCAAGCACGTCCTCATCGTCTTCGACGACCTGTCCAAGCAGGCCGAGGCCTACCGCGCGGTCTCGCTGCTGCTGCGCCGCCCGCCGGGCCGCGAGGCCTACCCGGGTGACGTCTTCTACCTCCACTCCCGCCTGCTGGAGCGCTGCGCCAAGCTCTCCGACGAGCTCGGCGCGGGGTCGATGACCGGCCTGCCGCTCATCGAGACCAAGGGCAACGACGTGTCGGCCTACATCCCGACGAACGTCATCTCGATCACCGACGGGCAGATCTTCCTCGAGACGGGTCTGTTCAACTCCGGTGTCCGCCCCGCGATCAACGTCGGCATCTCGGTGTCCCGCGTGGGTGGGTCGGCGCAGATCAAGGCCATGAAGGCGGTCGCCGGCCGTCTTCGGCTGGACCTGGCCCAGTACCGCGAGCTCGAGGCCTTCGCCTCGTTCTCCTCGGACCTCGACGCCTCCAGCCGCGCGACCCTGGAGCGCGGCCAGCGCCTGGTCGAGCTGCTCAAGCAGGGCCAGTACTCGCCGTACTCGGTGGAGCGCGAGGTCGTCTCGCTCTGGCTGGGCACCACCGGCAAGCTCGACGTCGTCCCGGTGAGCGACGTGCGCCGCTTCGAGTCGGAGTTCCTGGACTACGTGTCCCGCAGCAACGACGGCATCTTCGACACCATCCGGACGTCGAAGAAGCTCGAGGACGACACGGTGCGGAACCTGGAGCAGGCGGTCGACGCCTTCTACGGCCAGTTCACCACCGGCGAGGGCGAGTCGCTCAAGGTGAACGAGCCCGAGGTCGAGGCCATGGACGCCTCGGAGCGGGGTCAGGAGCGCGTCCAGGTCAAGAAGAAGGCCTGACGCGATGGCAGCCTCTCTCCGCGCGCTGCGGCGCCGCATCCGCTCCACCCAGTCGACGAAGAAGATCTTCTCGGCGCAGGAGCTGATCGCCGGCGCCCGCATCGTGCGCGCCCAGGCCCGGGTGGAGGCCTCCAAGCCCTACGCCCGGGAGATCACCCGTGTGCTGTCGGCGCTGGCGTCCTCGGCGTCGCTGGACCACCCGCTGCTGACCGAGCCGGAGAACCCCCGCCGGGCCGCCGTCCTGGTGATCACCTCCGACCGGGGGTTCGCCGGCTCGTACAACGTCAACGTGCTGCGGCGGACCGAGGAGCTGCTCTCCTTGCTCCGGCAGGAGGGCAAGGAGCCGCTGCTCTACGTGGTCGGCCGGAAGGGGGAGACCTACTACTCCTTCCGCGACCGCGAGATGGCCGAGACCTTCACGGGCTTCTCCGAGCAGCCCGGCTACGCCGACGCCCAGCGCGTGGGTGAGCAGCTGATCGCCGCCTTCACCGCCGGCCTCGACGACGAGGACGGCGGTGCGGGTGCCGACGGCATCGCCGGCGTGGACGAGCTGCACATCGTCTACACCGAGTTCCGGTCGCTGCTCTCGCAGGTCCCGGTCGCCAAGCGGATGGCTCCGCTGGAGGTCGAGGAGGTCGAGGAGTTCGACTACGAGCGGGAGGAGCGGGAGCGGGGCGCCGGCGCCACCGAGATCGCGCCGTCGTACGAGTTCGAGCCCTCGGCCGAGGGGCTGCTCGACGCGTTGCTCCCGAAGTACATCACCACGCGCATCTACGCGGCGATGCTCGAGGCGGCCGCCTCCGAGTCGGCCTCGCGCCGCCGGGCGATGAAGTCGGCCTCCGACAACGCCGAGGAGCTGGCGAAGAACCTCTCGCGGCAGGCCAACCAGGCCCGCCAGGCGGAGATCACGCAGGAGATCAGCGAGATCGTCGGTGGCGCCGACGCGCTGGTCTCGGCCGGCTCGAACGACTGACCCACCGAACAGCAGACCACCGAGCCCCAGGGCAGGAGAGCAGTACAGATGACCGTCACCGAGGACCGTCCGACCACCTCGCAGACCACCGGCAGCGGCCGCGTCGTGCGGGTCACCGGGCCGGTCGTCGACGTCGAGTTCCCGCGCGACGCGATGCCCGACCTGTTCAACGCCCTGAAGGTCGATGTCACGCTGGCCGACCTCAGCAAGACCATGACCCTCGAGGTGGCCCAGCACCTCGGCGAGAACGTCGTCCGCACCATCTCCATGCAGCCGACCGACGGCCTCGTCCGGGGCGCCGAGGTGACCGACACGGGCTCGGCGATCAGCGTGCCGGTCGGTGACGTGACCAAGGGCCACGTCTGGAACGCGCTGGGCGAGTGCCTCGACCAGCCGGGCTACGCCGCCGACGCCCCGCGCTGGGAGATCCACCGGCACGCCCCGCGGTTCGACCAGCTCGAGGGCCGCACCGAGATGCTCGAGACCGGCATCAAGGTCATCGACCTGCTCACCCCGTACGTGGCCGGTGGGAAGATCGGCCTCTTCGGTGGTGCCGGCGTGGGCAAGACCGTCCTCATCCAGGAGATGATCCGCCGGGTCGCCCAGGAGTTCGGTGGCGTGTCGGTGTTCGCCGGCGTCGGCGAGCGCACCCGCGAGGGCAACGACCTCATCACCGAGATGACCGAGTCCGGCGTCATCGAGGCCACCGCGCTCGTCTTCGGGCAGATGGACGAGCCGCCGGGCACCCGGCTGCGCGTCGCGCTGTCGGCCCTCACGATGGCCGAGTACTTCCGCGACGAGCAGAACCAGGACGTGCTGCTCTTCATCGACAACATCTTCCGGTTCACCCAGGCCGGGTCCGAGGTCTCCACGCTGCTGGGCCGCATGCCCTCCGCGGTCGGTTACCAGCCGACGCTGGCCGACGAGATGGGGGAGCTGCAGGAGCGGATCACCTCGACCCGTGGTCGCTCGATCACCTCGCTGCAGGCGATCTACGTGCCCGCCGACGACATCACCGACCCGGCGCCGCACACCACGTTCGCCCACCTCGACGCGACGACCGTGCTCTCCCGGCCGATCTCGGAGAAGGGCATCTACCCGGCCGTGGACCCGCTGGACTCCACCAGCCGGATCCTCGACCCGCAGTACGTCGGCAACGAGCACTACGACATCGCCCAGCGGGTGAAGCAGGTGCTGCAGCGCTACCAGGAGCTGCAGGACATCATCGCGATCCTCGGCATCGACGAGCTGTCCGAAGAGGACAAGGTCACCGTCAACCGGGCCCGCCGCGTCGAGCGCTTCCTGTCGCAGAACATGTTCGTGGCCGAGGCCTTCACCGGTCAGCCGGGTTCCTTCGTCCCGCTGTCGGAGACGCTGCAGGCGTTCAAGGCCATCACCGAGGGCGAGTACGACAACGTCCCGGAGCAGGCCTTCTTCATGTGCGGCGGTCTCGAGGACCTCGAGAAGAACGCCGCGAAGCTCAAGCGCTGATCCGTCGTCGGACACCCCCGAGGCCGGGTCCCTCCCAGGAGGGGCCCGGCCTCCGGCGTCCCCGGCGGCTGGGCGCATCCTCCGTCGGGGTGAAATCCGCCCGCCGGGCCTGCGGTGCGCACGCCGGCCCGCCGACGATCCCGTCAGGCGCACCCGGCCGACGGGTGCTGGCACGGGGGGCGACGTGGAGCGGGACAGCGCAGTGGTGCCGCGCGGGGGCCGGGAGGCGCTCGACTGGACCTGGCCGCCGTACGCGCCCGTGGAGGTCCGCACCGCGGACTTCGACACCGAGCGCTGGGCGTCCGCGACGTGCGTCCGGCGCCCGTGGGTGCGCGTCGGGCGCTGGACGCTGCTCTACCGCCGCGCCGCCTGAAGACCGTTCCTCCTGCCCCCGCACCTCGCCGTCCCCCGCGAGCGGGAGGTGCCCCCAGCCGCGAGCGGGTCCCTGCAGGCAGGCCGGCAGCCACACGTCGCTACAGTGAGCGTGACCCGTCCGTTCCAACCGAGGAGTGTCGTGGCGACCCTGCAGGTCGAGTTGGTGGCCGTCGAGCGCAAGATCTGGTCCGGCGAGGCGACCAGCGTCATCGCCCGCACCACGGAGGGCGAGCTCGGTGTCCTCCCCGGTCACGCGCCGCTGCTGGGGCAACTGGCCGAGGGTGGCGTCGTGACGATCCGCACCGAGACCGGCGAGGACATGGTCATCGCCGCCCACGGCGGCTTCCTCTCCGTCACCGAGAAGGGGGTCTCGATCCTCGCCGAGACCGCGGAGATCTCCAGCGAGATCGACGTGGAGCGCGCGCGTGAGGCGCTGCGCCGTGCCGAGAGCGAGGGCGACGACCCCGACGCGGTCGCCGCCGCGCGCCGCGCCCAGTCGCGGCTGAGGGCGGCCGGCGCGAGCGACTGAGCTCGACGGCGAGCGCGCGGGATGACCACCGCCCTGTGGGTGCTGACCGGCGTCCTGCTGCTGCTCGTCGTCGTGGTCTTCCTGCTGCGCCGCCGCTTCCTGCTCTCGGGGCTCGGTGCGGTGACGATGTGGCTGCGCCCCGAAGGTGCGTCCCGGTGGTCGGTGGGTGTCGCCTGGTACGGCGACGACGCGCTGCTCTGGTACCGGGCGCTCTCGCTGTCGGTCCGGCCGCAGCAACGGCTCACCCGGGCCGGCTTCCGGGTGCTCGCCCAGCGACCGGCGCACCGCGACGACCTGGCCCTGCCGGCCGACGTCCTCGTGCTGCGGTGCACCACCGTCCAGGGGCAGCGGGAGCTGGCGATGGACCGTTCGACGGTGACCGGCTTCCAGTCCTGGCTGGAGTCGGCCCCGCCGGGCAGCTGACCGGCCCCTACTCCTGCGGCGCCGCGGCGGCGCGCTGGGCGTGCACGCCGCTGTGCGCACCGGGCTCCCAGAGGATGTCGCCGTCGGGGTTGGCCACCCGGCCGAGGATGAACACCAGGTCCGACAGCCGGTTGAGGTAGCGCGCCGTCTCGGGGTTGGTCCGCTCGGCGTCGCTCTCCAGCAGCGCCCAGACGCTGCGCTCGGCCCGGCGGACGACCACCCGCACCTGGTGCAGCAGCGCCGCCAGCGGCGTGCCCCCGGGCAGGATGAAGCTGTCCAGCTTCGGCAGCGTCTCGTTGTAGGTGTCGCACGCCGCCTCGAGCCGCTCGGTGTAGGCCGCCGTCACCCGCAGCGGCGGGTACTGCGGCTGCGCGACGATCGGCGTGCAGAGGTCGGCCCCGACGTCGAACAGGTCGTTCTGGATGCTGCGCAGCAGGTCGGCGAGGGCCGGCTCCGGGGAGCCGAGGGCGATCGCGACGCCGATCGCGCTGTTGGCCTCGTCCACGTCGGCGTAGGCGACCAGTCGGGGGTCGGTCTTGGCCACCCGGCTCATGTCGCCCAGGTGGGTCTGGCCGGCGTCGCCGGTCTTCGTGTAGATGCGCGTCAGCCGGACGGTCATGCAGCGAGCCTAGGAGAAGGACCCTCCTGCCCCCCACACCTCGCTGGCGCTCGGCGCGGGTCCCTGCAGGAGGGTCGTTCCACACGTGCACCGCTCGCACGCTCGCGGCGGGCCTCTGCAGCAGGGCCGTTCCAGCACGTGGTGGGGCGTCGCCGCGGGGTCCCCGTAGGGTGGTCCGGTGCAGTGCTTCGAGGTGACCGGGGGAGCGAGGCTCGCGGGCCGGGTGCGGGTCACCGGTGCCAAGAACAGCGCCCTCAAGCTCATGGCGGCGGCGCTGCTCGCGCCCGGGCGCTCGACCATCGACGAGGTCCCCGACATCCTCGACGTGGCGATCATGAGCGAGGTGCTCCGCCGGCTGGGCTGCGCCGTCTCCTACGAGCGCACGCCCGGCAGCGGCGGCGGCGGCCGGCTGACCATCGACGTCCCGGACGCGCCCTCGACCGAGACCGACTACGACCTGGTCCGCCGGATGCGCGCCTCGATCAGCGTCCTGGGCCCGCTCGTCGCCCGCTGCGGCAGCGCGCGGGTGGCGCTGCCCGGTGGGGACGCCATCGGCTCCCGCGGGCTGGACATGCACATCTCCGGCCTGGAACGCCTCGGCGCCACCATCGTCAGCGAGCACGGCTTCCTCGTGGCGACCGCCCCCCAGCTCACCGGCACCTCGATCTGGCTGGACTTCCCCTCCGTCGGCGCCACGGAGAACCTGGTGATGGCCGCGGTGCTGGCCGCGGGGACCACCGTGGTCGACAACGCCGCGCGCGAGCCCGAGATCGTCGACCTGTGCCGGATGCTCGGCGAGATGGGGGCGCGCATCGACGGCGCCGGCACCTCCACGATCACCGTCGAGGGCGTCGACTCCCTGCAGCCGGTCGAGTACACGACCGTCCCCGACCGCATCGTGGCCGGCACCTGGGCGATCGGGGCGGTGATGACACGCGGCGACGTCGTCATCGAGCGGGGTGTGGCCGAGCACCTGACCGTCGCCCTGGACAAGCTCACCGACGCCGGGGCCGTCGTCGAGGCGCTGCCCGGCGGCATCCGCGTGGCCATGGAGGGCCGCCCGCGCTGCGTCGACGTCGTCACCCTGCCCTTCCCCGGGTTCCCCACCGACCTGCAGCCGATGGCGGTGGCGCTGGCCGCCGTCTCCACCGGGACCGCCCTGATCACCGAGAACGTGTTCGAGGGCCGGTTCATGTTCGTCAACGAGCTGGTGCGGCTGGGCGCCGACGTCCGCATCGACGGCCACCACGCCGTCGTCCGGGGCCGCGAGCGCTTCTCCAGCGCCCCGGTGCTCGCGACCGACATCCGCGCCGGTGCCGGGCTGGTGCTGGCGGGCCTGTGCTCCGACGGCGTCACCGAGGTGCAGGACGTGCACCACGTCGACCGCGGCTACCCCGACTTCGTCGACCAGCTGGCGGGTCTGGGCGCGGTGGTGCGGCGCACCGAGCGCCCGGGCTAGGAACCGCCGCCGAACGAGGCGGCCAGCTGCCGCGCGCGGTCGGCGTCCTCCGGGAACACCAGGACCTCGGCGCGGTGGGCCGCGGGGAACCGCACGGTGGAGCGGATGCCCGCGTCGGAGAGCACCGCCCGCAGCGCCAGTGCCGATTCGCGCTGGCTCAGCGTGGCGATGTGGGTGAGCAGCCCGTCGTCGGCCGGCTCGCGGTGCCGGCGGTCGCGGGCGAGGTCGCTGCCGAAGGCCCACCGGGTGAACAGCGCCAGCAGCGCGAACGCCGTCAGGGCGATGACCGGCCCCCCGGCGTGCAGCAGGCTGTCCGCGACCGCCACGGCCCTCCTCCTCCCGGGTGCACCCGTCAGCGAGTGTGCCACCGCACACATCGCCGGGCGGGGCTGCTACCGGCGGGTAACCGCCCTACACTCCGCCGGTATGCCGTTCCCGCAGAAGCCGGAGGAGCGTGACCGCCCCTGGGTCATGCGCACCTACGCCGGCCACTCCTCGCCGGCCGAGTCCAACGCCCTCTACCGCCGCAACCTGGCGAAGGGGCAGACCGGTCTCTCGGTCGCCTTCGACCTGCCCACGCAGACCGGCTACGACCCCGACGACGAGCTCGCCCGCGGGGAGGTCGGGAAGGTCGGCGTGCCGGTGTCCCACATCGGTGACATGCGCGCGCTCTTCGACGGCATCCCGCTGGACGAGATGAACACGTCCATGACCATCAACGCCACGGCGATGTGGCTGCTGGCGCTCTACCAGGCGGTCGCCGAGGAGCACGGCCACGACGTCAGCAAGCTCGCCGGGACGACGCAGAACGACATCATCAAGGAGTACCTGTCGCGGGGGACGTACGTCTTCCCGCCGGCGCCCTCGATGCGGCTGATCACCGACATGGTCGCCTACACGGTGACGGCGATGCCGAAGTGGAACCCGATCAACATCTGCAGCTACCACCTGCAGGAGGCCGGTGCCACACCGGTGCAGGAGATCGCCTACGCGATGAGCACCGCGATCGCGGTCCTGGACTCGGTCCGCGATTCCGGGCAGGTGCCGCAGGAGCGCTTCGGCGAGGTGGTCGCGCGCATCTCCTTCTTCGTCAACGCCGGGGTCCGGTTCGTCGAGGAGATGTGCAAGATGCGGGCCTTCACCCAGCTCTGGGACGAGCTGACGAAGGAGCGCTACGGCGTCGAGGACCCCAAGCACCGCCGCTTCCGCTACGGCGTGCAGGTCAACTCCCTCGGCCTCACCGAGGCGCAGCCGGAGAACAACGTCCAGCGCATCGTGCTGGAGATGCTGGCGGTCACCCTGTCCAAGGACGCCCGCGCCCGCGCCGTGCAGCTGCCGGCGTGGAACGAGGCCCTGGGCCTGCCGCGGCCCTGGGACCAGCAGTGGTCGCTGCGCCTCCAGCAGGTGCTCGCCTACGAGACCGACCTGCTCGAGTACGACGACCTGTTCACCGGCTCGGTCGTGGTGGAGAAGAAGGTCGCCGAGCTCGTCGAGGGCGCCCGGGCCGAGATCGCCCGGGTGCAGGAGATGGGCGGCGCGGTGGCCGCGGTCGAGTCGGGCTACATGAAGGGCGAGCTGGTCGCCTCGCTGGCCGAGCGCCGGCGCCGGATGGAGAGCGGCGAGGACGTCGTCGTCGGGGTCAACAGGTTCGACACCACCGAGCCCAACCCGCTCACCGCGGATCTCGACACCGCGATCATGGTCGTCGACCCGGCCGTCGAGGCCGCCGCCCAGGAGGCCGTCCGGAGGTGGCGTGCGGGCCGGGACCAGGAGGCGGCCGGCAAGGCCCTCGACGCGCTCCGCGAGGCGGCGGCCGGCGATGTGAACCTGATGCCCGCCACGCTCGACTGCGCTCGCGCGGGGGTGACGACGGGGGAGTGGGCCGGCGTGCTGCGGGAGGTGTTCGGCGAGTACCGGGCGCCCACCGGCGTCGCCGCCGCCGCCGGTGGCGGGGAGGCCGACGAGACCCTCACCGCGGTCCGCGAGCGGGTCAGCGCCACCGGCGAGGAGCTCGGCGGCCGGCTGCGGTTCCTGGTCGGCAAGCCCGGGCTCGACGGCCACTCCAACGGCGCCGAGCAGATCGCGGTGCGGGCCCGTGACGCCGGCTTCGAGGTCATCTACCAGGGCATCCGGCTGACGCCCTCGCAGATCGTGAGCGCCGCCGTCGAGGAGGACGTGCACGTGGTCGGCCTGTCGGTGCTCTCCGGTTCCCACCTGCAGGTGGTGCCGGCGGTCCTGCAGGGGCTCAGGGAGGCCGGTCTGGACGACGTCCCCGTGGTCGTCGGCGGGATCATCCCCGACAGCGACGCCCGCCGGCTGCGCGAGCAGGGGGTCGCCCGGGTGTTCACGCCCAAGGACTTCGGGCTGAACGACATCATGGGCCAGGTGGTCGACGTCGTCCGCGAGGCCAACGGCCTCCAGGACCGGGTTCCCGCCCCGGTCTGACCGCCGGGCCGAACCGGACGTCGACGCCGGGGGAGAAGCGCACGCGGTCGGGCGGGCCGGGCACATCGCCCAGCCCGGCCGTCCGGGCCGGTGCAGGCCCCAGCGGGTGGTCAGGGAGTGGTCCAGCCGATCCGGCTCGGGCAGCCGGTCGCCCCCCGGAGCGTGCGCCGGCTGCGCGCACCGGGCACCCACCCAGCTTCCCGCTCCCGCCGCTGATCGTCATTGCCGACCGCGGCCGGGCGTGGTGGGGTCGGGGCATGGCTGACGGTGCACCCCGGGTCGAGCGCGACGGTGACGTCGTCCGCATCACGATGACGCGCGCGGCGAAGCGCAACGCGCTCTCCCGCGAGCACCTGGGGCAGCTGCTCGCCGCCGTCACCGAGGCGGGGGAGAGCGACGCCGCGGCGATCGTGCTGGGTGCGGAGGGGCCGGTGTTCAGCGCCGGCCACGACTTCGCCGACGTCGCCGGCTCCTCGCTGCCCGAGGTGCGCAGCCTGCTGCAGCTGTGCACCGAGCTGATGCAGACCGTGCAGGACGTGCCGCAGGTCGTCGTGGCGCGTGTGCACGCCCTCGCCACCGCCGCCGGCTGCCAGCTGGTGGCGTCCTGCGACCTGGCGGTGGCGGCGGAGTCCGCGGGGTTCGCCGCGCCCGGCGGCAAGGGCGGCTGGTTCTGCCACACGCCGATGGTGGCGATCGCCCGCAACGTCGGCCGCAAGCGGGCGATGGAGCTGGCGCTGACCGGTGACGTCATCGACGCGGCGACGGCGCTGGACTGGGGGTTGGTCAACCGGGTGGTGCCCGACGCCGAGCTCGACGCCGCCGTCGACGACCTCGTCGCGCGGGCCACCCGGGGCTCGCGGGCCAGCAAGGCCTGGGGCAAGCAGACGATGTACGCCCAGCTGGACCGGCCCGAGCGGGACGCCTACACCACCGCGATCGAGGTCATGGCGGCGGCGAGCCGGCTCCCCGGCGCGGTCGAGGGGATGTCCGCCTTCCTGGAGAAGCGGCGCCCCGTCTGGCCCGACTGACGGGACCCCGTTCCTTCGTTCTCCGCAGGCCCGGGGCGAGCCTCCGGACGGGGCCGCGGTGAAGCCGGCCACAGGGCGGAATGCCCGGAGGTGCTGGGGGACTGACACACGCGTGCAGAACATCTGGGGGCTGACGCGGCGGCGCACCGTCGACTTCGGCCGCGTGACGGTGGAGCGCTGTCGGGGCTGACGCGCCCCCACCCGCTCCTCCACCCCCTCTGAACGGAAACCTCGTGCTCGCTCGTCCCCGCCGTGTGCCCTTCGCGGCGCAGGTGCTCCTCGGCCTGGTCGTGGGCGTGGCCCTCGGCTTCCTCGCCCGGGAGATCGGCCCCGTCGCCGACGGCTCGCCCAACTGGCTCACCACCACCCTCCAGACCATCGGCAGCACCTTCGTCACGCTGCTGAAGACGCTGGTCCCGCCGCTGGTCGTCACCGCGGTGATCGTCAGCATCGCCAACCTCAAGCAGGTCTCCAACGCCGCGCGGCTGGCCGGGCAGACGCTGCTGTGGTTCGCCGTCACGGCGCTCATCGCCGTCGGCATCGGCATCGGGCTCGGCCTGCTCACCGAGCCCGGCCGCAACAGCTCGGTCGACGCCGCGGCGCAGCAGGACCCCACCCGCACCGGCTCCTGGTTCGACTTCCTGGGCGGCATCGTGCCCGGCAACGTCCTCGGCCTGCAGGGCTCGGCCGAGGGTGCGCTGTCGTTCAACGTGCTCCAGCTGATCGTCATCGCCGTCGCCATCGGCGTCGCGGTGCTCAAGGTCGGCGAGGCGGCGGAGCCCTTCCTGGGCGTCGTCCGCTCCGCGCTGGCGGTCGTCCAGAAGGTGCTGTGGTGGGTCATCCTGCTCGCGCCGCTGGGCACGGTCGGCCTGATCGGCAACGCCGTCGCCAGCTACGGCTGGGAGTCCCTGGGCTCGCTCGGCGTCTTCGCCGGCGCCGTCTACGCCGGTCTGGCCCTGGTGCTGTTCGTCGTCTACCCGGTGCTGCTCGGGCTGCACGGCATCTCGCCGCTGCGGTGGTTCGCCGGCGCCTGGCCCGCCATCCAGCTCGCCTTCGTCTCGCGCTCGTCGATCGGCACGCTGCCGGTGACCGAGCGGGTGACCGAGCAGAACCTGGGCGTCCCGCGGTCCTACGCCTCCTTCGCCGTCCCGCTGGGCGCGACGACGAAGATGGACGGCTGCGCGGCGATCTACCCGGCGCTGGCGGCCATCTTCGTCGCCCAGTTCTTCGGGGTGGACCTGGGCCTGACCGACTACCTGCTCATCGCCCTGGTGTCGGTCGTCGGCTCCGCGGCCACCGCCGGCGTCACCGGCGCGGTGGTCATGCTGACCCTCACGCTGTCCACCCTCGGCCTGCCGCTGGCCGGCGTGGGCCTGCTGCTGGCGGTCGACCCGATCCTCGACATGGGGCGCACCGCGGTGAACGTGGCCGGCCAGGCGCTGGTGCCGACGATCGTGGCCAAGCGCGAGGGCATCCTCGACCTCGAGCGCTACCGGTCGACGCGGACGGTCGACCCGCTCGCCCCGGCCGAGGAGCGCGCCGGCGTGGACGCCGACCTGCGGCAGCCCGCCACCGCGTAGGCGGCGGGTCTCCGACGGGCCCGGACCTCGGCACGAGATCCGGGCCCGTCGCTCATCGGTCGGTCAGGTCCGCGCAGCCGGACTCGTGCGGCAGCAGCGGCCGCAGCACCACCGACCAGCGTGACCCGTCCTCGCCGACCCACGGGGTGGCCGCGTTGCCCTCCGCGGCCGCCCGCAGCACCGCCTGCGCCTGCTCGCCGGTGGCCGTCACGCACGTGGTCCCGGGCGCGATCGGCTCACCCGGCAGCGCCGGGCCCGGCCACGGCAGCTCGGCCTGCGGGGGATCCACCTCGACGTAGGGGCTCACCACCGCGGCCACGGCCTCCGGCTGGTAGGGCTCGGGGCCGCTCACCCGGTCGGCGCCCAGCGCGGCGACCGGGTCGCGCAGCGCCTCGGCCAGCTCCGAGAGCCGGGCGCGGGCGGCCGCCTGCTCCTCGGTGATCCCGGGGTCGAGCTCCCCTCGGGGTCCGGCGCCCATGCCCAGGGCGTACACCTCCCGGGTGACCGTCTCCCCGCCGGTGCGGACGGTGAAGCGGGTGCTGGTCACGTCGGCGACCGGCGGGGTGCCGAGGTCGCCGGTCTCGGTCACCCCGGCGGCGATCGCGCGGTCGACCAGGTCGCGCACGCCACCGTCGCCCAGCCGGTGCACCTGCAGGTTCGGCAGCGCGGGGGCCGGCCAGATGGCGATCACCGGGCCGTCGGTGATCAGCCGGCCGTCGGCGTACAGCGTGGCGGAGGGCACCCGTGCGGCGAGCATCGCCGGGGTGGTGAAGCCGCCGACCTCGCTGACCTGGAGCACGACGGTGGCGTCGTCGCCGGCGGGGGACGACGGCTCCGCCGGGGACCCGCCGGCACCACCGCCGGTGTCGGCGCAGGCGGTCAGGAGCAGGGCCAGGGCCAGCAGGCCGGCGATGCGCAGGGGGCGGGTGCTCATACCCCTGACGACGGGCCGGGGTGGCCGGGAGGTTCCCCGGGGAGCTCAGGCGGGCGATCCGCCGAGCACCTCGGCCGCCGGCCGCGGGCGGCCGAGCAGGTACCCCTGCCCGTAGCGGACCCCGCGGGCGACGAGGACGTTGCGCTCCTCGGTGTGCTCGACGCCCTCGGCCACCAGCCGCGCGCCGGTCTCGTCGGCGAACGCCACCATCGCCGAGGTCATGGCCTGCCGGGCGGGGTCGGTGTGCAGCCCCACGACCAGCCCGATGTCGAGCTTGATGACGTCGGGGTCCAGCCGCAGGATGTGCCGGAGGCTGGCGTAGCCGGCGCCCGCGTCGTCCACGCTCACCGCGACGCCGGCGCGGCGGAGCCCCCGGGTGACCGCGACGACCGCCTCGTAGTCGTCGACGCGGCTGTGCTCGGTGATCTCCACGGCCAGCGGGCAGCCGGCGTGCTCCAGCAGCGCGTCGACGACGGTCGGGCAGAGCAGGGCGTCCGGTGAGAGGTTGACCGCCAGCGTCAGCCCATCGGGCAGCCGGCCGGCCCCGGCCAGCGTCGCGCGCAGCGCCGCCTCCTCGAGCTCGACGCCGACCCCGACCGCGGCGGCCTCGGCGAACAGCGCCGCGGGCCCGTCGCCACCCCAGCCGGGGAAGCGGCTGAGCGCCTCGTACCCGGCGGTGCGCCCGGTCGTCAGCTCGACCACCGGCTGGAGGTGGACCTCGACCGCACCCTGCGCCAGGAAGGCGCGCACCCGGGCGCGGCGGGCGGCGAGGTCGGGCGCGGTGCCGGCACCGGCCTGCCGGAAGTGGTCGCTGATCAGGTCGGCCAGCAGCTCGACGGTGCGGACGGACTCGCCGTCCAGCTGCGCGCCGGCGTCCCGGCTGAGGCAGCAGAGCATCCCGATGGGGCGCGCGTCGGGCCCCCGGACCGGGGCGCCGACGTAGGAGCCGATGCCCAGCTCGCCGGTCACCTCCAGGTCGCGCGTCCGGGGGTCGCGCCCGGCCCCGGTGACGACGGCGGGCAGCTGGCCGCTGAGCACCCGCACGCAGTAGGAGCCCTCCAGCGGCGCCCGCATGCCCTCCTGGACGTTCATGGCGTCGAGGTCACCGGTCGCGGCGGTGATGAGCTGGCTGCCCTCGGTGAAGAGCGACACCCAGGCGACCTCCATGCCCAGCCGCGTGCGGGCGGCGTCGAGCAGCCAGTGCACCCAGTCGCCGGCCGGCCGGTCCGTCTGAGGGGTGCCGGTCGCCGCCGCTGCGCTCACGCCCCCATTCTGGGACGCCGGGGGCCCGGAGGACCACGCTTCCGCACCGGCGTCTTTCCGGAACTCGGCACCGGGTCCGGCCACCCGCCGCGGCGCGGGTAGCGTCGGCGCCCGTGCGCCTGGTCATCGCCCGCTGCTCGGTCGACTACGTCGGTCGGCTCACCGCCCACCTGCCCATGGCGACCCGCCTCCTGCTGGTCAAGGCCGACGGCTCGGTGTCCATCCACGCCGACGACCGCGCCTACAAGCCGCTCAACTGGATGACACCGCCCTGCACGCTGAAGGACGAGCTCGTCGACGGCAGCGGCACCTGGACGGTCACCAACAAGGCCGGCGAGCAGCTGATCATCACGATCGAGGCCGTCGAGCACGACCACGCGCACGATCTCGGCGTCGACCCGGGGCTGCAGAAGGACGGCGTCGAGGCGGAGCTGCAGCGGCTGCTCGCGCTGCACGTGGAGACCTTCGGGCAGGGGTGGTCGCTGGTGCGCCGCGAGTACCCGACCGCCATCGGCCCGGTCGACCTGCTCTGCCGGGACGCCGACGGGGGGACCGTCGCCGTCGAGATCAAGCGCCGGGGCGAGATCGACGGCGTCGAGCAGCTCACCCGCTACCTGGAGCTGCTCAACCGCGACCCGCTGCTGGCCCCGGTCAAGGGCGTGTTCGCCGCGCAGGAGATCAAGCCGCAGGCGCGGGTGCTCGCCCAGGACCGCGGCATCGACTGCGTCACCGTCGACTACGCCGTGCTCAAGGGCACCGACGACCCGTCCCAGCGCCTGTTCTGAGCGGGCCGCCCGCAGAGGGGCCGGGGACCGCCGTCCGCCGTGATGAGAGACTTCCCGCCATCACCGGCGATGGGAGACGGCAACGTGGCCAGGGAACTGAACGAGGTCGGCGTCGTGGGGCTGGGCACCATGGGTGCCGGCATCACGGAGGTGCTCGCGCGGGCGGGGCTGTCGGTCACCGCCGTCGAGACCGGTGACGAGGCGCTGGCCCGCGGCCGCGGCCACGTCGAGCAGTCCACCGACCGGGCGGTCGCCCGCGGCAAGCTCGACCCCGCCGACCGGGACGCCATCTTCGAGCGGATCCGCTTCTCCACCTCGCTGGAGGACCTGGCCGACGCGGAGCTGGTGATCGAGGCCATCCCGGAGCGGATGGAGCTCAAGGCCGACGTCTTCGCCAAGCTGGACAAGATCTGCCCGCCGGACACGATCCT
Source organism: Blastococcus sp. MG754426 (assembly GCF_021699055.1). Classification (GTDB taxonomy): domain Bacteria; phylum Actinomycetota; class Actinomycetes; order Mycobacteriales; family Geodermatophilaceae; genus Blastococcus. The sequence continues at coordinate 151,861 of NZ_SSXC01000001.1, read as the reverse complement.
GGCGACCAACACCTCCAGCCTCTCGGTCACCGAGCTCTCGGTGGTCACCGGCCGCCCGAGCAAGGTCATCGGGATGCACTTCTTCAACCCGGCGCCGGTCATGAAGCTCGTCGAGGTGGTCCGCACCGTCGTCACCGAGCCCGAGGTCGTCGAGACCGTCGAGGCGCTCGCCGACCGCCTGGGCAAGGTGGACGTGACGATCGGCGACAAGGCCGGGTTCATCGCCAACGCGCTGCTGTTCGGCTACCTCAACCACGCGGTGTCGATGTACGAGAACCGCTACGCCTCGCGCGAGGACATCGACGCCGCCATGCGCCTGGGCTGCGGCCTGCCCATGGGCCCGCTGTCGCTCATGGACCTCATCGGCATCGACACCGCCTACGAGATCCTCGACACGATGTACAAGCAGTCGCGGAACCGGCTGCACGCCCCCAGCCCGGTGATCAAGCAGATGATGACCGCCGGCCTGCTGGGCCGGAAGTCAGGCCGCGGCTTCTACACCTACGCCGAGCCCGGCTCGGCCGAGGTCGTCCCGGACGACCGGACGCCCACCCCGGGTGGTGCCGCGGCCGGTGCCCGCGACGTGCGGACCGTCGGCGTCGTCGGCTCGGGCACGATGGCCACGGGGATCATCGAGGTCGTCGCCAAGGGCGGGTACGACGTGCGGTTCGTCGCGCGCTCGCCCGAGAAGGTGGAGGCCGTCACCACGGCGCTCGGCAAGTCGCTGGACAAGCAGGTCGTGCGCGGTCGCCTCGAGGAGGCGGCGAAGGCGGAGATCCTGGGCCGGGTCTCGGGGACGACGTCGCTGGACGACCTCGCCGACCGCGACCTGGTCATCGAGGCCGTCGTCGAGTCGCTGCCGGTCAAGGAGGCCCTGTTCGCGAACCTCGGCGAGATCGCCAAGCCGGGCGCGGTGCTGGCCACCACCACCTCGAGCCTCCCGGTCATCGAGTGCGCGAAGGCCAGCGGCCGCCCGGCCGACGTCGTGGGCATGCACTTCTTCAACCCCGCGCAGGTGATGAAGCTCGTCGAGGTCGTCTCCACGATCTCCACCGCACCCGACGTCGCCGCCACCATCCACGCCGTCTCGGCGCAGCTGGGCAAGCACGCCGTCTCCTGCACCGACCGCGCCGGCTTCATCGTCAACGCGCTGCTCTTCCCCTACCTGAACGACGCGGTGAAGATGCTGGAGGCGCACTACGCCACCGCCGACGACATCGACGCCGCGATGAAGGTCGGCTGCGGCTACCCGATGGGGCCCTTCGAGCTGCTGGACGTCGTGGGTCTCGACGTCTCGCTCGCGATCGAGAAGGAGCTCTACACGGAGTTCCGGGAGCCGGGCTTCGCGCCGGCCCCGCTGCTGGAGCACCTGGTGACGGCCGGCTACCTCGGCCGCAAGACCGGCCGCGGGTTCCGGGACTACGCCGGTCGCTGACGGGTGCCCCGTCGCCGTCCCCGGGCCGGTCCCCGACCTGCTGGCCGGGGACCGGCCCGGCGCGTCGACCCGGTCGAGGAGGCCGGCGACGGCGACTGGGTCGTCCGGCCGATCACCGGTGCCGCCACCGGCAAGACCTACCGCTGCCCGGGCTGCGACCAGGAGATCCGCCCGGGCACGCCGCACGTGGTGACCTGGCCGGCCTACGTCCGCGACTCCGACCTGGACCCGTGGGACGTCGACTCGGCGGCCGACCGCCGGCGGCACTGGCACACCGGCTGCTGGCGCTCGCGGCAGCGGCGCAGGTAGCGGCCGCGCTCAGCCGGCCAGCCGGGCCGAGACCACCACGTTGTCCCGGTAGCTGCCCGTCGCCGCGTCGAACGCCCCGCCGCAGGTGATCACGCGGAGCTCCGCGGCCGGGGTCGGGGCGTAGACGGCGTCGCCGGGGAACGCGTCCTTCGCGTACCGCTCCACGGCGGTCACCCGGAACCGGGCGACGCCGCCGTCGGCTCCTTCGACCAGCACCTCGTCACCAGGGGCTACCCGGTCGAGCCGGCCGAGCGCCCCGGGGCGTCCCGCCCAGTCGACGTGCCCGGTGAGCACCGCGGGGCCGGTGGCGCCGGGCCGGGGGCTCCCGGTGAACCAGCCGACGAGGGCGGGGTCCGCCGGCGGGGAAAGCGCGCCGCCACCGTCCAGCCCGGCGCCGACCACCGACGCGTCGATCCCGGCGGCCGGGACGCGCAGCCGCACCGGCGCTGCCGGCACCGGCCGCGCCGCCGCGGGTCCCCCGACCGCGGCGGAGACGGCGCGGAGCAGCCGGCCGGCGAGCGGGCCCGCCGGGCCGCCTCCTGCATCGACCCCGCCCGCGGGTCGCACCGCGGGACCGGTGGCGTCGGCCACGACCCGCAGCTCGATACCACCCCCGGGTCGTGCCAGGACCAGCACCGTCCGCACCGAGCCCGCGGGCAGGTCGACCTCGGCGTCGTCGCCGGTCGAGGGCAGGCGGGCGCGGTACCGGCCGCCGGGCACCGTCACGGGGGTCGCGGCGCCCGGGGAGCGCAACTCCTCGGCGAGCGGCGGCCCACCGTCGAGCACGACGTCGAGGGGGCCGGTGCCGGGCGCCGCCCCGAGCACGCGCACCCGCGCCGCGCCGGCGGGCGGGGCGCTGAGGTCGTCGTCCAGCGGCTGGAGGGCGAGGTCGGCGAAGGCGCCCGCGAGCGTCACCGTGCGGGCCTGCCCGGCGGAGAGCTCGAGCCGGGCCGAGAGCACCGGCGGCGTCGTGGCGGGTGAGCCGGCGGCCCGGACGCTGACCGCGTACGCACCCGCGGGCAGCTCGGCGAAGGCGCTCACCCCGCCGTACCCCATCCCGGTGGCGAGATCGGGGCCGGGATCGGTGAGCAACTCACCGGGCGGTGCCGCGGGCGTCAGCGAGACGTCGACCGCCGGGGTGTCGGGGGAGAGGTGGGCGACCCGCAGGAGCGCGGTACCGGTCTCCCCGGCCGCAGCGCTCGCCGGTGCGGCCAGGCCGCCCAGCAGGACCGCCAGCGCGAGCGCGAGGAGGCCGGCGCGGACCGGGGAGCGGCGCCGGGTGCGCGGGGAGCCGACCTGCGTCAGGAGCGGCCGACCGGCTCGTCGACCGACTCCTCCGACTCCTGCCCGGCAGGGGCCGTTCCGGCGGTCGGTCGCGGGGGCAGGGGGAGCGCGCGCGTCGTCGGCTCGGCCCGCTGGACGGCCGGGAAGGTGGCGGTCACCGGATCGGAGCGGGTGGGCTGGCGGGCCGCGGCAGCCTCGCCCTGAGGGACCTGCACCGCGGGCTGCTGCCCCGTCTGCGGCCCGCCGGCCGGGGCCGGTGCCTCCGGACGCTCGGGCTCCGCGGCCCGGACCGGCTGGGGTGCGGTGGCCGGCTGCGCCGCGGGCTGCTGGGGAGCCGCCTGCTGGGGAGCGGTCTGCGGGCGAGCGGGCTGCTGGGGGGCGGCCTCGGGGGTGCGGGCGGTCGGCTGCGGGCGGCGCTCGGTGCCGGCGTCGGCACGCGCATCGTCGCGGGGGCCCTGCGGGCGGTCCCCGAGGTCGGGCAGGTCGTCCAGCAGGCGGCGGGCCTGGACCAGCCGGCTGGTGAGCTCGTCGCGGACCTCGCGGATGGCCTCGGCGCGGGCCTCGGCGTCGGCCACGAGCTGGGCGGCATGCTGCTCCGCGGCGGCGATGCGCTGGCGGGCGGCCTGCGTGGAGACGCGCTCGCGCTCCTCCTCGGCCCGGGCGGCCTCGGCGCGGCGGGCGCGCTGGGCGATGTCGAAGTCCTCCTCGACCTTGGCGCGACGGGCCTGGGACTCGGCGTCCAGCCGGGCGACCCGCTCCTGCGCCTTGGCGACCAGCTCGTCGGCCCGCTGCTGCGCCTTCTGCGCGATCTGCTCGGCGCTCTGCCGCGCCTCGGCGATCATCCGCTCCACCTCCGCCTGGCCGGCGGCGTGGCGTTCCAGGAGTGCCCGCTCCTCGGCGGCCGTCTGCTCGCGCACGGCCATGGCGTCGGCCTCGGCGGCGCGGCGGATCTCCGCGGCCTCCTCCTCGGCGAGCTGCAGCATGTGCTGGATGCGCTCGCTGATGTTCTCGAAGGTGGGGGCCGCGGCGTTCGCCGCCTTGCGGCGCAGCGTCTCGATCTCGCCGTGGAGCGCCGACAGCTGGCTGGCCAGGTCGGAGGAGCGCGCGACGGCGGCGTCGCGGTCGGCGAGCGCGATGCGGAAGTCCGCCTCGAGCCGTTCGATCGTGTCGGCGACCTGGCTGCGGTCGTACCCCCGCAGGACCACGTCGAACGAGTGCTGGGCCTCGTGCACCGGCATGTCGCGGCGGGGGTCGTTCATGGTCGCCATCCTCGCAGAAGGGCAGGGGCTCGTCACCGTCCCGGGCGGGGTCGGTCCCAGATGTCCCGGGCGTCCCGGCCGACACGCCGGGCGGTGCGCGCAGGGGGCCGGATCGCGAGCGCGGCCCGGCCCCCGGTGAGCCTCTGGACGGGGTCCTCAGATGCCGCGGAAGCGGTTGATCGCCTCGATGTGCTTCGCGCGCTTCTCGGCGTCCTTGACGCCCAGCCCCTCCTCGGGGGCGAGGGTCAGGACGCCGACCTTGCCCTGGTGGGCGTTGCGGTGGACGTCGAGGGCGGCCTGGCCGACCTGCTCCATCGGGTAGACCTTCGACAGGGTCGGGTGGATGAGGCCCTTGTCGATGAGCCGGTTGGCCTCCCACGCCTCCTTGTAGTTGGCGAAGTGCGAGCTCAGGATCTTCTTGAGGTTCATCCAGAGGTACCGGTTGTCGTACTCGTGCATGTAACCGGTGGTGGACGCGCAGGTGATGATCGTGCCGCCCTTCTTGGCCACGTAGACGCTGGCCCCGAAGGTCTCCCGGCCGGGGTGCTCGAAGACGATGTCGACGTCCTCGCCACCGGTCAGCTCGCGGATCTTCTTCCCGAAGCGCTGCCACTCCTTCGGGTCCTGGGTGTCCTCGTCCTTCCAGAACTGGTAGCCCTCGGCGGAGCGGTCGATGACCAGCTCGGCGCCCATCCGGCGGACGATCTCGGCCTTCTCCGGGCTGCTCACCACGCACACCGGGATGGCGCCGCCGTTGAGCGCCATCTGGGTGGCGTAGGAGCCCAGGCCGCCCGAGGCGCCCCAGATGAGCACGACGTCGCCCTGCTTCATGTTGGCGCCGTTCTTGCTCACCAGCTGGCGGTAGGCGGTCGAGTTGACCAGCCCGGGGCTCGCCGCCTCCTCCCACGACAGGTGCGCGGGCTTGGGCATGAGCTGGTTGCTCTTGACCAGCGCCAGCTCCGCGAGGCCGCCGAAGTTGGTCTCGAAGCCCCAGATGCGCTGCTGCGGGTCCATCATCGTGTCGTCGTGCCCGGCCGGGTCCTCGAGCTCCACCGAGAGGCAGTGCGCGACGACCTCGTCGCCCGGCTTCCACTTGTTGACCCCGGGGCCCACGCGCAGGACGACGCCGGCCAGGTCCGAGCCCACCACGTGGTAGGGCAGGTCGTGCCGCTTGGTGAGCTCGGAGACGCGGCCGTAGCGCTCGAGGAAGCCGAAGGTGGAGACCGGTTCGAAGATCGACGTCCAGACGGTGTTGTAGTTCACCGACGACGCCATGACGGCCACGATCGCCTCGCCCGGGCCGAGCTCCGGCGTCGGGACCTCCTCGACGTGGAGGGACTTGCGCGGGTCCTTCTCCTTGGTGGGCAGGCCCACGAACATGTCCTGCTCGTCCTTGCGGACCAGCACGGCGCGGTAGGACTCCGGCACGGCCAGGCCGCCGAGGGCGTCCAGCTGGTCGGCGAGGATGGCGTCCCTGATCTCGTTCACGCGTTCTCCCGGGTCATCGGTGGCCGTGGTCGGCCGGGCTCGGAGGGCGGTGCGGGTGCGGAGAGGTTACCGATGGGTAACCGCTGGCTCCGGGGTGGTCGGTGCGCGGTGGTCAGTGCGAGCTCGTCGCGGCCGGCTCGACGAGCTCGACCAGGACGCCGCCGGCGTCCTTGGGGTGGACGAAGTTCACCCGGCTGTCCGACGTGCCGCGCTTGGGCGTGTCGTAGAGCAGCCGCAGCCCGCGCTCGCGCAGCGTGGCGCTCACCGCCTCGACGTCGTCGACCCGGAAGGCGAGCTGCTGCAGCCCCGGCCCGGAGCGGCCGATGAACTTGGCGATGGTGGACTCCGGGGTCAGCGGCGCGAGCAGCTGGATCCGCGTCTCGCCGGTGCCGACGGCGAGCATGGCCTCGCGGACCCCTTGCTCCTCGTTGGTCTCCTCGTGCACCGAGTGGACCCCGAAGGCTCGGGCGTAGAAGGCGATCGCCTCGTCCAGGTCCGGGACGGCGATGCCCACGTGGTCGATGGTCGTCAGCAGGCCCTCGGGCAGCCCGGGGCGCTCGGCGTCGGTGCTCACGCAGGCATAGTGCCGTCAAGACGTCTGAGACGACAGGTCGGTGTGGTGGGCCTCACGCCGGTGCCGTGACCCGGGCCACTCGATCGGCCCTGCCGCCCGTCGGGCGGCCGTCCTATCCTTCCCGGAAGGCCCGACGCCGCGCCGGCACCACCGTCGCGGTGCGTCCCGACAACGAGGTCGCCACCGGCGGCGGCCCGGCACTGGAGGCAGCATGTCCCGCTCGGTCATCGTCAGCGGCGCCCGGACCCCGATGGGCCGGCTGCTCGGCTCGCTGAAGGACTTCTCGGCGGCCGACCTCGGCGGCGTCGCCATCAAGGCCGCGCTCGAGCGGGCCGGCATCTCCGGCGACCAGGTCGACTACGTGATCATGGGCCAGGTCATCCAGGCCGGCGCCGGCCAGAACCCCGCCCGCCCGGCCGCGGTGGCCGGCGGCATCCCGATGTCGGTGCCCTCGCTGACCATCAACAAGGTCTGCCTCTCCGGCCTGAACGCCATCGCGCTGGCCGACCAGCTCATCCGCGCCGGCGAGTACGACGTCGTCGTCGCCGGGGGCATGGAGTCCATGACCCAGGCGCCGCACCTGCTGGCGGGCTCCCGCACCGGCACCAAGTACGGGGACACCAAGCTCATCGACTCGATGGCCCACGACGGCCTCTCGGACACCTTCGACCAGGTGGCGATGGGCGCGCTCACCGAGCAGGCCAACAGCCGGTACGACCTGACCCGCGAGGAGCAGGACGAGTTCGCCGCCGCCAGCCACCAGAAGGCCGCGCGCGCCGCCAAGGACGGGATCTTCGACGAGGAGATCACCCCCGTCCTCATCCCCCAGCGCAAGGGCGACCCCATCGAGTTCCGCGAGGACGAGGGCATCCGCCCCGACACCACCGCGGAGAGCCTGGCGAAGCTGAAGCCGGCCTTCGCCAAGGACGGCACGATCACCGCCGGCACCGCCTCGCAGATCTCCGACGGCGCCTGCGCGGTCGTGGTCATGAGCGCCGAGAAGGCCGCGGAGCTCGGCTGCACCGTCATCGCCGAGATCGGCGCGCACGGCGTCGTCGCCGGCCCGGACGCGACGCTGCAGAGCCAGCCGTCGCGGGCGATCCAGAAGGCTTGCGAGCGCGAGGGCATCGACCCGAGGTCGCTGGACCTGGTCGAGCTGAACGAGGCCTTCGCCGCGGTCGGCATCGTCTCCACCCGCGAGCTCGGCATCGACCCGGAGAAGGTGAACCCCAACGGTGGCGCCATCGCCCTGGGGCACCCGGTCGGCATGAGCGGGGCGCGGATCGTCCTGGACCTGGCGCTCGAGCTCCGCCGCCGCGGCGGCGGCGTCGGCGCCGCGGCGCTCTGCGGCGGCGGCGGTCAGGGCGACGCCCTCATCCTGCACGTGCCCGCGAAGGCGTGACGGACGGCCTCGCCGTCCAGCCCGACGCCCCCACCGGCCCGCGCGGCCGGCGGGGGCGCCGGGCCGTCGACGTCCCGACCTTGGTCGAGCGCGCCCGCGAGGGCGACGCCCGGTCGGTGGCCCGGCTGATCTCGCTGGTGGAGGACGCCAGCCCCGCGCTGCGCGAGGTGGCCGCCGCGCTGGCGCCGCACACCGGCCACGCCCAGGTGATCGGCCTCACCGGCTCGCCCGGCGTGGGCAAGTCGACGTCGACGACGGCGCTGGTGCGCGCGTTGCGGCAGGCCGGCAAGCGGGTCGGGGTGCTCGCCGTCGACCCGTCGTCGCCGTTCTCCGGGGGCGCGCTGCTGGGCGACCGCGTGCGCATGCAGGACCACGCCGGCGACAGCGGCGTCTTCATCCGCTCGATGGCCTCCCGCGGGCACCTCGGCGGGCTCTCGTGGGCCACCCCGCAGGCGCTGCGCGTGCTCGACGCGGCCGGCTGCGACGTCGTGCTCATCGAGACCGTCGGGGTGGGGCAGTCGGAGCTGGAGATCGCCTCGCTCGCCGACACCACGCTCGTGCTGGTCGCCCCCGGCATGGGTGACGGCATCCAGGCGGCCAAGGCCGGGATCCTCGAGGTCGCCGACGTCTTCGTGGTGAACAAGGCCGACCGGGACGGTGCCGACCAGACGGTCCGCGACCTCCGCTACATGCTCTCCCTCGGCGGCCGGCACTCCGAGGCCGGGCACTGGCGCCCGCCGATCTGCCGCACGGTCGCCGCCCGCGACACCGACAACGGCGTCGACGAGGTGCTGGCCCGGATCGAGGAGCACCGGCAGTGGCTGGAGTCCTCGGGCGAGCGGCACCGCCGGCGCAGCGAGCGGGCCGCGCGCGAGATCGAGGCGATCGCGCTGGCCACGCTGCGCGAGCGCATGGGCGACGTGCGCGGGTCCGCGGCGCTCGGTGCGCTGGCCGACGCCGTGGTGGGCGGCGGGACCGACCCCTACCGCGCCGCCGACGAACTGCTCGGCCAGCTCTAGCCTCTGACCGAGCAGGTCGGTCGCCCACCCGCCAGGATGGGGCGGGTGAACGGACTGCGGCAGTGAACGGCAAGCCGGACGCCGTCGTCGTCGGCGCGGGCCCCAACGGGCTGGCCGCCGCACTCCGGCTCGCCGCCGCGGGCCTGCGGGTGCAGGTGGTCGAGGCGGCCGGGCGACCCGGCGGCGGGATGCGCACCGAGGAGCTCATCCGCGCCGGGTTCCACCACGACGTCTGCTCGACGGTGCAGCCGCTGGCCGCCGCGGCACCCTTCTTCCGCGAGTTCGACCTGCCGTCGCGCGGGGTCCGGCTCGTCCACCCGGACGTCAGCTTCGCGCACCCGCTGGACGGCGGCCGCGCGGCGGTCTCCCACCGCTCCCTGGAGCGAACCGCGGCCGGGCTGGGCGCGGACGCCGACGCCTACCGCCGGCTGTTCAGGCCGCTCGTGGAGCACGGCGGCGACATCGTCGACTTCTTCCTCACCAGCCGGCTGCGCAGCCTGCCGACGCGCAGCCCCGTGCAGATCGCCCGGTTCGGGCTCACCGGCCTGCCCGACGTCCGCTGGCTGGCGCACCGGTACTTCGACACCGCCGAGGGGCGCGCGCTGCTGGGTGGTGCCGCGGCCCACGGGATGCTCGACCTCCGCCGGCCGCTGACCTCGGCGCTGGGCATGCTGCTCGCGATGCTGTCCCACCACGTCGGGTGGCCGCTGGTCGAGGGCGGGTCGCAGCAGCTTGCCGACGCCATGGTGACCGCCCTCGAGGAGCAGGGGGGCGAGGTGGTCACCGGGCACCTGGTCACCGATCTGCGGGAGTTCGAGGGGGTGCCCGCGGTCCTGCTCGACACCACGCCCGACGCGTTCGTGGCGATGGCCGGCGACCGGGTGCACGAGGGCTACCGCCGCTGGGTCCGGCGCTACCGGCACGGCGCCGGCGTCTTCAAGATCGACTGGATCCTCTCCGAGCCGGTGCCCTGGGCGAACGCCGACGTCCGCCGTGCCGGCACGGTCCACGTCGCCGGCACCCTGGAGGAGACGATCGAGGGGGAGCGGGCGCCCAACGAGGGCCGCCTCACCGACCGGCCCTACGTGCTCGCCGTGCAGCCGACGGTGCCCGACCCCAGCCGGGCGCCGGACGGCGGGCACATCTTCTGGGCCTACGTGCACGTCCCGCACGGCTCCGACGTCGACATGACCGAGGCGATCGAGCGGCAGGTCGAGCGGTTCGCACCCGGCTTCCGCGACACGGTCGTCGACCGCCACACGAAGAGCGCCGTCCAGATGGAGCAGTGGAACCCCACCTACCTGGGCGGTGACATCTCCAACGGGCAGACCACCCTCCGGCAGATGCTCGCCCGGCCGGTCCCGCGCTGGAACACCTACAAGACGCCGGTCCCGGGGGTGTACCTCGCGTCCTCGGCGACCCCGCCCGGTCCGGCCGTCCACGGCGCCTGCGGCGACCAGGCCGCGCGCGTCGCCCTGCGCGAGGTGTTCGGCGTGCGGCACGTCCCCCCGCTCCGGCCGCCGCTGCGCTGACCCGCGTGCGTCCCGCGGTGATCCGGGGCGTCCGGGGCGCGCAGGTACCGTGCCGCGCATGGTCCGACCGCTGGGGCTGCCGTTCGACCCGATCGAGCGCGCCGGGGAGAAGTGGGAGACGCACTTCGGCCCGTCGTCGGCGATGCGGGCGGCGACGTCGGTCTTCCGCGTGCAGCAGATCCTGCTGGCCCGCTTCGACGGGGTGCTGCGCCCGCTGGAGCTGACCTTCGCCCGCTACGAGGTGCTGGTGCTGCTCACCTTCAGCCGGTCGGGGGAGCTGCCGCTGAAGGTGATCGGCAGCCGGCTCATGGTGCACCCGACGAGCGTCACGAACGCCATCGACCGGCTGGCCGCCGCCGGGTACGTCGACCGCCGCCCGAACCCGGCCGACGGCCGCGGCGTCCTGGCCGCGATCACCGAGCGCGGCCGTGCCGTCGTGGACGAGGGGACCCGGGCGCTGACCGCGATCGACTTCGGCCTGGCGGACCTGGCGGAGGACGAGCAGGAGGCGCTGTTCACGACGCTGCGCCGCGTGCGGCTGGGTGCGGGCGACGTCGCCGGCGACTCGCCGTGACGCTCGACACACGATAGTTGGACGTCCTAGCATCTCGTCATGAGCGACGACGCCCGGCAGCGGTGGCAGCAGCGGTACGACGCGGCGCTGGCCGCCGGGCGGGTCCGCGACGCGGACTTCACCACGCTGTCGGGGGTGGAGGTCGACCCGGTGTACGGCCCGGCCGACGAGGGCGCCGTCGAGGGGTTCGACCGGATCGGCTACCCCGGCGAGTTCCCGTTCACCCGGGGTCTGCACGCCACCGGCTACCGCGGCCGGGCCTGGACGATCCGGCAGTTCGCCGGCTTCGGCAACGCCCGGCAGACCAACGAGCGCTACAAGATGATCCTGGCCGAGGGCGGCGGCGGGCTGAGCGTCGCCTTCGACATGCCCACGCTCATGGGCCGCGACTCCGACGACCCGCGCAGCCTCGGGGAGGTCGGGCACTGCGGCGTGGCCGTGGACACCGCCGTCGACATGGACGAGCTCTTCGACGGCATCGACCTCGAGGCCACCACGACGTCGATGACGATCAGCGGCCCGGCCGTCCCGGTGTTCTGCATGTACCTGGTCGCCGCCGAGCGCCAGGGCGCCGACACCGGCCGGCTCAACGGCACGCTGCAGACCGACATCTTCAAGGAGTACATCGCGCAGAAGGAGTGGCTCTTCCCGCCGGAGCCGCACCTGCGCCTGATCGGCGACCTCATGGAGTACTGCGCCGAGAACATCCCGGCGTACAAGCCGATCAGCGTCTCCGGCTACCACATCCGTGAGGCCGGCTCGACGGCCGCGCAGGAGCTCGCGTACACGCTGGCCGACGGCTTCGCCTACGTGGAGCTCGGGCTCTCCCGCGGCCTGGACGTCGAGCAGTTCGCCCCCGGGCTGTCGTTCTTCTTCGACGCGCACATCGACTTCTTCGAGGAGATCGCCAAGTTCCGCGCCGCGCGCCGCATCTGGGCCCGCTGGCTCCGCGACGTCTACGGCGCCACGACCGAGAAGGCGCAGCAGCTGCGCTTCCACACCCAGACCGCCGGCGTCAGCCTCACCGCCCAGCAGCCCGACAACAACATCACCCGGACGGCGGTGGAGGCGCTGGCCGCGGTCCTCGGCGGCACCCAGTCGCTGCACACCAACGCCCTGGACGAGGTACTGGCGCTGCCCAGCGCCAAGGCCGCGCAGATCGCGCTGCGCACCCAGCAGGTCATCGCCGAGGAGACCGGGGTCATGAACGTCGCCGACCCGCTCGGCGGCTCCTGGTACGTCGAGGCGCTCACCGACGAGCTCGAGCGCCAGGCGGAGGAGATCTTCACCCGCATCAAGGACATGGGCACCGACGGGACGATGACCAGCGGCATCCTGCGCGGGATCGAGGACGGCTGGTTCACCGGCGAGATCGCCGAGGCGGCGTTCACCTACCAGCGGGCGCTGGAGAAGGGCGACAAGAAGGTCGTCGGCGTGAACACGCTGGTCGGCTCGGTGGACGCGCACGACAAGCTGGACATCCTCCGCGTGAGCCACGAGGTGGAGGTCGAGCAGAAGGCGGAGCTCGCCGTGCGCCGGCAGCAGCGGGACGACGACGCCGCCCGCGCGGCGGTCGCACGCCTCGTCGAGGTCGCGCGGACCGAGGCCAACATGGTCCCGGCGATGCTCGACGCCGTGCGCGCCGAGGCATCCCTGGGCGAGATCTGCGACGCACTCCGCGCCGAGTGGGGCGGCTACACCGAACCGGCCCGCTTCTGAGCGCACTGTCGCGCTCCGCGCTCCGACCGCGGCCAGGAGGCGTTCCCGAGCTGCGCTGAGCCGTTCCGGCGAGTGCCGCCCCCTGTGCCGACGGGCGGCACCCCGGTGTCTCCGGCAGGACCCTACGGGCCCGTGCCGGAACCACCGGTGGGATCATCGGTCCCATGCAGCCCACCCGCCCCGGACGTCCCGACCCGCGCGCGCAGGCACAGCAGGCGCAGATGGCCGCCGCCATGGCCGGCGCCGTCGACCTCGCCGCCGTCAAGGCGCGCTCGGAGGCCGCAGCGCGCGCCCAGGCCGCGCCGCCGCCGAGCGCCACCGCGCCGGCGGGCGCCCCCGGTGGCGCGGTCGTCGACGTCACCGAGGCGACCTTCCAGGCCGAGGTGCTGGACCGGTCGTTCCAGGTGCCGGTCGTGCTCGACCTGTGGGCCGAGTGGTGCGGGCCGTGCAAGCAGCTCTCCCCGGTGCTCGAGCGGCTGGCGGTCGAGGGCGGCGGCTCCTGGGTGCTGGCGAAGGTCGACGTGGAGGCGAACCCGGCGCTGGCCCAGGGGCTGCGCGTCCAGGGCATCCCCGCCGTCAAGGCGGTGTGGCAGGGGCAGCTGGTCGCCGAGTTCACCGGCGCGATCCCCGAGGAGCAGGCCCGCCAGTTCGTCACCGAGCTGGTGCAGGCCACCACCGGTGGGGCGGTCCCCGGCGCCGAGCCGCAGGCCGACGTGGAGGACCCGCGGCTGGACGCCGCCGAGGCAGCGCTCGAGCGGGGTGACCTGGCCGCGGCCGAGGCCGCCTACGAGGCGATCCTCGCCGAGGAGCCCGACCACCCCGACGCCGGTATCGCGCTGCGCCAGGTGCAGCTGTTCCGGCGGGCCGAGGAGGCCGGCCCCGACGCGCTGGCCGCCGCGGACGCCGCGCCCGACGACGTCGCCGCGCAGACCCGGGCGGCCGACTTCCTCCTGGGCACCGGCGACATCGAGGGGGCCTTCGACCGGCTGCTCGACGTGGTCCGCCGCACCGGGGGAGAGGACCGGGACGCGGCCCGCAAGCACCTCGTGGAGCTCTTCGCGGTCGTCGGCGACGCCGACCCCCGCGTCGCGTCCGCGCGCCGCCAGCTCACCGCCGCGCTCTTCTAGGCGGGGGTCAGCCGCCGATCCCGCAGGCCTCCCCGCCGTCCAGGAACCCGTTCCGGAAGGCGCCGACCAGCTCGAAGCCCGAGGCGTCGGTCCCCGGGAAGACGTCCTCCTCGACGCCGTACCGCAGCAGGAACTGGACGGCCTCGTCGAGGTCGCCCGGGCTGATCTCCGCCCCGACGACGTCGGCGAACTCGCCGTCGTACCACTGCGCCTGGTACCAGCCGGTGAGGCAGACCGCCGAGCGGATCGCCTCGCCGTCGTCCACCGACAGGCCGGCCTGGTCGCGCACCGCCAGTGCGTAGGGCAGGGCCATGGCGGTGGCGAGCGCGAAGTCCCCGATCTCGTCGTAGGCGGGCACCGCCAGGTCGGCCTCGTCGATGTAGACGGTGCCGTCCTCGGCGCAGTAGCCCAGGTCCCGGCCGTCGAGCCCGTCGCAGCCCGGCGCGCGCCCGGTGAACCCGGCGACCTCCGGTTCGTCGAACTCCCCGCCGAACGCGGCCGGGAAGACCTCGCCCCAGAAGGCCTGCAGCGTGGTGCCGACCCAGTCGACGATGTCGTCGAACGCGGCGTTCCCCTGGTCGAGGTCGTAGGGGGTGAACTCCGCGGCGGTGAACAGCCGGTCCTCGCCGAACGCGTCGCGGCAGGTGTCCAGGCCACGCTCGAACCCGTCGTAGAACGCGGAGACCCGGTCGAAGTAGGAGCCGTGCGCCTCGACGTCGTCGGGGTCGCTGCCCACGTCGTCGCGGAGCAGGAGGTACCCGCGCACCACGTCGTCGAGCTCCGGCTCGCGCAGCGAGACGTGGGTGGCCTGCCCGTCGGCGACCCAGCGCGTCCACGCGCCGGCCAGGCAGTCGGCCTGGGTCTCGTCCAGGATGCTGCGGCCGGACTCGGCGAACCCGAAGCGCCCCTGCATGGCGTGGCCGAACTCGTGCGCCATCACCACGGGCACCAGGAAGCGGCCGTAGTCGTCGGAGAGCTCCTGCAGCAGGGCGCGGTCGTAGGCGATCACGTCGCAGGCGGGGTCGTAGAACGCGTTGCCGGCGACGTCCTCCGGTGCCGTCCAGGAGCCCTGGCAGCCGATCCCCGTCTCCGGGTAGGCGCTCTCGTCGAGGCCCTCGGAGTCGACCGAGAAGTAGCCGCCCCGCAGCGGGGTGAACTCCTCGCCGAAGTGCTCGGGGTAGGCGTCGGTCCAGAAGACGACGAGGTCGGCGAGGGCGTTGCGGGCGAACTGGTCGATCGGTTCGTCGCCCGCCCCGGTGACGGGGAACTCGTCGGCGGGCACGTCGACCGGTCCGCCGTCGGGCGGGGTCGCCTGGCCCCGCACCGCGCCGGTGGCGCAGCCGGTGAGCAGCAGCCCCGCGACGACCGCGGGGGCCACCCGGCGCAGCAGGGATCTCATCGGGGGCGTTCCTCCACGGGCGGGCGGGCGTGCGCCGCACAGCATGCCCGGTGCTCCGGCGGACCGGGCACCACCCCGGCCGCACCGGAGCGGCGCGGTCGGGGTGGGTCGGATCGGGGATCAGCCCTCGTGCAGGAACCAGACGGTGCCCAGCGGCGGGGCGGAGATCGTCGCCGAGTACGGCTGGCCGTGCCAGGGCTCCGGCTCGGCCTCGATGCCGCCGTAGTTGCCGACGCCGGAGCCGCCGTACCCCTCGGCGTCGGTGTTGAGCACCTCGCGCCACTGGCCGGGGCGGGGCAGCCCGATCCGGTACTCGTGGTGCGGGGCGCCGGAGAAGTTGACGACGCAGGCCAGCACCGAGCCCTCCGCGGCCCCGGTCTGCTCCTCACCCTCCGCCGCGGCGGCGGGGGACGCGTTCTGCGGCGCGGCGCCGTAGCGCAGGAAGGACAGCACGTTGCCCGAGGCGTCGTTGGCGTCGATCCACTGGAACCCGGCCGGGTCGACGTCCTGCGACCAGAGGGCGTCGCACTCCTTGTAGCGGCCGTTGAGGTCGGTGACCAGCTGCAGCATGCCGCGGTGCGCGGGGTCGTCGAGGTGCCACCAGTCCAGCGAGCGGCTCTCCGCCCACTCCGAGTCCTGGGCGAACTCCGACCCCATGAACAGCAGCTGCTTGCCCGGGTGGGCCCACATGTAGGCCAGGTAGGCGCGCAGGTTGGCCAGCTGCTGCCACCGGTCCCCGGGCATCTTCCGCAGCATGGAGCCCTTGCCGTACACGACCTCGTCGTGGCTGATCGGCAGGACGTAGTTCTCGCTGTACGCGTAGTGCATCGAGAACGTGAGCTGGCCGTGGTGGTAGCTGCGGTAGATCGGCTCGCGCTCCACGTAGGAGAGCGAGTCGTGCATCCAGCCCATGTTCCACTTGAAGCCGAAGCCCAGGCCGCCCAGGTGGGTGGGCCGGGTGACGCCCGGCCAGGCGGTGGACTCCTCGGCGATCGTCACGACGCCGGGGACCTCGCGGTAGACGGTCGCGTTGAACTCCTGGAGGAAGGCGACCGCCTCCAGGTTCTCCCGCCCGCCGTACTGGTTGGGCACCCACTCGCTGCGGGAGTAGTCCAGGTAGAGCATCGAGGCGACCGCGTCGACGCGGATGCCGTCGACGTGGAACTCCTTGCACCAGTACAGCGCGTTGGCGACGAGGAAGTTGCGGACCTCGGAGCGGCCGAAGTCGAAGACGTAGGTGCCCCAGTCCAGCTGCTCGCCCCGGCGCGGGTCGCCGTGCTCGTAGAGCGAGGTGCCGTCGAAGCGGGCCAGCGCCCACTCGTCCTTGGGGAAGTGGGCGGGCACCCAGTCCACGATGACGCCGATGCCGGCCTGGTGCGCCCGGTCGATCAGGTAGCGCAGGTCGTCCGGGGTGCCGTAGCGGGACGTCGGCGCGTAGTAGGAGGTGACCTGGTAGCCCCAGGAGCCGCCGAACGGGTGCTCCGCGAGCGGCATGAACTCGATGTGGGTGAACCCTGCGTCGCGGACGTAGTCGACGAGCTGGTCGGCCATCTCGCGGTAGGACAGGCCCTGGCGCCACGAACCGGCGTGCACCTCGTAGACGCTCATCGGGCGCTGGTGCCACCCGGCCTCGGCGCGCTGCTCGAGCCAGGCGTCGTCGGCCCACTCGTAGGTGGACTCGGTGACGACGGAGGCGTTCAGCGGCGGCACCTCCGTGGCGAACGCGAGCGGGTCGGCCTTCTCCCGCCACGTGCCGTCGGCGCCCAGGACGTGGTAGCGGTACCGGGTGCCCACCTGCACGCCCGGGACGAAGATCTCCCAGACGCCGGAGGAGCCGAGCATCCGCATGGGGTAGGCGCGGGCCTGCCAGTAGTCGAAGTCGCCGGTGACCTTGACGCCCTGCGCGCTGGGCGCCCAGACGGCGAAGGAGACGCCCTCGACGGTGCCGCGCGGGGTCTCGTAGCGCCGCACGTGCGCGCCGAGCACCTCCCACAGCCGCTCGTGGCGCCCCTCGCGGATGAGGTGCTCGTCGACCGGCCCCAGGGTGGGCAGCCAGCGGAAGGGGTCGTCGACCGTGTGCGTCGTCGTCCCGCCCTGGCCGTCGCCGTAGACGACCTCGATCCGGTAGTCCCCGGGCTGGCGGGGGAGGGTCGCCTCGTAGATGCCGCCCCCGTGCAGCTGCCCGGCCTCGTGGCGGCTGCCGTCCTCGTCGAGGACGGCGACGCTCACCGCGTCGGGGCGCAGCGTGCGCACCGCCCAGCCCTCGGCGGTGCGGTGGGCGCCGAGGATGCGGTGGGGGTCGCGCGACCAGCCCTCGACGATCGCCCGCAGGTCCTCCTCGCCGAACTCCTCGACGCCGGTGTCCCCGGCCGCGCCGGCGGTGGTGCCACCGGCGGGCGCGGCGGCGTCGGCAGGGGAGACGTCGGCGGGGACGACCGGCGCGGCGGGTTCGGCGGAGCCGGCCCGGTCCTCGTCCGGCGCCTGCGGGGTGGGCGGCGTCGCCGGGTCGGGGTCGGGGGCGACCGGCTGGCCGGCCGGGGCGCCGGTACCGTCACCGGGCTCGGCGATCGGCGCCGGCGCGACCACCGGGTTGGCGGTGACCTCGGTGTCCTCGCTGCCGGGCTCCGGGGTGGCCTCGGTGGCGGTGGGTGCGGCGGCGGCCTTCTTGGCCGTGGACCGCTTGGCCGCCGTCGCCCTGGTGCCGGTGGCCGCGTCGGCCGTGGCCG
Organism: Blastococcus sp. MG754426; assembly: GCF_021699055.1. GTDB lineage: Bacteria > Actinomycetota > Actinomycetes > Mycobacteriales > Geodermatophilaceae > Blastococcus. The sequence goes on along the minus strand of NZ_SSXC01000001.1, from coordinate 134,014 downwards.
CCTTCTTGGCCGGGGCCGTCTTCTTGGCCGGGGCCGCCTTCTTGGCGGCTGCGGCCTTCTTCGCCGGCGCCGCCTTCTTGGCGGCGGCGCGCTTCGTCGTCTTCTTGGCCGGCTCGGCGTTCACCGGTGGCTCGCTGCCCGCGGCCGCCTCCGCCTGCGCCACCTTCTCCTCCACGGCGCGCTGCAGATCGTCCTTGCCGGCCACGGGGCTGTCGCCTCGGTCGTCGGTCGTCATCGTCTCGCCGTCCTCGTCCGTTCTCGGTGCTCTGGTCCGTCGGTTCGGGGGCTCAGTCGCGGCCGGCGAGCCGGGCGATCGACTGGAGCGGGATCATCAGCCAGTGCGGACGGTTCCTCGCCTCGTAGACGCATTCGTAAACCGCCTTGTCCGCCTCGAACGCCCGGAGGAGTGGTGACTCACCGCAGGGGTCCATGCCGCTGGCCTCGGAGTACCCCGCGCAGAACGCGGCCCGGTTGCGGGCCGCCCACTCCTGGGCGCGGTACTCCCGCTGGGAGTCCTCCGGCAGCTCGACGAGCAGGTGCCGGGCGGCGTAGTCGAAGCTGCGGAGCATCCCGGCGACGTCGCGCAGCGGGCTGTCGAGCTCGCGGCGGGCGGCCAGCGGGCGGGCCGGCTCGCCCTCGAAGTCGAGGATGATCCAGCCCGTGGCGGTGCGCAGCACCTGCCCCAGGTGGAGGTCGCCGTGCACCCGCTGGCGCACCACCGGCTCCGCGCTGCCGGCGACGGCGGCGTACACCTGCCGCAGCGCCTCGGCGTGCTCCCGCAGCTGCGGCACGATCTCCGTGGCGGCGTCCAGCCGGTCCGACATCTGCTGGGCGACGGTAGCCAGCCAGCCGGGCTCGGCCTGCTCGGTGGGCAGGACCTGCGCCAGGTCGGCGTGCACCGAGGCCGTCGCGGCGCCGAGCCGCTCGCTGTCGGCGGCGAAGTCCCCGCCGACCTCGTCGGCGTGCAGGTCGCCCTCGGCGTAGAGGTCCCGGACGCTGGCGGTGGCCAGCCGCCAGCCGTCGCTGGCGTTCGGGACGAAGGTCTGCAGCATGGCGACCGTCGCCGGGTCGCCGCCCTGCGCGTCGTCGATCTCGACGTGGCCCAGCAGCGCGGCGATGTGCGGGTTGTCCGCCCGGCGGAGGGCGTCGTGGATCTCGACGTCGGGGTTGAGCCCCGGCTCCAGCCGGCGGAAGAGCTTCAGGATCGCCTCCTGGCCGTAGACCAGCGAGGTGTTGCTCTGCTCGGTGGAGACGATGTCGCCCGGCAGCCCCTCGGGGATGTCGCCCTCCCCGGCCGGGGTGAAGCGCATCGGCCCGATGGTCGAGCCCTGGGCCAGGTGGATCAGCCACGGCGCGGTGGACTCCCGGTCGCGCATCGCGTCGTAGGCGTAGGTCTCGGTGCCCTCGTTGGACACCGCCCCGACCAGCGCGGTCTCCAGGTCCTCGGCCGGGTGGTCGCGCCAGGACAGCGGCACCAGGTAGGTCTCGACGACGTCGTCGGTGTACCGGATGCGCACGCGGTGCACCGAGAGCACCGGGTTGCCGCGGTCGAGGAAGAACCCGTCCTCGGTGACCTCGGCCCACTCGCGGCCCTTCCCGCCGAACCACCGCTGGTGCGGGATCCAGTCGCGGAAGAGGTCGGTCAGCGCGGTTCGGGGATCGGCGCTCATCGGGGGTCTCCGGACTCGTCGGACGGCTCGTCGGCGGCGCTGACCACGCCCGCGGCCAGCAGGGTGTCGGCCACCGCGCTCGACGTCGCGCTGGCCCAGTCCTCGTGCTCGTCGGGGACCGGTTCGGTCGGCTTGGACAGCTCGAACCAGTAGAAGCCGTGCCCGGCGAGGGTCAGCATGTACGGCAGGACGCCGATCTGGGGGAACTCCACCCGCCCGGTCAGCTCGATCGGCGTGTAGCCCTCGAACTCGCGCAGGTCCAGCTCCACCGGCTGCGGGAAGCGCGAGAGGTTGTTGACGCAGAGCACGATGTCGTCGCCGAACCGGCGGACGAACGACAGCACCGTCGGGTTGCGGGAGCCGACCTCCTCGAACGTGCCCAGCCCGAACGTGGGGTGCTGGCCGCGCACCTGGATCATCCGCCGCACCCACTGCAGCAGCGAGTTGGTGTTGCGCAGCTGCGACTCCACGTTGGTGACCTGGTAGCCGTACACCGGGTCCTGGTTCAGCGGCAGGTACATCCGCTGCGGGTCGGCGGTGGAGAAGCCGCCGTTGCGGTCGGGGGTCCACTGCATCGGGGTCCGGACGCCGTCGCGGTCACCGAGCCAGATGTTGTCGCCCATGCCGATCTCGTCGCCGTAGTAGAGGACCGGGGAGCCCGGGAGCGAGAGCAGCAGCGCGTTGAACAGCTCGAGGGTGTTGACGTCGTTGTCCAGCAGCGGGGCCAGCCGCCGGCGGATGCCGATGTTGGCCTTCATGCGGGGGTCCTTCGCGTACTCGGCCCACATGTAGTCGCGTTCCTCGTCGGTGACCATCTCGAGGGTCAGCTCGTCGTGGTTGCGGAGGAAGACGCCCCACTGGCAGTTGTCGGGGATGTCCGGCGTCTGCGCCATGATCTCCGAGATCGGGAACCGCTGCTCCCGCCGGACGGCCATGAACAGGCGCGGCATCACCGGGAAGTGGAAGGCCATCTGGCACTCGTCGCCGTTCTCGCCGAAGTACTCGACGACGTCGGCGGGCCACTGGTTGGCCTCGCAGAGCAGCACGCGGTCGGGGTAGTCCGCGTCGACGACCTTGCGCACCTCCTTGAGGAACTCGTGGGTGCGCGGCAGGTTCTCGCAGTTGGTGCCCTCCTCCTCGAAGAGGTAGGGCACGGCGTCCAGCCGGAAGCCGTCGATGCCGAGGTCGAGCCAGAAGCGCAGGGCGTCGAGGATCGCCTCGCGCACCTTCGGGTTCTCGAAGTTCAGGTCGGGCTGGTGGGAGAAGAACCGGTGCCAGAAGTACTGCTTGCGCACCGGGTCGAAGGTCCAGTTGGAGCTCTCGGTGTCGACGAAGATGATCCGCGCGTCGGCGTAGCCGCTGTCGTCGTCGGCCCACACGTAGAAGTCGCCGTAGGGGCCCTCGGGGTCGCTGCGGCTGGCCTGGAACCAGGGGTGCTGGTCCGAGGTGTGGTTCATGACGAAGTCGATGATCACGCGCATGCCGCGGGCGTGGGCCTCGTCGAGGAACTCCTTGAAGTCCTCGATGGTGCCGAACTCGGGCAGCACCGCGGTGTAGTCGCTGACGTCGTAGCCGCCGTCCCGCAGCGGGGAGGCGAAGAACGGCGGCAGCCAGAGGCAGTCGACGCCGAGCCACTGCAGGTAGTCCAGCTTGTCGCGCATGCCGCGGAGGTCGCCGACGCCGTCGGCGTTGCTGTCGGCGAAGCCGCGGACGAGGACCTCGTAGAAGACGGCGCGCTTGTACCACTCGGGGTCGGTGCCCGGCGGCGGCAGGGCGGAGTGGCTCGCGGGTGCGTCGGGGACGGGAACGGACATCGGGAGCGGGTTCCCCTCTCGGTGGGAGGACCCCGCCGGCCCACCCTCGCTGGCTCGGGGTGGGACCCGGGACGGGGCCGGAGATCGATCTCGCTAGGCGACGGGCGGGGGGAACTGGACGGAGCGCGGGAAGCTCAGCGCGAAGACGTGCGCCGGCTCCCGGTAGGGGTCGAGCTCCACGTAGTTGAACTGGCCCCAGTCGTACCGGGCGCCGGTCAGCTCGTCGGTGACCCCGAAGCGCTCGTGCCAGTCCAGGCCGAGCGCCGGGAGGTCCAGCGCCGTCGTCCCGATCTGCGTGTCCCGGCTGGACAGGTTCACGACGACCAGGACGGCGTCGTCGGACGCCGGGTCGGTCTTGGAGAAGCAGAGCAGGTTGGGGTTGTCGACCTGGTGGAACCGCAGCGTGCGCAGCTGCTGCAGCGCGGGGTGGGCCCGGCGCACCTCGTTCAGCCGCCGCAGGTAGGGGGCGAGGCTCCGCCCCGAGGCCTCGGCGCCGGCCCAGTCGCGCGGCCGGAGCACGTACTTCTCGCTGTCGAGGTACTCCTCGCTGCCGGGCTTCACGGCCACGTGCTCGAACAGCTCGAAGCCGGAGTAGACGCCCCAGGTCGGGCTCATCATCGAGGCGAGCACGGCGCGGATCTTGAACATCGGCGGGCCGCCGAACTGCAGCGACTCGTGGAGGATGTCCGGGGTGTTCACGAAGAAGTTCGGCCGCATGTAGTGGCTGTTGGACGCCAGCTCCCGGCCGTACTCCTCCAGCTCCTGGCGCCCCGTGCGCCAGGTGAAGTAGGTGTAGGACTGCGTGAAACCGAGCCGGGCGAGCTGGTGCATCATCGCCGGCCGGGTGAACGCCTCGGCGAGGAAGAGCACGTCCGGGTGGCTCTGCTTGACGTCCCAGATCAGCCAGTGCCAGAAGTTGAGCGGCTTGGTGTGCGGGTTGTCGACGCGGAAGATCTTGACCCCGGCGTCGACCCACACCTGGATGACCCGGCGGCACTCGGCGTAGATGCCCTCGGGGTCGTTGTCGAAGTTGACCGGGTAGATGTCCTGGTACTTCTTCGGCGGGTTCTCCGCGTAGGCGATCGTGCCGTCGGGCTTGGTGGTGAACCACTCCGGGTGCTCGGCCACCCACGGGTGGTCCGGCGCGGCCTGCAGCGCGAAGTCCAGCGCCACCTCCATGCCCAGCTCGCGGGTGCGGGCGACGAAGGCCGTGAAGTCGTCCATGGTGCCCAGCTGCGGGTGGACCGCGTCGTGCCCGCCCTCGGCGCTGCCGATCGCCCACGGCGAGCCCACGTCGTCCGGGCCGACCTCGTGCGGGTTGCCGCCGGGGAACTGGCTGGAGTTGGGTCCCTTGCGGTTCACCCTGCCGATCGGGTGGATCGGCGGCAGGTAGACGACGTCGAAGCCCATCTCGGCGACGGCGGGCAGCCGGTCGGCGGCCGTGGTGAAGGTGCCGTGGGTGGGCACCCCGGCCACCACGGGGCCCTCCGACCGCGGGAAGAACTCGTACCAGGAGCCGAACAGCGCCTCCTTGCGGTCCACCCACACCTCGTAGGGCTGCGAGCGGGTGACCAGCTCGCGCACCGGGTGCTCGTGCAGGTAGCGCTGCAGGCCGGCGGCGAGCGCGGGTGCGATGCGGACGGTGAGCTCCTGCGAGGTGTCCCGCAGCGCGGCGGCGGCGGCCTCGACGCGGCCGCGCCAGTCCTCCTCGGCCTCGGCGGCCACCCGGTCGAGCAGCCGGGCGCCCTCCTCGAGGTCGTTGGCCAGCTCGTCGGGGCCCTGCCCCGCCTCGACCTTCACCTCGACGTGGTGCCGCCAGGTGGAGAGAGGGTCGCTCCACGCCTCGACACGGAAGGTCCACAGCCCCTCGCGGTCGGGCACGACGGTGGTCAGCCACCGGTCGGGCTCGGGTGGCAGCTTGGCCATGCGGAGGAAGGGTCCGCCCGCCTCGTCGCCGCCCGGCGGCGTCCAGACGACGTTGGCCGCGACGGCGTCGTGGCCCTCGCGGAAGACGGTGGCCGTGATCGGGACGTGCTCACCGATCACGGCGCGGGCGGAGAAGGACCCGCAGGACACGACGGGGGCGACATCGGTGATGCCGAGGCGGAGATCAGCGCGGCCAGTCATCGCCGACCACGCTACTGAGCTGCCGCCTCACCAGCATCTCGGCGGCCGATCCGGCTCCCGGGGGTCACCCGTCCGGGCTGGGGCGCGCCCCGTGGACGGTGCGCGACGCACCTGCCGGTGGGCCCGGATCTCGTTAGGCTCGCCCGGTGCGAGCACTCCGCCGGTTCACCGTCCGCGCGGCTCTGCCGGAGCCGCTCCTGCCCCTGTCCCAGCTGGTGATGAACCTCCGCTGGTCCTGGCACGCCGAGTCCCGTGATCTCTTCGAGGCGCTGGACCCCGACCTGTGGCGCCGCTGCGGCGGCGACCCGGTCAAGGTGCTCGGCGAGGTCTCGGCCGAGCGGCTGGCCACGCTGGCCAAGGACCGCCGCTTCGTCCGCCGGCTCACCGACGCCGTCGACGACCTGGAGGAGTACCTCAGCACGCCCCGCTGGTACCAGTCGCTGGGCGACGAGGCGCCGCGCAGCATCGCCTACTTCTCCGCCGAGTTCGGCATCACGGAGGTGCTGCCGCAGTACTCCGGTGGGCTCGGCATCCTCGCCGGCGACCACCTCAAGGCGGCCTCGGACCTCGGCGTCCCGCTGATCGGGGTGGGCCTGCTCTACCGGGCCGGCTACTTCAGCCAGGGGCTGTCCGCCGACGGCTGGCAGCTCGAGCACTACCCGTCGCTGGACCCGCACGGCCTGCCGATCAAGCTGGTCCGCCAGGCGGACGGCTCGGCCGTGGTCATCACCGTGCCGCTGCCCGAGGGGCGCACGCTGCACGCCCACGTCTGGCGCGCCCAGGTGGGCCGGGTCTCGCTGCTCCTGCTCGACAGCGACATCGAGGAGAACGCACCCGCCGAGCGGCTGGTCACCGACCGGCTCTACGGCGGCGACGAGGACCACCGCCTGCGGCAGGAGATGCTGCTGGGCATCGGCGGGGTGCGGGCGGTGCGCGCCCACTGCTCCTCGACCGGCACCCCGCAGCCGGAGGTCTTCCACGCCAACGAGGGTCACGCCGGCTTCCAGGGCGTCGAGCGCATCCGCGAGCTCAGCGAGGCGCACGGCCTGAGCTTCGCCGAGGCGCTGCAGGCCGTCCGCGCGGGCACGGTGTTCACGACGCACACCCCGGTGCCGGCGGGCATCGACCGGTTCCCCAAGGCGCTGATCGAGCGCTACTTCGCCGGGTTCGGCGTGCCGATGGACCAGCTGCTGCCGCTGGGCGCGGAGGACGACCCGGCGAAGTTCAACATGGCCCACATGGGGCTGCGCCTGGGGCAGCGGGCCAACGGCGTGAGCCGGCTGCACGGGCACGTCAGCCGGGGCATGTTCAACGACCTGTGGCCCGGCTTCGACGAGGGCGACGTGCCCATCGGCTCGATCACCAACGGGGTGCACGCCCCCACCTGGACCGCGCGCGAGCTGGTCGAGATGGGCACGCAGACCTCCAGCCAGGGCGACCCGGTGGAGGTCGACGGCGAGGTGCACTTCGACGGGGTCGACCGCATCCCGGCCGCCGAGCTGTGGGGCACCCGGCGCATGCTGCGCGCCCGCCTCGTCGACGAGGTGCGCCGGCGCGTCCGGGACACCGCGCTCTCGCGGGGGGCCACCGCGGCCGAGGTCGGCTGGACCGACCAGGTCCTCGACCCCGACGTGCTCACCATCGGCTTCGCCCGGCGGGTGCCCTCCTACAAGCGGCTCACGCTGATGCTGCGCGACCCCGCACGGCTCAAGGCGCTCCTGCTGGACCCCGAGCGACCGGTCCAGCTCGTCATCGCCGGCAAGAGCCACCCGGCCGACGACGGCGGCAAGAAGCTCATCCAGCAGATGGTCGCCTTCGCCGACGACCCGGAGATCCGGCACCGCATCGCCTTCCTGCCGGGCTACGACATCGGCATGGCCCGCTACCTCTACTGGGGCTGCGACGTCTGGCTGAACAACCCGCTGCGCCCGCTGGAGGCGTGCGGCACCTCGGGCATGAAGGCGGCGCTCAACGGCGGGCTGAACCTCTCCATCCGCGACGGGTGGTGGGACGAGTGGTTCGACGGCCAGAACGGCTGGGCGATCCCGACGGCGGACGGCGTCGCCGACCCCGACCGCCGTGACGAGGTCGAGGCCCGGGCGATCTACGACCTGCTCGAGACCCAGGTGCTGCCCCGCTTCTACGAGACCGACCACGACGGCATCCCCGGCCGGTGGGTCGAGATGGTGCGGCACACGCTCCGGGAGACCGGCCCGCGGGTGCTCGCCACCCGCATGGTGCGCGACTACGTCCGCAACCTGTACGTGCCGGCCGCGGGCTCGGCCCGGGCGATGGCGGCCGAGGGGTACGCGCCGGCGCGCACCGAGGCCTCCTGGCGGGCGCACCTGCTGGCCCACTGGCACGACGTCCGGGTTGCGCACGTGGAGGCCACCGGGGGCGGCGACACGCCGGAGATCGGCTCGACCCTGGCCCTGCGCGCGGAGGTGCAGCTGCCCGGGCTGCAGCCCGACGACGTCGAGGTGCAGGCGGCCTACGGCCGGGTCGACGACGCCGACGGCCTGCACGAGGTGACCACGGTGCCGATGAGCCACGAGCAGACCGACGGTTCGCGGCACTGGTTCACCGCCACGCTGCCGCTGGAGCGGACGGGTGCGTTCGGCTACACGGTGCGGGTGCTCCCGCACTCCGAGCACCTGGCCGACCCGGCGGAGCTCGGTGTGGTGAGCACGGCCTGAGGGGAACCAGCGGGCACTCGGGCCACGCCGGTCACAGTGACCTCGTGTGACGTCGTCGCGCCCCGGCGTGGCGGTGGCCCGCGGCCAGCCAGAACGCTCGCGCATCACTAGGCTGGACGCCATGCCCGACCGCTGTGAAGTCCTCCCCGGAGATGCCGTCGTCGCTCGCCGTGGCGGCGGCCTGCTGTGGGTCGACGCTCCCGGCTCGCCCGCCCTCGTGTCGGCCCTGCACGCCTGCCTGGGCGTGTCGGGTCCCGGGGCCGACCGCGTGCTGGCCGCCGTGGCCGGTGAGGTGAGCTCCCTGGCCTCCGGTGGCGCCTCGTTCGCCCTCGTCCTCGCCTCCGACTCCGGCACCGGCGTCGCGCTGTGGGCGGGCAAGGGCCAGCCGGCCGTCGACGGCGTCCCGGTCACCGGCTCGTCGATCGACGGGGGCAGCCTCGCCACCGGCTTCTCGCTGGGCCAGTCGCTGTACGTCGGCCCCGGCCAGTCCGCCCCGCGCACCCCGCCGGGGGTGAGCTACGACCTGGTCGAGGGCACCGTGCCCGGCGGCGGGGCCACGCTGCACCTGGCCGGGACGGCGGCCGCCGCCCCCGCCGCGGCCCCGGCGCAGTCGTTCTCGGCGAGCACGGACTCCGGTTTCGGCGCCGGCCGCGGTGCCGCCGCGGCCGCGGACCGGCCCGAGTCGGGCGAGCAGACCGCCTTCTGGCGGCCCGAGGCGAACGAGGCCGCGCCGATCCTGCGGTTCGACGACGGCATGGTCGTCACGATCGACGAGGACCTGGTGCTCGGGCGGCGTCCCGACAACCACGAGATGGTCTCCAGCGGCTCGGCCCGCGCGGTGCCGATCGCCGACACCCAGAACGTGCTCTCCTCGGCCCACGCGGCGCTGACCCGCAACGGCCGCGAGGTCTCGCTGGTCGACCTGGGCTCGCTCAACGGCACCCACGTCGCCGGCCCCGAGGCCACCGAGTGGACCCAGCTCGAGCCGGGGGTGGCCCACCCGCTCTCCGACGGCGACCGCCTGCTGCTCGGCTGGACCGTCATCACCTTCGAGCAGCCGCAGGACTGACGTCCACGACGTGCGCTGAGGCCGGGCCCCGACCGGGGAACCCGGCCTCGGCGCACTCCGTCGTCAGGGGCGGCGCTCGACCCGCAGCAGCCAGACGCACCGGCCGGGCAGCTGCACCGGCCCCGGCGGCAGGAAGGTGAGCGCCGGCGGCGTGCCGCGGGCGTACTCCGTCGAGAGCACCAGCTCGTAGCCGTCGGCCCACGGCGGGCCGGGCAGCTCGACGGTCACCGGGTCGGGCCCCGCGTGCAGCTGCACCAGGTAGGAGTCGTCGACCACCGGGTGGCCGTGCTCGTCGCGGTGCCGGATGCCGCGACCGTCCAGGTACATGCCGATCGTCTGCAGCCCGGTGTCGAACCAGTCCCCGGTGGTCAGCTGACCGCCGCCGGGGGCGAACCAGGCCAGGTCGCGCGTGCCGCCGGTGCCCGCCAGCTCGTGGCCCTCGAAGAACGCCTCCTGCCGCAGCACGGGCGCGCCGCGGCGCAGCCGGACCAGCCGGGTGACGAAGGCCAGCAGGTCCTCGTCGGCGGCCGCCCAGTCCAGCCAGGAGATCTCGTTGTCCTGGCAGTAGGCGTTGTTGTTGCCGCCCTGCGTGCGGCCCAGCTCGTCACCGGCGGTGAGCATCGGCACCCCGGTGGAGAGCAGCAGCGTGGTGAGCATGTTCCGCACCTGGCGGGCCCGCAACGCCGTCACCCCGGGGTCGTCGGTGGGGCCCTCGACGCCGCAGTTCCAGTTCCGGTTGTGGCTCTCGCCGTCCCGGTTCTCCTCGCCGTTGGCCTCGTTGCGCTTGTGCTCGTAGGTGACCAGGTCGGCCATGGGGAAGCCGTCGTGCGCCGTCACGAAGTTGATCGAGGCGAACGGCCGCCGCCCGTCGGAGCGGTAGAGGTCCGACGAGCCGGTCAGCCGGTAGGCGAGGTCGCGCACGCCCACGTGCGCGCCCGCCCAGACGTCGCGCACGGTGTCGCGGTACCTGCCGTTCCACTCGGTCCACGGCGGCGGGAAGTTGCCCACCTGGTAGCCGCCGGGGCCGACGTCCCACGGCTCGGCGATCAGCTTCACCTGGCTGACCACCGGGTCCTGGTGGACGACGTCGAAGAAGGCCGAGAGCCGGTCGACGTCGTGCATCGACCGGGCCAGCGCCGAGGCGAGGTCGAAGCGGAAGCCGTCGACGTGCATCTCGGTGACCCAGTAGCGCAGCGAGTCCATGAGCAGCCCCAGGACGGCCGGGCGGCGCACGTCGAGGGTGTTCCCGCAGCCGGTGTAGTCGGTGTAGCGGGCGGGGTTGCCGCCGTCGAGCCGGTAGTAGCCGGGGTTGTCGATGCCCTTGAACGACAGCGTCGGCCCGGTGTGGTCGCCCTCGGCCGTGTGGTTGTAGACGACGTCGAGGAGCACCTCGATCCCGGCGGCGTGCAGTTCCTTCACCATCGTCTTGAACTCGGTGACCTGCTGGCCGCCGCTGCCCGAGGCGCTGTAGGCCGCGTGCGGCGCGAAGTAGCCCAGGGTGTTGTAGCCCCAGTAGTTGGTCAGCCCGCGGCGCAGCAGGTGCGGCTCGCTGACGAAGTGGTGCACCGGCAGCAGCTCCACCGCCGTCACCCCGAGCGACAGCAGGTGCTCGACGAACGCCGGGTGCGCGAGGCCGGCGTAGGTGCCGCGCAGGTGCGGCGGCACGTCGGGGTGCCGGGCGGTGGCGCCCTTGACGTGCACCTCGTAGATGACGGTGTCCGACCAGGAGCGCCGCAGCGGGCGGTCGCCGTCCCAGGGGAAGGGGTCGTGGACGACGACGCCGCGCGGCACGTGGGGCGCGGAGTCCTGGTCGTCGGCGACGGGGGAGTCGGGGTGGTCGAAGGGGTGCCCGAAGAGCGCGGGGTGCAGCCGCAGCTCGCCGTCGACCGCCCGCGCGTAGGGGTCGAGGAGCAGCTTGGCGGGGTTGTAGCGGGAACCGGAGGCCGGGTCGTAGCCGCCGTGCACGCGGTACCCGTAGCGCTGCCCCGGGCCGACGCCCGGCAGCCGGCCGTGCCACACCTGGTGGGTCGTCTCCTCCAGGCGGTGCCGGTGCTCGGTGCCGTCGGGGTCGAACAGGCACAGGTCCACGGCGGAGGCGCCGGCCGACCACAGCGCGAAGTTCGTCCCGCGGCCGTCCCACACCGCCCCGAGGGGGGCCGGTGCGCCGGGCAGCACGTCGGGGACCAGGTGTCCGGCCGCTGGGTGTTCGGTCACCGGACGATCGTGCCTGGTCCGTGCCCGGAGCGGGCGCACCGACCGGCGCGGGGGGTTGGTTGGATGGGGGGCGTGCCGAATGCTGACGCCCTCGCGGGGGCGGTCGTACGGATGACCGGCGTCGACGTCGTGCGGGGCGGGAACCACCTGCTCCGCGGCGTCGACTGGGCGGTGGAGGAGGACCACCGCTGGGTGGTGCTCGGCCCCAACGGGGCGGGGAAGACCACGCTGCTGCAGCTCGCCGCGGCGCAGCTGCACCCGACGCGGGGCGAGGTGCGGCTGCTGGGCGAGACGCTCGGCGCCGTCGACGTCTTCGAGCTGCGGCCGCGCATCGGGCTGACCAGCGCCTCCCTCGCCCAGCGGATCGGGCCGGCGGAGAAGACCGGTGACGTCGTCGTCTCGGCCGGCTACGCCGTGGTCGGCCGGTGGCGGGAGCGCTACGACGTCCACGACCTGACCCGGGCGGGGATGCTCATGGCGCAGTGGGGCGTGGCCCAGTACGCGCACCGGCCGTTCGGCACCCTCAGCGAGGGCGAGCGCAAGCGCACCCAGATCGCCCGCGCCCTGATGCCCGACCCCGAGCTGCTGCTGCTCGACGAGCCCGGCGCCGGTCTGGACCTCGGGGGGCGCGAGGACCTCGTGGCCCGCCTGTCGGACCTGGCGCGCTACCACTACGCGCCCGCGCAGGTGCTGGTCACCCACCACGTCGAGGAGATCCCGCCCGGCTACACCCACGCGCTGCTGCTGCGCGAGGGCGAGGTGGTCGCCTCCGGGGTGGCCGACGACGTGCTGACCGACGGGCACCTCTCCGACACCTTCGGCCTGCCGCTCGAGCTGACCCGCACCGACGGCCGGTTCACCGCACGACGCGCTCGATAAGGTGCCGACCATGGCATCGACGCCCGAGTTCGTGACCCTGCAGGTGGCCGACGGGGTGGGCACGATCCGCCTCGACCGGCCGAAGATGAACGCCATCGACGAGCAGCTGCACATGGAGGTCCGGGCGGTGGCGCTCGAGGCCGGTGAGCGGGCCGACGTGCGCGCCGTCGTGCTCTACGGCGGGGAGCGGGTCTTCGCCGCGGGCGCCGACATCAAGGCGATGTCGCAGCTGGACGGGCGGTCGATGGTCGCCTGGGGCCGCGAGCTGCAGAACTCCTTCCGCGCCGTGGCGCGCATCCCGAAGCCGGTGATCGCCGCGGTCACCGGCTACGCCCTCGGCGGCGGCTACGAGCTGGCGCTGTGCGCGGACTTCCGGGTGCTCGGCGCGGGCGCGAAGGTCGGCCAGCCCGAGATCCTGCTGGGCGTCATCCCGGGCGCCGGCGGCACCCAGCGGCTGGCCCGGCTGGTCGGCCCGGCCCGGGCCAAGGACCTGGTCTTCACCGGCCGGCACGTGGGCGCGGAGGAGGCCCTGGAGATGGGGCTGGCCGACGCGGTCGTCCCCGACGACGAGGTGTACGACACCGCGCTGGCCATGGCGCGCAAGCTCGCCGCCGGCCCGCCGCTGGCCCTGGCCGCCGCCAAGCGCGCCATCGACGAGGGGCTGGACCTGTCGCTGGACCGCGGCCTGGACCTGGAGAGCCGGCTGTTCGCCGAGCTGTTCGACACCGAGGACCAGGTGAACGGCATGCGCTCGTTCCTGGAGAACGGCCCGGGCAAGGCCGAGTTCTCCGGCCGCTGACCCTCGTGGACGACGTCGTCGACCGGTCCGACCCGGGCGGCCGGGCCTGGGTCGACCGGGCGGTCGCCGTCGTCGAGGCCGACGCGCGGCGCAGCGCGGACACCCACCTGCTGGTCTACCCGCTGCCGCCCGAGTGGGGCGTCGACCTCTACCTGAAGGACGAGTCGACCCACCCCACGGGCAGCCTCAAGCACCGGCTGGCGCGGTCGCTGTTCCTGTACGGGCTCTGCTCCGGCCAGATCACCGAGGGCAGCACGGTCGTCGAGGCCTCCAGCGGGTCGACGGCGGTGAGCGAGGCCTACTTCGCCCGGATGCTCGGCCTGCCGTTCGTCGCGGTGATGCCGCGCTCCACCAGCCCGGAGAAGGTCGCGCTCATCGAGTTCCACGGCGGACGCTGCCACTTCGTCGACCGGGCGCCCGACATCTACGAGGAGGCCCGCCGGCTGGCCGCCGAGTGCGGGGGTCACTACCTCGACCAGTTCACCTACGCGGAGCGGGCCACCGACTGGCGCGGCAACAACAACATCGCCGAGTCGATCTTCGAGCAGCTCTCCGCCGAGCCGCACCCGGTCCCCGAGTGGGTCGTGGTCGGGGCGGGCACCGGCGGCACCAGCGCGACCATCGGCCGCTACCTGCGCTACCGGCGGCACCCCACCCGGCTGGCCGTCGTCGACCCGGAGAACTCCGCCTTCTTCCCCGGCTACGCGGCGGTCGACCCGGGCTGGACGACCGGTACCCCGTCGCGCATCGAGGGCATCGGGCGGCCGCGGGTGGAGCCCTCGTTCGTGCCCACCATCGTCGACCGGATGATCGCCGTGCCGGACGCGGCCTCCCTGGCCGCGATGCGGCACCTGGAGCGGGTCACCGGGCGACGGGCCGGGGGATCCACCGGGACCAACCTGTGGGGCGCCTTCGGGCTGGTCGCCGAGATGGTCGCCGCCGGCCGCCGCGGGAGCGTGGTGACGCTGCTCTGCGACGGCGGGGAGCGGTACGCCCGGACGTACTACTCCGACGACTGGGTGGCGGCCCAGGGGCTGGACCTGGCGCCGTACGCGACGACGCTGGAGCGGTTCGCCGCGACGGGGGAGTGGGCGGTCCCACCCACCTCGCCGCCGTGACGTGCCTCACCCGCCCCTCCTGCCCCGGCGGCGTTACCCCGCAGTAGCCTCCATCCTTGGAGCCAGGCGGGCCCGCGTGCCCGCATCCTGAACGCGTCCTGAGGAAGGTTCAGCGCGATGAACATCGTCGTTCTTGTCAAGCAGGTCCCGGACTCGGGTAGTGAGCGGAAGCTGGACCCGGCCGACAACACCGTCGCCCGGGCCGCCGCCGACAACGTCATCAACGAGATGGACGAGTACGCCATCGAGGAGGCGCTCACCATCAAGGAGGCGCAGGGCGGCGAGGTCACCGTGCTCACGGTCGGCCCCGAGTCGGCCACCGACGCCATCCGCAAGGCGCTGTCCATGGGCGCCGACAAGGCCGTGCACGTCGTCGACGACGCCATCCACGGCTCGTGCGCGGTGCAGACCTCCGCGGTCCTCGCCGCGGCGCTGGGCCAGCTGGAGTACGACCTGGTCATGTGCGGCGCGGAGGCCACCGACGCGCAGCTCTCGGTCATGCCCGCCCTGCTCGCCGAGCGGCTCGGGATCCCGCAGCTCTCCGGTGCCCGCAAGGTCACCATCGAGGGCGGCACCGCGAAGGTGGAGCGGCAGACCGACGGCGGCTACTGGGCCCTCGAGGCCCCGCTCCCGGCGATCATCTCGACCTGGGACACCATCAACGAGCCGCGCTACCCCTCGTTCAAGGGGATCATGGCCGCGAAGAAGAAGCCGGTCGAGACCAAGACCCTGGCCGACCTGGGCGTCGACGCGGGCAGCGTCGGCCTGGCCACCGCCACCAGCAAGGTCCTCGACTTCGCCGGCCGCCCGCCGAAGGGCGAGGGCGTCAAGGTGACCGACGAGGGCGACGGCGCGCAGAAGTTCGTCGACTTCCTCGCCGGCCAGAAGATCGTCTGACCCCGCCCGGATCGAAGGAAGAGGAGAACACCCCATGGCAGAGGTCCTGGTCCTTGCCGAGCTCAACCCGGCCGGCGGCGGTGTCCGCAAGACCACCCTGGAGGCCCTGACCGCGGCCCGCGCGCTCGGTGAGCCGTCGGCCGTCGTCCTCGGCGCGCCCGGCACGGCCGCCGGCGTCCGCGACCAGCTCGCGGAGTACGGCGCCGCCACCGTCTACGTCGCCGAGTCGGCCGACATCGACGACTACCTCGTGGCCCCGAAGGCCGAGGTGCTGGCGCAGCTGGTGAGCGAGAAGTCGCCCGCCGCCGTCGTCATCCCCTCGTCGCCGGAGGGCAAGGAGATCGCCGCCCGCCTGGCCGTCAAGACCGGCAGCGGCTTCCTCACCGACGTCACCGAGATCGCCTCCGACGGCACCGCCACCCAGGTGGCGTTCGCCGGCGCGACGATCGTGCACTCGCAGGTCACCGTCGGCACCCCGATCTACACGCTGCGCGGCAACTCGGTCGCCGCCGAGCCGGCCCCGGCCGCCGGTACGGAGCAGACCGTGGACGTCGCGGTGAGCGACGCCGCCAAGCAGGTGCGGGTCGTCGAGCGCGTCGTCGAGCAGAAGAGCAGCCGCCCCGAGCTCACCGAGGCCTCGATCGTCGTCTCCGGTGGCCGCGGTGTGGCCAGCGCCGAGAACTTCTCGATCATCGAGGGCCTGGCCGACTCGCTCGGTGCCGCCGTCGGCGCCTCCCGCGCCGCGGTCGACTCCGGCTTCTACCCGCACAGCTTCCAGGTCGGGCAGACCGGCAAGACCGTCTCGCCGCAGCTGTACGTGGCCGTCGGCATCTCCGGTGCGATCCAGCACCGCGCCGGCATGCAGACCTCGAAGACCATCGTGGCCATCAACAAGGACCCCGAGGCGCCGATCTTCGAGCTGGCCGACTTCGGCGTCGTCGGTGACCTGAACACCGTCGTCCCGGCCGCCACCGAGCAGATCAACGCCCGCAAGTAAGGGCAGCTGTCGAGCGCCGACCCCTCGCGGGGTCGGCGCTCGACGCGTTCCCGGGGGCGGGAAGCAGCCGGGGGTGCGGGTGGTTGGGCACCGCGTGGACACCGTCGCGCCCCCGGCGCTGTTCGACCGGGCGCACCGGCTCCCCACCGCCGGGCTGCTGATGCTGGTCACCCTCGTCGCCTTCGAGGCGATGGCGGTGGCGACGGCGATGCCGACCGCGGTCGCCGAGCTGGACGGGCTGGCCTGGTACGCCTGGCCCTTCAGCGCCTTCCTCGTCGCCTCGGTGGTCGGGATGGTGCTCGGCGGCGACCTCGGTGACCGCCGCGGCTCCCGGGTGGCGCTGCTGACCGGCGTGGCGGTCTTCGCGGCGGGACTGCTCGCCGCGGGCGTCGCGGGGGACATGGCGTTGTTCGTCGCCGCCCGGGCGCTGCAGGGCATCGGCGGCGGGATCATCGCGGTCGCCCTGTACGTGGTGGCCGGGCAGGCGTTCGAGCCCGCGCTGCGGCCGCGGCTGTTCGGCGCGTTCGCCGCCGCGTGGGTGCTGCCGGCGCTGGTCGGCCCCGTGGTCGCCGGGCTGCTCACCACCCACCTCACCTGGCGGCTGGTCTTCCTCGGACTGCTGCCGCTCATCCTGCTGGGCCTCGGGTTGGTGCTCCCCGCCGCCCGCGCGCTGCCCCGGTCCGCGGCGGCCGCGGTGCCGGCCTCCGCCCGCCGGTGGTGGGCGCTGCTGGCCGGCGTCGGCATCGCCGCCCTGCAGTACGCCGGCCAGCGCCTCGACCTGCTCGCGGCCGCCATCGCCGTCGCCGGGCTGCTGGCGCTGGTCGTCGGACTGCGCCCGCTGCTGCCCGCCGGGACGGCCGCCGCGCGTCCCGGGCTGCCCGCGGTGGTCGCCGGCCGCGGTCTGCTGGCCGGCGCCTTCTTCGGCATGGACGCGCTGCTGCCGCTGGCCCTCACCGAGCTCCACGGCTACTCGGCCACCGCCGCGGGGATCCCGCTGACCGCCGGCGCGCTGGGCTGGGCCACCGCCTCGCAGCTGCAGGGCCGCAACCCGCACTGGTCGCGGGTGCGCCTGCTGCGGCTGGGGTTCGGCGTGCTCACCGCCGGGCTGCTGGCGACGGCCGCCATCGCCGTCCCGGGGGTCGGCGGCTGGCCGGCCTACGCGAGCTGGGCGGTCGCCGGGCTCGGCATGGGGCTGGGCATGCCGAGCCTGAGCGTGCTCCTGCTGGAGCGCTCGTCGGACGAGACGCGCGGCGCGGACTCCGCGGCCTTCCAGATCGCCGACGTCACCGGTGCCGCCGCCTGCGTCGGCGTGGTCGGGGTGCTCGTGGCCGCGGCGGCGGCCGGCACCCTCTCGCTCCCGGCGGCGGTCCTGGCCGGTGTGGTGGTGCTCTCGGCCGTCGCGGTCGCGGGGGCGGTGCTCGCCCCACGGGCGGGTGGTGCTCCGGCGGCGGCAGCCGGCCCCGCCGTCCCCGCGACTACCCTGAGCGCGTCATGACCTACTCGGAACCGGTCTACCTCGACCACGCGGCGACCACGCCGATGCTCCCCGAGGTGCTGGCGGCGATGACCGGCCAGCTCGGCCGCGTGGGCAACGCCTCGTCGTTGCACGCCAGCGGCCGGGCGGCGCGCCGCGCCGCGGAGCAGGCCCGCGAGCGGCTGGCCGAGGCGCTGGGCGCGCGGCCGTCGGAGGTCCTGTTCACCGGCGGCGGCACCGAGAGCGACAACCTGGCGGTCAAGGGGCTGTTCTGGGCCCGGCGCGCGGCGGACTCCCGCCGCCGCCGGATCGTCGTCAGCCCGGCGGAGCACCACGCCGTCCTGGACAGCGTCGAGTGGCTGGCCAAGCACGAGGGCGCCGAGGTCACCTGGCTGCCGGTGGAGCCCTCGGGCCGGGTCACCCCCACCGCGCTGGCCGACGCGCTCGGCGACGGCAGCGACGTCGCCGTCGCCAGCGTCATGTGGGCCAACAACGAGATCGGCACGGTGAGCGACGTCGCCGCGCTCGCGGCGACCGCGCACGACGTCGGGGTGCCCTTCCACACCGACGCGGTGCAGGCGGTCGGGCAGGTGCTCGTCGACTTCGGCGCCAGCGGGGTCGACGCCCTCACCATGACCGGGCACAAGCTGGGCGGCCCGATGGGCGCCGGCGCGCTGCTGCTGCGCCGCGACGCCGAGTGCACGCCCCTGCTGCACGGCGGCGGCCAGGAGCGCGACGTCCGCTCCGGCACGCTGGACGTCGCCGCCATCGTCGGGCTGGCGGTGGCGGCGGACGCGGCCGTGGGCGGGCGCGTCGAGCGGGCCGCCGAGCTGGCCCGGCTGCGCGACCGGCTGGTGGCCGGGGTCGTGGAGCAGGTGCCCGACGCGCAGCTCAACGGGCCGGCGCTGGACGACGTCGTGCGCTCGGGCCCCGGCCGCCTGCCCGGCAACGCGCACCTGTCCTTCCCCGGCGCCGAGGGCGACGCGCTGCTGATGCTGCTCGACGCCAAGGGGATCGAGTGCTCGACCGGGTCGGCCTGCAGCGCGGGGGTGGCGCGGCCGAGCCACGTGCTGCTGGCCGTGGGCGCCGACCCGGAACGGGCGCGCAGCTCCCTGCGGTTCAGCCTCGGGCACACCAGCACCGACGCCGACGTCGACGCCCTCCTCGCCGTCATCGCCCCCGTGGTCGAGCGGGCCCGGCGGGCCGGGACGGGGCGCCGGTGAGGGTGCTCGCGGCGATGAGCGGGGGCGTCGACTCCGCCGTGGCCGCAGCCCTCGCCGTCGACGCCGGGCACGACGTCACCGGCGTGCACCTGGCGCTCTCCCCGGACCGGCAGACGCTGCGCAGCGGCGCCCGCGGGTGCTGCAGCGTCGAGGACGCCCACGACGCCCGGCGGGTCGCCGACGAGCTCGGCATCCCGTTCTACGTCTGGGACCTCGCCGAGCGGTTCACCGAGGACGTCGTCGACGACTTCGTCGCCGAGTACGCCGCCGGCCGCACCCCCAACCCGTGCCTGCGCTGCAACGAGAAGATCAAGTTCTCGGCGGTGCTGGACCGGGCGCGGGCGCTCGGCTTCGACGCCGTGGTAACCGGGCACCACGCGCGGCTGGCCGACGGCGAGCTGCGGCGCTCGGTCGACGCCGCGAAGGACCAGTCCTACGTGCTCGGGGTGCTCACCGCCGAGCAGTTGGCGGCGGCGGTCTTCCCGCTCGGCGGGATGACCAAGGACCGGGTGCGGGAGATCGCCGCCGAGCGCGGGTTCGGCGTCGCGGCGAAGCCCGACTCGCACGACATCTGCTTCATCCCCGACGGCGACACCCGTGGCTTCCTGGCCCGCCGGCTGGGCAGCCGCCCGGGGCCGGTGGTCGACGCCGCCACCGGTGCGACCGTCGGCGAGCACGAGGGCACCTACGGCTTCACCGTGGGCCAGCGGCGGGGGCTCGGGGTCACCGCCGGTGACTCGCGTCCCCGCTACGTGCTCGGCATCGAGCCGGTGACCCGCACGGTGACCATCGGCACCGCCGAGCTCGCCGGGGTGGATGCCGTCGTCACGGCGGCGCCCACCTGGACCGGGACGGCACCGGGGCTGCCGTTCCGGGCGGAGGTGCAGCTGCGCGCGCACGGCAGCCCCGTGCCCTGCGAGGTGACCGGGGACGACGCCGGTGGGCTGCGGCTCCTGCTGGACGCGGAGCAGCGCGGGGTGGCCGCCGGGCAGTCCGCGGTGCTCTACGCACCCGATCCGCAGCGCGGCGACCTGGTCCTCGGCCAGGCCGCGATCCGGAGCGCCGGGGCGTCCGCGTGAGCGCAGGTGCCGACGACGCGGCGGTGGCCGGGGCGCCGTGGGGGCCCGCCGGCGGGGTGGGCTCCCTGCCGGGGAGCGACCCGGCCGAGGCGCTGCGCACCGTGGTGGGCGAGCTGCCGGAGTTCGCGCACCTGCCCGAGCTGCCGGGTCGGGGCGCCGGGGCCGACATGCTCGGGCGCAGCGCCGCCCTGCTGGTCGATCTCGCCGTCGACCTCACCCCGGCGGGCTGGCGGCTGGTCCCGCGGCCCGGGATCGACCAGCAGCGGGCCGAGGAGTTCCTCGCCCGCGACCTGGACGCCCTGCACGACGTCGCCGGTGGCTGGACGGGGCCGTTCAAGGTGCAGGCGGCCGGGCCGTGGACGCTCGCCGCCGGGCTGGAGCGCACCCGCGGCGACCGCGCGGTCGTGGACCCGGGCGCCCGCCGCGACCTGGCCCAGTCCCTGGCGGAGGGGCTCGCTGCGCACGTGGCGGCGGTGCAGGCGCGGGTGCCGGGGGCGCGGATCGTGGTGCAGCTCGACGAGCCGTCCGTCCCCGCAGTCCTCCAGGGCGCGCTGCCGACGGCGAGCGGGTTCGGGAAGCTCCCGGCGGTCGCCGGGGACGTCGTGGAGCAGGAGCTGGCGGCCGTGGTGCGCGCGCTGCCCGGCCCCGTGGTCGTGCACTGCTGCGCCCCCCGGATGCCGCTGGGGCTGCTCCGCGCCGCGGGTGCGGCCGGGCTCTCGTTCGACCTGGGCCTGGTGCAGGACCTCGACGCGGTGGGGGAGGCGGTGGACGCGGGGGTCCACCTGCTGCCCGGCGTCGTCCCCGGCACGGACGCCGCGCTGCCGGCGCCCCGGGCGACGGCGACGCGGGTGCAGGCGTGGTGGCGCGAGCTCGGCTTCGCGGCCGACCGGCTGCCGGACGCGGTGACGCTGACCCCCGCCTGCGGGCTGGCCGGGGCCACGCCGGCCTACGCCCGCGCCGCGATGCGCCAGGTGCGCGAGGCTGCGAAGTACCTGCTGCCCGGCTGAGGGCGCGCGCACCGACCGGGTGAGCGTCGGGTTGACCGTCGTACCCGCCGGATACCGTTCGACCGTGAGCACCGACGCCGACCTCGTCGAACCGTCCGTCACCCCGGTGGCCGACCGCGAGGACCTCACCGAGGTCCCCGACGACGTGCGGACCCGGCACCGCGACCTCTCCGAGGAGCTGGACCGGTACGCGTTCGCCTACTACGTGCGCGACGAGCCGCTGATCAGCGACGGGCAGTACGACGAGCTGATGGCGCAGCTCAAGGAGATCGAGGCCGCGCACCCGGCGCTGGTCACGCCCGACTCGCCCAGCCAGAAGGTCAACGGTGGCTTCACCGCCACGTTCGCCCCGGTGCAGCACCTGGAGCGGATGCAGAGCCTGGACAACGCCTTCAGCAGCGACGAGCTGTCGGCCTGGGCGGCGCGGGCGGAGCGGGAGGGTGCGGCGGGGGGCAGCTACCTCTGCGAGCTCAAGGTCGACGGCGTGGCCGTGGACCTGGTCTACGAGCAGGGCCGCCTGGTCCGCGCGGCCACCCGGGGTGACGGCGTGACCGGGGAGGACGTGACGGCCAACGTCCGCACGATGCGGGACGTCCCCCAGCAGCTCGCGGGGGAGGACGTGCCCGAGCTGCTCGAGGTCCGCGGCGAGGTCTACTTCCCGGTGGCGGCGTTCGCCGACGTCAACGCGGCGATGGTCGAGCAGGGGCGGCCGCCGTTCGCCAACCCGCGCAACGCCGCGGCCGGCTCCCTGCGGCAGAAGGACCCGAAGGTGACCGCGACACGACCGCTCCGGCTGGTCGTCCACGGGCTGGGGGCGCGCACCGGGTTCGAGCCGCAGCGCCAGTCGGCGGCCTACGAGGGGCTCCGGGCGCTCGGGCTCCCGGTGAGCGACCGCTTCGAGGTGGTGGCCGACCTCGAGGGCGTCTGGGCCTACATCGAGCGCTACCGGGAGCAGCGGCACTCGGTGGAGCACGAGATCGACGGCGTGGTGGTCAAGGTCGACCAGGTGGCGCTGCAGCGGCGGCTGGGGTCGACCTCGCGGGCGCCGCGCTGGGCGATCGCCTTCAAGTACCCGCCGGAGGAGGCGACGACGAAGCTCGTCGACATCCGGGTCAACGTCGGCCGGACGGGCCGGGTCACGCCGTTCGCGTTCATGGAGCCGGTGAAGGTGGCCGGGTCCACGGTGCAGCTGGCCACGTTGCACAACGCCAGCGAGGTCAAGCGCAAGGGCGTGCTCGTCGGGGACACAGTCGTCATCCGCAAGGCCGGTGACGTGATCCCCGAGGTGCTCGGCCCCGTCGTCGCCGCCCGCACCGGTGACGAGCGCGAGTTCGTGATGCCGAGCCACTGCCCCGAGTGCGGTACGGAGCTGCGGCCGGAGAAGGAGGGTGACGCCGACATCCGCTGCCCCAACGCCCGGTCCTGCCCCGCGCAGCTGCGGGAGCGGGTCTTCCACGTGGCGGGGCGCGGCGCGTTCGACATCGAGAACCTCGGCTACGAGGCGGCGATCGCGCTGCTGCAGAGCCGGTTGCTCACCGACGAGGGCGACCTCTTCTTCCTCGACGAGGAGCAGCTGTGCCGCAGTGCCTTCTTCACGAAGAAGGACGGCGCGCTGTCGGCCAACGGGCGCAAGCTCCTCACCAACCTGCAGACCCGCAAGGACGTCCCGCTGTGGCGGGTGCTGGTCGCGCTCTCCATCCGGCACGTGGGGCCGACCGCCGCACAGGCGCTGGCCCGGGACTTCCGCTCGATGGACCGGATCGTGGCCGCGACGGAGGAGGAGCTCGCCGCCGCCGACGGGGTCGGCCCGACGATCGCCCGCTCCGTGCGCGACTGGTTCGGCGTCGACTGGCACCGCGACGTCGTGGAGAAGTGGCGGCAGGCGGGCGTGCGCATGGCCGATGCGGACGAGGACGCGCCACCCGGTCCGCTCACCGGCGTGACCGTCGTCGTGACCGGTTCGCTGCGGGACTTCAGCCGTGACCAGGCCATCGCGGCGATCCAGGAGCGCGGCGGCAAGGTGACCGGGTCGGTGTCGAAGAAGACCGGCTTCGTGGTGGTGGGCGCCGATCCCGGCAGCAAGTACGACAAGGCCGTGCAGGTGAAGGCGCCGATCCTGGACGACGACGGGTTCCGCGTGCTGCTGGAGCAGGGCCCCGACGCCGCCCGCGAGGTCGCGACCATCGGCGACGGCAGCGAGTAGCCCGGCGGGCGGTGGCGGGAGCGGTCCCCGGGTCAGTAGGGCGGCGGAGTGGTGGTCGCGACCAGGCCCGTCGGGGTGGTCACGGTCAGCCGCCCGTCGGGCGCCAGCTCGTACCGCCAGCCCGGTGCCTGGTGCTTCCCCCGGTGGTGGCCGGTGCAGAACCCGACGAGGTTCTCCGCGCTGGTCGGCCCGTCGGGCCAGGGGCGGTCGTGGTCCAGCTCCCCGCCGAGCGGCACGCGCCGGCGGCAGCCGGGGAAGCGGCAGCGGCGGTCGCGGGCGCGGAGGTACCGGTCGAGGGCGGCGCCGGGGCGGTAGCCGTCGGTCGGGCCGGGAGGGCCGAGGCCCGGGCGCCCGCTGAGGTCGTGCGTGCAGCGGGCCGGCGCTCGGCGGCAGGCGGCGTCGTCGCAGCGGGCCAGGCGGCGGAGCTCACGGCTGTCGGTCAGCGCGAGCAGCGCGCCGGTGAGCTCGTCGACCACCGCGATCCGTGGCCGGTCGACCAGCGCCCCGCCGGTGCTGGCATCGAGCAGCGCGGCGAGGGCTGCCCGGCGGGACTCCCCGGCCGCGGCGCAGGCGTCCAGGTCGCTCGGCGCACGGGTGACCCGACCCGAGGGGCTGCGCAGCCACGCGTTCTCGTCGTCGCGGTCGGCGCGCTGGGCGTCGGCCTGTGCCCGCCGGGCGCGACCGATCGCCCGGTCCAGGTCGAGGAGGGCATCTGCGGCAGCTCGCAGAGACCCATGAGCGCCGGCCCAGCGACCGGAGTCGTCGCCGTCACCGTGATCCGTCGCGGGTGCCGGCTCTGCCACGGGCCGGTGGCCAGGTGCTGGTCCGGGATCGGCAGGGCAGTCGCACCGCGGACCGGTGCGGGGGTCGGTGCGGCCGGAGGAGCCGGGACCGGGGTCGGGGCGACCCGACGAACCGGAGCTGAGATCAGGGTGGCGGCCTGATCCCGAGCCGGCATCGGGGTCAGCGGCGGGCGCGGGATCGTCGAAGGCACCGACGCTCTCGAGCCAGGCCACGTAGGGCGCCTCCTCGGCCCACCGCCGGAGCAGCTCGTCCTCCGGTGTGTACTCGGCGCCGCCCCACTCACCCCGGAGAGCACGCGCTTCGACCTCCGCCCACCACCGCTCGTCGGCCTCCCGCCACTCCGTGGGCCAGGTGTCCATCGGCCAGCCGTCGGTGGGGCAGGCGTCACCCGGCCCGGCGGCAAGGCCAGCAGCGGGCGGTCGATCGTCGGCCTCACCGGCAGCGTCCGGGTTCGTGGCAGCCTCCGCCTCGCCATCCGCCGCCGACCCGGGCAGCAGGCCCAGGGCCCGGGCGAGGGCGCGGACGACCTCGGCCGGCACCGGTTCACCGCCGATCTCGCCGGGTTGGTCGCCACCGAGCAGGCTGCGCACCCCGGCCACCACGGTCAGCTGGGCCTGCACGGCGGGGAGGTCGTGCTCCTCCGGCCGCAGCACCAGGTCGAGCAGGCAGTCGGCCATCTTCTGGCCGCGGGTCCGGGAGTCCCCTGGCTCATCGAGCGCGTCGGCGTACCGCCCCAGCGCATCGAGCAGCGCCTGCGCCTCGGGCACCGTCAGGAGTGCGCCGAAGGCGGCCATCCCCTCACGTCGATCCGACCGCACCGAGACGCCCCGCTCCCGCAGTGACGCGGCCAGCCGAGCGGCCTCGTCGCGCGCGTCCCGGGCCAGGCCGAGGCGGCGTGCCCTGGCGCCGAGCTGCGCAGGGGTGGTGACCCGGCCGGACATCCACGCGAGCAGATCGCGCTCGACGGCGGCTCGCCGCGCCGCGTCGGCGATGGTCGCCACCCGCTCCAGCATCGGCCACAGGTGCCCGGGGTGGATCTCGCCGCGCTCCAACGCGTCCAACGTCGCCGGGAGCCGGTGCACCAGCGTGAGCGACCGGGTGAGCAGTTGATCGGCGGCCTGGGCCGAGAGGGAGAGCGCCACCACGAGTTCCTGCGCCGCCCACTCGCTGACCCCGGCCAGCACCTCCGGCCGGGCGGCTCGCCGCGCCTCGCTCATCGCCCCCGGCTGACCGGCCGGCCGGTCAGCCGACGCGGGACGGGTCGCGGCGAACTCGGCCACCGCCCGCGCGCGCCGGGCCGTCTGGCGGGCGATCTCGCGATCAGCCGCCTGCACGGCACCGAGCGGACCGGCCGCCCACCCGGCTGCCGGTGGCACTGCTGCCGACGACTCGCACAAGCCGCAGCGGGGCCCGGCTGCACTCTGCGCCACCCGGTCCGCCACGTGCACCATGTGTTCGATCATACGTTCGAATACCCGTGGCTGCAACATGGGATGAGGGCAAAGATCCAGGTCAGCCGCTCGGGCGCCCGGTTCGGCGGCGAGCGGCCGGACTCAGCCGGGCGGGAGGTGCGCCACCGTCGTCGCGATGCCGGTGAAGTGGGCCAGCCGGAGCAGCTCCGAGCGGCGGAAGGCCGGGCCCCCCGAGCGCCCGAGCACGATCGCCCGGCCGGCCCCGTAGGGCACCGCCATCATCTCGATGGCCATCTCCTGCCACCGCTCGGGCAGCCACGGCTCGTCGCTGGGCAGCAGCCGCGGCCCCGTCAGCGGCAGCCACGGCAGCGTCAGGTGGGCGAAGGAGGGCGCCGCCTCCGACGCGGCGAGCACCGCGCCGTCGGCCAGCGGCGCCGGCTGCCCCGAGTCGTCGAGGATCACCACCCAGCCGCTGTGGAACACCCGCGGCAGCGACTCGGTGAGCAGCGCGGTCGGCGGGCGGTCACCGCGGGCCAGGGCGTCCAGCAGGTCCAGCTCCCGGTGGGTGTCCAGGGGGCCGGCGAAAGGGCGCAGCGACTCCACCTGCACCCCGGGCACCGTCTGCGCGGCGGTGATCAGGCTGTCGGGCAGCCGGTCGCCCGGCAGGTCCACGACGACGTCGTCCACCGCGATGCCGTTGCCGCGCTCGAGCACGTCGAGCGAGACGATGTCGATGCCCGCGAGGCCGAGCGCCGTCGCGACGGCGCCGAGCACACCGGGGCGGTCGGGCAGGACCAGGCGCAGGAGATAGGACACGGTTCCTCCGGGTCGTGGGCCCCATGGCCCCCTTCCGGGGCCCGCCGCGGGCCTGCGGGCGGTGGGGCGAAGGGGGTCCCTGTTCGATCTCCGTCGATCGCGGTCGGGGGGAGCCTCTCACGCTGACCAGGGCCGGTGGGCCGCCACGTAGAGTGGCCCGGTCACGTCCCGGGCGCCAGAGCGGGCCGCCGGGCACTGCCGAACTGGAGTCCCACCGCAGCATGAGCACCCCCTCCCCGAAGGGCCAACTGACCCGCGACGAGGTGGCCCACCTGGCGCACCTGTCCCGGCTCGCGGTGAGCGACGAGGAGCTCGACCTCTTCGCCGGCCAGCTCGCCGCCGTGCTGGACGCCGTCGCGCAGGTCGGCAAGGCCGACGTCGCCGACGTCCCGCCCACCACGCACGCGGTGCCGATGACCAACGTCATGCGTCCCGACGCCGTCCGGCCCAGCCTGCCCCGCGACGTCGTCCTCGACGGCGCGCCGGCCGCGGAGGACGACCGCTTCCGGGTGCCGCGCATCCTGGGGGAGGAGGCGTGAGCGACGTGACCGCCACGGACATCACCACCACCAGTGCCGCCGCGCTCGCCGAGGCGCTGCGGGCCGGTGAGCTCAGCTCGGTCGAGGTGACCCGCGCCTACCTGGACCGCATCCAGGCCGAGGACCCGACCATCGGCGCCTACCTGCACGTCGACGCCGAGGCCGCGCTGCGCGCCGCCGAGCAGGTCGACACCGCCCGCACGAAGGGGGAGGAGCTCGGCCCGCTGGCCGGCGTCCCGCTCGCGCTCAAGGACGTCGTCGTCACCGAGGGCGTGCCCACGACCAGCGGCTCGAAGATCCTCGAGGGCTGGCGGCCGCCGTACGACGCCACCGTGGCCGCCCGGCTGAAGGTCGCCGGCACGGTGCTGCTGGGCAAGACCAACATGGACGAGTTCGCGATGGGCTCCTCCACCGAGAACTCCGCCTACCGCGTCACCCGCAACCCCTGGGACACCGACCGCATCCCCGGTGGGTCCTCCGGCGGCTCGTCGGCCGCGGTCGCCGCCGGGCTCGCCCCGTGGGCCATCGGCACCGACACCGGCGGGTCGATCCGCCAGCCCGCCGCCGTCACCGGCCTGGTCGGGCACAAGCCCACGTACGGGTCGGTCTCCCGCTCCGGGCTCATCGCCTTCTCCTCCAGCCTCGACCAGGCCGGTCCGATGACGCGCACCGTGCTGGACGCCGCGCTGCTGCACGAGGCCGTCGCGGGGCACGACCCGCTCGACTCCACGAGCATCGACGCGCCCGTCCCCGTGCTCGCCGAGGCCGCCCGCCGCGGTGCCGGGGGCGACCTCTCCGGCCTGCGGGTCGGCGTCGTCACCGAGCTCGGCGGCGAGGGCCACACCGACGGGTACGAGCCCGGGGTGCTGGCGCGCGTCGCCGAGGCGGTCGCGCTGCTGGAGGGCATGGGCGCCGAGGTGCGGCAGGTGTCCTGCCCGGCGTTCGACCTGGCCCTGCCGGCCTACTACCTGATCGCTCCGAGCGAGGCGTCGTCCAACCTGGCGCGCTTCGACGGCGTCCGGTACGGCCTGCGGGTCGGCGACGACGGCAGCCGCGACCTCGACGAGGTGATGGCGCTCACCCGCGAGCAGGGCTTCGGCCCCGAGGTGAAGCGCCGGATCATCCTCGGCACCTATGCGCTGTCCAGCGGCTACTACGACGCCTACTACGGGCAGGCGCAGAAGGTCCGCACGCTGATCACCCGCGATTTCACCCGCGCCTGGGACGACGTCGACGTGCTGGTCAGCCCGACCAGCCCCACCGTGGCCTGGCCGATCGGCGCCCGCGTGGACGACCCGATCGCCATGTACGCCGCCGACCTGTGCACGCTGCCGGCCAGCCTCGCGGGCATCCCGGCCATCTCGGTCCCGTGCGGGCTCTCCGAGGGGCTGCCCGTCGGCCTCCAGGTCATGGCCCCGGCGCTGGCCGACGACCGGTGCTACCGCGTCGCGGCCGCGCTGGAGGCCGCGCAGGACGCCGCCCGCGGGCACGCCCTGCTCGACGCGATCGGGGGCCGGGCGTGAACGGCCCGCTCAAGGCGGCCTGGGCGCTCACCGCGTTCGTCATCGTCGCCGGCGTCGTCGGCTGGGCCGTCACCGGCCGGGCCGTCTTCGCCGTGTTCCTGGTCCTCGGCGTGCTGACCGCCGTCGGCGCCGTGGTGACCGGCCGCCAGCAGCAGGGCCCGGCCGTTCCCAAGGAGGACGACCCCTCATGACCGACACCCTCGTGGACCTCGACGAGGTCCTGACCCGCTACGAGCCGGTCATCGGCCTGGAGACCCACGTCGAGCTGGGCACCGCGTCGAAGATGTTCTGCGGCTGCTCGACGACGTTCGGCGCCGAGCCCAACACCCAGACCTGCCCGGTCTGCCTGGGCCTGCCGGGTTCGCTGCCGGTGGTCAACGCCGCCGCCATCGAGTCGACGATCCGCATCGGCCTGGCGCTCGGCTGCCGGATCGCGTCGTGGTCGCGCTTCGCCCGGAAGAACTACTTCTACCCGGACATCCCCAAGGGCTTCCAGACCAGCCAGTACGACGAGCCGCTCTGCACCGCCGGTCACCTGGACGTCGAGGTCGACGGCGAGACCTACCGCGTCGAGATCGAGCGGGTGCACATCGAGGAGGACACCGGCAAGAACCTCCACGTCGGTGGTGCCACCGGCCGCATCCACGGCGCCGACCACTCCCTCGTCGACTACAACCGCGCCGGGATCCCGCTGGTCGAGATCGTCACCCGCCCCATCCCGGGCACCGGGGCGAAGGCGCCCGAGGTCGCGAAGGCCTACGTCACCGAGCTGCGCGAGATCCTGCTCGCGCTCGGCGTCTCCGAGGTCCGCATGGAGCAGGGCAACCTGCGCAGCGACGTCAACACCTCGCTGGCACCGATCGGCAGCCTCGAGTGGGGCACCCGCACGGAGACCAAGAACGTCAACTCGCTGCGCTCGGTGGAGCGCGCGGTGCGCTACGAGATGCGCCGGCAGGCCGCCGTCCTGGACGCCGGCGAGCGCGTGGTGCAGGAGACCCGGCACTTCCACGAGGACACCGGCTCGACGTCGGAGGGCCGCAGCAAGGAGGAGGCCACCGACTACCGGTACTTCCCCGAGCCCGACCTCGTGCCGATCGCGCCCGACGAGGAGTGGATCGAGAAGCTCCGGGCCGCGCTGCCCGAGCTGCCGGCCGCCCGCCGCGCCCGGCTGCAGGAGGAGTGGGGTCTCTCCGCCACCGAGATGGCGTGGATCGTCAACGCGGGTGCGCTCGGCCTGGTCAGCGAGACCGTCGCCGCCGGTGCCACCCCCGCCGACGCGCGCAAGTGGTGGCTGGGCGAGCTCGCCCGGCGGGCGAACGACTCCGGCGTGGAGCTCGCGGAGCTGCCGGTCACCCCGCGGCAGGTCGCCGAGCTGGCGGGCCTCGTGCAGGCCGGCACGGTCAACGACCAGCTGGCCCGCCAGGCGCTGGACGGCGTGCTCGCCGGCGAGGGCGACCCCGCGGCGGTCGTGGAGTCGCGCGGCCTCGCGGTCATGGGCGAGTCCGACGAGCTGGTCGCCGCCGTCGACGCCGCGATCGAGGGGAACCCCGACGTCGCCGAGAAGGTGCGCGGCGGCAAGGTGCAGGCGATCGGGGCGCTCGTCGGCGCGGTCATGAAGACCACCCGGGGCAAGGCCGACGCCGCCACCGTGAAGCGGATGCTGGAGGAGCGGCTGATCGGCTCCTAGCCTCCCGGGCGTGGAGCTGCCCCAGGTCGAGCTGCGCCCGCTGGAGCGCGCGGACCTGCCGCTGCTGGCGCGGTGGCTGGCCGAACCGCTGGTCCGGCGCTGGTGGAACGACGACCCCGCCGAGGTGGCGGCGCAGTACGGCCCGAGCATCGACGGCGACGACCCCACCGCCGTGTACCTCGGCGTGCACGCCGGTGAGCCGTTCGGCTTCGTCCAGGTCTACCGCTTCGACGACGAGCCCGGGTCGCTGGCCGAGCTGAGCGCGGTGTGCCCGGTACCACCCGGGGCGCTGGGCATCGACTACCTGGTGGGGGAGCCGTCCGCGCGCGGCCGGGGCCTCGGCGCCGCGATGATCGCGGCGGCCGTGGCCCGCGGCTTCGCCGACCACCCGGACGCCACCGATGTGCTGGTGCCGGTCGTCACGGCCAACGAGGCCTCCTGGCGGGCGCTGCGGCGGGCGGGCGCCACCTGGTACGCCGACGGCGAGATGGCCCCGGACAACCCGGTCGACTCGCGGCAGCACGTCGTCCACCGGTTCGTGCGCTGACCCCTAGAGCGGGGAGTTCGGCTGGCCGCCCGGCGGACGGATCCGCAGCACCTTGTCGTCGTCCTCGGCGGGGGAGCCGGCGCCGTCGCGGTTCGACGTCGTCACCCAGAGCGCCCCTTCGGCGTCGAGGACGACGGTGCGCAGCCGGCCGTACCGGTCGGCGAGCACCTCGTCCACGGCGCCGTCGAGCGGGACGCCGTTCTCGTCCAGGGTGACGACGTGCACCCGCTGCCCGTCGAGGGCGCCCAGGAAGACGGTGCCGTTGGCCACCGCGCAGCCGCCCAGGCCGCCTTCCGCGGCCGGGACGGTGACGAGGGGGACGCCCGGGCCGTCCTGCTGGACGAGGTCCACCTCGTCGGGCCCCTGGCGGGCCTCGTCGGCGGCGAGCAGCCGGTCCCCGTCCTGGCAGAGCGCCGTCACGTCCCGGTAGCCCCAGCTGTGCACCGGGGTGAGGCTCTGCACCGGGCGGCCGAAGACGTCGATGCGCAGCACCTTGCCGGCCAGCGACCCCGGGTCCGCCGCGAGCGCCGTGTCCCCGGTGTCACCGGTGCCGACGTAGAGGTGCCCGTCGGCGCCGGTCAGCAGCGCGCCGCCGTTGCCCGTCTCCCCGCGGGGGATGCCGGTGAGCACGGGGTTCGGCGTCCCCCCGATCGGGAACCGCACCACCCGGTTGTCGGTCGCGGTCGTGATGTAGGCGAAGAGCAGCCCGTCCTCGAGGAAGGTGGGCGAGAGCGCCAGCCCCAGGAGGCCGCCGTCGCCGCTGGTGTCCACCCCCGGCACGGTCATGAGCTCCACGGCGGGGGACCGGTCGGGGAAGACCTGCAGGAGCCGGCCGGTCTCCCGCTCGCCGACCACGGCCGAGCCGTCGGGCAGCAGCACCAGGCCGGTGGGCACGTCGAGCCCGGTGGCGACGACGTTCGGGTCGCCCTCCTCCTCGCCGGAGCCGGGCTGCGCCGGCTCCGCTGGGGGCGGGAGGGTGGCCGTGGGCGGGCCCACCTGCGGCGGCGGACCCTCGGGCAGCGGGCGGAAGGGGCCGGCGGGCTCGTAGCCGCCACCGCCGCAGCCGGCCAGCAGGAGGCCGGCGAGCAGGGCGGCGGCCGCGCGCGGTGCGCTCCGCGCCCTCGTCGGCCTCACCCGGCCCAGGGTACGTGCGGCCGGGGTGCGCGCGCGGGCGCGCCGCTGGCTAGCGTGGGGCGGTGACGACCCTGGAGCTTGCGCCGGACGAGACGCTGCACGTGCTGGTCCCCTCGCGCCGGCTGGCCGAGGCGGTGGAGGAGCTGTCGCCGCGGGTGCGGGCGCACCGGGTGGTGCCGGCGGAGGGGCCGCCGCGGGGCGAGCCGGCGCAGGCGCAGGTGTGGGTGGCCGGCGGTGGCTCGGCACCGCCGCCGGAGGGCTTCCTGGACGCGCTGCCCCGGCTGCGGCTGGTGCAGCTGACCAGCGCCGGCGCCGAGGGCTTCGCCGGGCGGATGCCCGACGGCGTCGTGCTGTGCAACGCCCGCGGCGCGCACACCCCCGCCACCGCCGAGTGGGTCGTGGCGGCGACGCTCGCCGCCCAGCGCGGGCTGCCGTCCTTCGTCCGCGAGCACGACGCCGGCCGGTGGTCGTTCGCCACGCACCGCTCGCTGGTCGGTGCCCGGGTGCTGGTCGTCGGCGCCGGCGACATCGCGGCGACGGTGGGCCGCATGCTCGCCGGTTTCGACGTGCGGCTCACCTACGTCGCGCGCCGCCCGCGCGAGGGCGTGCGCACCGTGGCCGAGCTGCCGGAGCTGCTGCCCGAGGCCGACGTCGTCGTCCTGCTGGTTCCCCTGACCGCCGAGACCACCGGCATGGTCGACGCCGGGTTCCTCGCCGCGATGCCCGACGGCGCCCTCCTGGTCAACGCCGCCCGCGGACCGGTCGTCGACACCGGGGCGCTGCTGGACGAGCTCACCTCGGGTCGCCTGCGCGCGGCCGTCGACGTCACCGACCCCGAACCCCTGCCGGAGGCCCACCCGCTCTGGCGCGCGCCGAACCTGCTGCTCACGCCGCACATCGGCGGGGAGGTGCCGGCGACGCGGGAGCGGGCTACGGCCGCGGTCACCGAGCAGATCGGCCGCATCCTGGCGGGGCAGCCGCTGACGAACGTCGTCGACGCCTACTGATCCGCCGGGCGGGCCGTGGGGTCGGCGAGGCGCCCGCCCGAGGCGGCGGCCAGACCGGGCAGGTCGCGCACCCGGAGCACCGGCAGCCGCACCTCGGTGGCACCGGTGGTCACCAGCCACAGCTCCCCGCGCTCGCCGAGGCGGAGGCCGGAGAGCTCGGACCACGTCACGGTGCGGGAGCCCAGCAGCGACCGGGCGGTGATGCCGTGCTCGCCGACGTCCACCCCGGCCCGCAGCACCCACGCGGCCACCGCGGCGGGGACGAGCAGCAGCAGGAGCGTCCACGCGCTGACCAGGGCCGTGGGCAGGACGCAGAGCGCCAGGATGACGACGGGCAGCAGCGCGCTCCGGCTCATCCGGAAGCGGGCGGGAGGGGTCACGGAGGGCGATCCTCCCACCCGGGCGCCACGGCCTGTCGGGGAACGGGCCTACCATCCCCGCTCGTGACGATCGGCGAGGACCTCATCCCCGGAAACGAGCCCGCGGGCGCGACCCACAGCCCGCTCAAGCCCCGCAGCCACGAGGTGACCGACGGCCTGGCGAAGGCCCCGGCGCGCGCGATGCTGCGGGCGGTCGGCATGGGGGACGAGGACTTCGCCAAGCCGCAGATCGGCGTCGCGTCCTCCTGGAACGAGATCACCCCCTGCAACCTGTCGCTGGACCGGCTGGCCAAGCGGGCCAAGGAGGGCGTGCACGCCGCCGGCGGGTTCCCGCTGGAGTTCGGCACCATCTCGGTCTCCGACGGCATCTCCATGGGGCACGAGGGCATGCGGGCCTCGCTGGTCTCCCGCGAGGTGATCGCCGACTCGGTGGAGACGGTCATGTTCGCCGAGCGGCTGGACGGCTCGGTGCTGCTGGCCGGCTGCGACAAGTCGCTGCCCGGCATGCTCATGGCCGCCGCTCGGCTGGACCTGGCCAGCGTGTTCCTCTACTCGGGCTCCACCCTGCCGGGCAAGCTCGGTGACCGCGACCTGACGATCATCGACGTCTTCGAGGGCGTCGGCGCGTGCGCCCGCGGGCTCATCACCCAGGACGAGCTGGACGCGATCGAGAAGGCCGCCTGCCCGGGCATGGGCTCGTGCGGCGGCATGTACACCGCCAACACCATGGCCAGCGTCGCGGAGGCGATCGGCATGGCGCTGCCCGGCAGCGCCGCGCCGCCGGCCCCCGACAGCCGGCGCGACGCGTACGCGGTCGCCTCGGGCGAGGCGGTGGTCAACCTGCTGCGCAAGGGCATCACCGCCCGCCAGATCATGACCAAGGAGGCGTTCGAGAACGCCATCACCGTCGTCATGGCGCTGGGCGGCTCGACGAACGCCGTCCTGCACCTGCTGGCGATCGCGCACGAGGCGCAGGTCGACCTCACCCTCGACGACTTCAACCGCATCGGTGACCGCACGCCGCACCTGGCCGACGTGAAGCCCTTCGGCAAGTACGTCATGACCGACGTCGACCGGGTCGGCGGCGTGCCGGTCGTGCTGCGCGCGCTGCTCGATGCCGGGCTGCTGCACGGCGACACCCTGACCGTGACCGGCAAGACGATGGCCGAGAACCTGGCCGAGATCGCCCCGCCGGACCTCGACGGCACGATCGTGCACGCGATGAACGACCCGATCCACCGCACCGGCGGGCTGAGCATCCTGCGCGGCTCGCTGGCGCCCGAGGGTGCCGTGGTGAAGTCGGCCGGCTTCGACGCCGACGTGTTCGAGGGCACAGCACGGGTGTTCGACGGCGAGCAGGGTGCCATGGACGCCGTCACCGACGGCACCCTGCAGCCCGGCGACGTCGTGGTCATCCGCTACGAGGGCCCGCGGGGCGGGCCCGGGATGCGGGAGATGCTCGCGGTCACCGGCGCGATCAAGGGCGCCGGCCTCGGCAAGGACGTCCTGCTGCTCACCGACGGCCGGTTCTCCGGCGGCACGACCGGCCTGTGCATCGGCCACGTGGCCCCCGAGGCGACCGACGGTGGCCCGATCGCCTTCGTGCGCGACGGCGACCGGATCCGGCTGGACCTGACCACGCGCACCCTCGACCTGCTGGTCGACGCCGACGAGCTGGCCCGCCGCGCGGAGGGGTGGGAGCCGCTCCCGCCGCGCTACACCACCGGCGTGCTCGGCAAGTACGCCAAGCTGGTCGGGTCCGCGGCGCAGGGCGCCATCTGCGGCTGACCCACCCGATCGGGTGAGGCCGGGGCGGCGGGGGTTCCACCGCCCCGGCCCTGGTGCCGACCACGGGGTCGTGGACCTGGGCGCACAGCGACGGGACGACGGAGCTGCGGCCCGGACCGTCCCGCCGTCCGTCGTCGCCCCGTTCGCCGCCCCGCCGCGCACCGCCTCGCCGGGCGCGATGCCACCGGCCGCCTCGGCGGCGGAGCGACGGGAGTCCCGGTTCCTCCACGTCGTCCTCGCCGTCCTGGCGGTCGCGGGGGCGGTCGTGGGGCCCGCCCTCGGTTCCGCGGCCGGCGAGGGGACCCTCAGCGTGCTGCTGGCGGTCGGTGCCCTGGCCACCGCGGTCGTCGTGGCGCGGCACGCCTCCCGGCTGGACCGCGCCGCGCGGCGGCCGTGGTGGGCCATGACGGCGGTCGCCGTGCTGCTCGCGGTGGGTCGGCTGTCCAGCGTGGTGGACGGTCCGGCGGGCACGGCCGAGCACGCCGCACAGGTGCTGGCGCTGCCCCTGGCGCTCGCGGCCTGCTGGCTGCTCCTCCCGCCGCGCAGCGACCGGGCCGGCGTGCGGGAGCTGCTCGACGGCGCCATCGTGGTGGTCGCGGGGCTGCTGCTCGCCGGGCTCGTGCTGTCGCGGTCGGGTTCCCCCAGCGGCGGCGGGTTCGTCGGGGTCCTGCAGGCGATGGGCTACCCCGCCGGTGCCGCGCTGCTCTGCGCGGGCGCGCTCATGACCGTCTCCCGCGCGCCGGCGTCCCGCCGCGCGCCGGCGGTGTGGCTGCTGGTCTCGATGCTGGCGGCCTCGGTCGCGACCGTCGTGGCCGCGCTCAGCCGGGTGCTGGGCGAGGCCCCGTCCGACCTGCTCGTCAGCCTCGCCTGGGCAGCCATGCTGGCGGCGGCGGTCCAGGCCGTCGACTCCGACCGCGGGTACCACAGCGAGCCCGGCCGGGAGACCGACGGCCTGCCGCTGTTCGGGCTGGCCGTCAGCCACGCGACCGCCTACGGCGTCGCGGGCGTGGTCATCTGGCTGCTCGGCACCGGGCACTCCTTCACGACGCCGGAGCAGGCGGCGATCGGGCTGCTGGTCCTCTGCACCTCGCTGCGCAGCCTCGTCTGGGTCGTCGACGGCGGCCGGCTCACCCGCCGGCTCCAGCGGGCCGAGGCCTACTTCCGCGCACTGGCCGCCAGCGCCGAGGACGTCACCGTGGTGCTGGACGGCGACGGCCGGGTGCACTGGGTGTCGGGCGCGGTCGACGGCCAGCTCGGCTGGTCCGAGCGCGAGCTCACCGGCCGCCGGCTGGCCGACCTGGTCGAGGCCGGCGACCGCGCGGTGCTGGAGGACGTGCTGCGCGGGAGCGTCCCCTCGGAGCCCGGCGCGCTGCCGCCGACCGTGCGCATGGTCACCGGCAGCGGCGACCGGCGCGACGTCGAGCTCTCCGGCGCCGCCCGCGCCGGGGTGCCCGGGAGCGCCCTGCGGTCGGGGCTCGTGCTGCACCTGCGCGACGTCACGGCGCACCGCTCCACCCAGCGGGAGCTGGAGCGCATGGCCTGGACCGACTTCCTCACGGGGCTGCCCAACCGGGCCCGGTTCCTCGCCGCGCTCGAGGCAGCGCGCGACCGGGCCGCCCACGGCCGGCCGAGCTGCGTGCTGCTGGTCGACCTCGACGGCTTCAAGGCCGTCAACGACGTCGCCGGGCACGACGCCGGTGACGAGCTGCTGACCCAGGTCGCCGACCAGCTGCGCGCCGGCGCCCGCGAGCAGGACCTCGTCGCCCGGCTGGGCGGCGACGAGTTCGCCCTCCTGGTGCCGGGCGGGCTCGAGGAGGCCACCGGGCTGGCCGAGCGCCTCGTGGTGGCCCTGGACCGACCGTTCCGGGCGACCTCGCCCGACGGGCAGGGCGCCGGTCCGCGGTTCGCCGTCTCCGGGAGCATCGGCCTGGCCGAGGTCGACCCCGCCGCCGACGCGCCGGCCACCGTCCGGCAGGCCGACCTGGCCCTGCGCGCGGCGAAGGCCGCGGGCAAGCGCTGCGTGCGCTCCTCGGGGGAGGCCGTCGACGCGGCGGTGGGCCGGCGCACCCGGCTGGCCCGGGACCTGCCCGCGGCGATCGCCGAGGGCCAGCTCCGCGTGCTGTACCAGCCCGTCGTCGGCGTGCACGACCGCCGCGTGCTGGGGCTGGAGGCGCTGGTGCGCTGGGAGCACCCGCTCCTGGGCACCGTGCCGCCGGACGAGTTCATCCCGCTGGCGGAGGAGGACGGCCTGATCGTGCCCCTCCAGCGCTGGGTGCTCCGGGTGGCGACCGAGCACGCGGCGGTGCTCCTCGCCGACGGCTGGGACGTGCAGACCGGCGTCAACGTCTCGCCCCGCCACCTCCAGGCCGGCTGCCTCGCCCCGGACGTCGCGGCCGCGCTCACCGCGGCGCGGCTGCCCGCCGGCAAGCTGATCCTGGAGATCACCGAGTCGGTGCTGCTGGATGCGCACGAGGGCGCGCTCGGCGACCTGCGGACGCTGCGCGGCATGGGCGTCGTGCTCTCCCTGGACGACTTCGGACGCGGCTGGTCCTCGCTGGCGTACCTGGCCCGGCTGCCGGTGCAGATCCTCAAGATGGACCGGGAGTTCGTGGCCGGCATCGACACCGACCCGCGCGGCCGCGCCCTGGTCGCCGGCGTCGTCGAGCTCGGCCGGGCCCTCGGCATGGACGTCGTCGCCGAGGGCGTGGAGACCGAGGCCCAGCTCGCCGAGCTGCAGGCCATGGACTGCCGCTACCTGCAGGGCTACCTCTTCGCGCGGCCGATGCCCTTCGGCGAGCTGCGCGCGCTGCTGGCCGGCTTCGACGAGTCGGTGCTGGACGTCACGGCACCGGACACGTCGAAAATGGAATCGGGTGTCCACGTGGTGGGACGGGACGGTTGACGCGGGGCGGGCCGCGGGCGCACAGTGTCCCCGTGCCTCGCACCTGCATGCTCGCCGACGCCCGCACCCGCGGCGTCCTCGTACTCGCCTAGCGCGTCCGGTCACCGACCGACGCGCTGACCCTTCGTGCCCGCGGCACGAGGGGTTTTTTGTTGGCCGTGACCTGCCGCACAGCGAGCACGTCGTCCGTCGCACCAGCCCGTACCACGCCGCCAGGCACAGGAGATCCGCGCGATGACCAGCACCCCCCACGAGGCCCCCGGCTCCGAGGCCGCCACCCGCGAGGCCGCCGCGGCGCTGACCGGCGTCGAGACGACCGCCCGCTCCGTGGCCGAGGCCGCCGCCCAGCCGGTGGCCGGCATCACCGGCGCGCAGAGCCTCGTGCGCTCGCTCGAGGCGGTCGGCGTCGACGTGGTCTTCGGCATCCCCGGCGGGGCCATCCTGCCGGCGTACGACCCGCTCTTCGACTCGCAGGTGCGCCACGTGCTGGTCCGCCACGAGCAGGGCGCCGGCCACGCCGCCACCGGCTACGCCCAGGCCACCGGCCGGGTCGGCGTCTGCATGGCGACCTCGGGCCCGGGCGCGACCAACCTGGTCACCCCGCTGGCCGACGCCTACATGGACTCGGTCCCGGTCGTGGCGATCACCGGGCAGGTGCCCAGCGCCGCCATCGGGACCGACGCCTTCCAGGAGGCCGACATCCGCGGCATCACGATGCCGATCACCAAGCACAACTTCCTGGTGACCGACGCCGAGGAGATCCCGCAGCGGATCGCCGAGGCCTTCCACCTGGCCGCGACCGGCCGCCCCGGCCCCGTCCTGGTCGACATCCCCAAGGACGTGCTGCAGGCGACCACCGACTTCGCCTGGCCGCCGCGGCTGGACCTGCCCGGCTACAAGCCGACCACCCGCCCGCACGGCAAGCAGGTCCGCGAGGCGGCGGCGCTGATCGCCGGGGCCCGCCGACCGGTCCTCTACGTCGGCGGCGGCGTGCTCAAGGCGCGGGCGACCGAGGAGCTGGCCGCGCTCGCCGCGCTGACCGGCGCCCCGGTCGTCACCACCCTCATGGCCCGCGGCGCGTTCCCCGACAGCAGCCCGCAGCACCTGGGCATGCCCGGCATGCACGGCACGGTGGCGGCGGTGACCGCGCTGCAGAAGGCGGATCTGATCGTCGCGCTGGGCGCGCGGTTCGACGACCGGGTGACCGGTCAGCTCTCCAGCTTCGCCCCCGAGGCGTCGGTGGTCCACGCCGACATCGACCCGGCCGAGATCGGCAAGAACCGCAAGGCCGACGTGCCGATCGTCGGCGACGCGAAGGAGACCATCGCCCAGCTGGTCGAGGCGCT
The DNA here is from genome assembly GCF_021699055.1 of Blastococcus sp. MG754426. GTDB lineage: Bacteria > Actinomycetota > Actinomycetes > Mycobacteriales > Geodermatophilaceae > Blastococcus. The sequence goes on along the minus strand of NZ_SSXC01000001.1, from coordinate 94,863 downwards.
GCGCGCCGAGCACGAGGCCGGCCGCACCCCGGATCTCGACGCCTGGTGGGCCCAGCTGGACGACTGGCGCCGGCGCTACCCGCTCGGCTACGACTGGCCCGAGGACGGCGCGCTGTCCCCGCAGTACGTCATCGAGCGGCTGGGCGCGATCGCCGGGCCCGACGCGATCTACACCTCCGGCGTCGGCCAGCACCAGATGTGGGCCGCGCAGTTCATCTCCTACGAGAAGCCCGGCACCTGGCTCAACAGCGGCGGGCTGGGCACGATGGGCTATGCCGTCCCGGCCGCGATGGGCGCCAAGTACGGCTGCCCGGAGACGACCGTGTGGGCCATCGACGGCGACGGCTGCTTCCAGATGACCAACCAGGAGCTGGCCACCTGCGCCATCGAGGGGATCCCGGTCAAGGTCGCCGTCATCAACAACGGCAACCTCGGCATGGTCCGGCAGTGGCAGACCCTGTTCTACGAGGGCCGCTACTCCAACACCAAGCTGCACGCCCGCAATGCCGACGGCACCCCGAAGCCGGTGCGCATCCCCGACTTCGTCGCGCTGGCCGAGGCCCTGGGCTGCGTGGGGCTGCGGTGCGAGACCAAGGAGGGGGTGGACGCGGTCATCCAGAAGGCGATGGAGATCGACGACGCCCCGGTGGTCATCGACTTCGTCGTCGGGGCCGACGCCCAGGTGTGGCCGATGGTGGCCGCGGGGGCGAGCAACGACGACATCCTGGCCGCGCGCGACCTGCGCCCGGTCTTCGGCGACGGGCAGGTGTGAATCGGATGAGCAGGCACACGCTCTCGGTGCTGGTCGAGAACAAGTCCGGTGTGCTGGCCCGCGTCTCGGCGCTGTTCAGCCGCCGCGGGTTCAACATCGAGTCCCTCGCCGTCGGGCCGACCGAGAACCCCGACCTCTCCCGCATGACGATCGTCGTCGACGCGGAGAGCCAGCCGCTCGAGCAGATCACCAAGCAGCTGAACAAGCTCGTCGAGATCATCAAGATCGTCGAGCTGGACGGCGGGGCCGCCGTGCAGCGCGAGCTGCTGCTGGTGAAGGTCCGCGCGCCGATGGCCGAGCGCACCCAGGTCCTGCAGACCGCCGAGCTGTTCCGCGCCCGCGTCGTCGACGTCAACCCGGACACCGTGACGCTCGAGGCCACGGGCACCCCCGACAAGCTCCAGGCGCTGCTGGCGGTGCTCGCGCCGCTGGGGATCAAGGAGATGGCCCAGTCCGGCACCGTCGCCCTGGGGCGGGGCCCGCGCGCCATGTCCGGCGCCGGTACCTTGCGCCCGGTCGAGCGCACCGCCTAGTCCGCACCACCCCATTCGGGCGGTTTGTGCACAAACCGTCGCACCGAACGAAGGAGAGCACCACAGCATGGCCGCCGAGATCTTCTACGACGACGACGCCGACCTCTCGATCATCCAGGGGCGCACCGTCGCCGTCCTGGGCTACGGCAGCCAGGGGCACGCCCACGCGCTGTCGCTGCGCGACTCGGGCGTCGACGTCCGCGTCGGCCTGCCGGAGGGCAGCAAGAGCCGGGCCAAGGCGGAGGCCGAGGGGCTGCGGGTCGTCACGCCGGCCGAGGCGGCCGCCGAGGCCGACCTGATCATGATCCTGGCCCCGGACCACGTGCAGCGGCACCTGTACGCCGAGTCGGTCGAGCCCAACCTGCAGGACGGCGACGCGCTGTTCTTCGGGCACGGCTTCAACATCCGCTTCGGCTACATCAAGCCCCCGGCCGGCGTGGACGTCGCGATGGTCGCCCCCAAGGGCCCGGGCCACCTCGTGCGCCGCGAGTTCGAGAACGGCAAGGGCGTGCCCTGCCTCGTCGCGGTGGAGCAGGACGCCAGCGGCAGCGCCCTCCAGCTCGCGCTCTCCTACGCGAAGGCCATCGGCGGTGCCCGCGCCGGCGTGATCAGGACGACCTTCGCCGAGGAGACCGAGACCGACCTCTTCGGCGAGCAGGCGGTGCTCTGCGGTGGCGCGAGCGCGCTGATCACCGCCGGGTTCGAGACCCTCACCGAGGCCGGCTACCAGCCCGAGGTCGCCTACTTCGAGTGCTTGCACGAGCTGAAGCTGATCGTCGACCTCATGTACGAGGGCGGCATCGCCAAGCAGCGCTGGTCGGTGTCCGACACCGCCGAGTACGGCGACTACACCTCCGGCCCGAAGGTCATCGACGCCCGCGTCAAGGAGTCGATGAAGGAGGTCCTCGGCGCGATCAAGGACGGCTCGTGGGCCGCGGCGTTCATCGCCGACCAGGACGCCGGGGCGCCGGACTTCAAGCGCCGCCGGGCCGAGGCCGAGGCGCACCCGATCGAGGAGACCGGGCGCAAGCTGCGCGGCCTGATGAGCTGGGTGTCGGCGTCCGACGACTACACCGGCACCGCCGCCCGCAACTGAACGACGACGGCCCCCGCTGCCCGGGGCAGCGGGGGCCGTCGTGCGTCCGGCGGGAGGTCAGACGGACTGACCGCGCGCGGCGAAGTACTGCCGGGACTGCTCGGTGCGCAGCAGGACGACGACGAGGATCGGCAGCACGAAGCCCAGCAGGCCGGTGAAGACGAAGCCCTCGTCCTGGACCAGGCCCCAGAGCAGGTACAGCAGCTGCAGGGCGATGGACGCGTAGCTGCCGAGCAGCAGCAGCCGCGGTTCCTGCCCCCGCAGCACCTGGATGCCACCGATCAGCAGGACGACGGCCGACGCGAAGGACAGCAGCGCCAGGAGGCCGAGCAGGGCGTCGATCTCGAAGACGGCACCGATGGCGAAGAGGGTGAGCAGCCCACCGAGCGTGCCGAGGCCGCCGATCACCACACCGATGACCGCCGCCGCGGTGACCTGGCCCGGGCGCTGACCGCCCGGCGCCTGGCCGTAGCCGGCGGGCGCGTTCGGGTAGCCGTACCCCTGCCCGTACTGCTGGGGCGGCTGCTGCTGGCCGTACCCGGGGCCCGGCTGCTGGCCCGGTGGCGGCCCCCAGCCCGGCTGGCCCTGCGGCGAGCCGCCCTGCGGACGGTCGGGATCGGGACCGGTGGGGCTGGACATGGCGGTTCCTCCTGCTCGGGTCCCCCGTCGCGACCGACGGGGACGGTTGGTAGTGATGGTCACACCGGAGCCGGGCCGGAGCAGCCCCGAGGAGGACCGGCCGGCCGGAACCACCCGGTTCAGCGACCGGTGCGGCGGTACCGGTGGGCGGCGAAGAACTGGGTGGCCGGCCGCAGGGACAGCAGGACGACGATCGCCAGGGCCGCCAGCCAGAACAGCAGGTTCACCACGACGTCCCCGGAGGTGCCGTCGACGAGGCTGCCGAGCAGGCCGATGGTCGTGAAGGCGAGCGCGATCGAGCCGCCGACGAGCAGCAGCACCCGGCTGCGGCCGGTCAGCGCCCAGACCGAGCCCCACACCATGACGACCGTCCAGGCCAGGGCCAGCACGCCGACGGCGATCAGCGCACCACCGACGGCGCCGCTGACCGCGCCGAAGCCGGGGATCTCCTCGTCCAGGCCGCCGCCGGCGCCGCTGGCGGCCGCCCCGAACACCAGGAGGAAGAAGGTCACCAGCAGCCCGATGGCGCCGTAGACGAAGCCCAGCACGGCCGCCGTGATCACCCCGCCCGGCTTCGCCGGCACCCCGGGGTCGGCGTACCCGCCGTACGCGCCGTACGGCTGGGGCTGCTGCTGCCCGTAGGGGGAGGGGGCTCCGTACTGCTGGCCGTACTGGGGCTGGCCGTAGCCCTGCTGGCCGTAGCCCTGCTGGCCGTACTGGCCGTACGGCTGCTCCCCGTACCGGGGCTGGCCGTACTGCTGCTGCTCGTAGGAGGGCTGGCCGTGCTCCTGACCGCTCCCGCCGCCGTACGGCTGGGACTCGGAACGACGCTGGTCGTCGGACTGGCTCACTGTTCTCCTCCGTCGGGGCCGGTCTGCGCCGGCGACACGGTCAGGATGTCGGTGCCGCCGAGCGGGAGCAAGGACCGCCGCGGCAGCCGGGACGCGGTGCCGGCAGGGCCTTCCGCCGGGGCGTCGCCAGCCCGGGCGGCAGGCCCGGGCCCCCTCTGACCTAGTGTCCCTTCCCATGCGCCTGGCAGTGATCCCCGGAGACGGCATCGGGCCCGAGGTCGTGGCGGAGGGGCTCAAGGTCCTCCGCGCGGTCGCCCCCGACCTGGAGACGACGCCCTACGACCTGGGCGCCGCGCGCTGGCAGCGCACCGGTGAGCTCCTGCCGGACACGGTGCTCGACGAGCTCCGGCAGCACGACGCCATCCTCCTCGGCGCCATCGGCGACCCCGGCGTCCCGCCGGGCATCCTCGAGCGCGGGCTCCTGCTCCGGCTCCGCTTCGAGCTCGACCACCACGTCAACCTGCGTCCCGCGAAGCTGTTCGACGGCGTCCGCAGCCCGCTGGCCGACGCCGGCCCGATCGACATGCTCTGCGTCCGCGAGGGCACCGAGGGGCCCTACGTCGGCAACGGCGGGGTGCTGCGCAAGGACACCCCGCAGGAGGTCGCGACCGAGGTCAGCCTCAACACCGCCTTCGGCGTGGAGCGCGTGGTCCGCTACGCGTTCGAGCGCGCCGTCGCCCGCCCGCGCAAGCACCTGACCCTGATCCACAAGACCAACGTGCTCACCCACGCCGGTGGGCTCTGGTCGCGGATCGTGGAGGAGGTGTCGGTCGAGTTCCCGGAGGTCACCGTCGCCTACCAGCACGTCGACGCCGCCTCGATGTTCTTCATCACCGACCCGGCTCGCTACGACGTCATCGTCACCGACAACCTGTTCGGCGACATCGTCACCGACGTCGCCGCCGCGGTGACCGGTGGCATCGGGCTGGCGGCGAGCGGCAACCTGGACGCCTCGGGCACCAACCCGAGCATGTTCGAGCCGGTGCACGGGTCGGCTCCCGACATCGCCGGCCGGGGCATCGCCGACCCGACGGCCACCGTCCTGTCGGTGGGGCTGCTGCTCGAGCACCTGGGCCGCACGGAGCAGGCCCGCAAGGTCGACGCCGCCGTCGCCTTCGACCTGTCCACGCGGGACCCGCGGGCGGCGATCCGCACGGCGGAGGTCGGCGACCGGCTCACCGCGCTCGCCGGCGGCTGAGCCACCCGGGCGGAGCACGGGTGCGCCAGGTCGCCCCCGGGCGCCGGTCAGCCCGGGAGCTCGCCGTCCGCGGGGTGCACGGGCCTCCGGCCTCGTGGGGTCACCCCCGGATTCTCGCCGGCGGGCCGGCGCCGATCCCGCCGATCCGCGGCCCCGGGCTGGGGCCTGGTGTCGCAGCAGTGGTTTACTCCTCCGTGATGAGCACCACCGGCCGGATCATCATCGCCTAGCGCGCAGTCACCTCCCCGACTGCGCGCAGACCTCCCGTACCCGGGGGGTCTTTTTCGTGTTCGGGCCGACACCACCGCCCCGGGAGACCCCATGACCAGCACCGACTTCCACGTCTTCGACACCACGCTGCGCGACGGCGCCCAGCGCGAGGGCATCAGCTACTCGGTCGCCGACAAGCTCGCGGTGGCCCGGCTGCTGGACGAGATCGGGGTCGGCTTCATCGAGGGCGGGTGGCCCGGCGCCCTGCCGAAGGACACCGAGTTCTTCGCCCGGGCGCGCACCGAGCTGCAGCTCAAGCACGCGCAGCTCGTGGCGTTCGGCGCGACGCGCAAGGCCGGCGTCGCCGTCGAGGACGACCTGCAGGTGCGCGCGCTGCTGGACGCCGGGACGCCGGTCGTCTGCCTGGTCGCCAAGTCCGACGTCCGGCACGTGCGCGAGGCCCTGCGCACGACGCTGGAGGAGAACCTGGCGATGGTGGCCGACACCGTCGCCTTCCTGGTGGCGCAGGGCCGGCGGGTATTCCTCGACTGCGAGCACTTCTTCGACGGGTACGCGGCCGACCGCGACTACGGGGTGCGGGTGCTGCAGGCGGCGTTCGACGCCGGGGCCGAGGTCGGCGTCCTGTGCGACACCAACGGCGGCATGCTGCCGATGGGCGTCGGACGCGTGGTGGCCGATGTCGCGTCCCGCGTGGACGGGAAGCTCGGCATCCACTGCCAGGACGACACCGGGTGCGCCGTCGCGAACACCCTGGCCGCGGTCGAGGCGGGCGTCACCCACGTGCAAGGGACGGCGAACGGCTACGGCGAGCGGGCCGGCAACGCCGACACCTTCGCGCTGATCGCCAACCTGGTCACCAAGATGGGCATCCCCGCCGTGCCCGCCGAGTGCCTCCCGGAGCTGCAGCGGGTGAGCCATGCGATCGCCGAGCTGGCCAACATCGCCCCCGACGACCACCAGCCCTTCGTGGGCGCCTCGGCGTTCGCGCACAAGGCCGGCCTGCACGCCAGCGCGATCAAGGTGAGCCCCGAGCTGTACAACCACCTCGACCCGGCCGTCGTCGGCAACGACATGCGCATCCTGGTCACCGAGATGGCCGGCCGGGCCTCGGTCGAGCTCAAGGGGCGGGAGCTGGGCGTGGACCTCGCCGGCCAGTCGGACGCGATCGGCCGGGTGGTCGACCAGGTGAAGGTGCTCGAGGCCGACGGCTGGTCGTTCGAGGCCGCGGACGCCTCCTTCGAGCTGCTGCTGCGCGGGCAGCTGCCGGAGGCGCCGCCGCCGCTGTTCCAGCTGGAGAGCTACCGCACCTCCGTCGAGCACTGGGGCAACGGCGTCGTCGTCAGCGAGGCGACGGTCAAGGTGCACGTCGACGGCGAACGGATCATCACCACCGGTGAGGGCAACGGCCCGGTGAACGCTCTCGACAACGCGCTCCGCCAGGCGCTGGTGCACCGCTACCCGCAGCTGGCCGACGTCTCGCTGGCCGACTACAAGGTGCGCATCCTCGGCTGGAAGGGCGGCACCAGCGCGACCACCCGCGTGCTCATCGACACCACCGACGGGGTGGGGGAGTGGACCACCGTGGGGGTCCACGCCAACATCGTCGAGGCCTCGTGGCACGCCCTGGTGGACGCGTTCACCTACGCGGTGCTGCGCCGTCCCCAGCCGTAGCGGCCGTCCTCAGCCGTAGCGGGCGACGAAGTTCGCCAGCAACCGGCCGGGCGCGGTCACCACCGCGGGGGTCAGCCGGGCGATGACCGTCTCGACCTCGCTGGGCGCGAAGTACCCGGCGTGCTGGTAGATGCGCACCCGGGCGACGATCGCGGCGACGTCGAGCTCGGGGTGGAACTGGGTGGCGTAGACGTTCTGCTTCACCTTGAACATCTGCACCGGGCAGGTCGCCGAGGAGGCCAGCAGCACCGCGGTCGGCGGCAGCACGCGGCAGGCCTCCTTGTGGCCGACGAACGCGGTGAAGCGGTCGGGCACCCCGGCGAGCAGCGGGTCCGCCCGGCCCGCCGGGGTCAGGCCCACCTCGACCGCCGACACCGGCTCGCCGAACGTCCGGTCGACGACGCCGCCCTGGTGGGTGCCCAGGGTCCCGATGCCGTAGCAGGCGCCGAAGAAGGCCAGGTCCCGGTCGACGACCTCGTCGAGCAGGCCGGCGACGTCGCGCTCGACCCGCACCTGGACGGCGGACTTCTCCGCGTCCGACGAGTTGAACGGACCCCCGCCGAGGAAGACCCCGGCGTAGTCGTCGAGGTCCAGCGGCGGCAGCGGCCCGGCCTCCATCCGGATGCGGTGCAGCCGGCCGGCGGGCAGGGCGGTGCAGCGCAGGAACGACGCGTGCTCCTCGTCCGCCGCCTCGTCCTCCGGGCGCGAGGACAGCAGCAGGAACGGCTTCACCCGGTCAGCGCGGCTGGATCTCGCCCATCGGACCCCAGCCGGAGACCTCGGGTGCGTCGACGTAGATGATCTGCGGCTGGGCGGACACCAGGTCCGGGGCCTGCTCGACGAACCGCTTGAAGGCGTCGGTGGCCACGTGGGCGGCGCCCGCGTCGGAGTCCCGGAAGCCCTCCACGCAGACGAAGGTGCCCGGCTCCTCGAGGCTGCGCGACCACTCGAAGAAGAGCGAGCCCTCCTCGGCGTTCACCGCGCGGGCGTAGTCGGTGGCCAGCGCGGTCCACTCGTCGGCGCGCTCGGGACGGACGGGGAACTTCACGACGATGAGGATCACCGGGACATTGTCGGCCTCCGGCCGGAGCCGCGGCCAGTTGCCGTCCCCCGGCTACGCCGGATCGAGCCGGGTGCGCAGCAGGCAGAACTCGTTGCCCTCGGGGTCGGCCAGGACGTGCCAGGTCGCGTCCTCGGCCTGGCCGACGTCGGCCGGGGTCGCGCCGAGGTCGAGCAGCCGCCGCAGCTCGGCGTCCTGGTCGCGGTCGGTGGGGCTGACGTCGATGTGCAGGCGCACCTTGCCCGGCGTCGGGTCGCCGACCGGTACGAAGACCAGCGTGGGGGCGGGCCCGCCGAAGCCGTCCTCCGGGCCGATCTCGACGGCGCCGTCGTCCTCCCGCCCCACGACCGGGTAGCCGAGCACCGCCGCCCAGAAGGCGGCGAGGGACTCGGGGTCCCGGCTGTCCACGACGAGCTCGCTGAACCGGCAGGCCATGGGTGCACGGTAGGCGGGAAGGGGCGCGGCTAACCTCGGCTCGTGCGCATCGTCCGTTTCGCCAGTCCTCAGGGCATGTCCTTCGGCGTCCTCGACGGAGACGGCCAGGTGGCCCAGATCGAGGGCCACCCCTTCGGCCAGATCTCCTTCACCGGCGCCCGGTTCGCCCAGGCCGACATCCGGCTGCTCTCGCCGATCCTGCCGAGCAAGGTGGTGTGCGTCGGCAAGAACTACGCCGAGCACGTGAAGGAGATGGGTACCGGGGACGCGCCGGGGGAGCCGCTGCTGTTCCTCAAGCCCTCCACCTCGGTCATCGGTCCCGGGGACGCCATCCGCATCCCGCCGGGCAGCACCAACGTCCACCACGAGGTCGAGCTGGCCGTGGTGATCGGCGCCCGCGGGGCCCGCAACGTCACCCCCGAGCAGGCGCTGGGCAGCGTCTTCGGCTGGACGATCGCCAACGACGTCACCGAGCGGGACATGCAGCGGAGCGACGGCCAGTGGACCCGCGCCAAGGGCTTCGACTCCTTCTGCCCCCTCGGCCCGTGGATCGAGACCGACCTGGCCGGCATCGGCCTGGACGCCGGTGACCTGGAGATCACCTGCGACGTCGACGGCGAGCGCCGCCAGAGCGGCCGCACCAGCCAGCTGCTCTTCGGCGTCCCGACGCTGATCTCCTACATCTCGCAGGTGATGACCCTGCTGCCCGGCGACGTCGTGCTGACCGGCACGCCGTCGGGCGTCGGCCCGATCCGCCCCGGCCAGACCGTCTCCTGCTCGGTGCAGGGGCTGGGCACGCTGACCAACACGGTGACGGCGGCCGACGCCGTCTCGACCGCCGGTGGCGCCCGGTGACCGTGCGCACCCGCTTCTGCCCGTCGCCGACCGGGCTGGTCCACGTCGGGCTGATCCGCACCGCCCTGTTCAACTGGGCGCACGCCCGCCACCACGGCGGCACCTTCGTCTTCCGCATCGAGGACACCGACGCCGCCCGCGACTCCGAGGAGTCCTACCGGCACCTGCTGGACAGCCTGCGCTGGCTGGGCCTGGACTGGGACGAGGGACCCGAGGTGGGCGGCCCGCACGGCCCGTACCGGCAGTCGGAGCGGCACGAGGTCTACCGCGAGGTGGCCGCCACGCTGCTCGAGTCCGGGCACGCCTACGAGTCCTTCTCGACCAACGAGGAGGTCGACGCCCGGCGGCGGGCGGCCGGCCAGGACCCCAAGCTCGGCTACGACAACCACGACCGGTTCCTCACCGAGGCGCAGAAGGCGGCGTTCCGGGACGAGGGCCGCCAGCCGGTGCTGCGCCTGCGCATGCCCGACGAGGACCTCACCTGGACCGACCTGGTGCGCGGCGAGGTGCGCTTCGCCGCCGGCGCGGTGCCCGACTTCGTGCTGGTGCGCGGCAACGGCGTCCCGCTCTACCCCTTCGTGAACCCCGTCGACGACGCCCTCATGGGCATCACCGACGTGCTCCGCGGCGAGGACCTGCTGCCCTCCACCCCCCGGCAGCTGGCGCTGTACGCGGCGCTCACCGACATCGGCGTCGCCCAGGGCACCCCGCGCTTCGGCCACCTGCCCCTGGTGACCGGCGAGGGCACCAAGAAGCTGTCCAAGCGCGACCCCACGTCGAACCTGGACGTCTACCGGGAGCGCGGCTTCCTGCCCGAGGGGCTGGTCAACTACCTGGCGCTCCTGGGCTGGTCGATCGCCGACGACCGGGACATCTTCTCGGTGGCCGAGATGGTGGAGGCCTTCGACGTCACGAAGGTCAACGCGAACGCGGCGCGGTTCGACCTGAAGAAGGCCGAGGCGATCAACGCGACCCACCTGCGGGCGCTGCCGGTCGAGGAGTTCACCGCCCGCGTGGTGCCGCACCTGGCCGCCGCCGGCCTGGTCGCCGAGCCGCCCACCGCCGAGCAGGAGGCGGTGCTGCGCGCCATCGCGCCGCTGGCGCAGGAGCGCATGGTGGTGCTCTCCGAGGCCGTCGGGCTGCTGGGCTTCCTGTTCGTCGACGAGGTCGAGATCGACCCCGCCGCCGCCCAGAAGCAGCTCGCCGGCGACTCCGCCGTGGAGGTGCTGGACGCCGCGGCGGCCGCGCTGGGCGCGCTGCCGGAGTGGACCACGCCGGCCATCGAGCAGGCGCTCAAGGAGTCGCTCGTCGAGGGGCTGGGCCGCAAGCCGCGGCAGGCGTTCGGGCCCGTCCGCGTCGCCGTCAGCGGGCGCACGGTGTCCCCGCCGCTGTACGAGTCGATGGAGCTGCTGGGCCGGGAGCGGACGCTCGCCCGGCTGGCCGCGGCCCGCGCGGTGGCGTCGGAGGGATGAGCTCCCCGGCGGGCGGCGGGGGACCGGCCGACGAGCCCTACGCGGGGCCGCCGCCCACGCTGCGGCCGGTGCCGGGGCGCTTCCCGGTGCCGCCGTGGCCGCAGGCCCCGGGCCCGTACCCGCCCGCGGCGTGGCCCTCCGCGCCGTACCCGCCCGCGCCGTGGGCGCCCGCGCCGTGGGCGCCCGGGCCGGCGCCGTCCCCGCCGGTGCCGCCGGCCGGGTGGGCACTGCCGCCGGGGACGCCGCCGCACGACGAGCCGACGTCGTTCCTGCACGCCATGCGGTCCCGCGACTGGGCCTGGTGGCGGCCGTTGCTGGGGTTGCTCCTGCTCGGGGTGGTCTTCCTCGTGGCCGGGGCGCTGCTCGGCGTGCTCGGCATCCTGACCGGGATCAGCCCCGACCTCGCCCTCATCGAGCTCACCGATCCGGGCACGCTGCTGGTCACCAACGCGACCCTGGCCGTGGGCATCCCGGTGGTGTGGCTGGCCTGGGCGGTGGCGCACGGCATGCGCCCGGGCTGGTCGTCGTCGGTGCTGGCCAGGTTCCGGTGGCGGCTGCTGCCCCGGCTGACCGTGCTGGCGCTGCTGTCGATCGGCGTCGTCATCGGGCTGTCGGTGCTCGTGGCCGTCACCGCGGGGGAGGTGGAGGTCACCGGGCCGGTCCCCTCGTGGGGCTGGTTGCTCGCCGTCGTCCTGCTCACCACGCCGCTGCAGTCGGCGGCCGAGGAGTACCTGTTCCGCGGCTACCTCAGCCAGGCGATCGCCGGCTGGATCCGCGCGCCCCGCACCGGCGCGGTGGTGGCCGCGGTGGTGACCGGCGCGCTCTTCTCGCTGGCGCACCTGCCGCCGGACCTCGCCACCTTCCTGGACCGGTTCGCCTTCGCCCTCGCCGCCTCGGCGGTGGTGTGGCTGACCGGCGGCATCGAGGCGGCCGTGGTCCTGCACGCGGTCAACAACGTGGTGCTGTTCCTGCTCGTCGCCCTGCTGGGGGACGCGGTGACCACCGACGTGGTCCCCGCCGGGCTCGCGCCCGTGTCGCTCGCGCTCACCGCGGCCGGGTTCGGCGGTTTCGTGCTGCTGGTGGCCCGGTGGCGGCGGTCGGCGCGGCCGGAGCTGCGGACCCCGGCCCTGGACCTGCGGCCCCCGCCCGGGCCGGCGCCCGCGCGCTGACCCGCCGTCGGGGGGTGGTGCGACCCGCCCCCGGGACGTCGGGTACAGTTCTTCACGGCACCGCGAGGTGCTACCCATGGGGTATGGGGTAATTGGCAGCCCGACGGTTTCTGGTTCCGTTAGTCTAGGTTCGAGTCCTGGTACCCCAGCGAGGAAGCCTGGTTCCTCTTGCACCACCCAGCACGGCCCCGTCGTCTAGCGGCCCAGGACGCCGCCCTCTCACGGCGGTAGCGAGGGTTCGAATCCCTTCGGGGCTACGCGACCGAGAGCCCCCGACCACTGGTCGGGGGCTCTCGCCGTCCCGGGACCCCCGCTGCGAGCCCCGCCGGCGGGCATGGCAAGATGTTCCGCGCACGGCCCCGTCGTCTAGCGGCCTAGGACGCCGCCCTCTCACGGCGGTAGCGAGGGTTCGAATCCCTTCGGGGCTACGCGATCGAGAGCCCCCGACCAGCGGTCGGGGGCTCTCGCCGTTCCAGCTGTCGGCGGAAGGCGGTCGCACGGTGTTCCGGACGAGGCGTGCCCTGGCCGACGGCCGGGAGATCCTCTACTTCGACGCCGAGCCCGTGCAGCGCGACGCCCGGGACGGCCGGGACCTGCCCGCCGTCGCCACCCGCTCGCAGCTCCGGTTCGACCCGCTGCTGGGCGAGTGGGTCGTCGTCGCCGCGCACCGGCAGGCCCGTACCGTGCTGCCGCCGGCGGACGAGTGCCCGCTGTGCCCCACCCGGCCGGGCCGGGCCACCGAGGTGCCCGAGGGCGACTACCAGGTGGTCGTCCTGGAGAACCGCTTCCCCTCCCTGGCCGCGGACGTCGACCGGGACCTGCCGGCCGCGGCTCCCGGCACCCCGCTGGCGGAGCTGCGGCCGGGGCTGGGCCGCTGCGAGGTCGTCTGCTTCACCAGCGACCACGACCGCGCGTTCGCCGAGCTCGGCCCCGACCGCGCCCGGCTGGTCGTCGACGTCTGGGCGGACCGCACGGCGGAGCTGTCCGCCCTCGAGGGCGTCGAGCAGGTGTTCTGCTTCGAGAACCACGGCGAGGAGATCGGGGTGACCCTCGGCCACCCCCACGGGCAGGTCTACGCCTACCCCTTCGTGCCGCCGCGCGTGGCGAAGGTGCTCGCCTCGGTGCGCCGGTACCGCGGGGCCACGGGCCGCGACCTGTTCGCCGACGTGCTCGCGGCGGAGCGGAGCGGCCCCCGGGTGGTGGCCGCCGACGAGCACTGGACGGCGTTCGTGCCGGCGGCCGCCCGCTGGCCCTACGAGGTGCAGCTGTTCCCCAACCGCCGGGTGCCCGACCTGCCGGCCCTCGACGACGCCGAGCGGGACGCCCTGGCCGAGGTGTACCTGGACCTCCTGGGCCGCTTCGCCCACCGCTTCGACACCCCGATGCCCTACATCGCCTCGTGGAACCAGGCGCCCGTGCGCGACGGCCGCGGGGAGTGGTGGCTGCACCTCCAGCTGTTCTCGCTGCGCCGGGCGCCGGGGAAGCTGAAGTACCTGGCCGGCTCGGAGTCCGGCATGGGCGCCTTCCTCACCGACACGAACCCCGAGGACGTCGCCCAGCAGTTGCGTGCCGTGGTCCTGCCGTGAACGGTGCCGCCACGGCAGCCGGCGCCTTCGCCCGGCGCTTCGGCTCCGCGCCCGAGGGCGTCTGGGCCGCCCCCGGCCGGGTCAACGTCATCGGGGAGCACACCGACTACAACGGTGGCCACGTGCTGCCGATCGCGCTGCCCCGCACGACGCGCGCCGCCGTCGGCCGGCGCGACGACGGCCGGCTGGTGCTGCGCTCGCTCCAGCACCCGGACGCCGACGCCGACGTCGCCCTCCCCGACCTGCGGCCGGGCACCCCGCCCGGCTGGGCCGGTTACGTGGCCGGGGTGGTGCACCAGGTGGCCGGCTCGGTGCCGGGCGGGCTGAGCATCCTGGTCGACGGCGACGTACCGGAGGGCGCAGGGCTCTCCTCGTCGGCGGCGCTGGCGTGCGCCGTCGCCCTGGCCGTCCGGGACCTGCTGCACCTCGACCTCGCCCCGGGGGACCTGGTGGACGTCGCCCGGCGGGCCGAGAACGACTTCGTCGGCGCCCCCACCGGGATCCTCGACCAGTCGGCGTCGCTGCTGTGCGTGGAAGGGCACGCGCTGCTCCTGGACACCCGCGACCGCAGCAGCGAGCAGGTGCCGTTCGACCTGACCGCCGCCGGCCTGGCGCTGCTCGTCCTCGACACCGGCACGACGCACGACCACGCCGCCTCCGGCTACGGCGACCGGCGCCGCGAGTGCGAGGAGGCGGCCGCCCGGCTGGGCGTCGGACTGCTGCGCGAGGTGCCCGACGTCGCCGCGCTCGACGTCCTCGCCGACGGCAGCGCGGAAGGGGACCGGCTGCACCGCCGCGCCCGGCACGTCCTCACCGAGGAGGACCGCGTGCACCGGGTGGTCTCGGTGCTGCGCTCGGGAGCCGACCCCCGGTCGATCGGCCCGCTGCTCACCGAGGGCCACGCCTCCCTGCGCGAGGACTTCGCCGTCTCGGTGCCCCTGCTGGACGCCTGCGTGGAAGCCGCGGTGGCTGCCGGCGCCCACGGCGCCCGGATGGTGGGTGGCGGGTTCGGCGGCAGCGCGATCGCGCTGGTCGACGCCGGTGCGGTCGACGCCGTCACCGCCGCCGTCGCCGACCGGTTCGCCCGGGAGAGCGCCGCCGCGCCGCGCGTCCTCTCCGCGGTCCCGTCCGCGGGTGCCCGCCGGCTGGCCTGACCGGCGGCCGTGGTGGCGTGGGCTCAGCGTGCGGCGCGGGAGATGGCCGCGGCGGCGTCCAGGACGGCGCCGACGACGTCGGGGCTCGGCCGGCGGCCCAGCCGCTCGACCGGACCGGAGATGGAGACCGCGCCGAGCACCGTGCCGGTGCCGTCGCGGACCGGCGCCGACAGGGAGGCGACGCCGGCCTCGCGCTCGGCCACGCTGTGCGCCCAGCCGCGCCGCCGGACGTCGAGCAGGGTGCGCGCGGTGAAGCTCGCCGAGGGCAGCAGGCGGGTGACCTCGTCGGCCGGCATGAAGGCCAGCAGGGCGTGCGCCGCCGACCCCGCCGTCATGGGCAGCCGCGCGCCGACCGGGACGGTGTCCCGCAGGCCGCTGGTGCGCTCGGCCGCGGCGACGCACACGCGCGTGGCGCCGTCGCGCACGTAGAACTGGGCGCTCTCGCCGGTCGCGTCGCGCAGGGTGACCAGGTGGCGCGCGGCGATCTCGCCGATGTCGGCGGTGCCCCGCCCCAGCTCGGCCAGCGCCGGCCCCGGCGCCCAGCTGCCGCTGTCGGTGCGCCGGACCAGGCGGTGCCCCTCCAGCGCGACGGCCAGCCGGTGGGCCGTCGCCCGGGGCAGGCCGGTGCGTGCGACGAGCTCGGCGAGGGTGGCGGGCTCGTGCGCGACGGCGTGCAGGATCGACACCGCTTTGTCCAGAACCGCGACCGGGTTAGGCTGTCCCACACAGCAATACTCGCATCCCGAAGAGTGAGATCGTCAACTCGGGAGCGACCAGTCACCCGGAGGGGACGAGCCCGTGCCGAAGACCCTGGCCGAGAAGGTCTACGACGCCCATGTCGTGCGCAGCACGCCGGGGGAGCCCGACCTGCTCTACATCGACCTGCACCTCGTGCACGAGGTCACCAGCCCGCAGGCCTTCGACGGCCTCCGGGCAGCCGGGCGCACCGTGCGCCGTCCCGACCTGACGATGGCGACCGAGGACCACAACGTCCCCACGCTCGACATCCTCGCGCCGATCGCCGACCCCGTCAGCCGGGCGCAGGTCGAGGCGCTGCGCCGGAACGCCGCCGAGTTCGGGATCCGGCTGGCCCCCATGGGCGACCGCGACCAGGGCATCGTGCACGTCATCGGCCCGCAGCTGGGGCTCACCCAGCCCGGTATGACCATCGTGTGCGGCGACAGCCACACCTCCACCCACGGCGCCTTCGGGGCGCTCGCGTTCGGCATCGGCACCAGCGAGGTCGAGCACGTGCTGGCCACCCAGACGCTGCCGCAGTACCGCCCCAAGCAGATGGCGGTCACCGTCGAGGGCGAGCTGGCGCCCGGGGTCTCGGCGAAGGACATCATCCTGGCCGTCATCGCGCAGATCGGCACCAACGGCGCCGCCGGCCACGTCATCGAGTACCGCGGCAGCGCCATCGAGGCGCTGTCGATGGAGGCCCGCATGACGATCTGCAACATGTCCATCGAGGCCGGTGCCCGCGCCGGGCTGATCGCCCCCGACCGCACCACCTTCGAGTTCCTCCGGGGCCGTCCGCACGCGCCGGAGGGCGCCGAGTGGGAGGCCGCGGTGGAGCACTGGTCGACGCTGCGCACCGACGAGGGCGCGGTCTTCGACACCGAGGTCGTGCTGGACGCCTCCACCCTCACCCCGTTCGTCACCTGGGGCACCAACCCCGGCCAGGGCCTGCCGATCAGCGGGCGGGTGCCCGACCCGGCGGAGATGGCCGACGAGGGGGAGCGGCGGGCCGCCGAGCAGGCGCTGGCCTACATGGGGCTGACCCCGGGCACCCCGCTCACCGAGATCGAGGTCGACACCGTCTTCCTGGGTTCCTGCACCAACGGGCGGATCGAGGACCTGCGCGTCGCCGCCGAGATGCTGCGCGGGAAGAAGATCGACCCCGGCACCCGCATGCTCGTCGTCCCCGGCTCGGTCGGCGTGAAGAACCAGGCCGAGGCCGAGGGGCTGGACCGGGTCTTCGTCGAGGCCGGGGCGGAGTGGCGCGGCGCCGGCTGCTCGATGTGCCTGGGCATGAACCCCGACCAGCTCAAGCCGGGGGAGCGCTCCGCCTCCACCAGCAACCGCAACTTCCAGGGCCGGCAGGGCAAGGGCGGGCGCACCCACCTGGTCTCGCCGTCGGTGGCCGCCGCCACCGCGCTCACCGGCCGCCTGACCGCCCCCGCCGACCTGATCGGAGCCTGACCCGTGGACGCCTTCACCACCCACACCGGCACCGTCGCCCCGCTGCGCCGCAGCGCGGTCGACACCGACCAGATCATCCCGGCCGAGTACCTCAAGCGGATCACCCGCACCGGGTTCGAGGACGGTCTCTTCGTCGCCTGGCGCACCAACGAGCCGGACTTCGTGCTGAACAAGCCGGAGTTCGCCGACGCCTCGATCCTCGTCGCCGGGCCCGACTTCGGCACCGGCTCCTCCCGCGAGCACGCCGTCTGGGCGCTGATGGACGGCGGCTTCCGCGTGGTCATCAGCTCGCGGTTCGCCGACATCTTCAAGAACAACTCGACCAAGGCCGGGCTGCTCACCGTCGTCCTGCCGCAGGCCGAGGTGGAGGCGTTGTGGGCCGCCGCCGAGGCCGATCCGACCACCCAGGTGACCGTCGACCTGGTGGCCAAGCAGATCACCTACGGCGACACCACGGTGCCGTTCGAGGCCGACGACTACACCCGCTGGCGCCTGCTCGAGGGGCTCGACGACGTCGGCCTCACCGAGCGGCACCTGGCCGACGTCGAGGCGTACGAGGCGCGGCGCCCCGCCTGGCTGCCGACGGCCCTCCCCGCCCGCCCGGCCTAGGAGCCCGTAGGCACAGGAAGCTCTTCCTGCGGATCGGGCCCCGGAGTCGCGGGTGAGGCTGCCCGTGCCTCACCAGGGGTCTCGGCGAGAGGCCTCAGCGGGGGGCGTCGGGGTCGGGCTCGAAGTCGCGGTAGTAGTCGGCCGCCAGCGCACCGGACCGCCCGCCCAGGGCCCAGACGCTGCCCTTGGCGGCCGGCGGCGGCAGGCCGGGGACGCCGTGGCCGTGCACCCCGAGCGCCTGCAGCAGCGACGGGATGGCCCCGCCCTGGCTGCACACCACGGAGACCCCCGCGTCCGGGCCGGCGCCGAGCAGCCGCTCGAGCGCGGTGAGCGCCGCCTGCGGGTCCTCGGCGAAGCACTCCTCGCCGAACTCCGGTCGCTCGCGCACGTCCAGGCCGAGCCGCTCCGCCAGGGGCTCCACCGTCGAGCGGCAGCGCAGCGGCGGTGCCGACGCCACCGCGCCCGGGGAGAAGAGCGGCAGCGCGCCGGCCAGCCGCTGCGCCTGGCGCAGCCCCTTGGTGTCCAGCGGGCGCAGGTCGTCGGGGCCGTCGAACTCCTGCTTGCTCCCCGCGCGGCCGTGGCGCACCAGCAGGACGGCCACCTCTCGCGGGACGTCGGTGCGGGCGGCGTCGGCGACCACCAGCCGGTCGTGGTCGTGGGTCAGCTGCGCGCCGGCGTCGCCGGGGGGGAGCCAGCGCAGCTCGTCGACCTCGTCGTTGGGTACGAAGCTGCCGCCCACGCAGCGCATCGCCCAGTAGTCGACCCGCTTGGGCGCCCCGTCGACGGCGTAGCGGGTGGTCGGGCAGCGGCGCCCGGCGACCACCTCCAGCCCCGTCTCCTCGAGCACCTCCCGGCAGGCCGCCTGCAGGGGGTGCTCGCCGGCGTCGAGCTTGCCCTTGGGCAGCGACCAGTCGTCGTAGCGGGCGCGGTGCACCACGGCGACCTCGATCCCGCCGCCGTCGGCCGGGCGCCAGACCACGCCGCCCGCGGCGACGACGGTGCGGCGCTCAGCCGGCGAGCTCATGGGCCCTCCGCATCAGCGCGGCCTGGTGGTCCCGGCCCGCCAGCCGCTCCCAGCTCCCGTCGCTGCGCAGCTCCCAGCAGCGGACCCCGGGAGCCATCGCCGGCTCGAGCGCCTCGCGCAGCTGGGTGCGGGCCGCCTCGTCGCAGACGCGGAGCAGCACCTCCACGCGGCGGTCGAGGTTGCGGTGCATGAGGTCCGAGCTCCCGATCCACCACTCCGGGTCCCCGCCGTTGTGGAAGGACATGACCCGCGAGTGCTCCAGGAAGCGGCCGACGATCGAGCGCACGCGGATGGTCTCCGACAGACCGGGCACCCCGGGCCGGAGCGCGCAGATGCCGCGGACGAACAGCTCGACCGGGACGCCCGCGCGCGAGGCCTCGTAGAGCGCGTCGATGAGCCGCTCGTCGACGATCGAGTTCGCCTTGATGCGGATGCCCGACGGCCGGCCCTCGGCGGCGTGGCGGGCCTCGCGGCGGATCTTCTCGATCAGCCCGGTGCGGATGCCGTGCGGCGCCACCAGGAGCGTGCGGTAGTTGGTCTGCCGCGAGTAGCCGGTGAGCACGTTGAACAGGTCGGTGAGGTCCGCGCCCACCCGGGGGTCGGCGGTGAGGATGCCCAGGTCCTCGTAGATGCGGGCGGTCTTGGGGTTGTAGTTGCCCGTGCCGATGTGGCAGTACCGGCGGATGACGCCCTGCTCCCGGCGCACCACCAGGGCGGTCTTGCAGTGGGTCTTGAGCCCGACCAGGCCGTAGACGACGTGGCAGCCGGCGCGCTCGAGCGAGCGGGCCCAGCTGATGTTGGCCTCCTCGTCGAAGCGTGCCTTGATCTCGACGAGCACGACCACCTGCTTGCCGGCCTCGGCCGCCTCGATGAGCGCGTTGACGATCGGCGAGTCCCCGGAGGTGCGGTACAGCGTCTGCTTGATCGCCAGCACGTGCGGGTCGGCCGCCGCCTGCTCGATGAACCGCTGCACGCTCGTGGCGAACGAGTGGTAGGGGTGGTGCACCAGGACGTCGCCCTCGCGGAGGGTGGCGAAGACGCTCTTGGGCGTCTCGCCCTCGGACAGCCGCGGGTGCGTCGCCGGCACGAACGGCTCGTCCTTGAGCTCGGGCCGGTCGAGGTCGTAGAGCGCCATGAGCGAGGCGAGGTCCAGCAGGCCGGGCACGTGGACGACGTCGTCGGGGGAGACCTCCAGCTCGGAGACGAGCACCTCGAGGATCCGCGGGTCCATCGGCTCGGCCACCTCGAGCCGGACGGCCGGGCCGAAGCGGCGCCGGGCGAGCTCGCGCTCCAGCGCCTGCAGCAGGTCCTCGTCGCGGTCCTCCTCGACCTCGAGGTCGGCGTTGCGGGTGACCCGGAAGAAGTGGTGGTCGATGACCTCCAGCCCGGGGAAGAGCTGGGCGAGGTGGGCGGCGATGAGGTCCTCGAGCGGCAGGAAGGTGGCGGTGGAGTCGGCCGACTCCACCGCGACGAACCGCGGCACGTTGTTGGGCACCTTGAGCCGGGCGAAGCGCGGGGCCCCCGTGTCGGGGTCGCGCACCGACACCGCCAGGTTCAGCGAGAGCCCGCTGATGTAGGGGAAGGGGTGGGCGGGGTCGACCGCCAGCGGGGTGAGCACGGGGAACACCTGGTCGCGGAAGTAGTCCCGCAACCGGCGGGTGTCCTCGTCGGCGAGGTCCTCCCAGTGCACGATCCGGATGCCGGACTCCTCCAGGCGCGGCAGCACGTCCTTGTTGAAGACGTCGGAGTGGCGCTGCACCAGCTCCTGGGTGCGCGCGGTGACCAGCTCCAGCTGCTCGCGGATGGTCAGCCCGTCGGGGGAGCGGACCGTGAGCCCGGTGCTCTGGCGGCGCTTCAGGCCGGCGATGCGGACCATGTAGAACTCGTCGAGGTTGCTGGCGAAGATGGCG
This sequence comes from Blastococcus sp. MG754426, assembly GCF_021699055.1. Classification (GTDB taxonomy): domain Bacteria; phylum Actinomycetota; class Actinomycetes; order Mycobacteriales; family Geodermatophilaceae; genus Blastococcus. Next base: position 74,393 of record NZ_SSXC01000001.1, on the reverse strand, counting down.
AGGAACTTGACGCGCTCCAGCAGCGGCAGCGAGTCGTCCTCGGCCAGCTCGAGGACGCGGGCGTTGAAGTCCAGCCAGGACAGCTCGCGGTTCAGGTAGCGGTCGGCGGGCAGGGGATCGGTCCGGGGAGCGCTCTCTTCGGCCACGCCCTCATCGTGCCGCACCCACCCGGCTCGCGAGCGATGGCGAGCTGCGCACCAGCCCGGTCGTGCGCGGCCCGGCACCGAGCCCGAGCGCGGCCCGCAGGTCGCCGGGGACGTCGACGTCGCGCCGCAGCCCGGGCCACGCGCCGGTCAGCGGGACCGCGCCCCCGGCCTCGTGGGCGCCGGCCGAGCCGCGCCCGAACCGCGGGTGCAGCGGCACGCCGGCGGCTGTCAGCAGCGTGGTGCCCGTCCCCTGCGCGTCGGCCACGAAGCAGCGGGGGGCCGTCTCGGCGGCCGCCAGCGCCTCGGCCAGCTCCTCGGGGCGCAGCGCGGGCAGGTCGGAGGAGAGGGCGGCCACGTGCGTGCTCCCGGTGGACCCCGCGCCGTGCTCCAGCGCCGGGTTCAGGCCGCGGTCGGGCTCGTCGGCCACCGTGGTGGCGCCGAGCCCGCGCACCAGGTCCGCGGACGCCGGCTCGTCGGTGACGACGACGACCGACCCCACCCGGGCGCAGGCCAGCGCGGCGGCGACCGTGTCGGCGAGCAGGGCCAGGACCAGGGCGCCGTGGTCGCCGTCCGGGCCGGCGGTGAGCGGGCGCAGCCGCGTCTTGGCCGCCGCGAGCCGCTTCGCCGGGACGACGACCGACCACCTGGACACGGCACCACAATGTCAGCACCCGGGAGGCGCGCAGGCCCCGGACCGGACCCGGTGGTCCGGGCCGGGCCGGGCGGGTCGATCATGGGCTGGCTCACAGCAGAGGGAGGCGGGTCGGTGACGGAGGAGACGTCCGCGCGCGGTGCGGCCGCCGGCGGGGGACCGGGCGCCCGGCCCGAGGGCAGGTGGCGCACCCGGGGGCACATCCCGTTCCCCCTGTGGCTGTGCATCGTGGTCGTGTACCCGGTGGCGTCCCTGCTGTTCCGGCTGCGTTACCGCCACCTCGAGCGCATCCCCGTGCGCGGACCGGTGCTGCTCGTGGCCAACCACGTGTCGGTGCTCGACCCGCTGGCCTGCGCCCGCCTGGTGTTCGACCGCGGGCGCATCCCGCACTTCCTCGCCAAGGAGACCGTGTTCAAGGGCCTGGCCGGCACGATCCTGCGGGCGGCGGGGCAGATCCCGGTGGCCCGGTACTCCTCGACGGCCCGGGGCTCGCTCGACGCGGCTCGGGCCGACCTGCAGGCCGGCAACCTCGTGGTGATCTACCCCGAGGGCTCGGTGACGCGGGACCCGGCGTGGTGGCCCATGCAGGCCCGCACCGGGGCAGCGCACCTGGCGCTCACCACCGACGCGGTCGTCGTCCCCGTGGCCCAGTGGGGCCCGCAGCGGGTGCACGACTACCACACCAAGAAGCTGCACCTGCGGCTGCGCACGCCCACCGACTACCTGGTCGGCGAGCCGATCGACCTCTCGGCCCTGCGCGCCGAGGTCCGTGCCGGCCGGCCGCTGGACACCCCTCTGCTGCGGGAGACGACCGACCTGATGATGACCCGGGTGCGCCACCAGCTGGCCGAGCTGCGGGGCGAGCCAGCTCCCGCCGCCGTCCACCCCGGACCGGGCCACCCGCGCCGCGACGGCATCGCGGGGAGCGCGGCGTGACGCGGGCGGCGGTTCTCGGCGCCGGCTCCTGGGGCACCACCTTCGCCAAGGTGCTCGCCGACGCCGGCTGCGAGGTCCGGCTGCACGCGCGCCGGCCCGAGCTGGTGCACGCCATCGGCGAGCGGCGCGAGAACCCCGACTACCTGCCCGGCGTGCGGCTGCCCGACCGGCTGCGGGCGACCGCCGACCCCGCCGAGGCGCTGGCGGACGCCGAGCTGGTCGTGCTGGCGGTCCCCTCGCAGTCGCTGCGCGGCAACCTGACGGCGTGGCGGGAGCTGCTGCCGCCGGACGCCACGCTGCTGTCGCTGATGAAGGGCATCGAGCTCGGCACGACCAAGCGGATGAGCGAGGTGATCTGCGAGGTCACCGGCGCCCACCCCAGCCGGGTGGCGGCGCTCTCCGGGCCGAACCTGGCCCGGGAGATCGCCGAGGAGCAGCCGGCGGCCACCGTGATCGCGTGCGCGGACAGCGGCCGCGGCACGCAGCTGCAGACGTCGTGCCACACCCGCTACTTCCGGCCCTACACGAACCCCGACATCGTCGGCTGCGAGCTGGGCGGCGCGGTGAAGAACGTGATCGCGCTGGCGGCCGGCATCGCCGAGGGGCTGGGGTTCGGGGACAACACCCGGGCCTCGCTGATCACCCGCGGGCTGGCCGAGACCGCCCGGCTGGGGCTCGCGCTGGGGGCCGAGCTGACCACCTTCGCGGGGCTGGCCGGCCTGGGCGACCTGGTGGCCACCTGCAGCTCGCCGCTGTCGCGCAACCGCACCTTCGGCGAGAAGCTCGGCCGCGGCATGAGCGTCGAGGAGGTGCAGCAGAGCACCCGGCAGACCGCGGAGGGCGTGAAGAGCTGCCGCTCGGTGCTCGACCTCGCGCGGGCGCACGGCGTCGACGTGCCGATCACCGAGGCCGTCGTGCGGGTCTGCCACGAGGGGGAGGCGCCGGCGCAGATGGTGCGCGAGATCATGTCGCGGGAGGCCAAGCCCGAGTGATGGAGTAACCGGTCGTGGACAGCGGGTGGGGCGACGGGACCAGGTCGGTGCGGGCGGGGGAGGACCCGGCGGTGCCCGGGGCGCCGCTGCGGCCCTCACCGGTGTTCGCGGCCCCCTTCCACCTCGGCGACCAGCCCCCGCGGGCCGGCGGTGCCGACGCCTACGCGCGGACCGAGCAGCCCACCCTGCGGCACTTCGAGGACGCCGTCGGCGAGCTCGACGGCGGCCGCTGCCTCTCCTTCGCCACCGGCATGGCGGCGCTGACCGCCGCCGTCCTGGCCTGCGTCCGCAGCGGGGACCGAGTCGTCCTCCCCTCGGACGGCTACTACGCCACCCGCATGCTGGCCGCGCAGGAGCTGACCCGGTTCGGCGTCGAGGTGCAGTACGTGCCGACGCCGGAGATCGAGCAGCTCGCGGCCGGGGGCGGGCTCGCCGGCGCCCGGATGGTGCTGCTCGAGACGCCCAGCAACCCCCAGCTCGACGTCTGCGACATCGCGGCCGTCGCCGCGGCCGCGCACGCCGCGGGCGCCCTGGTGGCGGTCGACAACACCACCGCCACCCCGCTCGGCCAGCGGCCGCTGGCGCTGGGCGCCGACCTCACCGTCGGCAGCGACACCAAGGCGCTCACCGGGCACAGCGACCTGCTGCTCGGGCACGTGTCGGTCACCGACGACGAGCTCCACGCGGCGGTGAAGGGCTTCCGCGACCGCACCGGCAGCACGCCGGGCCCGTTCGAGGCCTGGCTGGGGCACCGCTCGATGAGCACGCTGGACCTGCGGCTGGCCCGCCAGGCGGAGAACGCGGCGGCGGTGGCCGAGCTGCTCGCCGGGCACCCCGCCGTCACCGGGCTGCGCTGGCCGTGGCGGCCGGAGGACCCGTCGTTCGCCCTGGCCTCCCGGCAGATGCTCCGCCCGAACGGCGTGGTCTCCGCCGAGCTGCCCGACGAGGCCGCCGTCTCCCGGTTGCTGGGCGCCAGCCGGCTGTGGGCCGCGGCGACCAGCTTCGGCGGCGTGCACAGCACGATCGACCGGCGGGCGCAGTGGGGTGGCGACGCCGTGCCCGGGGGTTTCGTGCGGTTCTCCTGCGGCATCGAGGACACCGCGGACCTGGTCGCCGACCTAGCCCGCGCGCTGGACGCCGTCGGCTGACGCGGGCCGGCGGCGGGCGCCGGCCACGGTGAGCCAGATGCTCATGCCGAAGTAGTAGGCCAGGTAGACCATGCTCACGGCGACGACCAGCGGGTGCGGGTCGGGGTACTGGACGATCAGCACGGCGAAGGCGACGAGCCAGACCGCCGCCAGCCCCAGGTTCAGCCCGCGCAGCAGCTTGGTGCGCGACGGGTAGACGTACTTGACCGGCACGAACACCAGGACGGTGAGGACGGCGAGCGTCACGCCGACGCCCGTGGGGCCGACGTCGAGGACGATCGCGTAGAACGCCGCCACGTTCCAGTAGCTGGGGAAGCCGAGGAAGTAGTGGTCCTCGGTCTTCGCGTCCACCCGGCAGAACTGGTAGCAGGAGGCGAGCAGCGGCAGCGCGGCCAGCACCCAGCCGAGCGCGCCGCCGGGCATCCGGTCGGTCGTCCAGAGCAGCACGACGGGCGCGAAGACGTAGGTCAGGTAGTCGACGATGTCGTCCATCCGGGCGCCGTCGAACCAGGGGATCGTCTCCTTGACCCGGAACCTCCGGGCCAGCATCCCGTCGGTCCCGTCGATGAACAGGGTCGCGAGGATCAGCCACAGCGCGGTCTCCACCGCGCCGTCGAAGGCGGCCAGGACGATGAGCAGGCCGAGCACCGAGCCGCTGGCGGTGTACAGGTGCACCGCGGCGCCGGCCAGGCGCAGCCCCAGGGGGTGCCGGGGCCCGTCGGTGGTGCGCGCGGCCCCGGGAGCGGTCTGGTGGGCTGGGTCGTCGTGCACGGCGACGAGGCTGCCACACCCGGGCCGCCCCGGCGGACCGGCGCGTGCGCCGGCGACGCGGCGGGGGCCGCGGCCGGCCCTCGGTTAGGGTCGCGTCGATGAGCGGACAGCGGGGCAGGGTGCGGGTGGCGGTCGTCTTCGGCGGGCGCAGCGAGGAGCACGCCATCTCCTGCATCTCGGCCGGGAGCGTGATGGCCGCGCTGGACCCCGAGCGCTACGAGGTGGTGCCCGTCGGCATCGCCAAGGACGGCCGCTGGGTGCTGCCCGACCCCGGCCAGCAGCTCGCCCTCACCGGCGGCGCGCTGCCCGAGGTCACCGGCGGCACGGCGGTCTCCCTGGTCGGCGACCCCGAGGCCCGCGGGCTGGCCGTCCTCGAGCCCGGTGCGGCGGTCGGTCGGGCGCTCACCGAGGTCGACGTCGTCTTCCCGGTGCTGCACGGGGCCTTCGGCGAGGACGGCACGGTCCAGGGCCTGCTGGAGATGACCGGGCTGCCCTACGTGGGCTCCGGGGTGTTCGCCAGCGCCGCCTCCATGGACAAGGAGTTCACCAAGAAGCTCCTCGCCGCCGCCGGCCTGCCGCAGGGCGACCACGTCGTGCTGCGCGACGAGCACGGCGCGGTGTGCGCGGACGCCGACCTCCTCGGCGAGGCCGGGCGCGAGCGGCTGGGCCTGCCGGTCTTCGTCAAGCCCGCCCGCGCCGGCTCCAGCATCGGCATCAGCAAGGTCACCGACTGGGCGCAGTTCCCGGCCGCCGTGGCCGCGGCCGCGGCGGTCGACCCGAAGGTGATCGTGGAGGCCGCCGTCCCCGGCCGGGAGATCGAGTGCGGCGTGCTGGCCGCGCGCGGCCCGGGCCTGCCGGAGGCCAGCCTGCCCGCCGAGATCCGGCTGCGGCCCGGCGTGGACTGGTACGACTTCGCCGCGAAGTACCTCGACGACGCCGCCGAGTTCGACATCCCGGCCGACCTCACCCCCGAGCAGCTCGCCGCGGTGCAGGACACCGCGCGCCGCGCCTACCTGGCGCTGGACTGCCGGGGCCTGGCCCGCGTCGACTTCTTCCTCTCCACGGGGCCGGACGGCGCCGACCGGCTGGTGGTCAACGAGGTGAACACGATGCCGGGGTTCACCCCGATCTCGATGTTCGCCCGCATGTGGGGCGCCAGCGGGGTGGGGTTCGCCGAGCTCGTGGACCGCCTGGTGAGCGGGGCGCTCGCCGGCGGCGCACGGCCGGGCCGGTGACCGCCGGGCGACCGGGCCGTGGCGGAGCCGCCACCGGGTCCCGGGTCGCCCCGGCGGTCCTCCTGACCGCCTGCCTGCTCACCGCCTGCGGGCGCGCGGTCGACGGCGTCCCCACCGCCGCCCCGCCCTCGGACCGGCCCTCCTCGCCGCAGGAGCTGGAGGAGCTCGTCGTCCGGGACGTGCCCTCGGGCCTGCCGCGGCTGCCCGACGACGAGCTGGAGCCGCCGGCCGGCGCCAAGCGGCTGGAGGACGTCGCCGCCTACGCGCCCGACCCGGAGCGCGAGCTCGCGGTGCTCGACGACTACGGCTACCGCTACGGGTGGGAGCGCTTCTGGGGGCGGGAGTCCGGCCCGATGACCGGCGTCTTCGTCGACCAGTTCGAGCAGCGGGCAGGCGCCGGCGCCTACGCCGAGGCCCTGGCCCGCAACGACGCCGAGCTCTACGGCGGCGTGCTGAGCGTGGACCCGCCCGAGCTGCCCGCGAACTGCCGGCTGCTCACCGTGGACACCCCCGTGCCGGACGCCGGGCTGGTCGACCCCGCGGCGTTCGCGTGGTGCTGGCACGGCGTGTTCAGCGTGTCGGTGACCGCCGTCGCCGGGTCGGTCCCCGACGCGGTGCGGGAGGTCGACGCCGTCCTCGAGGAGCAGCTGGCGCTGCTGCCCCCGGCGTGAGCGCGCGCGGGCGCTCAGGGGCCGGGGGCCGGCTCCTGGTAGGGGAGGGCCTCGGCCAGCGGCACGGTCAGCGCCGTCACCGGGGCGCTGTCGACGCCGGCGGGCAGCCGCACCTCGACGTAGACCGGGCGGTCGACCGCCGTCCACACCGTCGCGTCCGGATCACTGGTGTCGACGTGCCACTGCACGCCGTTGATCTGGATGGCCGACGCCTCGACGGTCCAGCCGGCCGGCCGCTCCACGCCGCAGGTGAGCACGACCGGCGGCTCCCCCCAGGCGTAGACGTTGGCGCGCTCGGAGCGCACCCGGCGGGAGGGCTCCCCGGCCAGCTCCAGCGGCAGGTTGCCCATCAGCGCGGTGCAGGCCTGCTCGGCCTCGGGGCCGAGCTCGGGGCTGTCCAGGTCGAGCGTCGGCAGGTCCTCGGGGCGGACCGGGGTGATCCCGTCGACGGCGGCCGGCCCCTCGGCCTCCGGGGCGGGCTCCTCCCCGCCGCGCAGGTTGACCAGCACGACCAGCGCGATCACCACCGGGAGGGTGACCGCCGTGATCAGGATCGCGGCCCGGCGCAGCGGGTCCACGGGGCGAGCGCTCAGATGTTGACGACCGGGCAGGTCAGCGTCCGGGTGATCCCGTCGACCGACTGCACCCGGGCGACCACGAGGCGGCCGAGCTCGTCGACGGTGTCGGCCTCGGCGCGCACGATCACGTCGTACGGGCCGGTGACGTCCTCGGCCTTGGTGACACCGCTGATCTCGCTGATCGTCTTGGCGACCTGGGCGGCCTTGCCGACTTCGGTCTGGATGAGGATGTAGGCGTGGACCACGGGAGATCCTTCCTCCGGCAACAGTGCCGAGACGTCGTCCCCGCCGGCTGGCGGACTCGTCGGCAACCTACCGCAGCGACTGGAGAGCATCGATGAGCCGACCCCGCCCCCTGGTCCCACGCGGCGATCCGGCCGACAGCGTGCGGGTCGTCGGGGAGTTCGGCGTCATCGCCCGCGTGCTGGCCCGGTCGGGCACCGCGGCGGCCGCCGACGTCGGCCCCGGCGACGACGCCGCCGTGGTGCGCACCCCCGACCGGCGGGTCGTCGCCACCACCGACGTGCTCGTGGAGGGGCGGCACTTCCGGCGGGACTGGTCCTCGGCCGAGGACATCGGGCACAAGGCGGCCGCGGCGAACCTGGCCGACGTCGCGGCGATGGGCGCCCGCACGACGGCGCTCGTGGTGGGGCTGGCCTGCCCGCCGGACACGCCCACCAGCTGGCTGGAGGGGGTCGCCACCGGCCTGGCCGACGAGTGCGCACCCCAGGGGGCCGCCGTGGTGGGCGGGGACACCGTGGCCGCCGCCCCCGGCAGCACCGCCGTCGTCCTGTCGGTCACCGCCCTGGGCGACCTGGCCGGCCGGGCGCCCGTCCTGCGGTCGGGCGCACGGCCCGGCGACGTCGTCGCGCTGGCGGGGCGGCTGGGGTGGTCGGCGGCCGGGCTGGCGGTGCTGCGTCGCGGGTTCAGCAGCCCGCTGGCCGTGGTGTCGGCGCACCGGCGCCCGACGCCGCCGTACGCGGCGGGGCAGGTGGCGGCCGACGCGGGCGCCACCGCGATGTGCGACGTGAGCGACGGGCTGCTCGCCGACGCCGGGCACATCGCGGAGGCCAGCGGCGTCGTGCTCGACCTGGACCGGGCGGCGCTGGCGCAGGCGTGCCTGGAGCCGGTCGGCCCGCTGCAGCAGGTGGGCTCCGCGCTCGGGGTGGACCCGATGGCGTGGGTGCTCACCGGCGGGGAGGACCACGCGCTGCTGGCGACCTTCCCGCGCAAGGTCCGGCTGCCCGAGGGCTGGACGCCGGTCGGGCTGGTCCGGCCGGGGAAGCGGGGGCCCGCGGTGCGGGTCGACGGCGTGGACGCCGCGGACGCGCTGGCGGCCGTGGGAGCGGAGAGGGCGGGGCATGTGCACTTCGGCTGAGCAGGTGCTGCGGGACGGCGCGGTGGTCCGGCTCAGGGCGCTGCCCTACGAGGACCCCCTGGCGCAGCTGCTCGTCGAGCAGGTGCAGCAGGAGTACGTGGTGCGCTACGGCGGCCGCGACGAGGCCGTCGTCGACCCGGCGGAGTTCCGGCCGCCGGCCGGGCTGTTCCTGGTCGCCGAGGTGGCGGGGGAGCCGGCCGGCTGCGGCGCGTGGCGGGCGTACCCGCCGGGGGGCGCGGAGATCAAGCGGGTCTACGTGGCGCCGGGGTTCCGCCGGCGAGGGCTGGCGCAGGTGCTGATGGCGGAGCTGGAGGCCTCGGCCGCCCGTGCCGGGCACCGTTCCGTGGTGCTCAACACCGGGCAGCGGCAGCCCGAGGCGGTCGCGCTGTACCGGGAGCTGGGCTACGCGCCCGTGCCGGGCTACGGGGTGTACGCGTGCTCGCCGGAGGCCGTGTTCCTCGGCAAGGAGCTGCCGGTGCTCGAGGAGGAGCCGACGTGGGCGTCGTGACGATCTCGGCCCCCTACGGCGCCGCGGGGGCCGAGGTGGCGCCGGCGGTCGCCCAGCGGCTGGGGCTGCCCTTCCACGACCGGGCGATCCCCGCCCAGGTGGCCGGGCGGCTCGGCGTGCCGGTCGAGGAGGCCGAGGCCAACGACGAGACGGTGGTGCGCGGGCTGTGGCGGCTGGTGGCGTCGCTGGGCACCATGCCCGACCCGGTGGGCGGGGTGGTGCCGGGGGCGCCGCTGCCCGACACCCGGGCCTACCGGGAGCAGACCGAGCGGGTCCTCGCCGAGATCGCGACCGGTGACGGCGGCGTGGTTCTCGGCCGGGCCGCGATGGTCGTGCTGGCCGACCGCGCCGACGCGCTGCACGTCCGGCTGGACGGGCCGCGGGAGCGGCGGCTGGCCGCGGCGGTGGCCCGGTCGTGGCGCCCGCGCGAGGAGGTGGCGCGGGAGCTGGCGGCCAACGACCGGGCGCGCGAGGCCTACGTGCGGCACTTCTACCGCCGCGACCCGGCCGACCCCCGCCTCTACCACCTGGTCGTGGACGCGACGGCGTTCCCGGTGGAGACCGTCGTCGACCTCGTGGTGACCGCCGCGCGCGGGCGGGGCATCGGGCGCTGACCGCACGCGAGGAGCCCCGGAGGTCGGTGACCTCCGGGGCTCTCGTGACGAGATGGAACGGCCCCGTCCAGAGGCTCACCGCGAGCTCGCGAGCGGTGAGAGGGACGGGGTCCTCTTTCAGGCGCGGACGACCTTGCCGGCGCGGATGCACGAGGTGCACGCGTTGATCCGGCGACGGTTGCCGGGGGCGATCAGCGCCCGCACGGACTGGATGTTCGGGTTCCAACGGCGCGGCGTGCGGCGGTGCGAGTGCGACACCGACATACCGAAACCGGGGCCCTTGCCACACACATCGCAGTTGGCAGCCACGGTTGATCACTCCCAGAAGATTCGTTCGCAGACGGCGGGGCAAGGCAGCACCCGCATCAAGACCGTCCAGCAGTCTAACCGCTCCGCGGGTGCGGTGCCGCAGCGCCCTCCGGACCGCGGTCCGCGGCTCGCGCAGCCCGGTGGTGTCGGTGCCCGTGGGTAGCCTGCTCCCGTGCTGACGGCGCTGGACGACGCCGCGGTCGGACAGTGGTGCCGGGCCGCGGTCGAGGCGCTGTCCGACTTCCGGGCGCGGCTCGACGACCTCAACGTCTTCCCGGTCCCCGACGGTGACACGGGCACCAACCTGCTGCTCACCGCCGAGGGCGCCCTGGCGGCGCTGGACCAGGCGCCGCCGGGCGAGCCCACCTGGGCGGTCGTGGCGCGCGGCGCGGTCCTGTCGGCGCGCGGCAACTCCGGCACGATCCTGGCCCAGCTGCTCCGCGGGCTGGCCGACCAGCTCGCCGGCCAGCCCCCGGCCGACGGGCCGGTGCTGGCCGCCGCGATGCGCAAGGCCGCCGAGGGCGCCTACACCGCTGTCGCCGACCCCGAGGAGGGCACCTTCCTCACCGTCGCCCGGGCCGCGGGGGAGGCCGCCGTCGCCGCCGTCGACGAGGGACGCACGGCGCTGGCCGACGTCGTCGGGGCCGCGGCCGACGGCGCCCACCGGGCCCTGGAGGGCACCCCCGACCAGCTCGCCGCGCTGCGCGAGGCCGGGGTGGTCGACGCCGGGGGCGCCGGGCTCTCCCTGGTCCTGGACGCCCTCGTCCGCACGGTCACCGGTGTGCAGCCGGTGCGCCCTGCACTGGCCCGCCGCGCGCACGCCCCGCACGACCACGTGCACGCCCCGCACCAGCCGCCGCCGGGGCCGGGCAGCGAGGTGCAGTACCTGCTCGCCGACGCCGACGAGGCCTCTGTCGCCCGCCTGCACGAGCGGCTGGCCGCGCTCGGCGACAGCCTCGTCGTCGTCGGGGTGGACACGCCCACCGGCCGCGAGTGGAACGTCCACGTGCACGTCGCCGACGTCGGCGCCGCCATCGAGGCGGGCATCGAGGCCGGCCGCCCGCACCGCATCACGGTCACCCCGCTGGCCCCCGTGCCCCCGGCGGCGCCGGCCCCGGGGGTCCGCGCGGTCGTCGCGGCGGTGCACAGCGAGGGCCTGGCCGAGCTGTTCCGCGCCGAGGGCGCCCGCGTCGTCGTCTGCGAGCCCGGCGGCATCACCGAGGACGACCTGTACGAGGAGATCGTCGCCGCCGGCGCCCAGGAGGTCGTCGTCCTCCCGAACGACGCCGGCCTGCACGCCGTCGCCTCCCGGGCGGCGGAGCGGGCGCGCGAGGCCGGCCGGGAGATCGGGGTGGTGCCCACCCGCTCGCCGGTGCAGGGGCTGGCGGCCCTCGCCGTCGGCGATCCGCAGCGCCGCTTCGGCGACGACGTGATCGCCATGGCCGAGGCCGCTGCCGCCACCCGGTGGGCCGAGCTCGCCGTCGCGGACCAGGAGGCGCTGACCAGCGCCGGTCTCTGCCGGCCCGGCGACGTGCTGGGCTCCGCCGAGGGCGACGTCGTCGTGATCGGCGCGGAGCACGCCGCCGTCGCCTGCGACCTGCTCGACCGGTTGCTGTCCGCGGGCGGGGAGATGGCCACGCTCGTCGTCGGCCCCGACGAGGCGCTCGGCGACGCGGTGTGCGCGCACCTGTCGTCGGCGCACCCCACCGTGGAGGTGGTGCGCTACGGCGGCGGCCCCGGGTCGCTGCCGCTGCAGATCGGGGTCGAGTGACATGGCGGTGACGCTGGAGACCCCGCTGGCGAAGGTGCTGGGGCCCAAGACCGCCACCGGCATGGCCGAGTCGCTCGGCCTGCACACGGTGCGCCACCTGCTGCGCCACTACCCCCGCCGCTACGCCCGGCGCGGCGAGATGGCCCGGCTCGACGACCTGCAGCCCGGCGACCGGGTGACGGTGCTCGCCCAGGTGAGGAACGTGAGCACCCGGCCCATGCGCCAGCGCCGGGGCACCCTCACCGAGGTCACCGTCGGCGACGGCGCCAGCACCATGAAGCTGGTCTTCTTCAGCCACCGGCACGCGCGCCTGGCGCCCGGGGTGTGGGGCATGTTCGCCGGCACCGTCGGCACCTACCAGGGCAAGCTGCAGTTCACCCACCCCGACATGCACCTGCTCAGCGGCGACGACGATGACGACGACTGGGCCCGCGAGCTGGTGCCGATCTACCCGGCGAGCAAGGACGTCTCCAGCTGGGTGATCCAGAAGTCGGTGAAGCTGCTGCTGGGCGGTGCGGGCAACCTGGCCGACCTGGTCACCGACCCGCTGCCGGAGGAGATCCGCACCCGGCACGGCCTGCTGTCGCTGCCGGCGGCGCTCCTGGACATCCACCGCCCCACCACCGCCCAGGACGTCGAGCGCGCCGAGCACCGGCTGAAGTGGGACGAGGCGCTCACCCTGCAGCTCACCCTCGCCGCCCGCCGCCGGGCCGCCGCCCTGGAGCCCGGCACCGCGCGCCCGCGGAAGCCGGGGGGGCTGCTCGACGCCGTGGACGCCGCGCTGCCGTTCGCGCTCACCGACGGCCAGCGTGCGGTGGGGGAGGAGCTCGCCGCCGAGCTGGACCGCGACCAGCCGATGCACCGCCTCCTGCAGGGCGAGGTCGGCTCGGGCAAGACGGTCGTCGCGCTGCGTGCGATGGCGCAGGTGGTGGACGCCGGCGGCCAGGCCGCCCTGCTCGCGCCCACGGAGGTGCTCGCCGCCCAGCACGCCCGCGGCATCCGCGCCCTGCTCGGCCCGCTCGGCCGCGCCGGGGAGCTCGACGGCGACCCGGCCGGCACCCGGGTCACCCTGCTCACCGGCTCGCTCAAGGCCGCGCCCCGCCGCCAGGCCCGGGCCGAGGTGGCCGAGGGGCGGGCCGGCATCGTCGTCGGCACCCACGCGCTGCTGCAGGAGGGTGTCGACTTCGCCGACCTCGGGCTGGTCGTCGTCGACGAGCAGCACCGGTTCGGCGTGGAGCAGCGGGACGCGCTCCGCGCCAAGGGCAGCCGCCCCCCGCACGTGCTGGTGATGACCGCGACGCCGATCCCGCGGACGGTCGCGATGACCGTCTACGGCGACCTCGAGGTCTCCACGCTCCGGCAGCTGCCCAGCGGGCGCGGGGGTGTGGCCAGCTCGGTGGTGCCGGTCGTGGAGAAGCCCGGCTGGCTGGACCGCGCCTGGGAGCGGCTCCGCGAGGAGGTCGCCGCCGGCCGGCAGGCCTACGTCGTCTGCCCCCGCATCGGCGACGTGCCCGGGGACGAGCCGGAGGACGCCGACGGCGCGCCGCCGGAGGACGAGGGCCGCAGCGACCGGCGGCCCCCGCTCGCCGTCCTCGACGTCGCCGAGGCGCTGCGCGCCGGCCCGCTGGCCGGCCTGCGCCTGGACGTCCTGCACGGGCGGATGACCCCCGAGGAGAAGGACGGCGTGATGCGCGCCTTCGCCGACGGCGCGACCGACGTGCTGGTGGCCACCACGGTGGTCGAGGTCGGGGTCGACGTGCCCAACGCCACCGTCATGGTGGTCATGGACGCCGACCGGTTCGGCGTGAGCCAGCTGCACCAGCTGCGCGGACGCGTCGCCCGCGGCAAGCACGCCGGGCTGTGCCTGCTGGTGAGCGAGGCCCCGACCTCCTCGCCGACCGGGCAGCGGCTGGCCGCGGTCGCCGCCACCTCCGACGGCTTCGAGCTGGCCCGCCTGGACCTGGAGACCCGGCGGGAGGGCGACGTCCTCGGCGCCGCGCAGTCCGGCCGGCGCTCGGGCATCAAGCTGCTGTCGCTGCTGGAGGACGAGGAGCTGATCGCCGAGGCGCGGGCGGAGGCGACGGCGTTGCTGGCCACCGAGCGCGGTCTGGCCGACCACCCGGGGCTCGCCGCCGAGGTCGCGGCCCTGGCCAGCGACGAGCGCGCCGAGTGGCTGGAGAAGGCGTGACGCGGATCATCGCGGGGCTCGCGGGCGGCCGTCGGCTGCAGGTCCCCTCCACCGGCGTCCGGCCGACCGGGGACAAGGCCCGCGGGGCGCTGTTCAACTCGCTGGGCTCGCTCGTCGACCTCGAGGGGGCCGCGGTGCTGGACCTCTACGCCGGGTCCGGCGCGCTCGGGCTGGAGGCGCTCTCCCGCGGCGCGGCCACCGCTGTCTTCGTCGAGTCCGGCCCGAGGGTGCTGCCGGTCCTGCGGGCCAACCTGGCGGCCGTCGGGCTGCCCGGCGGGCGGGTCGTGGCCGGCTCCGTGCCCGCGGTCGCCGCCGGGCCCGCGCCGCAGGCGTTCGACGTCGTCCTCGCCGACCCGCCGTACGAGACGCCCGCGGAGGAGGTCCACGAGGTGCTCGGGGCGCTGGTCGCGGGGGAGTGGCTGGCCCCCGGCGGCGTCGTCGTGGTCGAGCGGCCCAGCCGGGAGCGCACGTGGGCCTGGCCGACACCCCTGGAAGGTCTGCGCGAGCGGCGCTACGGCGAGGCCGTGCTCCGGTACGGTCGGCGTCCGTGAGACGTGCCGTCTGCCCAGGTTCCTTCGACCCGGTGACCAACGGGCACGTCGACGTCATCAACCGGGCCGCCGGGCTGTACGACGAGCTGGTCGTCGCCGTGCTGGTGAACCCGGGCAAGGCGGGGCTGTTCTCCGTCGCGGAGCGCATGGAGCTGATCCGGGAGGCCGTCGCCGACCTGCCCAACGTGCGCGTCGACAGCTTCCAGGGCCTGCTCGTCGACTACTGCCGCAGCCAGGACATCCCGGTCATCGTCAAGGGCCTGCGCGCGGTCAGCGACTTCGAGTACGAGCTGCAGATGGCGCAGATGAACCGCGAGCTGGCCGCCATCGAGACGCTCTTCGTGCCCACCGCCCCGCAGGTCGGTCACCTCTCCTCCAGCCTGGTCAAGCAGATCGCCGGCTTCGGCGGCGACGTCTCGCGGCTGGTGCCCAAGGTCGTCGACGACCGGCTGCGCGAACGGGCCCGCGAGGGGCGGTCGTGACCCGGCCCGGGCGCGGCCACACCACCGAGGTCGTCTACCGCCTCTACGAGACCGTCGACGAGCTGACCACGGTCATCGAGAACGCCCGCAGCGTGCCGATGTCGAGCTCCTGCATGGTGCCCCGGGACCACGTGCTCGACCTGCTCGACGACCTGCGCGAGTCGCTGCCCGAGGACGTGCAGGCCGCCGGCGCGATCGTCGAGCAGCGCACCGAGATCCTGCAGCAGGCCCAGGCCGAGGCCGAGCGGCTCACCGGCCGCACCAGGGCGGAGAGCGAGCAGCTGCTCGTCCAGGCCCGGCGGCAGCGCGACGAGATCATCGGCACGGCCCGGCGGCAGCGCGACGAGCTGCTGGCCCAGGCCCGGGCCGACGCCGAGCAGATCCTGGTCGACGCCGAGGCCGAGGCCCAGGCGCTGGTCGCCGAGGGGCAGCAGCACCGGGCCGCGCTCGTCGCCGACGGCCAGGCCGAGCACGAGCGGCTGATCACCGAGACCGAGGTCTACCGCACCGCCGTCACCCGGGCCGACGAGCTCGGCGAGCAGTCCCACGCCGAGGCCGCGCAGATGCGGGCCGAGGTCGACGAGTACGTGGACACCCGGCTGGCCGAGTTCGGGGCGGCACTGGAGCGCATGCTGCGCTCGGTGGACAAGGCCCGCAGCAACCTGCGGGACGGCTGAGACCTTCCGCACGGTGGGGCCCCGGAGAGGATCGGGTAGTCTCGACCACCGGTCCGGCCGTCGGCGTCCCGCCCGGCTGACCACCCCTCCCGCACCCGACCGCGAGTACCGACATGCCTGCTGCTCCCCGGAACCACCCCGGCGCTGCGTCCCCCGAGGACCGGCGCCCCTCGACCAACCCCTGGAAGGTCGACCTCCGGGAGCTGGGCCGGCGCCCGGGCAGCCTGCACGAGCTCGACCGGACGGCGCCGGCGCCCGAGGGCTGGGGCCTGGAGCTCATCCGGGTCCCCGGCGGCGCCGAGGTCCACCTGCGGCTCCGGCTGGAGTCGGTCATGGAGGGCGTGCTGGTCTCCGGCGACCTGGAGGTGCCGGTCGTCGGCTCCTGCGCCCGCTGCCTCGAGCCGCTCGAGGACACGCTGGCGCTCGACGTCCAGGAGCTGTACGCCTACGCGGGCAGCACCACCGAGGCCACCAGCGAGGAGGACGAGGTGCGCCGGGTCGAGGGTGACTTCCTCGACCTCGAGCCGCTGGCGCGGGACACCATCGTGCTGAGCCTCCCGCTCTCGCCGGTGTGCACCGAGGACTGCGGCGGCCTGTGCGTCGGCTGCGGTCAGCGGATCGACGACCTGCCCGAGGACCACACCCACGAGGTGACCGACCCCCGCTGGGCGGCCCTCGCGGAGCGATTCGCTTCCTCGCCGGGCACCCCCGGCGAATCCACCACCCCAGAGGAGAACTGACGTGGCCGTTCCGAAGCGGAAGATGTCGCGGGCCAACACCCGCATGCGCCGGTCGCAGTGGAAGGCCACCGCGCCGACCCTGTCGCCGTGCCCGAACCGCGCCTGCGGCGAGCTCAAGCCGCCGCACCAGGCGTGCCCGACCTGCGGGCAGTACGACGGCCGCCAGGTCCTCTCGGTCTGACCTGCCGCACCGCCATGGGGACGACGGCCGCCGCTCCGCATCCTGACCGGGATGCCGCGGACGGCCGCGTCCCGGCGGCGCCCCCGGGCGGGCCGGAGCACGCCGAGCGGGCCGCCACCTGGCTGTTCGACGCCCTCGGTGTCGCGCTGCCGGGCGGGCTGCTGCCGCTGGCGCTGACCCACCGGTCGTTCGCCTACGAGAACGGTGGCCTGCCGACCAACGAGCGCCTGGAGTTCCTCGGCGACTCCGTGCTCGGTCTGGTCGTCACCGACGAGCTCTACCGCAGCCAGCCGGACCTCCCCGAGGGCCAGCTGGCCAAGCTGCGTGCCTCCGTGGTGAACATGACCTCGCTGGCCGGCGTCGCCCGGCGCCTCGGGGAGGACGGGCTGGGCCCGCACCTGCTGCTGGGCCGCGGCGAGGAGACCACCGGCGGCCGCGAGAAGGACTCGATCCTCGCCGACGCGCTCGAGGCCCTCATCGGTGCGCTGCACCTGGGCTGCGGGCTGGACACCGCCGCGGCGATCGTGCACCGGCTGTTCGACCCGCTGCTGGCCGAGGCGGCCACGCGCGGCGCCGGCCTGGACTGGAAGACCAGCCTGCAGGAGCTCGGCGCGGCGCAGGGGCTCGGTGCACCGGTCTACCAGGTGGACGACGAGGGGCCCGACCACGCCAAGACGTTCCGCGCCGACGTGCTGCTCGCCGGCACCGTCCGCGGCACCGGCACGGGGCGCACCAAGAAGGCCGCCGAGCAGGAGGCCGCCGAGGCCGCCTGGCGCGCGCTGTCGGAGGAGTAGACCCGTGCCCGAGCTGCCCGAGGTCGAGGTGGTGCGCCGGGGGCTGGAGCAGTGGGTGGCCGGGCGCACCGTCGCCGCCGTCGAGGTGCACCACCCGCGGGCGGTGCGCCGCCACCTGGAGGGCGCCGACCACTTCGTGGAGGCGCTCACCGGCCGCACGCTCACCGCCGCGCACCGCCGCGGCAAGTACCTGTGGCTGCCGCTGGCCGAGCCCGACGGGTCGCCGTCGGGGCGCGCGCTGGTCGGGCACCTGGGGATGAGCGGCCAGCTGCTCGTCGAGAAGCCGTCGGCCCCCGACGAGACCCACCTGCGCGCCCGGTTCACCTTCACCGACCGCGGCCGGGAGCTGCGCTTCGTCGACCAGCGCACGTTCGGCGGCCTGGCGGTGGAGGAGGCGGACGGCGACGACGTGCCGGGGCGGCTGGCGCACATCGCGATCGACCCGCTGGACGAGTCGTTCGACGTCGACGCGTTCACCGCGGCGCTGCGCCGGCGCCGCACCGAGGTCAAGCGGGCGCTGCTGGACCAGACGCTCATCGGCGGGGTGGGCAACATCTACGCCGACGAGGCGCTGTGGCGGGCCCGCCTGCACGGCTCCCGCCCCACCGACCGGCTCACCCGGGCGCAGGTGGCCGACCTGCTCGACGGCGTCCGCGACGTCCTGGGGGAGGCGCTCGCGCAGGGCGGCACCTCCTTCGACTCCCTCTACGTCGACGTCAACGGGCAGAGCGGGTACTTCTCCCGCTTCCTCGCGGTCTACGGGCAGGAGGACCGGCCGTGCCCCCGCTGCGGCACGCCGATCCGCCGCGAGTCGTTCATGAACCGCTCCAGCTACAGCTGCCCCACCTGCCAGCCCCGGCCGAGAGCGCGGCGCGCGTGACCGTCCGCGTGGAGGTGCTGGTCTCCGGCCGCGTCCAGGGCGTCGGGTACCGGTACTTCGTGCGCGGGCTCGCGCAGCGGGCCGGGCTCTCCGGGGTCGCGCGCAACCTCCCCGACGGGCGGGTCGAGGTGGTCGCCGAGGGGCCCGAGGCGGCGGTGCGCGAACTCGTCGCCGCGCTCGACGGCCCGGACGCCCCGGGCCGGGTGACCGGCGTCGACGTCCGCTCCGCACCCCCGCAGGGGCTGGAGGGCTTCACCACGGCGTGACGAAGACGACATCCCCCCGACACGGGAGCCTCACCCCGGCGCCGTTGACCTGCGTGTCGGGGGCTGTCACCCTGGGAACATCCAGCCCGCGCCGACCGCGCACCGGGGCGCCGGGCACACCCTCTCGCTCTCGAAAGGCCGTCACAGCCATGGCCAAGGCCCTGTTCGGTTCGGTCGTCACCCCCGTGGAACTCCGGGTAGCCGAGGAGAACGCCGCCCTGCGGGCCCGGGTGCAGCGGCTCGAGCAGGAGCTCGCCGAGCTGCGCGCCCAGCGCGACGCCGCCATCGCCCACGAGCTGCTCTCCCTGGCGGGCGACACCGCCGAGCCCGCGCTCGCCTGAGGCGGGACCCCGGGGCCTCGAACGGGCCGGTCACAGGCGCACCACCGGCCTCGCAGGCCCCCGGCAACCCGGGATCCCGGGCTAGAGTGCTGACCTCGTGCACCTCTCCAGCCTGACGCTCAAGGGCTTCAAGTCCTTCGCGTCCGCCACCACGCTCCGGCTGGAGCCCGGCATCACCGCCGTCGTCGGCCCCAACGGGTCGGGCAAGTCCAACGTCGTCGACGCCATCTCCTGGGTCCTCGGCGAGCAGGGCGCCAAGAGCCTGCGCGGCGGCAAGATGGAGGACGTCATCTTCGCCGGCACCGCCGGGCGCCCGGCGCTCGGCCGGGCCGAGGTGACGCTCACCATCGACAACGCCGACGGCGCGCTGCCGATCGAGTACACCGAGGTGTCGATCACCCGCCGCATGTACCGCTCCGGCGAGAGCGAGTACGAGATCAACGGCGACAAGGTGCGCCTGCTCGACGTCCAGGAGCTGCTCAGCGACTCCGGCATCGGCCGCGAGATGCACGTCATCGTCGGGCAGGGGCAGCTCGACGCCGTCCTCTCCGGCCGCCCCGAGGACCGCCGCGCCTTCATCGAGGAGGCCGCCGGCGTCCTCAAGCACCGCAAGCGCAAGGAGAAGGCGCTCCGCAAGCTCGACGGGATGCAGGCCAACCTCGACCGGCTGGCCGACCTCACCGCCGAGCTGCGCCGCCAGCTCAAGCCGCTGGGCCGGCAGGCCGAGGTCGCCCGCCGCGCCGCCGGCGTGCAGGCCGACCTGCGCGACGCCCGGCTGCGGCTGCTCGCCGACGACCTCGTCCAGCTCCGCGACGCCCTCGACCGGGACGTCGCCGACGAGACCGCGGCCCGGCAGCGGCGCGCCGTGGTGGAGCGCGAGCTCTCCGCCGTCTCCCGGCGGGAGGGCGAGCTGGAGAGCGAGCTCGCCGCGAGCGCCCCGCGGCTGCAGGCCGCCTCGGACACCTGGTACCGGCTCTCCGCGCTGGGGGAGCGGTTCCGCAGCGTCGCCCAGCTCGCCGCCGAGCGGCACCGGCACCTCTCCGCCGCGGCCCCCTCGGCTGCGCCCGGTCGCGACCCCGACCAGCTCGACGCCGAGGCCCACCGCGTCGCCTCGACCGAGGCGGAGCTCGCCGCGGGCCTGCAGGCCGAGCGGGAGCGGCTCGCTGCGGTCGTCGCCGGCCGGGCGGAGCTGGAGACCGCGCTGGCTGCCGCCGAGAAGGCCTGGGTCGCCGCTGCCCGGGCGCTCGCCGACCGCCGCGAGGGGCTGGCCCGGCTCTCCGGCAAGGTGGCGGCCGCGCGGTCCCGGGTGCACGCCGGGGAGGCCGAGATCGAGCGGCTCACCGTCGCCGCCGCCGAGGCGGCCGACCGCGCCCGGGCCGCCGACGAGCGGCTGGCCGACCGGCGCGGGCAGGTCGCCGACCAGGAGGACACCGACCTCGCGCTGGTCGCCGCGCACGAGGACGCCGTCGCCGCGCACACCGCCGCGGCCCGCCGGGTCACCGAGCTGGCCGAGGCCGAGCGGGCCGCCGAGCGCGACCGCGCCTCCTGGCAGGCCCGCCGCGACGCCCTCGCCCTCGGGCTCACCCCCGCCGACGGCGCGGCCGCGGTGCTCGGGGCGGGCCTGGCGGGCGTGCTCGGCCCGGTCACCGAGCAGCTCGCCGTGACCCCCGGCGACGAGGTCGCCGTGGCCGCCGCGCTGGGCGGGATGTCCGATGCCGTCGTCGTCGCCGGGGTCGCCGAGGCCGCCGCGGCGCTGCAGCACCTCACCCGCACCGACGGCGGGCGCGCCGGACTGCTGGTCACCGGGGGGGTGCCGCCGGTGCCGCGGGACGGCTGGCCCGAGCTGCCGGGCGGCGCCCGCTGGGCGCTGGACGCGGTGCAGGCGCCCGAGGCGCTGCGCCCGGCGCTGGCCCGCGCGCTCGAGCGCGTCGCGCTGGTGGCCGACCTGGACGCGGCGGTCGCGCTCGTGCGCACCCACCCCCGGGTCCGGGCGGTCACCGCCACCGGCGACCTCCTCGGCGCGGACTGGGCCCTGGGCGGCCAGACCGATGCGCCGTCGAACCTGGAGCTGCGGGCCCGCGTGGACGAGGCGGCCACCGAGCTCGCGGCCGCGACGGAGCGGGCGGCCGCGCTCGCCGAGGAGCTGGCCGCGGCCCGCGAGACGGCCCGCGCGCGCTCGGCCGACGTCGACACCGCGCTGGCCGCCCGGCAGGCCGCCGACCGCTCCCGCTCGGCGGTCGCCGCGCAGCTGGCCGAGCTCGGTGCCGCGGCGCGCTCGGCCGCCTCGGAGGCAGAGCGCTCGCTGGCCGCGCGAGTGCGGGCCGAGCAGGCGCTGGAGCAGGCGCAGACCTCGCTGACCGGGCTCGAGCAGCAGCTCGCCGAGGCGGAGGCCGCGCCCGTGGAGGAGGAGCCGCCGACCGAGGAGCGCGACCGGCTGCGCGCCGAGGTGGCCGCCGCCCGGCAGGCCGAGACGGAGGCGCGCCTCGCCGTCCGCACCGCCGAGGAGCGGGCCCGCGCCCTGCAGGGACGAGCCGAATCGCTCCGCCGGCAGGCCCGGCAGGAACGGGCGGCCCGGGAGCGGGCCGCGGCGGCCCGGGTGGCGCGCGAGCGCGGGGCCGCGGTGGCCGACCGGGTGCGGCACGACGCGGGGGTCGCGCTCGCCGCCCTCGAGCACTCCCTGGTGCGCGCGGCCGCGGAGCGGGATGCGCTGACGTCGTCGCGCAGCGGCGCGGAGGCCGAGCTGCTGGAGGTGCGCAGCCGGGTGCGCGCGGCCACCGCGGAGCTCGACCGGCTCACCGACGAGGTGCACCGCGACGAGGTGGCCCGCACCGAGCAGCGCTACCGCATCGAGTCGCTGGAGACCCGGGCGGCCGAGGAGTTCGGCGTCGACCTGCCCACGCTCATCGGCGAGTACGGGCCCGCCGCCCCGGTGCCGCCCCCGCCGCAGCAGGTGGCCGAGGCCGAGGCCAAGGGCGAGCCGGCACCGGACCCGGTGCCCTACGACCGCGCCGTCCAGGAGCGGCGGGTGGCCCGCGCCGAGCGGGACCTCGCCACGCTGGGCAAGGTCAACCCGCTGGCGCTGGAGGAGTTCGCGGCGCTGGAGGAGCGGCACACCTTCCTCGCCACCCAGCTCGAGGACCTCAAGACCACCCGCAAGGACCTGCTCACCGTCGTCCGCGAGGTGGACGGCCGCATCCACGACGTCTTCGCCGCGGCGTTCGCCGACGTGGCGCGGGAGTTCGAGCAGGTCTTCGCCACCCTGTTCCCGGGCGGCTCGGGGCGGCTGGTGCTCACCGACCCGGAGGACATGCTGACCACCGGCGTCGAGGTGGAGGCGCGGCCGCCGGGCAAGAAGGTGAAGCGGCTGTCGCTGCTCTCGGGCGGGGAGCGGTCGCTGACGGCGGTCGCGATGCTGGTGGCGATCTTCCGCGCCCGGCCCTCGCCGTTCTACGTGCTCGACGAGGTCGAGGCGGCGCTGGACGACGTCAACCTCGGCCGGCTGCTGGTGCTCGTGGAGCAGCTCCGGTCGACGTCGCAGCTGATCATCATCACGCACCAGAAGCGGACGATGGAGATCGCCGACGCGCTCTACGGGGTGAGCATGCGCGGGGACGGCATCACCGGCGTCATCAGCCAGCGCCTGCGCGAGCTCGAGACCGCCTGACCCCCCCGAGGGTTGAGGCGGGGACGGCGGGTGCCGGGTTCCTCAGACGCCGGAGCGGACCTCGAGGTCGACGACGACGGGGAGGTGGTCGGAGGCGCCCCCGGCGTCGAGGACGTGGGCCCCGGCGACGGCGACCCCCGCTGAGACCCACACCTGGTCGATGCGCCGGTGCGGCGACCGCGCCGGGTGGGTGTGGCCGGCGTCGGACTGCCAGAACCGCCAGCCCGACTGGTCGTCCCGGGCCCGGGCCAGCCGCCAGGCGTCGGTGAACCGCCGCCGCAGCGCGTCCAGTTCCGGGGCGTCGGGCGCGGTGTTGAAGTCACCGACCAGCACGCCGGTCTCCATGGAGTCGGTGTGCAGCGCGGCCAGCGCCTCGACCTGCGCCCGCCGCTCGTCCGCCGAGCGGGTGGTGAGGTGGGTCGCGGTCACCCACAGCGCCCCGCCGTCGAGCTCGACCATCGTGCGCAGCGCGCTGCGCGGCTCGCCGCTGCCGGGCAGCCGGTGCACGTCGCTGATCAGGATCGGCAGCCGCGAGAGCAGCGCGTTGCCGTACTGCCGAGGCGGCTGGTCACCCGGCCGCCGCTCGTCGATCGCCGGGCCCCAGGCCAGCTGCATGTCCAGCGCCCGGGAGAGCAGCAGCGCCTGGTCGACGTCCTCGCTGCGCGGGCCGAAGTGCCGGTCGACCTCCTGCAGGCAGATGACGTCGGCGTCCACCGAGGCCAGCAGCCTGGCCAGCCGGGGGAGGTCGTGGCGCGCGTCGGTACCCACGCCGTGGTGGGTGTTGAAGGTGACCAGGCGGACCGGGATCGGCGGCTGGTCGGGACCGGGGGCCGGCTTGCTCACCTCCTCACCCTCTCAGGCGCTCGACAACGGCGCGTCCACGACCTGGCTCAGCGTGGTGGCGCCCCGCTCGCTCACCGACAGGACGAAACGCGCCTCGCGGCCGTCGAGCACCAGCTCGCCGATCTGGTTGCCGAAGTAGGGCCCGGCCTGCTTCTCCCACTCCAGGCCGGCGGGCTCGGCGCCGACCCACCGGGCGAGCGCCTCCATCAGCCGCCGGGCGCGCCGGCTCCAGCCGATCCGGAACGCCACCTTGATCGGGTGCGGCGCCTGGTTGTGCAGCGGGGAGACGGTGAGCTGGTGCACGCGCGAGGCGAGCCCGCCGGGCTCCACGACCTCGGCCGCGTAGGCGTGGTGGACATCGCCGGAGAGGACCAGCGCGGTCGCCGGGGGCCGGCCGTGCTCGCCGCGCGCGACCGACAGCAGCGCCCGGCCCAGCCGGTCGAAGGAGTGCCCGAACGCCGCCCAGTGCTCGAGGTCGGCCAGCTGGCGCACCTGCTCGGCCAGCCGACCGCGCCAGCGGCCGTGGTGGCGGAGGTTCAGCGTGGCGTTCCACCGCTCGAGCGCGTCGACGGCGTGCGGCAGCAGCCACGGCAGCGAGGTGCCGACGACGAGGTGCTCCACCCCGTCCCGCGCGGCCTGCCGCATCGCTGCCTCGACCCAGTCGAACTCGTCGTCGTCCAGCATCCGGCGGCCGGTCTCCTCCAGCACCCGCCCGGCACGGCTGTCGACCACGACCAGCCGCGCGTCGCCCCAGTGCCGCACGAAGCTCCACCGCACGCTCGCCGGGTCGGCGTCGGCGCGCACGGCCATCTCGCGCAGGATCGGCTCGGCGTCGGCCGGGGTGTCCCCGGAGGCGTCCACCAGGTCCTGGACGGCGCGCCAGGCCTTGTTCTCGGCCAGCTCCTGCGGGCTGAGGTTGCCCAGGTGCTGGTAGACCCAGTAGCTGATCAGCCCGCCGGTGATCCGGCCGGACCACCACGGCTCGTCCTGCATCGTCCGCCGCCAGGCCGCCGAGGTGTTCCAGTCGTCGATCATCTCGTGGTCGTCGAAGATCATCGAGGACGGGATCGTCGAGAGCAGCCAGCGCACCTCCGGGTCCCGCCAGGACTCGAGGTAGAGGTGGGTGTACTCCTCGAAGTCCGCGACCTGCGCCTCCGGCACCCGGGCCCGCTGCCCGCGGTCCCGGCGGCGGGCCAGCCGGCCGCGGGTGCGCTCGGTGAGCTCGTCGGCGTAGACCTGGTCGCCGAGGAGCACCAGCGCATCGGGCCACTCCTCCTCCGGCCGGGCGGCGAGCTGCCGGGCGTACAGGTCGAGCGCGTCGGGCGGGATGCCCTCGGACTCCTCCACGGTGCGGGCGCTGGCGTACCGGCACGAGCCGAAGGCCAGCCGGAACGGGCCGGGCCGCCCGGGGGTGCGGATGCGGCTGGGCGGGAAGCCCGAGCCCGCCTGCGGCCAGACGAGGGTGTCGTCGAGCCGCACCTCGTAGGGCGTGGTGCTGCCCGGCGCGAGGTCCTCCACCAGCACCAGCGCGAAGTGGTGGCCGCCCACGGTGAAGGTGCGCGCCCGCCGCCCCAGGACGTCGACCTCGCACGGGCGGTCGGTCTCCACCCACACGGTGGCCGAGACGGGGTCCACGTGCCGCAGCAGGGGGCCCAGCACGAGGGCGGGGGAGGACGGAGCGGGCGGCGGCATGGGCACAGCCTGGCGCATCCACCCCCGCGTGCGGGGACCCGCCGTCCCGGAGGTGCTCCGGGGGCCGGTGCTGGGAGACTCGCGGCATGGAATTCGTGCTGATCGCGATCGCGATCCTGGTCGTGGCGCTGATCCTCGGGGTCAGCCTCCTCGTCGGCCGCGGCAGGCGGACCACGCGTCTCGACGACGACGCCGTCAGCGGCACGACGCTCACCCGGCCGCGGCCCCCCGCACCCCCGGCGGAGCCACCGCGGCCCACGGGCGCCACCGCCTCGGGCCAGGGCCTGCAGGACCAGCCCGACGCGGTCGTCCCCGACGCGCCGCCCACGGTCGAGCTGCCCCCGGCCGAGCCCGAGCCGGGGCTGGTGTTCGACCAGCCGGCCCCCTCGGCCGGCCGGCTGGTGCGGCTGCGCTCGCGGCTGGCCCGGTCGCAGTCCTCGCTCGGCCGCGGCCTGCTCACCGTGCTCGCCCGCGAGAAGCTGACCGAGGACGACTGGGAGGAGATCGAGGAGACCCTGCTCGCCGCCGACGTCGGCGTCTCCGCGACGACCCAGATCGTCGAGCGGCTGCGCACCCAGTCGATGGTGCTGGCCACCGCGTCGGGCGCCGAGCTGCGCGACCTCCTCGTCGACAACCTCACCGCCGTCCTGGGCCCGGACCTCGACCGGACCCTGGGCACCTCCCGGTACGAGGGCCGGCCCGGCGTGGTGCTGGTGGTGGGCGTCAACGGCGCCGGCAAGACGACCACCGTCGGCAAGCTCGCGCGCGTGCTCGTCGGCGACGGCAAGAGCGTCGTCCTGGGTGCGGCCGACACGTTCCGCGCCGCCGCCGCCGACCAGCTGGAGACCTGGGGCGAGCGGGTGGGCGTGCTCACCGTCCGCGGCCGCGAGGGCGGCGACCCGGCGGCGGTGGCGTTCGAGGCGGTG
This sequence comes from Blastococcus sp. MG754426, assembly GCF_021699055.1. Classification (GTDB taxonomy): domain Bacteria; phylum Actinomycetota; class Actinomycetes; order Mycobacteriales; family Geodermatophilaceae; genus Blastococcus. Next base: position 48,459 of record NZ_SSXC01000001.1, on the reverse strand, counting down.
CGCACCGGCGTCGAGGCGGAGGTGGACACCGTCGTCGTCGACACCGCCGGCCGGCTGCACACCAAGTCGGGGCTCATGGACGAGCTGGGCAAGGTGAAGCGGGTCGTGGAGAAGCAGTCGCCGGTCACCGAGGTGCTGCTGGTGCTCGACGCCACCACCGGCCAGAACGGCGTCGTGCAGGCCCGCGTGTTCACCGAGGCGGTCGAGGTCACCGGTGTCGTGCTCACCAAGCTCGACGGCACCGCCAAGGGCGGCATCGTCGTCCGGGTGCAGCAGGAGCTGGGCATCCCGGTGAAGCTGATCGGGCTGGGGGAGGGCCCCGACGACCTCGCGCCGTTCGAGCCGCGGGTGTTCGCCGAGGGGCTGGTCGGCGAGGGGTGATCCCCGCGATCGGTGGGTGAGGGAGGGCTCCGGGCGGGCGCGCAACACGGATGCAACGTGACGGCGGGACACGCGGCGAGGAGTTCACGCCCGTGAAACGCGGCGCCGACATCGCCGGAAACACGCGCCCGGCACGGTGAACACCGCGTCGCCCCTCCCGCACGGAGGGCCCGAGCCCACCGATCCGGCCGCCCGGCCGACGACCCGACACAGGAGGTTGCCGTGGTCAACACCGGCGACACCGCCTGGATCCTCACCAGCGCGGCGCTCGTGCTGCTGATGACGCCAGGCCTCGCGCTCTTCTACGGCGGCATGGTCCGCGCGAAGAGCGTCCTCAACATGATGATGATGAGCTTCGGGGCGCTGGCGCTGATCAGCGTCCTCTGGGTGCTCTACGGCTACTCCATCGCCTTCGGAGACAGCGTCGGCGGCGCCGGCCTGCTCGGCGACCCGCTGGAGTACTTCGGGCTGAACGGCCTGATGGAGGACGCCACCAGCGAGGCCGGCGGCCTGCCCGTCATGGCCTTCGTCGGCTTCCAGGCCGTCTTCGCGATCATCACCGTCGCGCTGATCTCCGGCGCCATCGCCGACCGCGCCAAGTTCGGCGCGTGGATGGTCTTCGCCGGCATCTGGGCCACCATCGTGTACTTCCCCGTCGCCCACTGGGTCTTCGCCTTCGACGGCGACGACGTCATCGGCGGCTGGATCGCCAACGACCTGGCGGCGCTCGACTTCGCCGGCGGCACCGCCGTCCACATCAACGCCGGTGCGGCCGGCCTGGCGCTGGCCCTGGTGCTCGGCAAGCGGCGCGGGTTCGGCCGCGAGGCCATGCGCCCGCACAACCTGCCGCTGGTGATGATCGGTGCCGGGCTGCTGTGGTTCGGCTGGTTCGGCTTCAACGCCGGCTCCGCGCTGGCCGCGAACAACACCGCCGCGGTGGCCTGGGTCAACACCCTCGTCGCCACGGGTGCCGCCATCCTCGGCTGGCTCCTCGTGGAGAAGGTGCGCGACGGTCACTCCACGTCGCTGGGCGCCGCCTCCGGCGTCGTCGCCGGCCTGGTGGCCATCACCCCGGCCTGCAACGCGGTCTCGCCGATCGGCGCGATCATCATCGGCGTCGTCGCCGGTGCGCTCTGCGCCCTGGCCGTGGGCCTGAAGTACACGCTGGGCTACGACGACTCGCTCGACGTCGTCGGTGTCCACCTCGTCGGCGGCCTCTGGGGCACCATCGCCATCGGTTTCCTCGGTACGGCGGCCGCTCCGTCCGGCGTCGACGGCCTCTTCTACGGTGGTGGCGTCGACCAGCTCTGGCGTCAGGTCGTCGGTGCCCTCGCCGTCCTGGCGTTCTCCTTCGTCGTCACCCTGCTGATCGGCTTCGTGATCCAGAAGACGATGGGCTTCCGCATCGCGGAGGACGACGAGGTCGCAGGTATCGACACCGTCGTGCACGCGGAGTCCGGCTACGACTTCGCGTCGCTCGGCAGCAGTGGTTCCACCGCCCCGCTGGCCGGCCAGGCGCGTGCCGAGGCCCGCAACACCGAGAGGACACTGGCATGAAGCTGGTCACCGCGATCGTCAAGCCGTTCAAGCTGGACGACGTCAAGAACGCCCTCGAGCTGATCGGCATCGCCGGGCTCACCGTCAGCGAGGTCCAGGGCTTCGGCCGCCAGCGCGGCCACACCGAGGTCTACCGCGGCGCGGAGTACCAGGTGGACTTCGTGCCCAAGGTCCGCATCGAGGTGGTCGTCAGCGAGCTGGACGCCGCCCGGGTCGTGGACGCCGTCGTCGAGGCGGCCTCCACCGGCCAGATCGGGGACGGGAAGGTGTGGGTCACCACGATCGACGAGATCGTGCGGGTCCGCACCGGGGAGCGCGGCGACGACGCCCTGTAGGCGAGCGCTCCGCGCGTAGCTCAACGGCGTCGGCCGGGGTGGTGGGGTGGCCCGCCCCCCGGCCGGCGCCTTTCCATCCGGGCCGTACCGAGGGGGAGTCGTGCTGGACACCGAGGCGCTGGAGGAGCTGCCCCGCGCGGAGCGGGTCGAGGCCCTGGACGCGTGGCTCGCCGGGCTGCTGGCGGACGCCGTGGGGGGTACCCCGCCCGCCCGCGCCCGGCGCGGGGGGCCGCCGCCCCGAACGGGCACCGACGGCCTCGCGCTCGTCGCCGTCGGCAGCCTCGGCCGCCGGGAGCTGCCGCCGCACGGCGACCTGGACCTGGTGCTGGTGCACGAGGACCGGCCGGAGGTCGCCGCCGTCGCCGACGCGCTCTGGTACCCCGTCTGGGACGCCGGCCTGCGGCTGGACCACTCGGTGCGGTCGGTCGCCGAGGCGGTCGGTGTCGCCTCGACCGACGTGAAGGCCGGGCTCGGGCTCCTGGACGCGCGGCTGGTCGCCGGTGACGCGGCGCTCGCCGCCCGGCTGCGCACGGCGACGCTGGCCAGCTGGCGCCAGCACGCCGCCCGGCTGCTGCCCCAGCTGCGCGACCTGCGCCGGGACCGCGCCCGCCGGCTCGGCGAGCTCGCCTTCCTGCTCGAGCCCGACCTCAAGGAGGCCTACGGCGGCCTGCGCGAGGGGCAGGTGCTGCGCGCGGCCGCCGCCGCCCAGCTCGCCGACGAGCCCGCCGCCGAGGTCGAGCAGGCCTACGGATTCCTCCTGGACGTGCGCGACGAGCTGCGCCGGCGGTCCGGGCGGGCGGCCGACGTCCTGGTGCGCCAGGAGCAGCGGGCGATCGCCGCTGCGCTGGGGCTTGCCGACGAGGACGCGCTGCTGCGCGAGGTCAGCCTGGCCGGCCGGCGGCTGGCCTTCGTCGCCGACGAGACCTGGCGGCGGGTGGAGGCCGGGCTGGTCCGCCGCCCCCGCGGCCGTTACCGCCGGGTGCGCCGCGAGCCGCTGGCCGAGGGCGTCGTCCGGCAGGGGGACGAGGTGGTCCTCGCGCGGGACGCCCGCCCCGCCGCCGATCCGGGGCTGGTGCTGCGGGCCGCGGCGGCCGCGGCGCGGGCCGACCTGCTGCTCTCGCCGTACACGCTCAAGGTGCTGGCGGTGCACAGCCCGCCGATGCCCGAGCCGTGGCCGGCCGAGGCGCGGTGGTCCTTCCTGCGCGTGCTGGCCAGCGGCCGGTCCGCGGTGCCGGTGCTGGAGCAGCTGGACCAGGAGGGCCTGCTGGCCCGGCTGCTGCCGGAGTGGGACCGGGTCCGCTCGCTGCCGCAGCGGCATCCGTGGCACCGGTTCACCGTCGACCGGCACCTCGTCGAGGCCGCCGCGGCCGCTTCCGAGCTGACCCGCGACGTCGACCGGCCCGACCTGCTGCTGGTGGCCTCGCTGCTGCACGACATCGGCAAGGGCTGGCCCGGCGACCACAGCGTGGTGGGGGAGCCGATCGCGGCCGCGATCGGCGCGCGGATGGGCTTCGCCGAGGCCGACGTCGCGACGCTGGGCACCCTGGTGCGCCACCACCTGCTCCTCCCGGCGACGGCGACCCGGCGGGACATCGACGACCCGGCCACCATCGAGCGGGTGGCCGCCACCATCGGGCGCGACCCCTCGGTGCTCCAGCTGCTGCACGCGCTGGCCCAGGCCGACGGCGCGGCGACGAGCGCGTCGGCGTGGTCGCCGTGGAAGGCGCACCTGGTGGCGGCGCTGGTCGCCCGGGTGCAGGCCGAGCTCGGCGGCACCCCGCTGCCGGCGCCCGAACCCGTGCTGCACCCGGCGCCCCGCGCCCAGGCGACGGTGCAGGTGCCCGGGCTCCCGGGTGCGACGCGGGGCGTGACCGTCGCGATCGAGGAGGTGGCCGACGGGCAGCAGGTCACGATCGGCGCCCCCGACCGGCCCGGCCTGCTCAGCACCTGCGCCGGCGTGCTCGCGCTCAACCAGCTCGACGTGCGGGCGGCGAAGATGACCGTGGCCGACGGGTACGCGACCGGCGTGTACTCGGTGCGCCCGCGGTTCGGCCGGGCGCCGGTGCCCGAGATCCTGGCCGACGGCGTGCGGGCCGCGCTCGAGGGCACGCTCCGGCTGGCCGAGCGGCTGCGCCAGCGGGAGGCCGACTACCGCGAGGAGGCCCGGTCGGCGCCGCCGCGCATCTCCTGGCACAACCACGAGGTGAGCGGTCGCGCCACCGGCATCGTCGAGGTGCGGGCGGGGGACCGGGCGGGGTTGCTCTACCGGCTGACCGCAGCGATCGCGGCGGAGGGGCTCGACGTCACGTCGGCCCGCATCGAGACCTTGGGGGGCGACGCGGTCGACTGCTTCTACGTCGCCAACCCCTCGGGCTCCCCGGTGGACCAGGGGCAGCGCGAGCGGGTGGATGCCGCGCTCGTCGCGGCCACCCGTGGCCCGGCGGTGGCCGTGGGGACCGACACGCCGTCCTGAGCTACCCGGTTCTGTCGGAGGTCCGTGCGACGGTCGGCGTGGATCGGGACGGACCGGTCCCACCGGCCGAGAGGAGCCTGCTCGTGGACAGCCGCCACTGGCCCTGCCCGTCCTGCGGGGACGACCGCGACTTCGTGCAGCCGCCGTGCGCCGACGGCCACACCGAGGACGGTGGCGAGTGCCCCGAGTGGGCGTGCGCCGACTGCGGCGCGGCGCTGGTGGTCGGCGACGTGCTCGCCGGTGCCACCGGCACGGGGGCCCGCCGCGCCGCCTGACGGCCGTCAGCGGACGGTGAGCGCCACCCGGCCGGAGCGGGCGAGCGCCCCGTCGTCGACGAAGGCGATCCACCCGCCGCGCAGCAGCACCGTCTCGATCAGCTCGTCGACGACGTCGTCGACCACGTCCGGGTGCTCGACGTCGTCGGCCGGGGTGAGGAAGTCGCCGTCGGGGCTGAGCCGGGCGGCGTGGGTGAAGCCCTCCTCGACGGCGAGCATCTCCGGGCGTTCCCGCCGCGCGGCCAGCCAGCAGGCGTCGATGCCCTCCACCACGGCGTGCCGCGACCGCCGCCGGTCCAGGTGCTCCAGCGCCTCGTCCTGCCGGGAGCGGAGGTAGGCCTCGAGCACCTCCCTGATCCGGGGCACGAGGGCGGTCACGGGGGCCCGGGTGAGGTTCGCGTCCACCGTGCCGGCCAGGCGGGCGGTGTTCCGGGACTGCCGGCGGAACCGCCCGACGACCCGTTCGGCGCCCACCAGCACCAGCGGCGCGGGGTGCAGCCGCAGGTAGGTGCCCAGCGCCTCGTCCACCCGGCGGAGGAACGCGTCGAGCGGCGCGGTCTCCGCGGTGAGGGGGAACGAGGTGCGCGGCGGCGGGCGCAGGTCGTCGGCCACCCCCACCACGAGGCGGGCCTCGGCCTCGCTCAGCAGCAGGACGACGTGCTGGGGTGTCCGGTGCAGGGCGCGCACGAGGTCGCGGGTGGCGAAGGTGCGGTCGACCACCACGCGGTCGGGGACGGGTACCGGGAGCCGGACCACCTCGCGCAGGTGCGGGCTGACGTAGAGGGCGATCGCGGACCCGGTCGCCTGCCGCGCGACGCCGGCGACCACCTCGTCGAGGGCCGCCCTCAGCAGGTGGGGGTCGGGTGTGCCGTCCCCCGCCAGGCGCCCAGCGGCGTCGTCGACCAACCGGCGGAGCCGCCGCAGGTCGGTGTCGGTCATGCGGGGCGCCGGCGTGGTCGAGGCCAGGACGCTGATGCAGGGATCCGCGCGGACCGACTGGAGCAGGAGCACCTGGCCGGGGGAGGGCCAGGTCACGCGGGCGGCGGGCGTGGGGGCCAGTGACGGCACGGGCGTCTCCCGGGCTGCGGCGAGGTCTCCCCCGGTCCCGGTGGGACCGGCCGTGCCCGGGCCGAGGCCGGGACTGACGGGCAGCGGCTGCGTCCTGCGCGTCGGGTACTCCCCTCGCACGAAGTACGGTATGCGAAATCAAATGCGCATGGCAAGGGAGCGGTGATGGGCGCATGCGTGAGGTCCCGGACGTGACGGGTGGCGGGGCGGGGTGGACCTTCCTGTCCAACCACGGGCACGTGCTCGTCAGCCTGGCCGCCGACCCCGACGTCCGGATGCGGGACGTCGCGGCCCGGGTCGGCATCACCGAGCGGGCCGTCCAGATGATCGTCGGCGACCTCGAGCGCGCCGGGTACGTGGTCCGGGAGCGGATCGGCCGGCGCAACCGCTACACCGTGGTGGGGCACGGGCGGTTCCGCCACGACCTGGAGCGGCACGTCCGGATCGGCGACTTCCTGGCGCTCGTCCTGGACGGCGCGGGCGGCGAGGGGGCCGGGCACCGCCCCTGAGCCCGGCGCTCCCATCGACCCGCCGGGTACGGCTCACCCACCCCCGCACGCCTCGCGGTGGCGGCCGCCCGGCCACCGGGTGGATACGCTGGGGGTCAGGAGGCGCGAGGGCCCGGCACGGCCGGGCCCGTCGCCGTGTCGCCGGTCGTCGGGCCGGCGGGCCGCGCCACGAGCTCTGACGAGGACGTGCTGTGTTCGAGACCCTCTCCGACCGCCTCGACAAGGTCTTCACCGGCCTGCGGGGCAAGGGTCGGCTCTCCGACGCCGACATCGACGCGACGGCGCGCGAGATCCGCATCGCGCTGCTCGAGGCCGACGTCGCGCTGCCGGCGGTGCGGGCCTTCATCACCGCCGTCAAGGAGCGCGCCCGCGGGGCGGAGGTCTCCCAGGCGCTCAACCCGGCGCAGCAGGTCATCAAGATCGTCAACGAGGAGCTCATCCAGATCCTCGGTGGCGAGACCCGTCGCATCCGGCTGGCCAAGACCTCGCCGACGGTCATCATGCTGGCCGGTCTGCAGGGTGCCGGTAAGACCACCCTCGCCGGGAAGCTCGGCCGCTGGCTGAAGTCGCAGGGGCACACGCCGCTGCTGGTGGCCGCCGACCTGCAGCGCCCGAACGCGGTCAACCAGCTGTCGATCGTGGCCGGCCAGGCCGGCGTCGACGTCTTCGCGCCCGAGCCGGGCAACGGCGTCGGCGACCCGGTGCAGGTGGCCCGCGACTCCATCGACCACGCCCGCCGCACCATGCACGACGTCGTCGTCGTCGACACCGCCGGCCGGCTGGGCATCGACGCCGAGCTGATGCAGCAGGCGGCCGACATCCGCGACGCCGTGCGGCCCGACGAGACGCTGTTCGTCGTCGACGCGATGATCGGCCAGGACGCGGTCACCACCGCGCAGGCCTTCCAGGAGGGCGTCGGCTTCTCCGGCGTCGTCCTCACCAAGCTCGACGGCGACGCCCGCGGTGGTGCCGCGCTCTCGGTGCGCTACGTGACCGGCCAGCCGATCATGTTCGCCTCCACCGGCGAGAAGCTCAGCGACTTCGACGTCTTCCACCCCGAGCGGATGGCCTCGCGCATCCTCGGCATGGGCGACGTGCTCAGCCTCATCGAGCAGGCGGAGCGGACGTTCGACGCCGAGCAGGCCGAGCGGATGGCCGGCAAGCTCGCCGCCCGCGAGGGCTTCACCCTCGAGGACTTCCTCGAGCAGATGATGGCCATCCGCAAGATGGGCCCCATCGCCAACCTGCTCGGCATGCTCCCGGGCGCGGGGCAGATGAAGGAGCAGCTCAAGCAGGTCGACGACCGCGACCTGGACCGCACCGCGGCGATCATCCAGTCGATGACCCCCGCGGAGCGGGCCAACTCGAAGATCATCAACGCGTCGCGGCGGGTGCGCATCGCCAACGGCTCCGGCGTGACCGTCACCGAGGTCAACGGCCTGCTGGAGCGCTTCGCCCAGGCCCAGAAGATGATGGGCCAGATGGCCGGCAGCATGGGCCTGCCCGGCATGGGCCCCATGTCGAAGAAGGCCCGCGGCCGGCAGATGCAGGCGCAGTCCAAGAAGGGCAAGGGGAAGAAGGGCAAGGGCAAGGGTGGCCCGGCCCGCCGTCCTGCCGGCGCCCCCGGTCTGCCCCCGGGCGCGGGGTTCCCGGGCGGCGCCAACCCCTTCGGCGGCGCCGGCATGCCGGGCCTGCCGCCGGGCCAGGGCCTGCCCGACCTCACCAAGCTGAACTTCGACCAGTTCAAGGACGGCAACGGGCGGTGAGCGCCCCCGCCCTGCACCTCTCCGGTGTGGTGCTGCCCGAGGGGGAGCACCGCGACGTCTGGGTCCGTGACGGGCGGTTCACCTTCGAGCCGGTCCCGGGCGCGGAGACGGTCAGCCGCGGCGGCTGGCTGCTGCCCGGCCTGGTCGACGCGCACTGCCACGTCGGCATCGCCCGCGGCGGCGGGCACGTCGAGGACCTCGCCCACGCGCGCCAGCAGGCGCTGACCGAGCGGGACGCCGGGGTGCTGGCGCTGCGCGACTGCGGCTCGCCCGTCGACACCCGGGAGCTGGACGGCGACCCCGAGCTGCCGACGATCATCCGGGCCGGGCGGCACATCGCCCGCACCCGCCGGTACATCCCCGGGCTCGGCGTCGAGATCGAGCCCGAGGACCTGGTCGAGCAGACCCGCGTGCAGGCCCGCCGCGGCGACGGCTGGGTGAAGCTCGTCGGCGACTGGATCGACCGCTCGGTCGGCGACCTGGCGCCCGAGTGGCCGGCCGACGTCGTCGCCGCGGCGATCGCCGCCGCGCACGAGGAGGGTGCCCGGGTCACCGCGCACACCTTCGGCACCGACGCGCTGCCCGCGCTGATCGAGGCCGGCATCGACTGCATCGAGCACGGCACGGGGCTCACCGAGGAGCTCATCGGCGAGATGGCCCGCCGCGGGACCGCCGTCGTCCCCACGCTGGTCAACGTGGAGAACTTCCCGGGCTTCGCCGCGGCGGGGGAGAAGAAGTTCCCGAGCTACGCCAGCACGATGCGGCGGCTGTACGCGAACTCGGGCGCCGTCGTGCGGGCCGCGTTCGAGGCGGGCGTCCCGGTGTACGCGGGCACCGACGCCGGCGGCGGCATCGACCACGGCGTCATCGCCGACGAGATCCGGGCGCTGTGCCAGGCGGGCCTCCCGGCCGAGGCGGCGCTGGCCGCCGGCTCGTGGCGGGCGCGGGAGTGGCTGGGCCTGCGCGGCATCGAGGAGGGGGCGACGGCCGACGTCGTCGTCTACGAGACCGATCCGCGCGCCGACCTCGACGCGCTGCAGCGACCGCAGCGCACCGTCCTGCGCGGCCGCGTCGTCGCCTGAGGGCCGCCCCTCAGTTGATGCAGCCGGTGTCGGCGGCGGTGCGGGCGCCCTCGCCCTCGGCCGGTGCCGACGGCGGCTGGGCGGTCACGGCCTGGCCGATGCCGTTGAAGTCCGCGCCCAGGACCAGCTGCACGGTGCCCGGCGCGGCGTCGTCGACGAGCCGGACGACGGCGCCGGGGACGACGGCGGCCAGCGCGGCGGCCAGCGCCTCGTCGCCCGCGGCGTGCCGGATCTCGGTCTGCTCGTAGCCGGAGCTGTCGGCGTTGCCGGTGGAGACGACGGGGAAGCCACCCTCCTCGAGCTCGGCCTGCGCGTCGGCCGCCAGGCCGCTCGTGCCCGATCCGTTGAAGACCGCGACCGGGACGTCGGCGGGGTCGGCGGCCTCCGGCGGCACCGCTTCCTCGGCGGGGGCCTCCTCGGGCTCGGACGAGAGCTCGGCGAAGAAGCGCTCGAGCGTCGCCTCGTCCTCCAGCCGGACGATCGAGGCGGCACCCTCCCGGTCGATCCCGAGGTTGGGCACGGTCTGGAACTCGATGCTGCCCGTGGTCACCGACTGCATCTGCTCGGCGAGCCGCAGCAGGTCCAGGTCCTCGTCCACCGTGAGCGACTCCGCGGCGGCCTGCACGAGCTCGCGCTGCTTGCCGAGGTCGAGCAGCACGTCCTGGGAGAGCATCTTGCGCAGCACGCCGGCGATGAACACCTGCTGGCGGACGATGCGGTCGAAGTCACCTCCTGGGAGGCCGTGCCGCTGGCGGACGAACTTCAGCGCGTCGGCGCCGCTGATCGTCTGCGGGCCGGCCGGGAAGTACGCACCGGACCACTCGCGGTCGTCGACGGCGTCGCAGAGGTTCACCTCGACGCCGCCCACGACGCTGGAGAGCTCGAAGAAGCCCAGCAGGTCCACCTCGGCGTAGTGGTCGATCTGCAGCCCGGTGAGCCGGCTGATCGTCCGGACCAGCAGCTGCGCCCCGGCCGCCTCGCGGGCGGCCTCGCTCCGGGCGTCGGCGTCGGTGTAGCCGTAGGCGTAGGCGGCGTTGAGCTTGTCCTCGCCGTAGCCCGGGATCTCCACCCAGGAGTCGCGCGGGAACGAGACGAACGAGGCACGCGACCCGTCGGCGGGCACGTGCACCAGGATGATCGTGTCGGTGTTGATGCCGGAGTCGGTGCCGGCCTGGAGCTCGGCCAGCTGCTCCTCGGTGAGGTTGCTGCGGCTGTCGTTGCCGACCAGCAGCAGGTTCATCGCCTCGCCGTCGCCGTCGTTGCCCTCGGTGGGGATGGCGTCGGTGCGGTTCACCGTCGCGTCGGCGACCTGGCCGAGGTACCAGCCCCAGCCCGAGCCCGCGAGCAGCAGCACCGACAGCAGCCCGGCGACCACACGGCTGCCGGTCACGAGCCGGCGGCGGCCGCCCTGCTCCCGCAGCCCGGCCGCGCTGGACCCGGTCCGGGGACGCGGGCGACCGCCGGCGCGGGGGTCCAGGCGCGGGGGGAGCGGCCGGGCGCCCTGCTGGTCGCGGTCTCGGCCCACTGGTTCCTCGCTCACGCCGGTCGGCCCCGCGACGGGGGCGTGGATGCGCCTCTGACCGGCCCGATCGTAGCCAGGTCGGCCCGCCCGGGGAGCGTCCGCGAGGTGCCGACCGGGCACCGGCGCTGTTGACTGGGCGCATGGTCACCCCGATCCCGGAGCCCGACCGCCCGCTCGACCCCGGCGAGCCCGTGCCCGACGACCCGGGCGAGCTCTCGCCGGACACGCCCGACACGCTGCCGCCCGCGCCGGTCGAGCCCTCGCCCGACGACCCCGGTGGCGACCCGGGCGGGGTCCCCGAACCGGCCTGATCAGGAGGGCGGGGCCAGGTCCAGGGTCACCCGCGTCCCGGCCGGCGAGGACGACACGTGCAGCCGTCCGCCGGAGGCCTCGGCCGTCCGCCGGGCGATGTCGAGGCCGAGCCCGGTGGAGCCGCCGCCGCTGCGCCCGCGGGCGAGCAGCTCCGCGGCGTCCAGCCCCGGTCCACCGTCGGCGACCGTGACCAGCGCCCCGCCGCCCTCCCGCACCCGGACCTCCACGCCCACGGGGGTGCCTTCGGGCGTGTGCTGGAAGACGTTGCCCAGCAGCGCGTCGACGGCGGCCGCGAGGTCGTCGGCGGGCACCCGCACCGGGAGCGCCCCGGAACTCCCGGTGAACCGGAGGGCGCGTCCCTCGTCCTCGGCGAGCACCGACCAGAAGGCGACCCGGTCGGTCACCACCGTGGAGGCGTCGCAGCCCGTACCGAGCCCTTCCCGCAGCGGGCGGCGGGCCTCGGCGATCACCGCGTCCACGGTGCGGCCCAGCGCGTCGACGTCGTCCCGGATCCGGGCGCGCTCGGCCGCGGGGAGCCCCTCCGCATCCAGCCGCAGGGCGGTCAGCGGTGTGCGCAGCCGGTGCGCCAGGTCGGCCGCGGCCTCGCGCTCGGCCAGCAGGAGCTCGCCGATCCGGTCGGCCAGCCGGTTCACCGCCTCGCCCACCTCGCGCACCTCCGGCGGGCCTGCGACGGTGGCGCGCGCGGTCAGGTCGCCGCCGCCGAGCCGGTGCGCGGTGGACGCCAGATCGGTCACCGGGCGGGTGAGCGAGCGGGCCAACCGGTCCGCGACCACGAGCGCCAGCCCGAGCAGCGCGATGCCCAGCCCGGTCAGCACCGCCCAGGTGCGGGCGACGCCCGCCCGCAGCTGCTCGGAGGGCACGAGCACCTCGATGACCGCCGTCCCGTCGGGACGGTCCACCGGCTGGACCAGGCGCGTCCCCGCAGCCGACTCGTCGACCACCGGGCTGGCGGGCGGGCTCGTCGTGCTGCCCGGCTCGCCGAGCCAGGTGGTCCCGTCGGTCCAGAGCACCCCCAGCCGTGTCGCCCCGGTCAACCCCGCCAGGTCCGCGGCGACCCGGTCCCGGTCCTCGAGACCCACCGACGGCAGCAGGAACTGCAGCTGCGCCTGACCCGCGTCCAGGGCCCGCGCCTCGGCGACCCGGGCGACCAGCGACGCGGCGGGGAGGAGGAAGGCGAGCAGGACCACCGAGGTCGTCGCGGCCACCAGCAGGGTGATGCGGCCCCTCACGGCTCGGGCTCGGTCAGGCGGACGCCGACGCCGCGGACCGTCTGCAGCATCCGCGCACCCTCGGCACCCAGCTTGCGGCGGAGCCAGGACAGGTGGACGTCGACGGTCTTGTCCGGACCGCCGTAGGGCAGCTGCCACACCTCCGCGAGCAGCTCCCGTCTCGGGACGACCGCGCCCGCCCGCGCCGCCAGGTACGCCAGCAGGTCGAACTCCCTCGGGGCCAGCTCGACCGCCCGGCCGGCGTAGCTGACCCGGCGGCCCCGCGGGTCGACGGTCAGGTCCCCGATCCTGAGCTCGGTCTCCTCCCGGTCTGCCGCGCCGCTCCGGCGGAGCACCGCGCGGATGCGGGCGTCGAGCTGGTCGGCGCTGTACGGCTTGCGGACGTAGTCGTCCGCCCCGGCATCGAGGACCCGCACGATGCTCCCGTCGTCGTCCCGCGCCGTCGCCACGATCACCGGGACGGACGACACCGCACGGAGCATCCGCAGCAGCTCCCCGCCGTCGAGATCGGGGAGGCCGAGGTCGAGCACGACCAGGTCCGGGCGGCCGTCGACGGCCTGGCGCAGCCCGTCCAGCGCCGTACCGGCCGAGCTGACCGCGTGCCCCCGGTCGCGCAGCGCCCGGATGAGCGCCGAGCGGATGCGCTCGTCGTCCTCGACGACCAGGAGTTGCGGCACGCTGCGGACGCTAGCGTTCCCGCCGTCCCCCGGAGGGAGATCGATCCCCTCCCTTGACGTCGTCTTGGGGTGGTCTTAACCCGCTCCGCCGGAGGGTCTGACCCATGACACGAACCAGCATGAGACGACCGGTCCTCCTCGGCGCCGCCTGGACCGCCTCGGCGGCTGCAGCGATCGGTCTGGGTTTCCTCGCGGTGTCCCTCGTGGACGCCTCGGCGTCCCCGGGCACGTCGCCCGTCGCGGCCACCACGTCGTCCTCGACCGCGCCGGAGCGCACGGGATCCGCACCGGACGGGTCCCCGCCCGAGCCGCTCGCGTCCCCGGCCTCGGCGACCGGTGAGTACGCGACGTCCGGCGGCACCGTGTTCGCCGACTGCAGCAGCGGCACGCCCGTCCTGGCGGGCGTGCCCGCGCCTGGCTGGTGGGTGGATCCCTCCGACGACGTGGGGAAGATGGAGTTCGAGAACGACGACGACGACATCGACGTGCACGTCGCCTGCATCGACGGCGCACCCCGTTTCGCCCTGGACGACTCGGCGTTCCGGTCGCCGTCCGCGTCCCCCTCCCGTTCCGCGGCCACGCCCAGCCCGACGTCCGGGTGGGACGACTCCGACGGGCGGTCCGGTGACGGTCACGGCTCCGACGACTGACCGCTCCCGGGACCGGCGGGGGACGGGCCCCGCCGGTCCTGGGAGACTCCTGTCGTGCTGCTGCGGATGTCGACCCTGTTCCTGCGGACCCTCCGGGACGACCCGGCCGACGCCGAGGTCGCCAGCCACCGGTTGCTCGCGCGGGCCGGCTACATCCGGCGGGCCGCCCCCGGTGGGTTCACCTGGCTGCCGCTGGGCTTCCGCGTCTTCCGCAACGTCGAGCGCATCATCCGCGAGGAGATGGACGCGATGGGCGCGCAGGAGGTGCACTTCCCCGCGCTGCTGCCCAAGGAGCCCTACGAGGCCACCGGCCGCTGGACCGAGTACGGCGACAACCTCTTCCGGCTGAAGGACCGCCGCGGGGTGGACCACCTGCTCGGCCCCACGCACGAGGAGATGTTCACGCTCCTGGTGAAGGACCTGTACTCGTCCTACAAGGACCTGCCGCTCTCGCTGTACCAGATCCAGACCAAGTTCCGGGACGAGGCGCGGCCCCGGGCCGGCCTGCTGCGCGGCCGCGAGTTCACGATGAAGGACAGCTACTCCTTCGACGTCGACGACGCCGGGCTGGACAAGTCCTACGCCGCGCACCGCGACGCCTACATCAGGATCTTCGACCGGCTGGGCCTCGAGTACGCCATCGTCTCGGCGATGTCGGGGGCCATGGGCGGCTCGAAGAGCGAGGAGTTCCTGCACCCGACCGAGATCGGCGAGGACACCTTCGTCCGGTCGGCCGGCGGCTACGCGGCCAACGTCGAGGCGGTCACCACCGTCGTCCCCGACGACATCCCGCTCGAGGGCCTGCCCGAGGCGCACGTCGAGGACACCCCCGACACCCCGACCATCGAGACGCTGGTCGCCGCCGCGCAGGAGATGTTCCCCGAGGAGGGCTACACCGCGGCCTCGACGCTGAAGAACGTCGTCGTCCTGCTGGTGCACCCCGACGGCACCCGCGAGCCGCTGGTCATCGGCATCCCCGGCGACCGCGAGGTCGACCTCAAGCGGCTGGAGGCCCAGGTGGCCCCGGCCGAGGTCGAGCCGTTCGCCGACTTCGACGAGCACCCGGCGCTGGTCAAGGGCTACATCGGCCCGCAGGCGCTCGGCAGCGGGAGCCGGTCGGGGATCCGCTACCTGGTCGACCCGCGCCTGGTCACCGGCACCCGCTGGATCACCGGCGCCAACGAGCCCGGCAAGCACGTGTTCGACCTGGTCGCCGGCCGCGACTTCACCTGGGACGGCGTCATCGAGGCCGCCGAGGTGCTCGCCGGCGACCCCGCGCCCGACGGCTCGGGCCCGCTGGAGCTCGCCCGCGGCGTGGAGATCGGCCACATCTTCCAGCTCGGCCGCAAGTACGCCGAGGCGCTGGAGCTGAAGGTCCTCGACGAGAACGGCAAGCTCGTCACGGTCACGATGGGCTCCTACGGCATCGGTGTCTCCCGCGCGGTGGCCGCGATCGCCGAGTCCACCCACGACGAGCTGGGCCTGGTCTGGCCCCGCGAGGTCGCCCCGGCCGACGTCCACGTCGTCGCCACCGGCAAGGACGCCGCCGTCTTCGAGGCCGCCGACGCGCTGGCCCGTGAGCTCGTGGACGCGGGCCTCACGGTGCTCTACGACGACCGGCCGAAGGTCTCGCCCGGGGTGAAGTTCAAGGACGCCGAGCTGCTCGGCATGCCGACGATCGTCACCGTGGGCCGCGGCCTGGCCGAGGGCGTGATCGAGGTGCGCGACCGGGCCACCGGCGAGCGCGAGGAGGTCCCCGTGGCCGACGCCGCCGCCCGCGTGGTGGCCGCCGTCCGGAGGTAGCCTTCCGGCCCCGTCCAGAGGCTCGCGTCCGAGCTCGCGAGGCCGGGAGGAGGTCGGGGTCCTTCTTCTGGCATCATGGTCGGTCGAACACGGCGTCGGCGGCCCTCTCACCGGTGACGTGCGTGTCCCTGGCTCCGCCCCGGCGTACCCCCACACGTCGCTCCGGCGAGCACCCGAAAACGCGTTCGAGGAGAACACCACACACCGTGGCCACCAAGATCAAGCTCATGCGCCTGGGCAAGATGCGCGCCCCGTACTACCGCATCGTCGTCGCCGACGCCCGCACCAAGCGGGACGGTCGCTCGATCGAGACGATCGGCAAGTACCACCCGAAGGAGGAGCCCTCCTTCATCGAGGTCGACAGCGAGCGGGCGCAGTACTGGCTGGGTGTCGGCGCGCAGCCGACCGAGGCCGTCGCCGCCATCTTCCGCGTGACCGGTGACTGGCAGAAGTTCAAGGGCGAGCCGGCCCCGGCCCCCATGAAGGTCGCTGCCCCGAAGCCGGACAAGAAGGCCCTCTACGAGGAGGCCGTCCGGGCGGGCATGGACGAGCCGGCCGCCGGCGCCACCACCCCGAAGAAGAAGGCCGCCCCGAAGGCCGACGCCCCCGCGGCGGACGCCGCCGAGGCTGCTCCGGCCGAGACGCCGGCCGAGTAAGACGTGCTCGAAGAAGCGCTCGAGCACCTGGTCAGGGGCATCGTCGACAACCCCGACGACGTCACCGTCGACCTGCTCACCAACCGCCGCGGCAAGACCCTCGAGGTCCGGGTGCACCCGGACGACCTCGGCAAGGTCATCGGTCGGGGCGGGCGCACCGCCAAGGCGCTGCGCCAGGTGATGACCGGGGTCGGCGGACGGGGCCTGCGGGTCGACGTCGTCGACACCGACGGGCGCTGAGCACCGGCTCCTTTGAGCACGCAGGACGAATACACCGACACCGTGGTGGTCGGCCGCATCGGCCGGCCCCACGGTGTCCGTGGTCTGGCCACCGTCGAGGTCCGCACCGACGACCCGGAGGGGCGCTTCGCCCCCGGGGCGGTGCTCCTGACCGACCCGGCCGACCGCGGCCCGCTGACCGTCGTCGACCGGCGGTGGCACAGCGGCACGCTGCTGCTCCAGCTCGCCGGGCCCGGCGGCGGCGTCTACGACGTCCGCGAGGCCGTCGACGAGCTGCGCAACACCCTCCTGCTCGTCCGGGTCGCCGACCTGCCCGAGCTCGACGACCCCGAGTCCTACTACGACCACCAGCTCGTCGGGCTGGCCGCCCGGCTCCCCGACGGGACTGTGCTGGGCGAGGTCACCGCGGTGCGCCACGAGGCGCAGGACCTGCTGGTCGTCCGCAGGGTCGAGGGCGGGGACGCGCTGGTCCCGTTCGTGACGGCGATCGTGCCGACCGTCGACGTCGCCGGCGGCTTCGTCGTGGTCGACCCGCCCGAGGGGCTGCTCGACCTGTGAGCTTCCGGATCGACGTCGTCACGATCTTCCCGGAGTACCTGGCGCCGCTGCGCCAGTCGCTGCTGGGCAAGGCCATCGAGCGGGGCCTGGTCACCGTCGGTGTC
Source organism: Blastococcus sp. MG754426 (assembly GCF_021699055.1). Classification (GTDB taxonomy): domain Bacteria; phylum Actinomycetota; class Actinomycetes; order Mycobacteriales; family Geodermatophilaceae; genus Blastococcus. Next base: position 31,241 of record NZ_SSXC01000001.1, on the reverse strand, counting down.
CACGACCTGCGCCAGTGGACCGACGACGTGCACCGCACCGTCGACGACGCCCCCTACGGCGGCGGCCCGGGCATGGTGATGAAGCCCGAGCCGTGGGGCCGCGCGCTCGACGCCGTCCGCCCGCCCGGCACGCGGCTGGTGGTCCCGACCCCCGCCGGGCGCCCGTTCACCCACGCGATGGCGGTGGAGTGGGCGGCCGAGCCGGGGCTGGTCTTCGCCTGCGGCCGCTACGAGGGCATCGACCAGCGCGTCGCCGACTGGGCCGCCGAGGCGGGCCCGGTCTCCGAGGTCTCCATCGGCGACTACGTGCTCGCCGGCGGTGAGTCCGCCGTGCTCGTGATGACCGAGGCCGTCACCCGGCTTCTCCCCGGGGTGCTCGGCAACCGGGAGTCCGCCGAGCTCGACTCGCACGCCGACGGGCTGCTCGAGGGCCCCTCGTACACGCGGCCGGCGAACTGGCGGGGCCACGAGGTGCCGCCGGTGCTGCTGTCGGGCGACCACGCGGCCATCGCGCGCTGGCGGCGGGCAGAGTCGCTGCGCCGGACCGCCGCCCGCCGTCCCGACCTGCTGGCCGCCCTGCCCGAGGACGCCCTCACCGACGCGGAGCGGGCGGCGCTGGCCGGTGGCTGACCGGCCCGTGCAGCGGACGACGGCGCGCGTCGTCGTCCTGGACCCCGACGGCCGGGTGCTGCTGCTCGGCGCCCGCCTGCCCGACTCGTCCGTGCCGCCCGGCGAGGTGCTGTTCTGGTACACGCCCGGCGGGGGGGTGGAGGACGGCGAGACGCTGCGCGCGGCCGCCGTCCGGGAGCTCGCCGAGGAGATCGGGCTGCACGTCGGGCCGGCCGCGCTGGAGGGCCCGGTGTGGCTGCGCCGGCACGTCGGACCTTTCGGCGCGCAGGTCTTCGACACCCGCGAGACCTTCTTCGTGCTTCGCGACGTCGTCCACGACGTGGTCCCCGGGGCGCTCACCGAGCTCGAGGTCCTCGCCGACGAGCCGCACCGGTGGTGGACGACGGCCGAGCTCGCGACCCGCGACGCCTTCGTCCCGGCCGACCTCGCCGCGCTGGTGGCGGAGCTGCGGGCGGGGCCGTGGACGGGGCCGCCGCGCATCGTCGGCTGACGGTGTGGCACAGTAGAGAGTCGCTGCTGACCGACGGCCGGGCTGTCGGGAGCTCCGCACCGGAGCCGCAGCTCCCCGGAACGGACAGCCGGGGCAAGCCGCTGTCCGGACCGAGAACGAGCCACCTGAGACTGAGGACTGCCGAGATGAACACCCTGGACGCACTCGACGCCGACTCGTTGCGCGACGACATCCCCTCGTTCCGCCCGGGTGACACCGTCAAGGTGCACGTCCGCGTCATCGAGGGCAACCGCTCGCGCATCCAGGTCTTCCAGGGCGTCGTCATCCGCCGTCAGGGCGGCGGCATCCGCGAGACCTTCACCGTGCGCAAGGTCAGCTTCGGTGTCGGGGTCGAGCGCACCTTCCCGGTGCACACCCCCGTCGTCGAGAAGATCGAGGTGCTGACCCGCGGTGACGTGCGCCGCGCCAAGCTCTACTACCTCCGCGAGCTGCGCGGCAAGGCCGCCAAGATCAAGGAGAAGCGCGAGACCGTCGCGCGCTGACCTCTCCGCGAGGACACGTCCCCGGCCGGCTCGACCGGCTGGAACCCGGCGGGCCCCCCGCGCCGTACGCTGGCTCCTGATGAGCAGCGACCGGCCCGGGGGGCCCGCCGACGTCGTCCCGGGTGAGCCCGACGAGCCCGACGACAGCACGGGAGCCGCGCCGGCGGCCGACGCTGCCCGCCGCCGCAGGGGTGGCGCGAAGAAGGGCTCCCTGCTGCGCGAGCTGCCGGTCCTGCTGCTGATCGCGTTCGTGCTCGCCCTGGTCGTCAAGACCTTCTTCGTGCAGGCGTTCTTCATCCCGTCCGGCTCGATGGAGCAGACGCTGCACGGCTGCACCGGTTGCACAGGTGACCGGGTGCTGGTCAACAAGGTGCCCTACTGGTTCGGCGAGCCCGAGCCCGGCGACATCGTGGTGTTCCGGGGCCCCGACACGTGGACGCCGGAGATCGCGGTCGACGACCCGGACAACTGGTTCACCGGCGCGCTGCTGTGGCTCGGCCGCACGATCGGGGTGGCGCCGCCGAGCGAGGACGACTTCGTCAAGCGCGTCATCGCCACCGAGGGGCAGACCGTCCAGTGCTGCGACGTCGAGGGCCGGGTCACCGTCGACGGCGAGCCGCTGGACGAGCCCTACATCCACGAGGACTCGCCGATCGAGAGCCGGCCGTTCGGTCCGGTGACGGTGCCCGAGGGCCGGCTGTGGGTCATGGGTGACCACCGGTCGGCGTCGGCGGACTCGCGCTCCCACGTGGGCGACCAGTACGCGGGCACCATCGCCGTCGACGACGTCATCGGCAAGGCTGCGGTCATCGTCTGGCCGCTGGACCGGTTCGGGCTGCTGGACTCACCCGACATCCAGGGCCTGGAGGCCAGCGGGACGGTGCCGCCGGTCGCGCCCGTGGGAGCGGCCGGTGCGGTGGCGGTGCTGCCCTGGGCGGTCGGGCTGGCGGGAGCGGTGCCGCTCACCGCCTGGCGCCGGGTGCGGAGGAACCCGCCGCCGCGGTGACCACGGGCCGTTACGGGTGTGATCGGCGCATGCACACGGAATGGCCTCGAGAACTGATCGAAGAAATGCTGGAAAAGCATTCAAGCAACCGTTTCACCCTTCCGATGGACTGATTGCACGTTCCCGGAAGTGAAACGGAGTCAGTTGTGTCTGCACCCATGGCGAGCACCGCGCGCGGCATCACCCGCGTGCTCCTCCTCGCCGACGCGCCCGTCCTGCGCCGGGGGCTGGTGAGCATGATCAACGAGACGGCCGGCATGCAGGCGGTCGGCACCCCCGGCGAGCTGCGGCGGGCCCTCACGCTGGTCGAGTCCGCCCGCCCCGACGCCGTCGTGGTGGAGCTGGGCTCCGGCCGTGCGGCCACGCTGAACGTCTGCCGCGACCTGCGGCGCCGCTTCCCGCGGGTCACGATCGTCGCGCTGGCCACCTCGGAGGACCCGGCGGTGGTCAACGAGGCGCTGGCCGCCGGAATCCGCGGCTACCTGATGATCAACACCTCGCCGACGCTGCTCGGCTGGGCCGTCCTCGCCGCCCGTGCCGGGCGCACCGTGGTCGACCCGCAGATCCGCCGGGTGGAGCCCTCCGCGGTGCCCGCGGCCAAGCCGTTCACCCCCGAGGTCCCGCTGACCCGCCGCGAGCAGGACGTGCTCGACGAGCTGCTCCAGGGCCAGTCCAACCGCCAGATCGGCTGCAACCTGTTCATCAGCGAGGACACCGTCAAGTCCCACGTGAAGGCGATCCTGCGCAAGCTGGGTGCCCGCGACCGGGCGCACGCGGTGTCGCTGGTCCTGTCCAACCGCACCCCGGGCTGCAGCTGCGGCGCGCACCCGGAACCGGTCGGCTCGCCCGAGGCGACCGCCGACGTCTGACCCGGTCATCCCCGGGCCCCCAGGCCGGTCCCCCTGCCCGGGGAGCCGGCCTGCGAGGCGTCCGGGGGGTGGTCGCGGGACCGGCGCGCCGTCGTACTGTCGTGCCGCGATGCCCGCTCGTCCCACCTCCACCCGATCCGCGCCGGCGGTCCCTGCCCGGCGCGGCGTCGCCGACGACCGGCCCGATGCGCTCTGGGACATGGAGCGCGCGCTGCGCCGGCGCGGGTTCTCGGCGATCGCCGGGGCCGACGAGGCCGGCCGGGGCGCCTGCGCCGGGCCGCTGGTCGCCGCGGCCTGCATCCTGCCCGCGGGGCGCCGTGGCCGCGTCCCGGGACTGGCCGACTCGAAGCTGCTCACCGCGGCCGCGCGGGAGCGGGCCTACGACGAGATCGTCGACCGCGCGGTCTCGTGGTCGGTCGTCGTCCTGCCGGTGGAGGACCTCGACGCCCGCGGCATGCACGTCACCAACATCGAGGCGCTGCGCCGCGCGGTCTGCGCGCTCGACCCCGGCCCGGACTACGTGCTGACCGACGGCTTCCCCGTGCCCGGGCTGGCCCGTCCGGGGCTGGCCGTGTGGAAGGGCGACCGGGTGGCCGCCTGCGTGGCCGCCGCCTCGGTGCTGGCCAAGGTGACGCGGGACCGCCTCATGCTGGAGCTGCACGCGCGCTGGCCGGAGTACGACTTCGCGGGGCACAAGGGCTACATCACCGACGTGCACACCGCGGCGCTGGAGCGCCACGGCCCGTGCCCCGCGCACCGGATGCGGTTCGTGAACGTCCGGAGCGCCCGTGACGCGCACGCCGCGCGGACCACCCACCTGACCGGTTCGGGCCCCATGGTCGATGATGGGACCATGCGCCCTGCGTCCCGAGCCCTGACGAGCACCGAGGACCGATGAGCACCGAGGACCTCGAGAAGTACGAGACCGAGATGGAGCTGCAGCTCTATCGCGAGTACCGGGACATCGTCCGGCAGTTCACCTACGTGGTGGAGACCGAGCGCCGGTTCTACCTGGCCAACTCCGTGGACCTGCAGGTGCGCGAGGCCGGGGGAGAGGTCTTCTTCGAGCTCAAGCTCTCCGACGCCTGGGTGTGGGACATGTACCGGCCCGCCCGGTTCGTGCGCAACGTGCGGGTGCTGACCTTCAAGGACGTCAACGTCGAGGAGCTCGACAAGCCCGACCTCGAGCTGCCGGACGGCCCCCGCCTCCCGTAGCCGTCCACACCCCTCCGCGCCTTTCCACAGACTCCCGCCGGGGCTGGGCCCGCCCGGCCGGGAGCGGCACGGTCGGGGGGTGCCTCCCACCACCGACCTCGGCGCCCGCGGTGAACGCATCGCCGTCGCCCACCTGACCGACGCCGGCCTGCGCGTGCTGGACCGCAACTGGCGCTGCCGCGAGGGCGAGCTCGACCTCGTCGCGCGCGAGGGCGACGCCCTGGTCTTCTGCGAGGTGAAGACGCGGCGTGGCACCGGCTACGGCCACCCGGTGGAGGCGGTGACGCCGGCGAAGCGGCGCCGGATCCGGGTGCTGGCGCAGCGCTGGCTGGCCGCGCACGACGAGCACGCGCCCCAGGTGCGCTTCGACGTCGTGGGCGTGCTCGTCCACCCGGACCGCCCGGCGGTCGTCACGCACCTGCGGGGGGCGTTCTCGTGACGCTCGCCCGCACGTGGTCGGTCGGCCTCGCCGGGGTCCGCGGGGCCATGGTGGAGGTGGAGGTCGACATCGCCGCCGGGCTCCCCGGGGTGGCGCTGGTCGGGCTGCCCGACGCCGTGGTGCGCCAGTCGGTCGACCGGGTGCGTGCCGCGATCGCCAACGCCGGCGGCGAGTTCCCCGTCCGCCGGGTCACCATCGGGCTGTCGCCGGCGTCGATGCCCAAGCAGGGCAGCGGCTTCGACCTCGCCCTGGCCGCGGCCGTGCTCGCCGCCGCCGGGGCGGTGCCCGAGGCGGCCGTCGACCGGCTGGTGCTGCTGGGCGAGCTCGGGCTGGACGGCTCGGTGCGGGCGATCCGCGGCGTCCTGCCCGCCGTGCTCGCCGCCGCGCGGGCCGGGCACGGGCAGGTCGTGGTCCCGGCGGCGAACGCGGCCGAGGCCGCCCTGGTCGACCGGGTCGAGGTGCTCGCCGTCGCCACCCTGGCCGAGCTGGTCGCCCACCTGCAGGGCGCCGAGCGGCTGGTGCCGCACGTCCGCGGTGCGCAGCCCGCGCAGCCGCCCGTCCCGGACCTCGGGGACGTCGTCGGGCAGGCCGCGGGCCGCCGGGCGGTGGAGATCGCCGCCGCCGGTGGGCACCACCTCCACCTCGCCGGGCCGCCCGGGGCCGGGAAGACGATGCTCGCCGAGCGGCTGCCCGGGCTGCTGCCGCCCCTGGACGAGGAGGCGGCGCTCGAGGTCACCGCCATCCACTCCATCGCGGGCACCCTGCCGCCGGAGGCGCCGCTGGTCACCCGGCCGACCTTCGAGGCGCCGCACCACTCGGCGACGATGGCGGCGCTGATCGGTGGCGGCTCGGGCCAGATCCGGCCCGGCGCGCTCTGCCGGGCCCACCGTGGCGTGCTCTTCCTGGACGAGGCGCCGGAGTTCCCGCGGGCGGTGCTCGACACGCTCCGCCAGCCGCTGGAACGCGGCCAGGTCACCATCCAGCGGGCCGCCGGTGCCGCCACGTTCCCGTGCCGGGCGCAGCTGGTGCTGGCCGCGAACCCCTGCCCGTGCGCGACCGCCGCGGGCGACACCGCCTGCACCTGCAGCCCGCTGGAGCGGCGGCGCTACCAGGCCCGCCTGTCCGGGCCGCTGCTGGACCGCGTGGACCTGCGGGTCGAGCTGCCGCCGGTCACCCGGGCGGCCTGGCTGGACGGCCTCCCGGCGCCGGAGTCCACCGCCGTCGTCGCCGCCCGGGTCGCGCGGGCACGGGCGGTGGCGCGGGCGCGGCTGGCCGGTACGGGCCTGCAGCTCAACAGCGAGGTGCCCGGCCGCCTGCTGCGCGACCGGTTCGCCGTCCCGCGGGCGTCGCTGCGGCTGGCCGAGCGGGCGCTGGAGCGGGGGTCGATCTCGGTGCGCGGGTTCGACCGGGTGGTGCGGGTGGCGTGGACGGTGGCGGACCTGGCCGGCCGGGCCGTGCCGTCCGCGGACGACGTCGCCGAGGCCCTCGGCATGCGGCTGCAGCGGGCCGCGGCGTGACCACCCTCGAGGAAGACCTGGAGGACGCCGCCGCGGCGCCGCCGGAGGCCGGCGTGGTGCACCCGGGGCTGCGCCGGGCGCGGGCCTGGCTCAGCCGGGCGGTGGAGCCGGGCACGGTCGACCTCTGGCGCTGGGTCGAGGACGTCGGCCCGGTCGAGGCGGTGCGGCGGCTGCGGGCGGGGAACGCGCCGTCCGGCACCCGGTCGCTGGTCGGCGCGCGGGCGGAGGAGGACGCCACCCTCGCCGACCTGCGCCGCGCCGAGCGGTGCGGTGCCCGGCTCGTCGTGCCCGAGGACGACGAGTGGCCCGCCTACGCGCTGCACGCGCTGACGGTCGCGGTCGCCGAGGAGCCGGTCGACCGGAAGGACCAGACCGACCGCACCCGGGCGCTGGTGCCGCCGGTGGCGCTGTGGGTCCGCGGCGCCGCCCGGCTCGACGTGCTCACGGAGCGCTCGGTCGCCGTGGTGGGTGCCCGCGCCTCCAGCGCCTACGGCGAGCACGTGGCCGGGGAGCTGGGGCACCAGCTCGGCGAGCGGGGCTGGACCGTCGTCTCCGGCGGCGCCTTCGGCATCGACGGGGCCGCCCACCGCGGGGCGCTGGCCGCCGGGGCGCCCACGGTCGCGGTGCTCTCCTGCGGTGTCGACCGCCCCTACCCGGCCGGCAACGGTGCCCTGTTCCACCGGATCGCCGAGGACGGCCTGCTGGTGAGCGAGTGGCCACCGGGCTGCGCCCCCCTGCGGCACCGCTTCCTCGTCCGCAACCGCCTCATCGCGGCGCTGACGCGGGGGACGGTCGTCGTGGAGGCGGCGGCCCGTTCGGGTGCCCAGGCCACGGCGCACCGCGCGCAGAAGCTCGGCCGCCCCGTGATGGTGGTGCCCGGGCCGGTGACCAGCGCGTTGTCGGTGGGCTGCCACGAGCTGCTGCGCGACGAGCACGTCGGGGCCGTCCTGGTGACCTCCGCCGCCCACGTCGTCGAGGCGGTCGGCCGCCTCGGCGAGGACCTCGCCCCGCCGGTGGAGCGCCCGGACTCGCCGCGGGACGGGCTCTCCGACGTCGCCGTCCGCGTGCTCGACGCCTGCCCGGTGCGCACCGGCGTCGGCCCCGAGCGGCTGGCCCGGGGCGCGGGCTGCGACGTGCTGGACGTGCTCCGGGTGCTGCCCGCCCTGGAGCTCGCCCAGCTCGTCGAGTGGACCGGCACCGGCTGGCGGCTGGCCCCGCCGCCGAAGCCGCCCGGCGCGGCGCCTTGACCGGCGGCGGGAGCCGACGGACCGTGCCCCCGTGGCCACCCCCAGCACCGACGAGGTCCGCGCCGGGCTGCCGCCCGCGCTGGCCGAGGCGCTGGCCGGCTTCGAGGAGCACCTGACCGGGCAGCGCGACCTGTCGGCGAACACCGTCCGCAGCTACGTCGGGGACGTGGCCCGGCTGCTGGACCACCTCGCCCGGCGCAGCGGCACCCAGCCGCACGACCTCGACCTCGCCGCCCTGCGCAGCTGGCTGGCCCAGGGGCGCACCCGCGGGCACAGCCGGTCGACCACCGCCCGGCACGCCTCCGCGGCGCGGTCGTTCACCGCCTGGCTGCGCCGGGCCGGCCTCACCCCCGAGGACGTCGGCCAGCGGCTGGTCAGCCCGAAGGCGCACCGCACCCTGCCCGACGTTCTGGCGCCCGAGCAGGCGCGGGCCCTGGTGGAGAGCGCTGCGGGGGCCGAGGAGCCGGTGCAGCTCCGGGACGCGGTCGTGCTGGAGCTGCTCTACGCCAGCGGGATCCGGGTCAGCGAGCTCGTCGGCCTGGACGTCGACGACGTCGACCGCGGGCGGCGGCTGCTGCGCGTCCTGGGCAAGGGGCGCAAGGAGCGCAGCGTCCCCTACGGCCTGCCCGCCGAGCGGGCGCTGGAGGCCTGGCTCACCCGCGGGCGGCCGGCCCTGGCCAGGCCGGGTTCGGGGCCCGCGCTGCTGCTCGGCCTGCGGGGCGGCCGGCTCGACGCCCGCGAGGCCCGCCGCACGGTGCACGCCGCGACGGCCGGCGTCCCGGGAGCGCCCGACATCGGCCCGCACGGGCTCCGGCACTCCGCTGCGACGCACGTCCTGGAGGGCGGCGCGGACCTGCGTTCCGTCCAGGAACTGCTCGGTCACGCTAGCCTCGCGACGACACAGATCTACACGCACGTGACGGTCGAGCGGCTCCGTGCGGTCCACGCCCAGGCGCACCCCCGTGCCTGAGGCGTGCGGCCGGGTGGCGGGGCCTGCAGCGGCAGTCAGGACCACGCGGGACCACGGACGGTGCCCGCGCAGCACGACCGAGGAGCGCGACCGTGTCTGAGGCAACCATCCACCGCATCGGCGAGTCCGGCGAGGACGCCGATGCCGTGCTGGCCGACCTGTGGGCGCGGTACGTCGAGGTCCGGGACCCCGGCCTGCGCGACCGGCTGATCCTGCACTACGCGCCGCTGGTGAAGTACGTCGCCGGCCGGGTGGGCAGCGGCCTGCCCGCGCACGTGGAGCAGGCCGACCTGATCTCCTACGGCACCTTCGGGCTCATCGACGCCATCACCCGCTTCGAGCCCACCCGCGAGGTGAAGTTCGAGAGCTACGCGATGGCCCGCATCCGCGGCGCGATCATCGACGAGCTGCGCAACACCGACTGGATCCCGCGGTCGGTCCGCGTCAAGGCGCGCGCCTTCGAGCGCACCGTCGCCGAGCTGGAGAGCACGCTGCACCGGACGCCGACCGACGAAGAGGTCGCCGCCGCGATGGACATGGACGTCGAGGACATCCGCAAGTTCCTCGGGCAGCTCTCCCTGGTGAACGTCGTCGCCCTGGACGAGCTGCTCACCGACGACGAGGGCGGCTCCCCGCGCCTCGGCGACACCCTGCAGGACCCCAGCGCGCTCGACCCGCAGGCGATGGCCGAGCACGGCGAGGCGCGGCAGCTGCTGGCGCGGGCCGTCGAGCAGCTGCCCGAGCGGGAGAAGGTCGTCGTCTCGCTCTACTACTTCGAGGGCCTCACCCTCGCCGACATCGGCCGGGTGCTCGGGGTGACCGAGAGCCGGATCTGCCAGCTGCACACCAAGGCCGTCCTGCACCTGCGCACCAAGCTCGCCGACATCGCCTGACCTCCCACCGCCCGCCTCGTCGGGGGGTGGCGTGCTCAGCCGGTGGGTCCGCCGTCCGGGAGCGGCCCCAGCAGCGGCTGCGTCCCGGGCGGGTTCCGGTGGCCCTCCTGCCAGGGCAGCCGGCCGGTGGAGTCCGGCCAGATGAGCTGCAGCGCGTCCACCGTGCCGTGGAGCTCCTCCACCACGGTGAGGCGGTCGGACTCCTCGACGCGGAGGAACACCACGGGGGAGTCCTCGTCGGTCAGCGCCGTCGTCGCGGTGCCCGGCGCGAAGCGGGCGCCGGCGCGGACCGCCTCGCCCACCAGGTTGAGGTACTTCTCCGCGGCCGGGAAGGGGAGCCCCACCACGATGATCTCGGGGTGCTCCCACGCGGCGAGCCCCACCGTGTAGGAGTAGCGCGGCTCGCCGGGGGTGCCGCCCCCGTGCAGCACCGCCCAGCCGAAGGTGTCGATCACCCGGCGCAGGTCGCCGAGCACCTGGTCGGGGTCCTGCCCAGCCTCCGCCGGCTGGTCCGCGGCCGGCTCCACGCCGGCCGCGGGGGCGCCGCTGGGCTCGACGGCACCGCCGGACCCGACCTCTCCGCTGGGCCGGTCATCGATCGGCGCCGCGCCGGTGGGCTCACCGGAGACCGGCTTCGCGGCTCGCTTGCGTCGGAATCGCACACCGCGACGGTAGCGCCGGAGGGCCGAGCCGCCCGGCATCCACACCCACCCGGTGCGTACGTGCGGTCACCGATCGATCACCGGGTGTCGTCCATCGTCACCACCCAGGGGGAGCAGCCGCACACGCGGCAGCCGGAGCAGCGACAAGGGGTCCAGGTAGACCTCGCCCCTGCGTGCGCCCCAGTGCAGGCAGGCCGCGACCGGGCAGCCGTCGTGGCCCGGATCCAGCACGCCCAGCGGCTCGCCGCGGGCGACCGGGCGCCCCGCACCCACCGACGGCCTGACCGGTTCGTACGTCGTCCGCAGACCGCCCGCGTGCTCCACGCTCACCACCGGGCGTCCCGCGACCATCCCGGCGAAGACGACGACCCCGTCGCCGGCCGCCAGCACGGGCGAGCCGGGTGCCGCCGCCAGGTCGACCCCGCGGTGCCCCGGCCCGTACCGGTGCGGAGGTGGCTCGAACGGGCGGGTCACCACCGGCTCGCCGGGCAGCGGGGCGCTCCAGGGCACCTCCGGCGGCGGCGCAGGGGTGCTGACCGGCGCCGCCGCCGCGGGGGCGACGCCGGTCAGCACCGCCAGGAGGAGGAGCAGGGCGACCAGCGGACGGGGCATCCCCCGATGCTCGGGGCAGATCGTGCCGAGCGAGGGGGGCGGCCGGGAGGTGTGGACGCCCGCGCGGGCTGTGGGCGGCCGGCGGGACGGGGTCCTCTCGGCGACGCGTATGCTGTCCGGTGCGGCCCGTGCGAGCGGGTCGACTTCGCGCGTCCTCTTCCCGCCGGTCGGCGGGGCAGTCGCCACCTCGGTCCCGGCCCAGCCGGGTGAGTGGCGCCGCAGGACGCCAGGGCGGTGCACCACCCGGTGCCCGCGACAACCGGAATGCGCGCGGCCCCGGTCGCGCGCGAGAAGCAGAGAGGCTGCGATATGGCAGTCGTCAGCATGAAGCAGCTGCTCGACAGCGGCGTCCACTTCGGGCACCAGACCCGTCGCTGGAACCCGAAGATGAAGCGCTTCATCTTCACCGAGCGCAACGGCATCTACATCATCGACCTGCAGCAGACGCTCGGGTACATCGACTCGGCCTACGAGTTCGTCAAGCAGACCGTGGCCCACGGCGGCTCGATCCTGTTCGTCGGCACCAAGCGCCAGGCGCAGGAGGTCGTCGCCGAGCAGGCGACCCGCGTGGGCATGCCCTACGTCAACCAGCGCTGGCTGGGCGGCATGCTCACCAACTTCCAGACCGTCCACAAGCGGCTCCAGCGCCTCAAGGAGCTCGAGGACATGGAGCAGACCGGCGTGCTGGTCAGCCTCTCCAAGAAGGAGCAGCTGGTCCTCAGCCGCGAGAAGGCCAAGCTCGAGCGCAGCCTCGGTGGTATCCGCGACATGCAGAAGGTGCCCAGCGCCATCTGGATCGTGGACACCAAGAAGGAGCACATCGCCGTCGGCGAGGCCCGCAAGCTGAACATCCCGGTCGTCGCGATCCTCGACACCAACTGCGACCCCGACGAGGTCGACTACAAGATCCCGGGCAACGACGACGCGATCCGCAGCATCACCGTGCTGACCCGGGTCATCGCCGACGCCGTCGCCGAGGGCCTCATGGCCCGCTCGGCCGCGCAGGCCAACGCCGGCCGCGAGGACGGCGGCGAGCCCGCCGTCGGAGCCGGCGAGCCGCTGGCCGACTGGGAGCGCGAGCTGCTGACCGGCGGCACCGCCGAGGAGCAGGCCGCCGCGACCCCGCTGCCCGAGACCCCGGCCCAGCCGGCCGACGTCACGGCGAACGAGGTCGCCCCGGTCGAGGGCGTGCCCGCCACGGGCAGCACGGAGACCGGCACCCAGGGCGCCCAGAACGCGTAAGGACCCCCTCGCCCCCCGCCGCTGGCGCGTTCGCGGCGGGGCCCTGCGAGGGGCCTTCCAGGCCCACCCACGCATCAGTACTTCTGAGGAGAAGGAACATGGCTGAGTTCACCGCAGCCGACGTCAAGCGTCTCCGCGACGCCACCGGCGCCGGCATGATGGACTGCAAGAAGGCCCTGACCGAGGCCGACGGCGACTACGACAAGGCCGTCGAGCTGCTCCGCGTCAAGGGCGCCAAGGACGTCGGCAAGCGCCTCGAGCGCTCGACGACCAACGGTGTCGTCGTCAGCAAGGACGGCGCCCTGCTCGAGCTCGACTGCGAGACGGACTTCGTCGCCAAGAACGCCGACTTCGTGGCGCTGGCCGAGCGGCTGGTCGAGATCGGCCTGCACAGCAAGCCGGCCGACGCCGAGGCGCTGCTGGCCACCGAGGACAACGGCCGGACCGTCGCCGCGCTGATCGAGGCCGAGTCGGCCCGCATCGGCGAGAAGCTGGTCCTCAGCCGGTTCGTCGCGTTCGAGGGCACCACCGCCACCTACCTGCACAAGCGGGCCACCGACCTGCCGCCGGCCATCGGTGTCGCCGTGCAGTACTCCGGTGGCAGCGAGGACGCCGCCCGCAGCCTGGCGATGCACATCGCCGCCGCGCGGCCGCGCTACCTCACCCGCGACGAGGTCCCGGCCGAGGCGGTCGAGACCGAGCGCCGCGTCGCCGAGCAGACCGCCAAGGAGGAGGGCAAGCCCGAGCAGGCGATCGCCAAGATCGTCGAGGGCCGGGTCAACGCCTACTACAAGGACTTCGTCCTGCTCGAGCAGCCGTCGATCACCGAGCCCAAGCGCACGGTCAAGCAGATCGTCGACGAGGCCGGCCTGACCGTGGAGCGCTTCGCGCGCTTCGAGGTCGGCCAGGCCTGACAGCCGAACGGCCGAGGACCCCGCGTCCCCACGTCCAGCCCCGTCCAGGGGTCGCACCCAGCGTGCGAGGCGTGGGGGAGCGGGGTCCTCTGCTGTCCGGCCGCGGCCCGCGCCCAGCAGGACCCGGCTTCGCCGATGCGGCAGGATCACCCCCCGACAGCCCCCCACCACACCACCCCAGGATGGAACCGTTGACCGACACCACCGCGCCGCTGTCCGCCCCCACCGCCTTCCAGCCGGCCGACGGCGACGGCTACAAGCGCGTGCTGCTCAAGCTCTCCGGTGAGTCCTTCGGCGGCGGCAAGGTCGGTGTCGACGCCGACATCGTCAAGGGCATCGCGGAGCAGCTCGCGGAGGTCGTGGCGCGGGGCACCCAGGTCGCCGTCGTGATGGGGGGTGGCAACTTCTTCCGCGGGGCGGAGCTCTCCCAGGCCGGGATGGACCGCACCAAGGCCGACTACATGGGCATGCTGGGCACGGTCATGAACTGCCTGGCGCTGCAGGACTTCTGCGAGAAGGCCGGGCTGGAGACGCGCGTGCAGTCGGCCATCACGATGGGCCAGGTCGCCGAGCCCTACATCCCGCGCAAGGCCATCCGGCACCTGGAGAAGGGGCGGCTGGTCATCTTCGGCGCGGGGGCGGGGATGCCCTACTTCTCCACGGACACCGTCGCCGCCCAGCGGGCTCTGGAGATCGAGTGCCAGGTGCTGCTCATGGGCAAGAACGGGGTCGACGGCGTCTACGACGACGACCCGCGCACCAACCCCGACGCCGTCATGTACCACGACCTGGACTACGCGACGGTGCTGGCCAAGCAGCTCAAGGTGGCCGACGCCACCGCGATCAGCCTCTGCATGGACAACCGGATGCCGATCGTGGTGTTCGACCTGCTGCGCGACGGCAACATCGCCCGCGCCACCGCAGGTGAGAGGATCGGCACGCTGATCAGCCAGCCGGCCTGAGGCCGGCGGCACCGATCGGGGTACAGACGAGGACGCCGGCGGAACGAGAACCGCCGCAGGAGGGACAACCCGTGATCGACGACACCCTGCTCGACGCCGAGGAGCGCATGGACAAGGCCCTCTCGGTGGCGCGGGAGGACCTGGGCTCGGTCCGCACCGGCCGGGCCACGCCCTCGATGTTCAGCAAGATCATGGTCGACTACTACGGTGCGTACACCCCGGTGCCGCAGATGGCCTCGATCACCGTGCCCGAGGCGCGGATGGCGGTGATCAAGCCCTATGACATGAGCCAGCTGACGGCCATCGAGCGGGCCATCCGCGACAGCGACCTGGGCGTCAACCCGACCAACGACGGGCAGATCCTGCGGGTGGTGTTCCCGCAGCTCACCGAGGAGCGCCGGCGTGACCTGGTGAAGCAGGCCCGCGCCAAGGGCGAGGACGCCAAGGTGGCGATCCGCAACATCCGGCGCCGCGCCAAGGAGGAGCTCGACCGCATCGCCAAGGACGGCGAGGCCGGCGAGGACGACGTGCGCCGCGCGGAGAAGGAGCTGGACGACCTCACCGCGCAGCACGTCGCGCACGTCGACGAGGCGATGAAGAACAAGGAGACCGAGCTGCTCGAGGTCTGATCCCGAGCTCGGCCGCCGCTCCCATGACACCTCCTCCCGCCGACCGTCCCGGCTCCCTGCGCCCGGGGGGACAGCCGTTCCCCCGGGCCGCTGAGCCGCGAGCGGGCGGGCGCCGGCGGGGTGACGACACCGGTCCGGTGCCGGTCGCGGCCTCCCGCCCGCTGCCGCCGCTCCCGTCGCGCGCTCCGGTCCCGGTGCCCGACGAGCGGGCGTCCGACGACCCCGGGAGCGCTGAGCCCGCCGCCCACGACGGGCTGCCCGACGATGCCGCCCCAGCCGGCGACGACGCCCGCACGGCGACGGCGATGCCGCTGCCCGAGGCGGTCGCGCAGCTGCCCACCACGGAGCAGCCGGTGAGCCGGGCCGGTCGGAACCTCCGTGCGGCCATCGGCGTCGGCGTCTCGCTGGTCGCGGTCATCCTGCTGTCGCTGTTCCTCTGGCGCCCGGCGTTCCTCGGCGTGCTCGTCGTGGCGATCCTGGTCGCCGTCGTCGAGCTCACGCGGGCGCTGGGCAAGGGCGGCTTCTCCGCGCCGCTGGTCCCGCTGCTCGTGGGCGCGCTCGCCATGGAGGGGCTGGCCTGGACGCGCGGCCCCACCGGCCTGCTCACCGGCTTCTTCCTCACCGCCCTCGCGGTGCTGCTGTGGCGGCTGGCCGGCGGCCCCGTCGGCTACCGCCGCGACGCCGCCGCCGGCGTGCTCACCGCCCTCTACGTGCCGTTCCTCGCCGGCTTCGCCGTCCTGCTCCTGGTGCCCGACGACGGCGCGGTGCGGGTGACCGCCTTCATCGCCACGGTGATCGCCAGCGACGTGGGCGGCTACGCGGCCGGCGTGCTGTTCGGCAAGCACGCGATGGCGCCGTCCATCAGCCCGAAGAAGTCCTGGGAGGGCATGGCCGGCTCCGTGCTCGCCTGCATGCTCGTGGCCACCCCGATCCTGGTCCTGGGTCTGGACGCACCCTGGTGGGGCGGGCTGATCTTCGGCGCGGCGCTCGCCGTCTCGGCGACCATCGGCGACCTCGCCGAGTCGCTGATCAAGCGGGACCTCGGCATCAAGGACATGGGGGACCTGCTGCCCGGTCACGGCGGGATCATGGACCGGCTGGACTCCCTGCTGCCGTCCGCGGCCGCCGCCTACCTGCTGCTGGCGCTGCTGGCGCCTGCCTAGACCGGCCGGTCGACCGCCCAGGTCGAGCCCAGCCCGGTGAAGCCCCGCCGGGCGTACCAGTGCCGCGGCCAGTCGTCACCGGCGGCCTCCAGCACCACCAGGTCGCAGCCGGCGGCCGCGGCCAGCTCCAGGACACGGGCCAGCACGGCGTCCCCGTACCCGCGCCCGCGGGCACGGGGGTCGGTCATCACCGACTCCACCGCGGCGGTGGCGCCGTCCACCCGCAGCTGTGCGGCGGCCACGACGCGGCCGTCCTCGCGCACCACCACGTCGGTCACCGCGAGCACCCGGTCGTTGAGCTGCTCGCGGCCGATCAGCTGGCGCACCACCGGCTCCAGCCGGTCGCCCAGGCCGGCGAGGTCGCGGCGCCAGCCCCGGTCCCACAGGTCGTGCACCTCGCGCTGGTCGACCACCTCGGCGCGCACCGCCGTCCCCGGCACCGGGAGGTCCGCGGGCCGACCCATGAGGACCAGCTCCTCGGCGTTCCAGCCGCGGCCGGCGAGCTCGGCGGCCACCGATCCGGCACCCGGCCAGGTGAGGAGGGCGGCCAGGTGCGGCCAGCCGGCGTTGCCCCCCACCTCCTCGGCGGCGGCCTCGACGGCCGCGGCGGTCACCGGCCGGGTCAGGACCAGCCGGTTGTTGTCCCGGGAGTGGGGGTGGTCGGGGTCCAGCACGGCCACCCCGCCGGGCACGTCGCCCACCCCGACCGCGCGACGCACCGGGACCGAGGTGTACAGGGCCACCGCGCGGCCGAGCGCGTCCTCGGGCGTGGGCGGCTCGACCGGCGCCGGCGGCCGGTAGGGGATGACCGCCACGA
The DNA here is from genome assembly GCF_021699055.1 of Blastococcus sp. MG754426. Lineage (GTDB taxonomy): Bacteria > Actinomycetota > Actinomycetes > Mycobacteriales > Geodermatophilaceae > Blastococcus. Next base: position 14,461 of record NZ_SSXC01000001.1, on the reverse strand, counting down.
CCGACGACGTGGGCAGTGGCCCGTGGAGGTGCGGGAAGAGCGAGCCGGCCGGGTCGTCCGGGTGCCCGGGTTCCCACCGCACCGCGTCCGGGAGCCGCGCGGGGTCGACGACGAGCAGCACCAGGTCGCGCCGGCCGGGGAACAGCCGCTGCGCGGGCAGGTGCACCTGCCCGGGCGCGGAGAGGTGCACGAAGCCCTCGGCCGCGGGGGCGATGGAGCCCGCGCGCAGGGCGGCCCGCCAGGCGGGCGGCTCGACCAGGTGCAGGAGGACGCCGTCGGTCACCCTGCCATCCTCCCTGGGTGCGCGAGGACGAACTGCCCGGCCCCACCGACTGGGGCGCGACGGTCGGCGTCGGCCCGTGGGAGGGGCCGTGGCCGGCCGATCCGCGGTACGACCCGCAGCTGCTCGCCGAGGGCGACCGGCGCAACGTCGTCGACCGCTACCGCTACTGGACCGTCGAGGCGATCGTCGCCGACCTCGACCGGCGCCGGCACCCCTTCCACGTCGCCATCGAGAACTTCGGGCACGACCTCAACATCGGCACGGTGGTCCGCACCGCCAACGCCTTCCTCGCCGCCGAGGTGCACGTGGTGGGCCGGAGGCGGTGGAACCGGCGCGGGGCGATGGTCACCGACCGGTACCAGCACCTGCGCCACCACCCCGACGTCGGCGGGCTGCTCGCCTTCGCGGCGGAGCAGGACCTCGTCGTCGTCGCCGTCGACAACGGCCCCGGCGCCGTGCCGCTGGAGTCCGCCGAGCTGCCGCGGCGCTGCGTGCTGCTGTTCGGCCAGGAGGGGCCGGGGCTGACCGAGGAGGCGCGTGCGGGCGCGGCCATGACGGTCTCCATCGCGCAGTTCGGCTCGACCCGGTCGATCAACGCAGGCGTGGCCGCCGGCATCGCCATGCACGCCTGGGTGCGCCGGCACGCCGACCTCGGCACCCCGGGTCAGTAGCCCTCCAGCGGCGGGTCGGGGTCGATGCCGCGCGCGTGCAGCGCCGCCTCCACCGCCTCGCAGACGGTCCGGACGACGGCGACCCGCGCCCACCGCTTGTCCTCGGCGGGGACGACGTGCCAGGGCGCCACCCCGGTGTGGGTGCGCGCGAGCATCTCCTCGACGGCGGCCTCGTACTCGCCGCGCTTCTCCCGGTTGCGCCAGTCCTCGTCGGTCAGCTTCCAGGCCTTGTACGGGTCCGCCCGGCGGGACTCGAAGCGCCGCAGCTGCTCCTCGGGGGAGACGTGCAGCCAGAACTTCACGAGCACCGTGCCCTCGGCGGCCAGGGAGGTCTCCAGGTCGACGATCTCCTGGTACGCCCGGCGCCAGGCGTCCTCCGGGGCGAACCCCTCCACCCGTTCCACCAGCACCCGGCCGTACCAGGAGCGGTCGAGCACAGCCATGCCGCCCCAGCCCGGCAGCACCGGCCAGAAGCGCCACAGGAAGTGGTGCCGCTTCTCGTCGCGGGTCGGGGCGGCGAACTGGGCCACCCGCACGTGCCGCGGGTCGAGCTCGCCGACCAGCCGCTGGATGGCGCCGCCCTTGCCGGCCGCGTCCCAGCCCTCGAAGAGGACCAGCAGCGGCGGGCCGAGCGCACCGGGCCCGATCTGGCCACCCAGCAGCAGCCGCAGGTGGACCAGGCGCTCCTGCGCGGCGGCGAGCTGCTCCTTCGCCTCCTTCTTGCCCAGTCGGAGGCCCAGGTCGACGTCGTCCAGCCGGCTCATGAGCACCGACACTGCCAGGAAGCCGGCCCGTCCGCGTGAGTTCGCTCTCCGGACCCGGTCCGCCGGGCCGGGGAGTGGGACGATGGGGATGCCATGACTGCCCTGCCCCTGGTCTTCGACGCCCCCCGCCGCGGCAAGCCGCCGCGCCACCTCGCCGACCTCACCCGTGAGGAGGCCCGTGCCGCGGTGGCCGAGCTCGGTCAGCCGGCGTTCCGCGCCGACCAGCTGGCCCGGCACTACTACCGCGGGACCACCGACCCCGCGCAGATGACCGACATCCCGGCCGCCGCCCGCGAGGCGCTGCGCGAGGCGCTGCTGCCCGAGCTGCTCACGGTGGTGCGGCACCAGACCGCCGACAACGGCCGCACCCGCAAGACCCTGTGGCGGCTGCACGACGGGGCGCTCGTGGAGAGCGTCCTCATGCGCTACCCCGACCGCGCCACCGTGTGCATCTCCAGCCAGGCCGGCTGCGGCATGGCGTGCCCCTTCTGCGCGACCGGCCAGGCCGGGCTGACCCGCAACCTCTCCGCCGCCGAGATCATCGGCCAGGCGGTGGCGGCGGCCGCGGCGATGGCCGACGGCGAGGTCGCCGGCGGGCCGGGGCGGCTGTCCAACGTCGTGTTCATGGGCATGGGGGAGCCGCTGGCCAACTACGCCCGCGTGCGGGCCACCCTCGACGCGCTGCTCGGCACCGCCCCCTACGGGCTGGGCCTCTCGCAGCGGTCGGTGACGGTCTCCACCGTGGGACTGGTGCCCGCCATCCGCCGGCTCACAGAGGAGGGGCGCAACGTCACCCTCGCCGTCAGCCTGCACGCGCCGGACGACGAGCTGCGCGACACCCTGGTGCCGATCAACACGCGCTGGAAGGTCGGCGAGGTGATCGAGGCCGCGGACGCCTACGCGCAGCGCACCGGGCGCCGCTACTCGGTGGAGTACGCGCTCATCCGCGACGTGAACGACCAGCCGTTCCGGGCCGACCTGCTCGGGAAGCTGCTGGCGGGCAAGCTCGCGCACGTCAACCTCATCCCGCTGAACCCGACGCCCGGCAGCCCCTGGGACGCCAGCCCGCTGCCTGCTCAGCGGGAGTTCGTCGCCCGCCTGCGGGCCGCCGGGGTCGCGACGACGGTGCGCGACACGCGCGGCCAGGACATCGACGGCGCCTGCGGGCAGCTCGCCGCCGCGGACCGGGTCGAGGGCGTGCCCGCCGTCGCGCTGCCCGCCCCGGCGGTCGAGGCGCCGGTCGCGCTCGGCGCGGAGGCCGACCAGGGGTGAGCGGGGCGCCACCCGACGCGGAGGCCCACGAGCACTCCCACGGCGACGTGTCCGGCGGCTGGCTCCGGGCCGCCGTCTTCGGGGCGATGGACGGGCTCGTGACCAACACCGCCCTGGTCGCCGGGGTCGGTGGCGGGGGCGCCGCCCCGCGGGCCATCGTGCTCGCCGGCGTCGCGAGCCTGGTCGCCGGCGCGATCTCCATGGCGCTGGGCGAGTACACCTCGGTCAAGACGCAGAACGAGCAGCTGGACCTCGAGGTGGAGAAGGAGCGCCGCGAGCTCGAGCGGAACCCCGAGGGTGAGCTCACGGAGCTCGTCGAGATGCTGCGGGTCCGCGGGGTCGACGAGCGGCTCGCCCGCACGGTGGCGGTGCAGCTGTCCCGCGATCCCGAGACGGCCCTGCGGCTGCACGTCGTCGCGGAGATCGGCCTGAGCCCGGAGGACAAGCCCTCACCGCGGGTGGCGGCGGTCTCGTCGTTCCTGACCTTCGGCACCGGCGCCGTGCTGCCGCTGCTGCCCTACCTGCTGGGCGTCCCGGTCCTGTGGGTCGCCCTGCTCAGCGGCGGGCTGGGGCTCCTGCTGGCCGGGGCGCTGTCGTCCCGCTTCACGCCGCGGCCGTGGTGGTACGGCGGCCTGCGCCAGCTCCTGTTCGGTGCAGCAGCGGCCGGGACGACCTACCTGATCGGCGCGGCGATCGGCGTCAGCGTCACCTGAGCCGCGCCGCTGCCCGCTGCACCGTCAGCGGCGCCAGGCGGTCCTCTTGCGGCGCAGGTCCCAGATGAGGACGGCCGCCATCACGCCGGCCAGGCAGAGCAGCCAGATGTCCTCGACCCGGCCCTCGTGGTTGCCGACCAGGTACAGCAGGATCACCCCGGTCGAGAACCAGCCACCGATCTGACCCCACTTGCCGGTCTCGCCGTGCCAGCCCCAGTCCTCGGGCTGCTCGTGCTCGACGGGGTGCTCGCCGGCGCGGACGACGGCCTCTTCACGGCCGGGCTGGTTGACCCGCTGGGTCGACGGGGAGTGCAGTGCCTCGGTCACCCGGCCATTCTGGCAGGAGCCGCCGCGGCGCACGTCCCGAGGTGCCGGATCGGCGGGTCGCCGCCCTGCCCGTGCCCGCGCCGGGGCGCCGGGGGTGGGGTCCGCACCGGGCCGGTTGGCAGGATGCCCGCATGAGCGAGCCGCGCGAGGTCACCGTCCTGGGCTGCACCGGGTCCATCGGCCGGCAGGCGCTGGCGGTCGCCGCGCAGAACCCGGACCGGCTGCGCATCACCGGCCTGGCCGCCGGGGGTGGCGACGTCGCCCTGCTGGCCGAGCAGGCGCTGGCGCTCGGGGTCCGCACCGTCGCCGTCGCGCGGGCCACCGCCGCGCAGGACCTGCAGCTGGCCTTCTACGCCGCGGCGCAGCAGCGCGGCTGGGCCACGGGGGAGTTCGCGCTCCCCGAGATCCTGGCCGGCCCGCGCGCCGCCGAGGAGCTGGCCGCCCGGCCGGCCGACGTCGTCCTCAACGGGATCACCGGCTCGATCGGGCTGGGGCCGACGCTGTCGGCGCTGCGGGCCGGGCGCACCGTCGCCCTGGCGAACAAGGAGTCGCTGGTCGCCGGCGGCGACCTGGTGCTCGCCGCGGCCGCGCCGGGCCAGCTGGTGCCGGTGGACTCCGAGCACTCCGCCCTCGCCCAGTGCCTGCGCGGCGGCTCCCGCGACGAGGTCGCCCGGCTGGTGCTGACGGCCAGCGGGGGGCCCTTCCGCGGGCGCACCGCCGCGGAGCTGGCCGACGTCACCGTCGACGAGGCGCTGGCCCACCCGACCTGGGCGATGGGCCCTGTCGTCACCATCAACTCGGCGACGCTGGTCAACAAGGGGCTCGAGCTGATCGAGGCGCACCTGCTCTTCGGCATCCCGTACGCCGACATCGACGTCGTCGTGCACCCGCAGTCGATCGTGCACTCGATGGTCACCTTCGCCGACGGCGCGACGATCGCCCAGGCCAGCCCGCCGGACATGCGGCTGCCGATCGCCCTGGGGCTGGCCTGGCCCGACCGGCTGCCTCACGTGCAGCCCGCGCTGGACTGGTCGACGGCGAGCACGTGGGAGTTCCTGCCGCTGGACGAGGAGGCGTTCCCGGCCGTCCGCCTGGCCCGCGCGGCCGGCGAGTCGGGGGGCGTGGTGCCCGCGATGTACAACGCGGCGAACGAGGAGGCGGTCGCCGCCTTCACGGCGGGTCGGCTCTCGTTCCCAGGGATCGTCCAGCTCGTCGCGCGTACCCTCGACGCCGCGCCGGACCTCGGCGCCCCCACCTGCGTCGAGGACGTGCTGGCGGCGGAGAAGTGGGCCCGGGAGCACGCCCGGGGCGTCATCGCCGGAGGCTGAGCTGAGCGGATTCCTGCTGACGGTCCTGGGGATCGTCCTGTTCGCCCTCGGCCTGATGCTCTCCATCGCCTTCCACGAGGCCGGGCACTTCTGGTGGGCGCGGAAGTTCGGCATGCGCGTGCCGCAGTTCATGGTCGGCTTCGGGCCGACCGTCTTCTCCCGGCGCCGCGGCGAGACCGAGTACGGCATCAAGGCGGTCCCGCTCGGCGGCTACATCCGCATCGTGGGCATGATCCCGCCGGCCGAGGAGGGCGAGAGCAAGCGCGCCACCCGGATGCGCAGCTTCATCGCCGAGGTCCGCGGCCAGGCGCTCAACGACGTGCTGCCCAGCGACGGCGACCGCGTGTTCTACAAGAAGCCGTGGTGGCAGCGGGTCATCGTGATGTTCGCGGGCCCGTTCCACAACCTGGTGCTCGCCGTCGTCTTCTTCGCCGTCGTGCTGATGGGCTTCGGCATCCCGGAGATCACCACGACGATCCGCCAGGTGCCCGAGTGCGTGCTGCCCGCGGGCGCCGCGAGCGCCGGCGCGGAGGACCCCTGCGCCGTCCCCATCACGCCGGCGGGGGAGCTGTGCGAGGCCGGCGCGGCGGGCTGCGCGCTGCCGGCGCGCAGCCCCGCCGCCCGGGCCGGCCTGCAGCCCGGCGACACCGTGCTGGCGCTCGACGGCGAGCCCGTGCCGCAGGAGACCGACGTGGGCTGGGAGCAGGTGCAGGAGGCGATCCGCGCCAGCGCCGACGAGCCGGTGGTGTTCACCGTCGAGCGCGACGGGGAGCGGCTGGACCTCACCGTGACGCCGATCGAGAACGTCGTCTATGCCGACGAGGAGGGCGAGGCGACCCAGGTGGTCGGCTTCGTCGGCATCAGCCCGCTGCAGCGCGAGGTGCGCCAGTCGGTCACCGAGGTGCCCGGCCACTTCGCGGACATCCTCGTGCGGTCGGTGGACCGCCTGGTGGAGATCCCCGAGCGGGTCCCGCAGCTGTTCCGGGCCGCGTTCCTCGGCGAGGAGCGCGACCCGCTCGGGCCCATCGGCGTGGTCGGCGTCAGCCGCATCTCCGGGGAGGTCTTCGCCCTCGAGCAGCTCTCCCCGGTGCAGAAGATCGGCTACTTCGTGCAGCTGCTGGCCGGGCTGAACCTGGTGCTGTTCCTGTTCAACCTGCTGCCCATCTACCCGCTCGACGGCGGGCACGTCGCCGGCGCGCTGTACGAGAAGGCGCGCGCGACGGTCGCCCGGCTGCGGGGGCGGCCCGACCCCGGGCCCTTCGACATCGCCCGCCTGATGCCGGTGGCCTACGCCGTCGCCGGGCTCTTCCTCGGGTTGTCGCTGCTGCTGCTCATCGCCGACGTCGTCAACCCGGTGCGGCTGGCCGGGTGATCCGGGACGGCCGGGCGGGCGCACCTCACAGCCGCTCCACCGGCGCGGACGCCCGGGCAGGGGATACTGGACCCATGGCGATCCCCGTCGGCCTCGGCATGCCCGCTGCGCCCCCGCCCGTGCTCGCTCCGCGCCGGAAGACCCGGCAGCTGGACGTCGGCGGCGTCGGCGTCGGCAGCGACTTCCCCGTCAGCGTCCAGTCGATGACGACGACGAAGACCGCCGACATCAACGCCACGCTCCAGCAGATCGCCGAGCTCACCGCCTCGGGCTGCCAGATCGTGCGCGTCGCGGTGCCCGACACCGACGACGCCGAGGCGCTGCCGATCATCGCGAGGAAGTCGCAGATCCCGGTGATCGCCGACATCCACTTCCAGCCGCGGTACGTCTTCGCCGCGATCGACGCCGGCTGCGCCGCCGTCCGCGTGAACCCCGGCAACATCAAGAAGTTCGACGACAAGGTCGGGGAGATCGCGAAGGCGGCCAAGGGTGCCGGCATCCCCATCCGCATCGGCGTCAACGCCGGCTCGCTGGACAAGCGGCTGCTCGCCAAGTACGGCAAGGCGACGCCGGAGGCCCTGGTCGAGTCGGCGCTGTGGGAGTGCTCGCTGTTCGAGGAGCACGACTTCCGGGACATCAAGATCTCGGTCAAGCACAACGACCCGGTGGTCATGGTGCGGGCCTACGAACTGCTCGCCGCGCAGTGCGACTACCCGCTGCACCTCGGCGTCACCGAGGCCGGGCCGGCCTTCCAGGGCACGATCAAGTCCGCGGTCGCGTTCGGCGCCCTGCTCAGCAAGGGCATCGGCGACACCATCCGCGTCTCGCTCTCGGCCCCGCCGGCCGAGGAGGTCAAGGTGGGCAACCAGATCCTCGAGTCGCTGAACCTCAAGCAGCGCGGCCTGGAGATCGTCAGCTGCCCCTCGTGCGGGCGCGCGCAGGTCGACGTCTACAAGCTCGCGAACGAGGTCACCGCCGGCCTGGAGGGCATGGAGGTGCCGCTGCGCGTCGCCGTCATGGGCTGCGTCGTCAACGGGCCGGGGGAGGCCCGCGAGGCCGACCTCGGCGTCGCCTCGGGCAACGGCAAGGGTCAGATCTTCGTCAAGGGCGAGGTGATCAAGACCGTGCCCGAGTCGCAGATCGTCGAGACGCTGATCGAGGAGGCCATGCGCATCGCCGGAGAGCACGTCGACGCCGGTGAGCCCTCCGGGCCGCCGGTCGTCACCGTCAGCTGACCCGTGCTCCGTACGCCTGCCGCCCGCGTCCTGGACGAGGCCGACGAGCCGACCGTGCTCCGGCTGCTGGCCACGGACCCGGTCGCGGCCTGCGTCGTCGCCGGCCGGGTGGAGGCGGCGGGCACCGCGGCGGTCTCCCTCGGCGCGCCGCTCTGGGGCATCGGCACCGGCCGCGAGCTCGACGCGGTCTGCCTGGCCGGCGCGAACCTGATCCCGTTCGCCCTGCCCGGCACCGAGCGCGCCGCCGCCGTCGCCTTCGCCGAGCGGGCCCGCCGGGCCGGGCGCCGCTGCTCCACCATCGTGGGTCCCTCCGCCGCCGTGGCGCCGCTGTGGGAGCTGCTCGCCCCGGCGTGGGGGCCGGCGCGCGACCACCGCCCCCGGCAACCGCTGCTGGCGATCGACGGGCCGCCCGCCGTCGCCCCCGAACCGCGGGTGCGGCCGGTGCGCACCGACGAGCTGGACGTCCTGCTCCCGGCCGCGGTGGCGATGTTCACCGAGGAGGTCGGGGTCAGCCCGCTCCGGGTCGACGGCGGCGCCGGCTACCGCGCGCGGGTGGACGAGCTGGTGCGGGCCGGGCAGTCGCTGGCCTGGATCGAGGACGGGCGCGTGCTGTTCAAGGCGGAGATCGGCGCGGTGTGCCGGGCGGCCTGCCAGGTGCAGGGCGTCTGGGTGGCGCCGTCGCTGCGCGGCCGGGGGATCGGCACGGCCTGCACCGCCGCCGTGGTCGAGTACGCCCGCGCGGCCATCGCCCCGGTGGTGAGCCTCTACGTCAACGACTACAACACCCGGGCGCGCGCCTCCTACCGCCGCGTCGGGTTCCGCGAGGTCGGCGAGTACGCCAGCGTCCTGTTCTGAACGGTCGGTGACGTCTGGGAACCTGTGCCGGTGCGCACCCGCCCGACCCCGGCCCTGCTGATCCCCGTCCTGCTCGCCGCGCCGCTGCTGGCCGGCTGCTCGGGCAGCGAGGACGACGTCCGGGCGGCCGCGGAGTCCTTCCTGGCGGACTGGTCGGCCGGTGACCTCGCCGCCGCGGCCGCGGCGACCACCGACCCCGCCGCCGCCACCGCGCTGCTCGAGCAGACGGCCGGGGACCTGCCCGGCGCGGAGCTGGCCGCGGAGGTCGGCGAGGTGGCCGTCGAGGACGACCTCGCCACCGTCGGCTGGACCGCCACCTGGGACCTGGAGGCCGCGCCCGGGTGGGGCTACCAGGGCACCCTGCGGCTGCGCGAGGGCGAGGACGCGTGGGAGGTGGTCGCCGAGCCGGCCCTCGTCCACCCCGAGCTGGGCGAGGGGCAGCGTCTGGTGCTCGACCGGCAGCTGCCGGAACGGGCGCCGATCACCGACGCCTCCGGCGCGCCGCTGTTCACCCCGACCGAGGTGGTCCGGGTCGGCGTCGACCCCGCCCGGGTCACCGACCTGCCGGCGCTGGCGGCGGGGCTCTCGGCCGCGACGGGGATCGCCGCCGAGGAGATCGTCGCCGACGTCGAGGCCGCACCCGAGGGGCAGTTCGTGCCGGTGATCGACCTCCGCCGGCCGCAGTTCGAGCAGATCCGCGCGCAGGTGTTCGACCTGCCCGGCGCCGTCTTCCCGACCGACACCCGGCTGCTGGCCCCCTCACCCCGGTTCGCCGTCGCGCTGCTGGGCCGGGTCGGCCCGGCGACGGCCGAGCTGCTGGAGGAGACCGCGGTCGACGGGGAGCCCCGCTACGCCGCCGGCGACCAGCTCGGGCTCTCCGGGTTGCAGCGCGCCTACCAGGAGCAGCTCAGCGGCACCGCCGGCTTCACCGTCGCGGTGGCCAGCACCGACGAGACCACCGGCGACACCGGCCGCGAGATCGCCGCGGTGCCGCCCGTCGCGGGCGAGCCGGTCCAGACGCCGCTGGTGCCCGCGATCCAGACGGCCGCGGAGACCGCCGTCGCCACCGAGCCCCTGCCCACGCACCTCGTCGTCGTGCGCCCCGGGACCGGCGAGATCCTCGCCGTCGCCTCCAACGAGGCGGCCAACCCCGCCAACGCGCTCACCGGGCAGTTCCCGCCGGGGTCGAGCATGAAGGCGGTGACCGCGACCGCGCTGCTCGGCGACGGCGGCCTGACCCCGCAGACGCCGGTGCCCTGCCCGGCGACGACGGTCGTCGAGGGCCGGGAGTTCGAGAACCAGGACCAGTTCGACCTCGGCACCGTCCCCTTCACCGAGGCCTTCGCGCAGTCCTGCAACACCACGTTCATCCAGCAGGCGCTCGAGCTGCCCGACGCGGCGCTCGCCGACGCGGCCGCCGCCTACGGCCTCGGCACCGACTGGGACCTGCCGGTCGACGTCTTCGGGGGCAGCGTCCCGCGCGACAGCACCGGCACCACCAAGGCGGCGAACGCCATCGGCCAGGGCCGGGTGCTGGTGAGCCCCGCCCAGCTGGCCCTGGTCGCCGCGGGCATCGCCGGCGGGACCCCGGTCGCTCCGGTGGAGGTCGTGGGGGCCGAGGCGGCAGGGCCGGTGCCGGCCGGACCGGCGGCCGCGGTGCTCGACGCGCTCCGCCCGATGATGCGGCAGGTCGTGCTCTCGGGCACCGCGCAGGCGCTGGCCGACCGGGGCGAGGTCCACGGCAAGACCGGCACCGCGGAGTTCGGCACGGCCAGCCCGCCGGAGTCGCACGGCTGGTTCACCGGCTACCAGCTGGGCGGCCCGCAGGGCGACATCGCCTTCGCGACGCTCGTGGAGGCCGGGCAGTCCAGCAGCGCCGCGGTCGCCGTCACCGACGTCTTCCTGGGCGCCCTGGGCTGACGCGCCGTGGCTACCCGGTGGGCAGGCCGGGCAGGGCGCTGGTCACCGGCGTCCGCCCCGCGGCCTCGCGCCAGCCGACGGCCCGCACCTCCGCGGCGCCGAGCTCCGCCACGGCCAGCCCCCGCGTGGTCCGCTCCACCGCCCGGTCCAGCACCCGCACCCAGGCGGCGGTGACGCCCTCCTCCAGCACGACGGCGAGGGCGGCGGCATCCACCGGCGAGAGCACCGGGAAGGGCAGCTCGTAGCCCGCCTCGGGGGCGGCCGGGTCGGCGCCCCGCGCGTCCAGCAGGGTGATCAGCCGGTCGCGCACCTCGCGGTGGGCCGCCTCGGCGGCGGCGGCGGTGCCGCGGTCCTCCGGACCCAGCGCCGCACCCACCGCGCCGTACCCCCACACGGCGGCGTGCTCGGCGGCCAGCGCGGCGTCCAGGGCGGCGTCCTCGGCCGCGGTGCCGGTGGTCTCGTCGTCAGCCATGGCGGCCCTCCGTCATGCCAGTCGTGCCTCGTGGCCGCCCAGGCCGGCGGCGATGGAGCCCAGGAGCGCCGCCCGCGCGCCGGTCTGCCCCAGGGCGGCGTCGGCGTGCGACGAGGCGGCGGCGGCGACCTGCGTGCGCAGCCAGGCCCGGGCGTCCCCGCCCGCCGGTGCGTCCACCGGGGGGGTGGCCGACGGGCTGCTGCCGGGGGCGGCCGCACGCAGCCGATCGAGCTGCTCGCCGGCCTGGTCGGCGAGGACGCCGGCCGCCGCGGCGAGCGAGGGGTCGGCGGCCAACGCGGTCTCGTACGCCCCCACGAGGGTCTCCTGGACGGCGACCTGCGCGGCCAGCTCGGAGGCCTGCGCGCCGGTCACGGTGTCGCGCTCGGCCACGGGAGGCGAGGAGGTGCACCCGGTCGCCGCGACGGCCAGCCCGGCGGCGGAGGCCACCAGCAGGGTCCGGCGGGTCAGCGTCCGCGGGCCGGGACGGGGGGTGGAGGACATCACCCCCATCCTCGCAGCCGGTGGTGCCGGCAGCCGGGCGTTGGCGCGGGCGGGCGCGCCGCGTCACCGTGACGTCGGCCGCACGCCGTCGTCGCCCCGCGGCGGTGCGGTGGGTACCCGGGCGGCCGGGGCCCCACCGCGCCGGGCCGGGGCGCCGGGACGGGCGGTAGCCTGAGCACTTCCCCTCGACACCGGGCCCGGCCAGCGACGCAGGTCCGCGGCGCCGGGCCGCAGAACTGCGCGCACGGCACCGTGCCGCCGACGAGCCTGAGGAGGCCAGCGTGTCCGCCTCTCGCGGAACCCAGCGGAGCGACCCCGCCACCGACCGGCTCACCGGCTGGATCCGGCCGGTCGTCACCGAGGCGGGGTACGACCTCGAGGAGCTCGTCGTCACCCCCGCCGGCCGGCGCAGCGTCGTCCGCGTGGTCGTCGACCGCGACGCCGGCGTCACCCTCGACGACATCGCCGAGGTCAGCCGCGCGGTCTCCGACGTGCTGGACCGCAACGACGACGGCATGGGGCGCACCCCCTACGTGCTGGAGGTGACCAGCCCCGGGGTCGACCGGCCGCTCACCGAGCCGCGCCACTGGCGCCGGAACACCGGGCGGCTGGTCGTGGTGACCGCCGGCCCGGCCGGGTCCACCGAGCAGCTCACCGGGCGGATCACCGCGGTGGAGGAGGACGGTGTGACGCTGGCCGTCGAGGCGAAGGGCAAGCCGGGCGCGAAGAAGCGCCCCCCGCAGCCCCGCCGGCTGCCCTGGGCCGAGCTCGGGGCCGGGCGGGTGCAGGTCGAGTTCGGCCGGGCGGACGAGCCCGGCGACAGCACCGACGACACCGCGGACGACATCGCGGAGCACGACGCCGCCGAGCACGACGACCTGGACCAGGCCGGGCTCGCGGACGACGACGGAGGAGAGAAGTGAACATCGACGTCACCGCGCTGAAGGCGGTGGAGCGGGAGAAGGGCATCCCGGTCGACACGGTCATCGAGGCGCTCGAGACCGCCCTGGTCACCGCCTACCGGCACGCCGACGGCGCGGCCAAGCACGTGCGCGTGCACGTCGACCGGAAGAGCGGCGAGGTCGCCGTGCTCGCGCAGGAGCTCGGCCCCGACGGCGAGGTCGTCCGCGAGTGGGACGACACCCCCTCGGACTTCGGCCGCATCGCCGCCAGCACCGCCAAGCAGGTCATCGTGCAGCGGCTGCGCGACGCCGAGCACGAGCAGACCTTCGGCGAGTACGCCGGCAAGGAAGGCGACATCGTCAGCGGCATCGTGCAGGCCGACCAGCGCCGCAACGCCAGCGGCATCGTGATGATCGACATCGGCAAGGTCGAGGCGGTGCTGCCCTCCGCGGAGCAGGTGCCGGGCGAGTCCTACCCCCACGGGAGCCGGCTGAAGGCCTACGTCGTCACCGTCTCCCGCACCTACCGCGGGCCCCAGGTCACCGTCTCGCGCACCCACCCGAACCTGGTGCGCAAGCTCTTCGCCCTCGAGGTGCCCGAGATCGCCGACGGCAGCGTCGAGATCGTCGCCGTCGCCCGCGAGGCGGGGCACCGGTCGAAGATCGCCGTGCGCACCTCCGTGCCCGGGCTGAACGCCAAGGGCGCCTGCATCGGCCCGATGGGCCAGCGGGTGCGCAACGTCATGAGCGAGCTGCACGGCGAGAAGATCGACATCGTGGACTGGTCGGCCGACCCGGCGTCCTTCGTCGCCTCCGCGCTCAGCCCGGCCCGGGTGTCCAGCGCCGAGCTGGTCGACCCGCAGGCCAAGGCGGTGCGCGTGGTGGTGCCCGACTACCAGCTGTCGCTGGCGATCGGCAAGGAGGGTCAGAACGCCCGCCTCGCCGCCCGGCTGACCGGCTGCCGGATCGACATCCGCAGCGACGCCCAGGACGACGAGGCCGGCTCGACCCCGTCGCCCGGGGTGGGCCGCCCGCCGCTGCGCTCGGGCCTGCCGCCCGCCCCGGGCGGGTCGCGCGCCGGCGCCCCCGGGGCCCGGGGGCAGGCGCCGGCGGGTGGTCCGCGTTCGGCTCCCCGCCGCGCGGAACAACGCGGACCCGCCACGCGCTAGAGTTGCGGATGGCCGAAACGTCGAACCCGGTCCGCACCTGCGTGGGGTGCCGGGAGCGCGCGTCGGTCGACGACCTGCTGCGCGTCGTCGTCGTGGCCGGGGACCTCGTCCCCGACCCGCGTCGGCGGCTCCCCGGTCGAGGTGCCTCGCTGCACCCGACGGCGGAGTGCCTGCGCGCAGCGGAGCGACGCCGGGCCTTCCCGCGGGCGCTGCGCACCAGCGCCCCGGTGGAGGTCGGTCCGCTCCGGGCCCACGTCCTGGGTGTCTCTCCGGAGGCCGCCGGGAGCGGGTCGGGAGCGGGCGGGAGCAGTACCCAGTCGGGCCGGCACCAGGCCGGTCCGCACGTTGACAGGACACCGTCGGATGACTCAGCCGTGAAGTTCTCACGATGACCATGCGCCACTGACGACGAGGTCGAGCGGGCAAGCCGCCGGCCTCACCAAGAGGAGACCCGTGCCAGGCAAAGCCCGCGTACACGAACTCGCCAAGGAGTTCGGTGTCGACAGCAAGACCGTGCTCGCCAAGCTCAAGGAGCAGGGCGAGTTCGTGAAGTCCGCGTCCTCCACCGTCGAGGCCCCCGTGGCCCGGCGGCTGCGTGAGGCGCTCGGCGCCGCCACCGGCGGCGGCAACGACGGGGCAGCCGCCCCGCGTCCGAGCGCGCCCGCGCCGCGTCCGTC